>CAYSPL010000030.1:297-41458 GCA_964432915.1 uncultured Maribacter sp.
CGTCCGAATCCACTCGGAATTGCGAGCGTCAGTACTAAACCGAAAAGTAACGCAGATAAACCCCTAGCTGCCGGTTATACGAGACCGCCGTCAGCAATTATTTGAAAATGATGCATTTTTGGTGTATATTTGCATCAAATAAAGAAATCATGTCAAGACAAAGTATATCCTTCACCAAACCCAATGATGAGTGGTTAAAAGCTCAGGTCGACAATAAAGAATATTCAAGCAAAAGTGAGTTGGTCAATGATTTGATTAGACAAGCTCGTAAACAACAAATTCAAATTGATTGGATTCAAGCCAAGCTGGAAAAAGCTGAAAATAGCGGATTTACCAATGATAGTAAAGAGCAGATTTTAGCGCAATCAAAGGCCTTTCTCAATGGCTAACTACAAATTATCGAATGAAGCGAAAAATGACTTAATTAGAATTCATCAATACGGAGTCAAAAAATTCGGAGTTCACCAAGCTGACAAGTATTTCGAAACCTTTTTTGAATATTTTGAAATTATTGCCGCAAGACCGTATTCATTTGAATCTGTTGAATTCATAAAAGATGGGTATCGAAGGTGTGTTTGCGGTTCAGACAGTATTTACTACAAAATCAGTAGTAACTGCATAGACATAATGGCGGTTATCGGAAAACAGGATATGAAGAATATGTTCTGAACCTCGCGCAAATAATACCGTGGTTAATAAGGGTCATTGGTAATGCCCACCGATAGGTAAAAGGAACCTGTACGATTTTTCAAAAAAACAATTCAATGGTTGCCCGTTGGTTACGCAACTCAGGGTCAATACGAATCACTTAGTTGAAGTTCACTCGCAATTTTCTCATTCCAAATTAATTGCTGCTCTCGATTTCTTGAAAAATTGGTTTCCCTATCATATTTGTTCTGAAAGTCATTCAATTCATTGTTGATTTGATTATAAATTTTACGCACCTTGGCCCTAACATTGCTTCTATTGAAAGAACTCTCATTTAAACGCTTCTTCAATTTTCGGGCGTATATCTCTGAAATATCAAAGTGTAGCTGCTCATGACCAAGTATGACCGCATCACACAATTCAGGATTGTACCAAGATTTGTTCGGATAAAAATGGGTGTCAATTTTGAAATTAACTTCGAAATCATCACGATTACCGTTGGCCGAATATCGGTAGGTAATACCACTTGCCGTTGTGGCCGCAGCTCTGCTTGAAGTTGGAATTTTACCTTTGAAATCGGACCATGATAATCGTTCTCCTGGCTCCCATGAAATGGTCTCATAATCTTGCTCTTGCTGAAAACCCATCAGCAATAAAAGACCACATGCAAAAAGGTATCTTATTGGACCCAATTGAAGGTAATTACTTTTTCTATTTCTGGGTGCAGGCTATAATGAACAGGACAGGTATTGGCTGTATGGATCAAAATCTTACGGTTCTTTTCAGAGACAATTTTTGGCAAACTTAAATCAATTTCAATTTTAGAGATTCTTCGTGGCTCTGAAGCCATATGTTTGGTAACCTCGGCAGTGGCGTTGAGCAAATCAACTTCCAATCCTCTTGCTTTTATTCCCATAATGGTCAGAATACAACTTGCCAAGCCCGTTGCTACGGTATCTGTTGGCGAAAAAGCCGCCCCCAAACCATTATTATCAGTTGGTGCATCGGTTATGAAAGTATCACCTGATTTTAAGTGTTCACATGAAGTTCTTAATTCACCAGTATAGGTAACTTTTGAGGTCATCTTATTCTTTTATTTCTTTGATTCGCATTTTATCGTAGGCCATAAGGTATGATGACTGATTAAAGTAACCCTCTGAGGGTTCTTTTTCATATGAAAATTTATTACCCGCGTATTCCGTCTCACCCACTAGATTGGAGACGCCCATTAGGTTTTTCATATAGGCCAATTTGAGCAATAGGTCATAGGTAATGTCGAATCCGTGAACAGCATAGCGGTCGGGAGTATCGCCAAAACGCTTCCGATAACTCTTTGAAAAGCTGTTGTTTTTCACCTCTCTGTAAACAGAAGGGTAGGTAAATTCCAAATTTGACAAGTGTGCTCCCGAAATCACATCATTTTCAAAAGCGGTGTTTTTATTCGTGGTGAACATTTTAAGCTTTACCCTTTTGGTACTTAGTTCTGGATCTATCAATGCATTTTGAAAGGAATTCAAAATAGAGGTCACACTTGAAATCAACTTGTAATTATCTGACTCCACAAAAACCCAATTTTCAACTTCTTCTGACAATTTTGCTGCCAAGCTATCCCTGACAATGCCAATATTCTTCTCTTCTTCGATGACAGGAATTATTTTAGCCTCAGGAAATTTAGCCTGTAGCGAATCACTTGCCACTGAACTCTTTCTGTCAGCAATAACCACAATATTTTCATCTTTTCTTGTAGCGCCTACATGGTCGATTATACGCTTTCTCAAAACCCTAACCGGAGGATTGGAATAAAAAACGTTCTCCATAGCCACCGAATTTTCGGGTCTGATAGGTGTTATTACGGGTGTATTGGAAGAACGCACCGCGACCTCAAGGAGCGAGGCCTTGTCCAGTGGGCCAACGATGGCATCATATTGAGAAAAGTCAATGTTTTTTACCAAACTTCTTGTTACCCCTTGGTTTAATTGGTTGTCAAGCGTCTTGATAGCTACTGAAACACCTTGCTTGGCAATAGAATCAAAAGCAACCATGGCCCCTGAGTATAGGCTTAAACTTACATTTGTTGGCCTACTATTGCTTATTGTTTTTCGAATGTTTGCCTTATTTTCAAAATCCATCTTATCCAATCGAAAAGGCAGCAAAAACATGATTTTTGGTTTGTTGTCGACATTGATACTATCGACCAAATTGAATTTATCCAAAACAAGGGCATTGCGCACCTCCAACTCCCCTTTTTGTTCTCTAGGAATTTTCAAAACCATTCCCGCTTTCAGCCCATTTCTTAAATCAGGATTCAATTCCAACAAATCTTTATATGAAATTCCCAGTTTTCTGGTCAACGAAAATTCAGTCTGTTTCGGTTTCACTTCGTAGAAAATAAAGTTGTCGGTATTCACAGCCCCCGTGACCACCTTTTTTTCTGGAATACGCAGCACCATTCCCTCTTTCAAACCTCCTCTTTCTTTAATCTCAGGATTCAATTTTATGATCTCATCCGCAGATAATCCGAACTTTTTTTCCAATTGGTAAAAGTTCATTTTTGGTGGCACTGTATAGGATATAAACAATTCAGATACTTGATTTTTAATACTGCTGCCTGCCTTTTTGGGCATTTTCAATTCTTGCCCTACCCCTAAGTCATTGACGTTCTTTTCCAATTGTGGGTTAAGTGCGACCATACTATCTATGGTAATTCCGTATTTATGCGCTATACTCCAACGGGTTTCTTTCGGAGCAACGGTATAGGTTTCAAATAAATCTTCAGTAGTCTGATCTTCTGGTTTTACCCTTTTATATTTTGGAATACGCAGAACGGTTTTTCTTTTGAGGGGGGAAGAATACAACTGAGGATTGTATTTTTTGAGTTGTTCTTCAGTAATATGAAATCTTCTTGAAATACTGTAAACAGTCTCTTTTTTACCCACCTTATAGGAAGTAAAACCAATAGGTTCTTCTTGTTCAATGGGTGTTGGCTGAGAATCTTTTATTCTCGTTGGTGTATTGCTCAAAGGTTTTGCCTTAACGCGATCTAGGGCAATAACCAAGATGGTATTGGGCTTAATATCATTGGCAGAGCTAATTTCTTTATTGTACTTCAAAATGCTTTCAGGAGTTACCTTGTATTGTTCGGCAATACTTTCCATGGTTTCTCCGCGCTTGACGGCATGCGTTGTGAATTTCTGAGCCAGTGCTTTACAAGATGAAAACACGACCAAAAATAGGATGAGGGTACTTTTAATAAATTGATTCATTGTTATTCCCATTCTATGGTTGCTGGTGGTTTGGAACTAATATCATATACGACACGATTCACTCCAGGGACTTTATTTATAATATCATTTGATGTTTTTTGTAAAAATTCATAAGGTAAATTCACCCAATCAGCCGTCATACCATCCGTACTTTCAACTGCTCGTAAAGCTACACATTTTTCATAAGTTCTTTCGTCTCCCATTACCCCTACACTGTTCACTGGCAGCAACATAGCCCCTGCTTGCCATACCTTATCATAAAGACCCCACTTTCGAAGTCCATTTATGAATATATGATCCACTTCTTGTAAAATGGCCACTTTATCATGAGTAATATCCCCTAAAATTCGAATGGCCAATCCAGGTCCCGGAAAAGGATGCCTACCTAGCAACTCCTTGTCCAGTCCCATACTGGCTCCTACCCTACGTACTTCATCCTTAAATAACATCTTTAAAGGCTCCACTACTTTCAATTTCATATAATCGGGCAATCCGCCTACATTATGGTGGCTTTTTATGGTTGCTGACGGACCACCAGTGGCCGAGACCGATTCGATCACATCAGGATAAATGGTACCCTGCGCTAACCATTTTGCACCATCAACCAATTGCGATTCATCATCAAAGACCTCCACAAAAACACGACCTATAGTCTTGCGTTTTTTCTCTGGATCAGACTCCCCGGCCAATGCGTCCAAAAAGCGTGCCGAAGCATCCACTCCTTTTACATTGAGTCCCATTCCTTCGTATTGTTTTAGTACACTATCGAACTCATTTTTACGCAACAATCCGTTGTTCACAAAGATGCAATGGAGGTTACTGCCAATAGCTTTATGCAACAAAACTGCCGCAACCGAAGAATCTACACCCCCTGATAGGCCCAATATGACTTTGTCATCGCCCAACTTTTCTTTTAAATTGGCCACGGTGGTTTCGACAAAGGCATCAGGTGTCCAGGTTTGTTCTAGTCCGGCAATATTGACCAAGAAGTTTTCAAGTAATTGTTTACCGTTTGTGGAATGATATACTTCTGGATGGAATTGTATGCCGTACGTTTCCTCCTCATCAAACTTAAAGGCGGCGTTTTCCACATCATGTGTACTTGCCAACAATTGTGCGTTTTCAGGAAGCTGTTTGATCGTATCGGCATGGCTCATCCAAACCTGGCTACCAGTACTGATCTTCGCCAAAAAAGGATTGCCAGTTTCAACATGCGAAAGATTGGCTCTACCATACTCTCGAGTATTCGATTTTTCAACATTCCCACCATTGAAATGGGCTAAATATTGAGCTCCGTAACACACTCCCAATAAAGGCTTCTTCCCCCTGATTTCAGACAGGTCAGGATGTGGCGCATCATCAGCCCTAACTGAATAAGGCGAACCTGAGAGGATGACCGCTTTGTATTCGGAAAGATTTTCAGGCGGATTATTAAAAGGTTTGATTTCAGAGAAAATATTCAGCTCTCGAACCCGTCTACCAATGAGTTGTGTGTATTGAGAACCGAAGTCAAGAATCAGGACTTTGTTTTGCATGGGCAAAAATAGGAAAATCGAAAATTTGAAGAAGTGAATTGGTGGGATTTTTATAAGGGCTTTTCAACAATATTCAATACCAGAAGATTCCTTTACGGTAAAATTTTTCGAGTAGTTTTACGTATTTTGGTTATTCCTATCGCCACTGAATGAAACCAGCACATAGCAAACACTTTAATTAATTGTGGCTATTGAGATGGGCATTTTTGAGATTTTCCCGCACATAATACAAAAGAAATTTTCAAATAATATTCAAAAATTCTATTCAACAAAGTATTAATGTAAGTGTAAACTCACATTTATCTTTTCATTAACAACATTGATGGAAAAATAACTCTTACTTGCATTAACCATTCGTGAGCAAACAACCCTTGCTTACCAAACAAAACATATACTAGTTTGAAGAACAACCCCTATTTCACAACATTTCTGATTTTTCTGTTCTTTCAAGGTTATGCCACAACCAGTTTCAAATTTTCCATCAACTCAAACCTCTTATACCAATCTAAAACCCATACCATTAGTGGATACATCACAGAAATGGGAAGTGGTGAAAACCTATTGGGAGTTTCCATCTATGTACCCAAGTTGAAATTAGGAACAACTTCAAACGATTATGGCTTTTTTTCATTGACACTTCCTGAGGGCGAGCATGAAATTTATATTTCCTATTTGGGTTATGGTACTCAAATCAAAACAATTGATTTGAAAGCCGATACCGATTGGACAATTGCTTTGATAACAACGGCGGAATCTTTAGAGGAAGTGGTGGTCACGGCAGATGAAAAAGTTCAAGAGAGCAAAGTCACGCAGATGAGCACCGTGAAAATTAATCCTTCGATTGTTCAAGATGTTCCTGCCCTATTGGGCGAAAAAGATGTTTTAAAAACCTTGCAATTACTACCGGGCATACAAGGTGGCTCAGAAGGCAGCTCCGGATTTTTTGTTCGTGGGGGTACTCCTGATCAAAATCTAATTGTTTTGGATGATGCAGTAGTTTATAATTCAAATCATCTCTTCGGGTTCTTCTCTGTTTTCAACGGAGATGCCATAAAATCAGTTGAAGCATTTAAAGGAGGTTTTCCTGCGCGATTTGGCGGTAGACTTTCTTCCGTCATAAAAATAGATATGAAAGATGGAAATAAAGAAAAGCTATCAGGAAAAATAAATATCGGATTGATTTCTTCTTCATTGTTGTTGGAAGGCCCCATAAACAAAGGAAAAACCTCTTTCATTCTTAGCGGGCGAAGAACCTATGCAGATATTTTGGCCCAACCTTTCATTCGCGCCCAAAGCGATGGCGAGAGCACAGGAGGGTATTATTTTGCCGACCTTAATTTTAAAATCCATCATGTTTTCAGTCCAAAAGACAAACTATATTGGAGCAATTACTATGGTCGTGATAAATTTTATGCCAACTTTAAGGATGAAACCTCTACTGACAAAGTGCGCTTAGGATGGGGCAACATCACATCAACCCTACGATGGAACCATCAATACAATAACCGACTTTTCTCAAATACCTCATTGATTTTCAGCAATTATGATTTTAGTATAAAAGATGAATATACCGATGTATTTGAAGATCGTACAAACGAATATTTTTTCAATTCAAGTTCCGGCATCAATGATTATACCGCAAAAATTGATTTTGACTATTTTCCGAACAGTAAGCACAGCATAAAAATCGGAGCACTGGTCACGCGACATAATTTCACACCCCAGCGGGTATTGATTAAAGATGACTTTAGCGATGATATCGATACTAAACAAGAACTGAATTCTTTAGAAGGTGGGTTTTATGCAGAAGACAATTGGCGAATCACAGATAAACTGGGGCTTTCTCCTGGCATGCGCATGAGTTACTTTAATTATGAAGATGAAAACTATTTTAATTTCGAACCCCGATTGGCGTTGTCTTATAATTTCAAACCAGATTTAGCCTTCAAAGCGTCCTATACCCAAATGAACCAATACATTCATCTATTGTCAAGTTCAGGAATAGGACTGCCAACTGATTTGTGGGTTTCTTCCACTGATAATGTAAAGCCACAGCGCTCTGAGCAGTTTGCCATTGGGTTGGCCAAAGATTTTTTGGATAAGGATTATTCGATGACCTTAGAAGGCTATTACAAGAAACTCGATGATGTCATTGCATATAAAGAGGGGGCCTCTTTTCTCGCATTGGACAATCTGGAAAGCGGAAAAAGTATCAGTTGGGAAGACAATATCACCTCAGGTCAGGGTTGGGCATACGGCGCCGAAGTACTCTTTCGAAAACAAACAGGAAAATTGACAGGGTGGGCCGGCTATACCCTCTCATGGTCAGAGCGTCAATTCGATGAGCTGAACTTGGGCGATAAATTCTTTGATCGCTACGATAGACGCCATGATATTTCGATAGTAGGAATTTATAAGCCACATAACCGTATCACTTGGTCTGCCACTTGGGTTCTTTCAACTGGAAACAATTATACGCTTCCCAATTTGCAACGCCTGAACATAGCAGACAATTTTCCTATAGTAACCCAAGGTAGTTTTTTTGGAAGTCTTACCGAAAATTTTGTGACACAACGTAACAATTTTAGAGGAGAAACAAGCCATCGGCTTGACTTGGGGCTACAGTGGCACAAACCTTTAAAAAAAGGTCGTGAACGCACATGGGGTATTTCATTGTACAATGCGTATGCAAGGCAGAATCCGTTTATCTACACTTTGGAAGAAAATTATGATGACGACCTGAATCCGACAACAGTTACCAAAGAATTGAATCGTGTTTCAGTGATGATGCTCATTCCTTCCTTCAATTACACCCTTAAATTCTAAATTATGAAAAACTACTTAGCAATATTGATCATAGTTCTTGGTTCATTGGGTTCGTGTCAAAAAATAGTTGATGCCGAAAAGTTACTGGATGCTGAAGAACAGGTTTATATTAGAGGATACATCGCTCCTCAAGATACCCTTTTTCGAATTCATGTGTCAAAAGTATTACCAGCCGTGGGTACCACATTCAGTTTTGATGACTGGGAGGCCAATAGACAAAAATTCATCATCAACAATGCCGAAGTAATACTATCTGACGAGGCAGGAAATAGCACAACGCTGCAATATGATGCAGACGAAGGTAATTACACTGCTGATGGTCAAACATTGAATATAATGGGCGAACAACGGTACTTTTTAGAAGTCACTGTTGAAGGTTTGAGCTATTCGGCCACATGCGTTATTCCAAAGGCTATTCCCATAGAGAACGTTGATTATGACGTAATACCAACTACATACGAATTTGGGCGTGACCCGCTGAGCGGTGTACTAAGTTTTCAAGATTTTTCTGAAGAGGGAAATGTTTATGCACTGGGAGGAACTTTTGAGTGGACGTACACCTATGGAGATGAACCCCAACAAATTATTGAAAGTAATATGGGCGTGGAAAATTTTGAGCCCTTTCTAAACGATAATCTTGATAACGGAGGAATACTCAGTGCCCGACTTTTCAGCAACGCATTTTATGACGAGGAAACGGAAATCGATTCGGTTGAAGTTACCTTGAAAGTTGCGCATATTGATGAAATCATTTATCAAAATATTCGAGCAAACGATAATAACCAAGATGCCGAGTTTGATATTTTCTTAGAGTACAGCGTGGCACCCAACAATGTTTTAGACGAAGGAGCTGTGGGTATATTTGCAGGATACAACTTAACGGAGAAAAAAATAATTGTCAACACAGAATAAACCACTATTGATTTGAAATACATGTTTTTAAATGAAAGAATGAAATGCACTTACCAGAAGATTGCCTTAACAAAGAGGTTTCATGGGAAATCTCATGATTTTGAGTACATAATTAGATTTCTCACTATGTTCGAAATGACAAGCAGCTCGCAAAAAGTTTTTAGAAACTAAAGTTACTGCAATAAAATTACAGGGTTTTAGCCTTCAAATAGCTTATAAAAAAAGCCCGAAGCAGGCGCTTCGGGCTTTTAGTTTCATCCCAGAACCACCTGGGATAACCAACCAAACAACTTATTTAAAACTTTCTTTTTCTTAACTATTCTATCAGACGAATAAAGATTCAATTCCTTACAAACAAATTTGATTTTTTTAGGAAGTTTAGAGAATGAGGATTTTACCGAAAAGCAAAAGCCCGGGAACCACCCCGGACTTTTCATCAAAATCAAAAAACCAACCTAAACACATAAACTTATGTAGAATCATTCAGCGTTCATTCAAGCTAATTCAAACAAAAGCTGAAATCAATTTCATAGCAATTTGTATAGTAAACAACCACTACCTAAAAAACCCTACCGCATTTTGGTGTTTTTTCAATACCCCCTTTGGTTGGTAAGATGCACTTTATCCAGTTTTCGAGCCGGTTTATCTAGGATTTGCAAAAAGAAAAAATGTAAAAAACATCGGTAAAAGGTTTGTCCCTAAACCTTTTAAAGAATTTTTCTGTGATTTGGCGACTATTCTACCTTTTTTTTAGCTAAAAAGTGGCCCCTACATAGTTTTGAGGTTCGAATCCCAAATCGAATCTAAAGATGAAAAACCGAAACAAAGAGCAAAACAAAACTCATCAGAAGCCTGAAAATTCTTTCAGTGCCAACTTTCTAGATCTTTTACGTAAGGAGAAATTAAAAGTAGCTGGACAATCAAACCAGTCCAAGAAATAGTTTGTAAGTATAACAATTCCCCTTTCCTTAAAAATAATTGGCTATGACTAGAAAATTACCCATCAATTTGAGGTATTCAAAACTAAAGTCAACTTTTACCGCTTTGTTGTTGTTGCTAATGGGCCCCGCGAGTATCGCTTTATTCGAACACGGTTTATTAATGATTCAATATATATAACGGTTTTCAACCGATAAAAATAGCTTTGTTTGACGCGGCCTCCCTTCAACTATATGCTATTTTGAATAAGGTCTTTTCATTTTACAAGAATGCTGAATTGTAGTTTCAAAGGATCGAGCGATTTCAGTAAGTCGTTGATCAAAGCATCGCCATACTCCAAATACAGTTCAGAAAAATTGACACTTCTCTCTTGTAATGATTGATTCGGAAAAAGCTCATTTTGTAATTCCGAAAGGCGTACCACCTGATCTTTCAATTTACGTTTTTGAGCTTTTAAAAGGCGTTTTTCAAGATGATCCAATCCTTTTTTTTGTTTGACCTCTTGGGCTTTTACGGCCCCTAAAAAAGAAGCATCGGTTTGCCTCGCAGTTTCGTGTAGGGCTTTGAACTGTTCTTCAAGATGTTGTTTTTGTTGTGAAAAATCAATGTCAACATTCGAGATTTCGCGAATCTTTTTATTGATCAAACTATTTTGTTTTAAAAAGAGGTCTTCGGCTGAAAGGTTTATCTTTTCTAACTTCTTCTTTTGCTTGTTGGTAATGATCAAAGCAGAATTACGCAGCAATAACATGGGAAAAGGCACTTTCATGGCGCTGAACATTGCCTTCAGCTCTAACCAATACGCCAATTCGCCACCGCCACCGATATAACAAATATTAGGCAAAATGACCTCTTGATACAGGGGTCTGGCAATGACATTGGGTGAAAAACGCTCGGGATGCTTATTCAATTCCTCAGCCAGTTCTTCTTTTGAAAATTCAATATTCGTATTGTTAACAAAAAAACGATTCTCTTTTTCTAAAATGCGTTCTCGCAAACTTTCTTTCAAATAGAAGTAGTTGATCTCACGCGGATTCACCTGAACGGCATACGTTTGAGAGACCTCTTTTAGTTCTTTCGCTGTCTTGCTTACCTTTTCAAATGACAGTTGATCGAACATGTCTTTTTCCGCATAAGGAATCATAAGCGTCTTCAAGGCGTTATCGTCGCCATCAACAATAACTAGACCCTCATTTTGGAATAATTCATTGGCCAAAAACCTGGTGGCATCCGCGAGATTATCATGGGCAACATATGCCCTTTTGAACAAATCACGTAGGGCTTGTGCATTTTCGGTACTTCCCATTTCATTGGAGAAGGCCATGAAAACTTTCTCAAGTCCTTCTGTTGATAAGGCCCCAACCGCACCTGCAGCATCTTTATTCCACTGTAGTTTTCTTCCCTTGAAATTAAAATAATTGATTTCATCAAAGTCATGATCCTCAGTGGCCATCCAATAGATAGGTACAAAATTGTATTCCGCATAGCTCTTTTTAAGCTTTTTGGTCAAATTAATGGTAGCGATGATCTTGTACAAAAAATAAAGCGGACCCGTGAACAAATTCAATTGATGCCCCGTGACCACAGTAAAAGTCTTTGAATCTTTCAACTGCGTGATATGGTCTTGGGTTTTTTTCGAAGTCTTAAGATTGGCGTACTGGGCCTTTAAAGAGGTATGCAAAACTTCACGGTGTGTTTGCGGAAAATGTTTGCCCTTTTCTTCTAATTGATCCTTAAAATTCTCGAGTGTGGGAAAACGATTGTAAAAAGGTTTCAAATCCTTCTTTTCATTGAGATAATCACAGATCAACTCAGAAAAATAACCGGTTTTCTGAAAAGGTAAACAGTCAATATCCATAGGCACTGTAAAAGTCGGAATTATAAAACAACCATCGGTTTTATGTCGTGATAAAAATAAGTTAATTACTTCATCCTGAAAAATGGGCAAATTGAAGAAAATCCGCATTATTTTGATTGATTTTCACTAGCTTGGCAGCTACGCCAAAATTAGAACCTAGATGAAAAAATTACTACTGCTCAGTATATCACTTTTAACGCTATTTACTCACGCCCAAGAACTAAAATCGCCCTCTGAATTCTTAGGTTATGAGCTGGGCACGCAGTTCACACGCCACCATGAAGTGGTTGATTACTATCACTATTTGGCATCAGCCGACCCGACTCGGGTCAAATTAGATCTTTATGGTAAAACCAATGAGCGACGACCCCTTCTTTTGGCGTATATCAGTTCTGCCGAAAACATCACTAATTTAGAGGATATTCGCAAAGAACATCTCAAAAACACCAAAGGCGAGGGCAACCCTTCAAAAGCAATTGTTTGGCTCAGTTACAATGTTCACGGCAATGAAAGTGTGAGTACAGAAGCCTCTATGCAAACCGCCTATGAACTGCTGACCAAAAAAACGACGTATTTGGAAAATACGGTGGTTTTGATCGATCCATGCATTAACCCTGACGGACGTGATCGCTATGTGAATTGGTACAATGAAACTAAAAACACCCCGAATAATGTGGATCCCAACAGTAAAGAACATCATGAGGGTTGGTTGACTGGTCGAGCGAATCATTATATGTTTGATTTGAATAGGGACTGGGCCTGGTTGACCCAAGTTGAGAGTCAACAACGTCTAAAATTTTTCAACAAATGGTTGCCCCATGTACATGTTGATTTTCATGAGCAAGGTGTTGACGACCCTTATTATTTTGCCCCGGCGGCAGAACCTTTTCACGAGGTGATTACCGATTTTCAGCGTGAATTTCAAAAAATAATCGGTAAAAACCACGCCAAGTATTTTAATGCCAATGGCTGGTTTTATTTCACTAAAGAAAGATTTGATTTATTATACCCCAGTTACGGAGATACTTACCCTACTTACAATGGCGGTATCGGCATGACCTACGAACAAGGAGGTAGTGGTCGCGCCGGACTCGGCATTATTACCAGTATAGGCGATACCCTGACTTTGAAAGATAGAATTGCACACCACCACACTACGGGGCTTTCGACCGTTGAAGTCGCTTCGGGCAATGTTCAAAGATTGAATGATGAGTTCAAGAAATTTTATGGGAAAAAAGATTTCAAATACAAGGATTATGTTATCAATGGGGAGCATGATAAAATGATAGCTCTCTTAAAATTATTGGATCAGCATGATATTGAAGTAGGAATGGCAAAAAATGGTACTACGGTTAGAGGTTATAATTATAAAACAGGAAAATCAGGAAGTATCAAAACGAATCTGAACAGTGTTGTCATTTCAACTGATCAGCCTAAAGGCACCTTGGTCAAGGTGTTATTTGAGCCAAATGCAATGTTATCTGACTCAGTTACTTATGACATAACAGCCTGGTCGCTGCCCCATGCATATGGCGTCAATGCCATTGCATCTGAAAATTCTGTGCCGTCGATTGGGTCCGATAAAAAAGTAAAAACTTTTTATGTCGGAAGGCCTTCTTCTCCAATTGATGAAAACGCTTACGCCTTTCTAACAGATTGGAACAGTATGAAAGACGCGCGATTCTTGGCTGATTTGATCAAAGAAAAAATAAGGGTGCGTCATAACTACAAGCCTTTTTCTCTAGACGGAAAAAACTACAAAAGGGGCACCTTAATCATCACTAAAGGAGATAACCAAAATCATAAAGATTTTTTGGGAACACTTCAGAGAATAGCTGAAAAACACAAGAAACAATTGACTTCCGCAGCAACGGGTTATGTGGATAGCGGTAAAGATTTTGGATCTGGTTGGGTGCAAATGATAGACGATGTAAAAGTTGCCGTTTTATCAGGTGAACCCACTTCAACTTTGCGCTTTGGGGAAATTTGGCACTTTTTTGAACAACAACTGCATTACCCCTTTGCCGTAATCGATGCAAGCTATATCAACCGAATAGATCTCTCTGAATATGATGTTTTGGTCTTACCAGGTGGTTGGGGTTACAATAGTTTTATGGATGAAGAAATGTTGGGTGAAATCAAAGATTGGGTACGAAATGGTGGCAAGCTCATTGCCATGGGCGGATCAATCAGTTCCATTTCGGGTGAAGGTGGTTTTGGTCTTAAAAAGAAAAAAACCGAAAAAGACAGTAGCCAGTATTTGCAACCTTACGACGGATCGGAACGCGAACAAATAAAAAGCGCCATTACAGGGGCTATTTTCAAGGCCAAGGTCGACAATACGCATCCGCTGGCATTCGGGTATGGCAAAGACTATTTTTCATTGAAGCTGGGCAACAATGCTTTCGATTATTTGAGTAACGGAAACGTGGTGTACTTGGAAAAGAACCAAAACAAACCGGTTTCTGGTTTTGCCGGTAGCGAAGCGCAGAAAACAATTGACAAAACCTTGATTTTTGGGGTGGACAATTATGGTCGGGGCAGTGTGGTCTACATGGTAGACAATCCGCTATTTCGAGGCTTTTGGGAAAATGGCAAATTGTTTTTCGCCAATGCCATTTTTTTGGTGAAGTGATGAAAGATTAAGGTCTTCTAAATGGACTTTTGTTTTGATTAAATTACGTTTATTGGATTGTTTTTAGCTTCAATTACGAAAATCCTGGCATGTTTGCTATTTCTACTCCATGGATGTACCAAATCATATAGACAACCAGATACTGGAAATTTGATTAGCGGTATATGATAATTCGAGGAAAAATGGGATTTCAGGACTACCGTATGATGAAAATTTTGTGTCTAGTTTAACTTCAAAAGACTTGGTTTTTAACTCAGTTTTTTTAATGAGATTTTTCCTAAAACTAAACCTTGCGCCCCTTCACTTCGTATGTAAAGAAAACAACAAACCATGCGAAAAATATTTTACCTGTTGATCATTGCTTTATGCTGTAGCCATAATCTGTATCTGAAAATGGGTAGTTATTTTCTGCAACCTAATGAAGAAGTGACCCTAAGTCTTTATAATGGAGATTTCGAAACAAGTGAAAATATTATCACTCGTGACCGCATACTTGATGCTTCCTTTATGACCCATGGAGAGCGAATAGCCATTAATCCCGAGGAATGGAAAGACAAAGACAGCGTCATTACACAATTAACCTTTAATCCTGATAAAGAAGGCACACTGGTTGCAGGAGTTTCCACAAAAGCGAAAAATATTGCCTTGACTGCTGAAAAATTCAACAGTTACCTTAAAAGTGACGGTGTGCTTGATTTGTTTGAAAAGCGCACCGATGAAGGCTTATTGGATCAAGATGCTCTCGAAAGCTATGCCAAACATGTGAAGGCCATTTATCAAGTGGGTGATCGCAAAACGAACGATTGGAATGCCGTATTCGGACATCCTATCGAATTTATTCCAAAAGAGAATCCTTACGAAAATTATAGTGGTGAACAACTTGAAGTAGCCTTGATATTGAATGGCAAACCCTTACCCAACCAACTGGTGTATGCTGATTATGTGAAGAGCGGACATTCACATACATCTACCGATAAGCCCAATGAACACGATGAAGAACTACACTCGCATGATCATGCAAAAGCAGATGCCCAACACACGCATTCTGAATCACAAAAAGAAGAACATGGCCATTCACATACTACCGGCCAAAAATTACGTACCAACGTACAAGGCATCATTTCGGTGGATTTACCCGAAGATGGCACCTATTATCTGAGAACCATTTACATGACCGAACTCAATGATGGCACCGATTTGACCCATCAATCGCAATGGGCTACTTTGACCTTTGGTGTGACACACAAACACGGCAGTGATACCCATACACATGACGATGTTCACGAGCATGAAGATGGTTTTCCAACTTGGATTTTCATACTTGGCAGTGTCATGATAATCGGTCTTCTATTTCTGATCTTTAGAAAAAATTGAGAACAATGCGAGTTGACCTGAAACGTGTATTACCACTCTTATTTTTATTTATTCCTGTATGGGGCATGGCACATGACGTGACCAATGCAGATCAAGAAATTTTGGCCAATGGTGGTTTGTGGGCCTATATTCGCGTAGGTGCCACACACATGCTCACGGGTTACGATCATTTGCTTTTTCTCGTGGGTATCATCTTTCATCTGAACAACTTTAAAGACATTTTGAAGTTCATTACGGTATTTACAATTGGGCATTGCATTACCCTGATAGGCGCAACCTATATGGACATTACGGCCAATGAAAATCTGGTTGATGCCCTAATTGCCTTGAGTGTGCTCTATAAAGGATTTGAGAATTTAGGCGGCTTTAAAAAATTAAAGGTAAAATTGCCTGATTTATTGCTCATGGTGGGCGCTTTCGGGCTGGTTCATGGCTTCGGACTTTCCACAAGACTACAATCTTTTGACATGGGTGAAGGCCAGTATTTTAGCAAAATCCTATGCTTTAATATAGGTGTGGAAGTAGGTCAAGTACTGGCCTTGGTTCCTATTATTTTCATTATTACCCTCGCGAGAAAACAGAAACACTTTTCTGCGTTTTACAAAGCGGTAAACTTGTATCTTGTCATAGCAGGCTTAGGCCTATTCGCATATCAAATCTATGGCTACTTTAATGGTCATTGATAACTTTGAAAATCGAGGAATCTTTTTGGTGAAAGAACTGCAAACGGGCTCCAGTGTTTTTGAGGTTTTTCGCATGCCACAGGTTGCGATTGTATTTTTTTATCGGAAAGTACTTTCTGATTCAACAAACCCGTTTGGGCCAAGGCAGAAAGGTTTGTCAGGCTTTTTACGCAACGTTATGATCGAAGCGGAAGGCCAAACGCATAATGACCAAGACCTATTTGGGGAATTGGGGCAAATGAATCAGGTTAAAATAAATGGAACATGAAAAACAAATTGATATACGGAATTCAACAAATAGGTATTGGTGTTGCCAATGCCGACCTAGCCTTTGAATGGTACGCCACCCGATTGGGTGCTGATGTTCCCGTATTTGATGACCGTAATACGGCTACCTACATGGCCCAGTACATGGGCGGAAAACCTCGAAAAAAGAGGGCCATTCTTGCCATGAACATGCGAGGTGGTGGTGGCTACGAGATTTGGCAATATCTTGATAGAAAACCCTCAAAACCCAAAACCAACATCAAACTTGGCGACTTAGGAATAAATTGTGCTTTTATCAAAACCAAAGATGTTGAATCAACCCACCACCGACTTTGTGAATTAGGAGAAAATATGTTAACCCATATAAAAACGGAACCTGATTCAAAACGAAACTTTCATATTCAAGATCCCTACGGTAACCTATTGAGAATTAAAGAATCTGATTCTTGGTACGCAGATCATGGCAACGATGTTGGCGGAATTTATGGCTGTTTAATTGGAGTAACCGATATTGATAAATCTTTAAGGTTGTATTCTGAGATACTGGAATATGACAAGATCATTTATGACAAAACAGGACAGTTTGACGATTTTCAAGGATTACCAAACGGAACGGGAAAATTCAGAAGAGTTCTTTTAACCCATACATCGGAAAGAGTGGGTGGATTTAGTAAATTATTGGGTCGCAGTCAGATTGAGTTGATTCAATGCCTCGATTCGCAACCTGTAAAAATATTCGAAGATCGATATTGGGGCGATTTAGGATTCATTCATTTATGCTTTGACATTCGCAATATGAAAGCACTCACTGAAGAATGCGCTAAAAACGGATTTCCTTTTAAAGTGCTTAGTTCAGAATCGTTTGATATGGGCGATGCGAATGGACATTGGGGCTACATTGAAGATTGTGATGGAACACTGATTGAATTTGTCGAAACACATAAAGTTCCATTGATCAAGCCACTCGGCATAAGCATTGACCTGAAAAAGAGAAATCCTTTAAAACCAGTACCCAATTGGATGATCAAGGCAATGGGTCTTAAACGTGTAAAGAAATTCAATTAGATTAAACCATTATGAATTTGAAATCCATTGTTTTAAAAGAAAGCATGAAATTCTTTATGAAGTAGTTTGTCATTTCGAAGGAGGCACGAAGAGAAATCCCAGGATTTTGACTACACAATGAGATTTTCCACTATGTTCGAAATGACAAGCAGTACACAAAAAGTGTATGGAAACTAAAGTAACTGCAATGAAATTACAGGGTTTTAACCTTTAACTTGATAACAAAACACCCTATAATAGTACATGTACCCAACTTGGCCAACTAATATTGAAACTTTAATGAACATGATAACACCGTGACGGGTTGATGGTAAAGTGTCTTCACACCACCTCTGCCAATACTCAAACCGTTGTTGTTGAAAATTATATGCATCCAAAAAGCGATTTGGACATCTGAAGAAAAAGGACTTATGAAAAAAAAATGATTTACTCAATATTAAGTGTTCTTCTCCTTACCTCGTGTGGTAATAATGATTTAACGAACACAGAAATCAATGAACTTGATATCAATCTCCGAAACGAGATCTCTATGAGTACGATCTAGGTTCTTTTGGAAATGAAGAAGGTGTAGCCATTCTGATTCAAGCAGAACAATTTGAAATTAGTGAAATAAACAACGAACCTGAAACAGAAAATCATGTCTATCGATATGAACCGAAAGCTGAATTTGTTGGAAGTGATTATGTGGAAATTAGAGCCTCATATGGATCCAATTCGAATGATTTTTTCGTAGTTACCAAGATCACATTCCTTGTCACAGAGTAGCGAGGCCCAACAACCAATACAAAAATTTAACTTCCTCCCACGTTTCTTTACGGTGGGTTGCTTCATTTTTTTTTTTAACTTGAAACCCAATAACTTTTATCACAGTATATGAAAACAATGACCTGTAAACAATTGGGGGGTGCTTGTGCCATGAAATTCTCTGCTGAGACCTTCGAAGAAATTGCTGAATTGAGCAAAAAACATGGCACGGAAATGTTTCAAAAGGCTGACACTGCGCATCTGAAAGCCATGGCTGACATGAAAACCCTAATGCAATCTCCAGAGGCTTTGGGTGCTTGGTTTAATAAAAAAAGAAAAGAGTTTGAGTCTTTACCAGACGACTAGAGTTTACTGGTCCAATATCTGTTTAATGTTCGGTTTAAAGTAATTCGGCCCCTTCAATACCTTGCCGTCATCACGATAAATGGGTTTGCCATCAGCGCCTAACTTACTCATATTGCTGCGTTGAATTTCTTCAAAGACCTCTTCGATCTTATACTGCATACCGTGTTCTAAAATGGTTCCGCAAAGTATGTACAACATATCGCCCAACGCATCTGCCACCTCAACCATATCATTGTTTTGGGCGGCCTCAAAATACTCTTTGTTCTCTTCATCCATCAAATTGAAACGAAGCAGATTTTTGCGCTCTCCTAAATTTGAACGCATGGTTTCTGAAACACCTAGGCCAAAAGAAGTATGAAATAGTTTTACGGCGTTGATCTTGTCTTGCATTAGTGGTTTATTTTAGATTAGTTTTGTGTAAAAATAGAGAATATGTTCACCACCGGACGATTAATTTTTGCCGCCCTATTCGTGGTAGTTTTTACCATCATCATCGTAGTTTCATATAAAAAAGACAGCAAATTGCACCAAAAGAATTATCAAGGTGTCAAATGGGTGGGAATTTTCTTCCTAATATTCCTAATGTTGTTATTCGCAATTAAGTATTTCCTTAAAAATTAAGACCATTTTTCAGAATTCCGTAAAAATGCCCTTTTTAACAACTATTGCGCATTTTGTCGTGTAAAATATACCAAACATCGTAATTTTGCGTTGTATACTCAAACAAAAGGGGCAAACATGATTACTTTCTTTACAATTTTCTTCATCATTTTAGGTATAAATGTCGCAATGATGTTGTTTAGTTTGAATACTGTTGGTCAGAAAAAGAAGTCAGCTACAGATGTAATAAAATCTCAGACTTCTGAAATCTTTCCTATAGATTTACTTTCTTCAAAATACAAGAAAGCAGTATAGTTTTATACCTTTAAGGTATGCAGCAACTTTTACTTGTATTTGTAGGCGGAGGCTTAGGTAGCGCTATGCGATATCTAATCTCTAAAAACTTCAACTCTTACTTTCAACATTTCTTTCTAGGCACATTTTTAGTCAACATATTAGGTTGTTTACTCATCGGTATTATTTTGGGCCTGTCTTTTAAGAACGACTTCCTTTCTAAAAACCAAATTCTATTTTTGGCAACGGGCTTCTGTGGTGGCTTCACTACATTCTCCACCTTCGCCTTCGAAAAACACTCTTTATTAAGTGAAGGTCATTTGGTGCACTTCTCTCTTTATACGATTGCCAGCATTGTTGTTGGTGTGATTGCCGTTGCCTTGGGACTTTGGTTTTCGAAGTTATTCTAGACCATTTTACCTAAACCATCTCTGGTCAACTTAAATGAGTGAAAACTTCTCATTACATTTTCTTCAATTATTCCACTTTTTTATTAACAATCATCAAAAATTAGTGTGAAAAGCACTGTTTAATGCTCTTTTTGACCGCAAAAGGATTCAAAAATTTCAACAATTTGCAATTTTAGATACTTAAAATTAAGTACCCATGAATTTTAGGGGGTGTATTTATCAAATCATTAAAAGTTGATAACATACCCCTAATTTTTTAAGGGTATCGTTTTATATATTATACATTTGGCCCTTCATTAAACAAATCGATTCGTTCAAAGAATTGACTAAACCAATTAAACTTTTATTAAGATGAAACAGATCGAAGCAATCATCAGAAAATCCAAATTCGATGAAGTGAAAAAGGCACTTCATGCGATTGAGGTCAATTTCTTCAGCTACTGGGATGTAACCGGGGTTGGAAACGAAAAAAGAGGCCATGTCTATAGAGGCATCTCTTATAGTACCACTGATATTCAAAGAAGATACCTAACAATAGTGGTATCCGATGAATTTTTAGAACGTACCGTCAACTGCATTCTTGATACAGCAGCCACAGGCAATGTTGGGGATGGAAAGATTTTCGTCTCCGAGGTGCTTGAGGCTTATAGAATAAGAACAAAAGAAACTGGCCACGCTGGTATAAACTAATTAACAACCACAAACTAAATCAATAAAATGGAAGCAGGATTATTCACAGCAAATAACGTTTGGATGATGGTATGTACCGCTTTGGTATTCTTCATGCACACAGGGTTCGCCTTTTTGGAAATTGGACTTACCCGTCAAAAAAATACAATCAATATTCTTTTCAAAAACATATTCATCATTACCGTAGGGCTTCTCTTATATTATGCTTGGGGTTTCAATATGATGTACCCCGGTTTTGAGGAAGGTTCATCTGGCATATTCGGTTTCGCAGGTTTTGGTATCGGTGCTCCAGAGAATGGTATGACTGCTGATTACGCCGATGGCGGTTATACTTGGTGGACTGATTTTCTGTTTCAAGGAATGTTCGCAGCAACGGCAGCGACAATTGTTTCAGGGGCCGTGGCCGAACGTATTAAAATTGGATCTTTCATGATCTTTACCGTACTCTATGTAGGACTTGTTTACCCAATTGTTGGCGCATGGAAATGGGGCGGTGGATTCTTGGATTCGTGGGGATTCTATGATTTCGCAGGTTCAACATTGGTACACTCTGTTGGAGGATGGGCAGCATTGATTGCCATTTTCCTATTGGGTTCGAGAATTGGAAAATTCGGAGAAGATGGCAAACCCAAGGCATTACCGGGTCATAACATTCCATTGGCAACTGCAGGTGTACTTGTGCTCTGGTTGGGCTGGTTTGGTTTTAACGGTGGTTCTGTGTTATCTGCAGACCCTGAATTGACATCTTTGGTCTTGGTAACCACTTGTCTCTCAGCCGCAGCTGGTGGTGTCTCCTCTATGGTATTCTCTTTCATCATGCACAAAAACCTTGACCTGACCATGTTTTTAAATGGCATTCTTGGTGGTTTGGTGGGTATTACAGCCGGTGCTGATTTGATGTCTCCAGAAAATGCAATCTTAATAGGCTTGATATCTGGCACGATCATAGTATTGGGTGTTGCCCTGATCGATAAGCTAAAATTGGATGATCCTGTTGGTGCCGTTGCCGTTCACTTGATATGTGGTATTTGGGGCACCTTGGCGGTTGGTATTTTCGGAAGCATGGCCGGTTTTGATCAGTTCTTGACACAACTTTATGGTGTCTTGATCATCGGTGGTTTCTGTATTGTAACCTCGCTTATCATATTAGGAGGCTTGAAAGCCACTCTTGGTCTTCGCGTTAGCAAAGAAGAGGAATTGGAAGGTCTTGATTTACATGAACACGGAATGGATGCCTATCCTGATTTCAGAATGAATCAACACTAATAAATATCAAATAAAAGACGGAGCGTTTTGCAGAACGCTCCGTCAAAATAAATCAAATTCACATTTAGCTAGTAAAATTTTCGCACCCTCTTGGGGCAACTAAAAATTCAAACTTATGAACATGATCACTAAAACAAATTTCGTAAAAAATATATTCTTGTCGGCAATGCTATTGTTTTCAACAACGGCAATAATTGCACAAGATGATACTGAAGATGAAAAGCCCGCAATCAGTTTTAGCGGTAGCGTTGACGGGTATTACAGAACTGCTTTTGCTGATGCTGAAAGTGGGGCTTCTCAAGATCCCGGTACTGCATTTGCAAATCAAACCGGTTTTGCCGTGGGCATGGGTAACTTAATTGCTAGCTATGAAGCTGGTAAGGTAGGTGCTGTTCTTGATTTGGTTGTTGGGCCAAGAGGTGCGGGTGCCACATTCAGCAATGATATTGTTGACGGTATTGTAAATCAGGCCTACGTCTATTGGAATGTTTCTGAAGGTACTACCTTAACTATGGGTCGTTTCAATACCTTTTTAGGGTATGAAGTGATTGCCCCTCAGGCAAACTTCAACTATAGCACTTCATACTTGTTTTCAAATGGGCCATTCTCTCATGTTGGTTTAAAAGCTGATTTCACTTTATCCGATGACTTTAGTTTAATGTTAGGGGTAATGAACCCCTGGGATACTAATGATGTTACCACTACAGGTGAAGTTTCTTTTGGAGCCCAGTTAGGTTTTTACGGTCAATATTTGAACTTCTACTATGATAGTGGTGAAAATGGTGGTTTGGGTACTGAGATTGATTTCACAGGAGGTTTTGATTTATCAGATACCTTTTTCTTCGGATTAAACGCCGCTTACAATACCAATGGTGAGACTGATTCAGGTTTTTACGGGGTTGCGTTATATCCTCAATTGGCTGCCTCAGATGACTTTTCAATCGGATTAAGAGGTGAATATTTTGCGCTTACAGCAGATGGTGCTGAAGATGCACCTGTTACTGCCTTGACATTGACAGGAAGTTTTACGGAAGGTAATTTGATTATAAAACCAGAGATAAGACTTGATTCTTGGGGTAATGATTTTGAGCCATTTTTAGACAATGACCTCAATCCTAAAAACAGCTTGTCATCTTTTACCTTGGCAGCGATATACTCTTTTTAAGAAAATAATTGGTTGAGTTATTTTTTGCACAGTGTGAAAATCCCCAGCAGCAATGTTGGGGATTTTTTTATGCTATTCCTTTTTGAAATCTTTTACTCCAGCAAGAATTCTTGTGCTCAAATGATTCACTTTTGGTACCAGCGGGCAAGAATATTTTTTGTTGTACACACAATACGGATTATACGCTTTATTGAAATCCAGTGTAATCTGTTTTCCTTCCGGAATACGCAGATCAATATACCTACCGCCCGTATAGGTTTCTTCTCCATTGGTCAAATCAGTAAAGGGCAAGAATAAATAATCTTCAAACCCCTCTTCAAGGATAAGCTCCTCATTTTGATATACTTCCAATTCATAAGATTGACCTTTTAAGGTAAAATACAACACCCCAAAAACCACTTCTTTTGATTTTCGATCTGTTGTGGTAGGCATCAAAAAGGGCACGGCTTCAGGAGTTCGGACAAATTTTGCATCTACTTTATAATCGATATCGGCCTTGAAAAAATCCAATGATTCAAAGTCTTTTCGAAAACGATCCGGTAATGGGGAGGTCTCAGGATCTTTGAGTTCGCTGTTTCGCTCCTTTTGAAATTTTAAAATATCCAATTCAAAATCACTATTTACCACTGCAACTCTTAAAGGCGACTCATCATGGTACTTTTTCTGTTGCTTACAGCCAATTGCTATAAGAAGGAAAAGTAAAAAATAAGAAATCTTGAAATCCATACAATTATAATAACACAAATATCATGTTTTTAGTTCGCATCGGGAAAATTCACTTTTAAGAATAATAAATCAACCTAAGGGTTAGCTATTAAAACTCAAATTCATAAAAGAAATCTTCCGTGACGAAATGCTATTTAACGGCAATTTCCTTAGATAAGTTATATTGTTTTCTATTTTTACCCCTTCATGAAAAAACAGAAACGCCATATCGCACTCTTCTGCATTGCCCTGATGCTGTTATTCAAAGTGGCAGGTCTGCATGCAATTACTCATCAGGCAGATGATTCAGACGCACAACATTGTGAAGTTTGTGTGGTTACTGTTTCTGTTGGCTTCGAACCCTTTTTAGAAACAGAAGCAGCACTTTTACCCATTTTAGACCGCTTTTATTTTGAACTAGAATCATCTATTCGTTCTAAAAGTGTTGTATTTCACAACAAGCACCTAACAAGTTTTCATCTTACCAGACCGCCCCCGCAATCTTTATAGTCCATTCGTTTTCTTACGCCATCCTATTAGTAGGACCAGGTATGTCTTTACCCGTAATCATTTGATAAGTGACCTCATTATCATTGGGGCTGTGGGCATGTGATACTATTGGTACGACCGATTGGACCCACATTCAACACAATTCTTTTTTCTGGTTTCCCTTCACAAGAAGGGTGCTGAAAAAGTTTACCATTGATTTTAATTCAAACAGTGATTATGCTAAAAGCACTAAACATAACAAAATCTTACAACGGAAAAATTGCTTTGAAAGACGTTTCCTTTGAAGTTTCTAAAGGAGATATTTTTTGTCTCTTGGGGCAAAATGGAGCAGGAAAGACAACGACCATCAATATCTTTTTGGGGTTCATTAAAAAAGATGGGGGTCAGGCCTTTGTTGGAGATAAAGAAGTAGGTAAGGAAGATGTAAATGAACTGACAGCCTACATTCCTGAAACCGTTCAGCTTTATGGTAATCTTTCGGGTATTGAAAACCTTGATTTCTTTAGTCGTCTTGCTGGGTTCAGCTATTCGAAATCAGAGTTAGAGTCTTTTCTCACTAAAACCGGATTACAAGAAGATGCCCAATACAAAAGGCTTGCTTCCTATTCAAAAGGTATGCGTCAAAAGGTGGGCATTGCCATTGCGTTAGCCAAGAATGCCGAGGTTATTTTTATGGATGAACCCACCTCAGGCCTTGACCCAAAAGCTACGGCAGAATTCACTAAAATCTGTAAAGAATTGGCCCAAATGGGCAAGGTCATATTTATGGCCACACATGATATTTTCAATGCGGTGGAAATCGGAACCACCATCGGAATCATGAAAGAAGGCGTTTTAGCCCAACAGCTAAAAGCTGATGAGATAAATGCCCAACAACTAAATCAACTTTATTTAAAAACTATATAACAAAATGAAAAAATATATTTCTATACTATTATTGGCTTTGTCATGTATTGCGATGCAAGGCCAAATTTCAATAAAAGGAAAAGTCACTGATGCTGACAATCAAGCTATTTTAGGAGCAACCATTTCCTTTACAAATCAAGATACAGGAACAAGAAATGGTACCGTATCGCAAGATGACGGTAGCTTTACCTATGAACTCTCTGAAACCGGAAACTACCAAATTGACATCAGCTATATAGGCTTGAAGTCTTTGCGTTTACAGCGCACATTTAACCAAAATCAGACCTATGATTTAGAAACGCTTGTTTTGGAGCAGGGTATCGAGCAACTACAATCTGTTGAAGTCATTGGTAGAGCCCGAACAGATTATAAAAGTGATTATTCTTTCTCCGCAACAAAAGTGGCTATAAACAACAAAGAATTACCACAGGCCATTACTACCGTAACCAAAGAACTAATAGCAGACCGATTAGCTTTTCAAGTACCAGATGCGGTAAAAACCGTAAGTAATGTTAGCCTAACAGGTTTGTACAATCACTACAATATTCGTGGCATAACTCAAGGCGATGACGGGCAGGTACTAAATGGCATGCGTACACGTCAGTACTATTTTCTGCAGCCTATTACTTCTCATTTAGAACGTGTAGAAGTAATTAAAGGCCCATCATCTGTAACTTTTTCTAGTGCAGACCCAGGAGGTACCGTAAACATGGTGACTAAAAAACCTTTAGCAGAAAAACGCAGTGAAGTTTCTTTAACTACAGGAAGCTTTGGAACACTTAGAGCTACAGCAGATTTCACAGGACCTTTAAACGATTCAAAAACTTTATTATACCGTTTTAATGCCGCTATTCAAGAAGCAGATTCTTTTAGAGATGTGGTCAATAACAATGCCGTTTTATTTGCGCCTTCTTTAAGTTATATCCCTAATGAAACTACTTCGCTTAATGTGGAAATGATTTATAGCGATGCCGAAGGCAATCTAGATAGAGGACAGCCAATTTTTGGTGCTATAAATGGCGAATTTGACCTAAATAGTACGCCAATTACCAGAAATGTTGGTGCATCTAGCGACCACTACAAAAACAAGGAATTTATTTTCATGGCCAATTTTAGTAAAAGGTTTGCAGAAAACTTTAGCTTCAACGCACAATACATGAAGCAAACTTGGGATGAAGATTTAGCGGAGCACAGATTTGGCGGAAGCATTGTAGATATTGAAGGGAATGTAGTTCCTACCCTAGCAAGACTCAGATATGATGAAAGACAGCAATTCTGGGAAACAGATAATTTCAGTGCCTTTTTTACCCTTGATACTAAAAAAGGTACTATTACCAACAAGCTTTTAGTTGGGTATGATGCTACGCGTTGGGAACGTAAAATTGGAGCAGGATTCCTAAGAGCTAGAAGATATTTAACAGTTGATGGTCGCCAGTCTAACTTTAACCCAGATAACGCAGATAACTTTCAACAGATTGTTGTAGATGGTGTTACTATACCAAGACCAGCTGCTGCATTTTTTAACTTGGCAGATCCTTTTAATGGCGCAAGAAACACTAATGACTACGGTTTGTCTGAACTATCAATACCAGCAAATTTAACCTCATCCAATGGGCTTTATCTTCAAAACCAATTTAAGGTAGGTAAATTCTCTGCTTTAGTGAACTTAAGATATGAGTGGTTCACAGATATTTTTAATTACAAAGCAGATGAGGAAGAGTTTAAAACGAATGCTTTTGTACCAAGAATAGGTTTAACCTATGAAATAAGCAATAGCATTAGTGCCTATGCTACTTACCTAGAAGGATTTCAACCGCACACCAATACCGTTTCTTTATCACCAACAGCGGAAGGTTTCTTTTGGGCTGCCTCACCTAGTAGGTTTGATCCCCTAGAAAGTAGTTTAACAGAAGTAGGTGCTAAAGGAGAGTTCTTAAACGGAAAAGTATTTGCAAACCTTGCTATTTTTAATATTACACAAAAAAATATCTTGTTAGGAGACACGTATGATTTAGAAACCTTAACCACAAGAGGTGAGCAAAAAAGCACAGGTTTTGAAATGGATATTACAGGATACCTTTCATCAAACTTTCAATTGACGGCCTCTTACGGTTTTGCCAATGCTGAAATTGTTGAAGATGCGATTGAAGAGTTTATTGGGGAACCCATTGGAGGCGCTCCTAAGCATAATGCAAATTTCTGGGGTCGTTATGATTTTACCGATGACACCTTGAAAGGTATAGGAATTGGTTTGGGTGCGCAATATATAGATGAAAGATTTACGTGGTACAACCCAACTTATGCAACTGATAGGGTGCTATTACCAAGCTATACTATATTTGATGCAGCTATATACTACAAGCCAAACAACACTGGTATTCAGTTGACACTTAAGTTAAATAACTTGTTTGATGAGACTTATTGGTTAGGTGGTCTCAACCCATCGAGGTTAGGTCCGGGTGCACCAAGAAATGTCTTGCTGAATGCCACTTACAAGTTTTAAGAATGCGTAAAAAAGTGATTTTTTTGTTGGCAAGCCAACTATGCAAAGATGCCTTTAGGTCTAAAGTTATGTTTATAGCTTCGGGCCTAGTGGCATTTTTGCTACTTTTTTCTACCTATACGGGTTGGGAAAACTACCATGACCAAAACCATACCCGTGACACGGTTCAAGATGAAGTGCAAGACAGTTGGGACAATAATCCAGACAAGCACCCTCATCGAATGGCGCATTACGGTTCTTTTGCTTTACGGATGAAGCACGTGTTAAGTGTTTTTGACACGGGAATGGAAAATTATATCGGCAACGCGGTATTCTTAGAGGCACACAAACAAAATACCGTCAATTTTTCAGAAGCAAGCATGTCAACAGGCTTATTGCGTTTTGGTGATGTGACTCTGGCCATGCTTTTGAAAGTCATTTTGCCCCTTCTTATTTTCTATCTTGGTTTTGCGACGATAGCACGGGAACGGGAAAACGGAACCTTAAAACTACTGATTGGTCAGGGCATTGGGAGAAAAGAAATAGTTTTTGGAAAATGGCTGGGCCTTTTTGGCATCGCCCTAATGTTTTTGGTAGCTATTTTTTTGGTTTTATTGTTTGTTGTTCTTCTTGAATCGGAAAATACCATGAATGCAATGCCCTTTGCGCGATATGTGGTTTTATTGGTTTCATACCTCCTATTTTATGTGATACTATGCGCTATTACTATTTTGGTTTCAGCATTCAGTGAAACATCAAAAGGGGCTTTGATAAAGCTTTTGGGTATTTGGTTGTTGTTTACCATTATTCTACCAAAGTCATTACAGGCAATGGGCTACTTCTTTTATCCAACTCCTTCAAAAATTGAGATGGAAACCGCCGTGGAGCATGATTTGAAAAAACAAGGTGATAGCCACGATCCCAACGATCCGCATTTTGAAGCTTTGAAAGATTCTGTTTTATTGGCGCACAAGGTCGATAACATTAATGACCTTCCGTTTAATTATGGTGGTTTCATTATGGCACAGGGTGAAGCTTTGAGCACCGCGGTTTATCTCAAACATCAGGAAGATCTCTATGCGGTTTACGCCAAACAAAACAATCTTGAACGTTTTTCCGCATTCATAAATCCATATACCGCTATCAAAAATCTATCTATGGCCTTTTCCGGTGCCGACTTCAATTCTTTTCTTCATTTTAAGGCTAAAGCAGAATCGTATCGCTATAAATTAGCTCAGGATATGAATCTGTTACAAATGAATTTAATCGCCAACAAGGGAAAATCGGGACCGACAAAAATATCGAAAACTTATTGGGAGGAGTTTCCGCCTTTTGAATATAATTACCTAAGTGTTTCAGAGGTATTCCGTAATGAAATACCTTCTTTACTTGCATTGCTATTCTGGGGCCTATTAACTTTTTTTGGCCTCATTAAATTATCCAACAACCTAAAGGCCATATGAATGTATAGCATATTGTTCAAATCATTTTTTAGAACCAAGATCTTCTTGATAAGCCTATTCTTGTTAATGACAGTAGGAATCATAAGTATATTCATAGGCAAACAATATTTAGTCAAACAAGAGAATGCCATAGTCGCAGCACAAAAATTTCAAAAAGAAAGTATTCAACGAAATTTGGAATATCACAACGAAGACCTAGGCCTACTACTATATTATCTCCGATTTACATTGATAAAAAAACCTACCAATATCAGTGCTATTTCAATTGGACAAAGTGATGTGAATCCGCTTATGCAAACTGTGACCATAAGAGGACTGGAAGGTCAGAAATACGATACTGATTTTGAAAACCCTTCATTGCTACTATCTGGTAATCTTGACTTGGGTTTTGTGATCATCTATCTCTTTCCACTAGTACTGATCGCACTGTCTTTCAATATATACTCAGAGGAGAAAGAACTGGGAACTTGGCGTATTTTAGCTGCACAAACGTCGGGGAAATCGAAATATTTGTATAAAAAACTGGGCGTAAGGGTGCTATTTGTTTTTCTCACATTGATTATGTTGATCCTGTTGGCCAGTGTTTTTCTTCAAATACCTATGAACGAAAACTTTTGGGCGCTGTTTCTTCAAAGCATACTTTACTTATTGTTTTGGAGCGTGTTATGCTTATGGATCGCTTCCTTTTTGAAAAATTCAAGTTTCAATGCGTTGCTTCTTATCTCGATATGGGTGTTGCTAACCGTTCTTATTCCGGCAATGGTCAACAATTTTGTGATCAATAAATACCAAGTACCCGAGGCTCTCGACGCCATGCTCGAGCAGCGCGATGGCTATCATGAGAAATGGGACCTAGAGAAAGACGCCACCATGAGTACTTTTTTCGAAACTTATCCTCAATATAAAAACTATAGTGTTCCTGAAGATGAATTCAGCTGGATTTGGTACTACGGCATGCAACACATGGGAGACTTGGAATCAAAGGAAACCAGTGCTGAAATGATGCAAAAAATCAGACAGCGCAGCAACTTCAGTAAAAAGGTGGCACTTTTTGTGCCCACAATGCATGCACAGTTGAGTTTCAATAACTTAGCCGGTACAGATATGATAAATCATCTGGATTTCTTAAAATCGCTTACCAACTTCCATGAAAATCTACGTCTCGGTTTTTACACAAAAATTTTCGACAATGATGCTGCCGATACGATTGATTGGACAGGACATGAGGCTAAATTTCATAGTTCAAAAGCGAATTTTAAATGGATGACACTATTACTTCCAACTTTGATAATTACATTACTCATTGGGTTTTTAGCAACAGTAAACCTTCGGAAATTATAAATAAAGTAACGCACCAAAATTGTATGAAATAGGTTGTACTTTGCATCAAGTAATATTCCACCTATGAAAAGTTCATTTTACACACTTCTGTGCCTGTTGTTATTAGCTGGCTGTTTACAAATTAAAGAGCAAGAAGATTTAAAAGAAGCATCTCAAAGTAGAGTACTGCCAGTTTTAGAACCAAATCGTTACAATGTGGCCTTCTTACTAATGGATGGCACTTACAATACCGAGTTCACAGCCCCTTTCGATATTTTTCAACATACCCAATATCGAAAGCAAATCAAAGCAATGAACACCTTTACGGTCGCCAATACACTTGAACCCATTACCACATTTGAAGGTGTTCGAATTCTTCCTGATTTTGATTATACCAAAGATGACCTGCCTAAAATAGATATTTTGATAGTACCTAGTGCTGAACATCATTTAGACACCGATTTAAATGATAATGTCATGATTGATTTTGTCAGAAAAATTGATGAAGAGGCCTTATTTATGACCAGTCATTGTGATGGGGCATTTGTCTTGGCAAAAGCCGGCTTGTTGAATGATGTGGTTTCGACTACTTTTCCCAGTGATATTGCTACCTATAAGGAAATGTTTCCGCAATTACAGGTCAAAGACAGTGTGTTGTTTGTTCATGACGGTAAGTACATTACTTCAGCGGGCGGAGCGAAAAGTTTTGAAGCCTCTCTTTACCTTTGTGAGCTTTTGTATGGAAAAAAAATTGCCCAATCACTTGCCGGCGGTTTGGTCATCGATTGGGATTTGAATAAAATTCAGAAGGTCATTCCTCAATAACCTCGTAGCGCGACTCCTTTAAATACTGGGCCACTATTTTATTGAACTCTGGCGACAATCTAAATATGGCGGTATGCTCCAATGAATAAAGCTCCTCTCTATTTGTGTAGCCGTTTTTCAATAATTCTTCCAAATAAAAAAGTGCGGTGCCGTAGTCTTCCACCTTGGCATTCAATGAAATAACCTTCAAATACGCATCATAAGATTTGGGTTCGACAATTGTTTTCAACATCCATAAAAAATTCAAGGCTTCCTCATCAACAACACTTTCTGCATTTACCATGTCAATGTTGTCAGCTATCAAGGCATTGACAAAGCCATTCAATCGACGACCCATATGCTTTTCATACCTATTGGCACTTTGTTCATATTTATTTAGTTGTTCTATCTGATATTGCCACCAACCTAAATTATTATAATTATAGGTGCTCACATCTTCTTCCAAATCATATACATAATCTTCTTTTATCAATGACTCCCGAAATAGCACAATATTCTTCGCCCTATTTTGGGTTCTGTATATTTTGGTTTTCCTCAATGTTTTTGCACTCTGCTTTAAAGAATCAACATTCAACAATTTTTGATAAATTGAAGTTACTTCGCTAAGCAAGGTATTTGCGGCCAGTTGCCTGTTTTCTTTGACCAATTTGCTGATATCACCAAGGTGTTTTTTATAGGCATTAACAATGAAATTTGAATCTTTAGGTAATTCATTCCTTGCCATAGAGCCTAGTGTCAAAAGACGCATGGCATTTGAAATTTTATCGGCATCGGGCCATTGGGCACCCCCATCAAAAACAAGGAGATTATTTGGAAAGTTCAATCTATTCAAGGCCACCCGACTGCTGAGCATTTCTGTGTAGTTAAAGTTTTCATTGCCTACAAGTCCAACAAAATGAAATGGATTTTTACTACTCAACACTTCGATATTGGCAACAGGGGCACCACAAGAAATGACGCCTTTTATTTGTCTTAAAAAAGTGGGCATGAGTGAAGCAAGTCTACCACTATCTGCAAAACCCGCAGTAAATACACCATTCTTATTAATGGGTACCATAGCAAAGAGCGCTTTGAACATATTTCTTGAGATAATCACATTCTTGGAAAGTGGAAGACTATCATTTATTTGGTTCGAAGCCGCCAAGATATAACCTTGTTCTTCAGCTGCTGTTTTGAACATACTTAGAACCTGCCTGCCTCTTCCTTTGGTATCATAAACAAAAACCACAGGCCACGGACGTGACATTTCAAAATTGGAAGGAAGGTATAGGGCAAAAGTCTCTTGAACAGAATCTTTGACCTTTATGTCATCAATGATGACTCCTTTTTTCAAGCTCAATTGCTGCCCGAAACCAGAGAAAGTAATGCTCAATAAAAAGAAGAGTAGTGCTTTTTTCATTTATTATATATAGTATCCATCAACCAACATCAAAAATAGAGCCAAAAAATCAAATTGAAGAAATTACTCAATAACATGGTCGCAATAAGCTTTTGAGAAGCCATTATTCTCCAATCATGCCCATTTCAACACCCTCAGAGTATGCAACTTTTATATTATGCGCATTGAATGCTTTTTTGATTACCATATTCGACTCAAAAGTAACCTCCCAATAGTCTCCAGGAATCACATAGGGTCTGACCAGTAATTGTACGTTGTGACTATCAAAATTTTCAATTCCCACTTCTGGTAAAGGATCCTTGAGCACTTTGGGTATTTTTAACAGTGCTTCGATAATAATCTTTTTGACCTTAGGAAAACTTTCATCGTAAGGCATGGTTACCAAGAGTTCCAACCTGATTTTTCCTTTCTCAGAAAAGTTGGTCACGACCGAATCAGTCACTTTTGAATTGGGTATGATCAAAATCTTATTTCCCGGGGTCAAAACATCAGTACTGAAAATACCGATCTCCTCTACCCTACCAAATTTATCTTCCAATTGAATCCAATCCCCGATTTTATAGGGCTTCAAAGTCAATATTAGAATTCCTGAAGCAAAGTTTCCCAAACTGCCCTGCAGGGCCATACCAATGGCAAAACCTGCGGCCGCCAAAATGGCGAATAGGCCCGTCAAATCAGCCCCTATAACCGAAGCAATGGCGAAAAGAACCGCACCTTTTAAAATTATGCTAGTGGTGGACTTAATGAAGGGGCGAAGTGTTTCGGAAAAACCAGTTCTTTCAAGTGCCAGCCCAACCCACTGCACAAGTTTTTTTACCAATTTGAAACCCAGCCATAAAATGATGCCCGCTAGTAATATTCTAGGAATGAAAAAAAACGCCTTCTCCATTGCTATTTGCAGATACTCATTTATTTTATCCATCTCCATACCATTAAAATACAGCATTATGCCGTTTTCAGCAAATTATAAATCAAACCTTATCATTAAAAATACATTCTCATGAAGTGTTATAAACCGCTTTTGACAATTGGAGCATGCGAAACAACATTGGAAAGTATGATATGGGTTCTTGTTTCGCCATATTGAATGAGTTTGTCAATGAACTTTTCCAAATGAAATTGGTCTTTGAAGATTACCTCCATGACAATATTCTCATTGCCCGTTATTCGATAACAATTCAATACCTCATCAAAACCGGTCACAATTGATAAAAATGGTTTTAGTTTTCCCATAAAAGCGCGCAAGGTTATAATAGCCTTCAACTGATGACCTGTTTTGGCATGGGAGACCTTCACACTGTAGCCTTCAATTATTTCTAGGTCCTCCATCCGTTTTACCCGCTCGGCAACAGCTGGTGAAGTAAGACCCACTTTTCTACCAATCTCGGCAAAACTCGCCCGGGCATTGTCTTGAAGACACTGCAAGATTTTCCAGTTTAAGTCATCTATCTTAAAATTCAAAATATATACCTAATATTAATTTAATATTTAAAGTAAATATACGTTTTTACTATTGATAATACAGTAAAATTCATTCAATACCGTGTAACTTTAAGTGTAAATTGCAAAACAAAGTATGTCGTATCCAAATCTTGGCGCTATGCCAGTCTACAAAAAGGCTCTGGAACTTCGGGAAATAAGCAGGGCCATAGGTAGTTATCTATCTTTCAATAAAGACTTTATAAAGCTCTGTAAATCAAATAGTCTGAGAGATAATATTTTAGATTTGTTGATTGTTGACTCCGTTTCCATACCTGAACAAATCGCCCTTGCTGAATCTTCAAAGTCGTACAAAGAACAGCTGAAAAGTGTTACCTTTATCAATATTATGATTCGCAATATCAACTCTTACTGTATGGGCCTTGAAAAAGATGGAGTGAAGGAAAAAGAATATCTGAATCTTTTGAAATCAGAAATCAGCAGTTTTCGCGAATCTTTCAAAAAATGGAAAATCGATCTCTTTTTAGACTAGTCCATTTGCCACTATAGTTACTCTTTCAAATACCACATTTTAAGTTTCTTTTGATGTTTTAATTGTTCTAATTTTACGTTTAAAACAAGAACCTTTGAAAACAATCATCTTAATTAATTGCCCTGATCAATCAGGCATTGTTAGTGCCATTACCGGTTTCATCAGTGCAAGAGGAGGCAACATAGTCTACTTAGACCAACATGTTGATAAGCTCGCCAATGTTTTTTTCATGCGATTGGAAAGTGATTTTAAGGGGGACAACTTCTTGTTTGAAAATTTTAAGGCTGATTTCGAAGAATCGCTGGCATTACCCTATCATATGAAATGGAACATTGCCATTGATGGGGAAGTTCAAAAAATGGCCATTTTCGTATCAAAATATGATCATTGTCTATATGATCTTCTAAGCAGGTATCGTTCTGGGGAATTGAACGTAACGATTCCTTTCATCATTAGTAACCATGAGGACCTTGGTAATATCGCGACACAATTTTCAATCCCCTTTCATCATATTCCCATTACCAAAAAAACAAAGGAAGAAGCTGAAAAAAAACAATTAGACCTTTTGAAAGATGCAGGAGTTGATTTTCTGGTTCTCGCACGTTACATGCAAATTGTGACACCCTTGCTCATCAACGAATTCACCAATAAGATCATTAATATTCATCACTCTTTTTTACCTGCTTTCGCAGGTGCAAAGCCCTATCATGCTGCTTTTAGACGAGGGGTTAAAATTATCGGCGCCACAAGCCATTACGTAACGGCAGAACTTGACGCAGGACCCATCATTGAGCAAGATGTAACCCTTGTTTCGCACACTCACTCAATCAAAGACTTCATTGCAAAAGGAAGGGATTTGGAAAAAATGGTGCTTGCAAGAGCAGTAAATCATCATGTTCAGCGAAAAACCATGGTTTATGATAACAAAACCGTTGTTTTTGAATAGCAAAAAATCCAGCAAAAGAACTTTTAAATCAAAGAAGTAGGCGAATTTCATGAATTCAAGGTCTAATTTCAAGGTTCTGAACAATATTCAAGAATTAATCACGTTGTAATTTTGTATTCAAAGCAAAAAAACAACCTTCTATAGTTGGTTTTTTACAAGAATATTTTGAGTTAGTAATTTTTTGAGTTAGTTAGTTAGTAAAAACCGGTGGGAGCACCGGTTTTTTTTGTTTCAATGTTTTTTGAACCAAAATGGCTTCCCAACTAATATCAGATACGTAATTGATTGCCAGCCTATTAAAAATTTGTGGTTGCTCCACATTAACCACATGACCGCAGTGTTCAATCAAGAGCAAACTGGAATTATCATCCTTTTGAACTATCTTTTCAACAGCGGGTAAGAAGAGATAATCCTCGCCTCCCATCACGTAAAGTGTTGGTATGTTCAAGCTTGCCGATCTAAATAATCGCAATAACGGATTTACCTCCGAGGTCAATCTAAACCATCTGAGAAATTCTTTTTTACACAATTTTTTGGCCTCGCGAACAAACAGTGATCTTGATTCTCTATGATTACTATAGGGCATTATGATAAAGGCGAAGAACTTGTACAACCACAAATAAGGTACAACTGATTTGAAAACATTTCCCAATCGCATCAGCACTTGAGACCTAAAGTCCAACTTCATAATTGCCCCTGCCATAATCAAACTTTCAACTTTCCTAGGGGCTTTCTCAGCAAGATTTCTAATGAGAATGGTTCCCAAAGAAATGCCCACAAAATGTGACTTCTTTATTTTCAAATAATCAATGACTTCAATGATGTCATTTGTAATGGCGTCAAAAGTGTACTTCTCATCAAAAGCATCTTTCAGTTTTGGTTTTGAATTGCCGTGCCCACGAAGATCTAACAAGAGCACATTGAAATGTTTACGAAACTCTCGTATTTGTTTATGCCAAATAGAAGAACTTCCGCCCGCACCATGAACAAACGTTACCCACACCAACGAGTCTTTATGTTTATATGTGGTATAGTTTATCAAGCTATTTTTTTTGGTTGTTAGAGAAGGCAAAAGCACAAGGTATTAAATCTTTTCACGGATAAATGGCATTTTAAGGAATTTTTAATCGATTCGTTGGTTCTTAATACCCTTTCAAGAACAATAGAACCAATTTTTTATTCGCTATAACGAATAGATACGTCTGAAACTCTTTTTCAAACGTATCTTTACTAGTACATACCTCTTATCTATGAAAAAACAAAATTGCAAAGTAGGATCCGTTACACCGATTGTGTTGAACAGAAGTTCGATTAATTTATTCGAGTACCAGTATCAAAACTTTTTGGATAAAGCCTCAAACGGCGACGCTAAATTGCGAGAGTACTTTGAACAAAAGGCGGAAAAAGTCAGAAAGATTTTAGAAAATTTAGTTTAAGAACCCAACTTCTTGAGTTCCATGCCCATCTGATTTTTTATCTCCTCAGCTCTAGCAGCGGCGGCTTTCGCGAAGTTATCATCATTTGATGCATATATAATACCGCGAGAAGAATTCACCAACAGGCCAACATTTTCATTAAATCCGTATTTACAGACATCCTGTAGATTGCCTCCTTGTGCACCGATACCGGGAACGAGAAGAAAATTATCGGGAACAATAGCTCTGATATCTTTTAGGTATGCTGCCTTTGTGGCCCCCACAACATACATCAGGGTCTCTGCATTGGCATAGGTTTTGGAAACCTCCAATACTTCTTTATAAAGTTCTTTGCCTTCGATGGTTTTTGTTTGAAAATCAAAGGCTCCTTCGTTTGAAGTCAGTGCCAAAAGAATGGTATGCTTGTTCTTAAAGGCCAAAAAAGGCTCAACGGAATCTTTGCCCATATATGGGGCAATGGTAATGGAGTCAAAATCCATATCTTCAAAAAACGCTTTGGCATATCTGGTAGATGTATTTCCGATATCACCTCTTTTGGCATCGGCAATCGTGAAAATCTCAGGATGTTCAGTATTCAAATATTCTATAGTCCTTTTGAGTGCTTGCCAACCTTTGATGCCATAAGCCTCATAGAAGGCAACATTCGGTTTGTACGCAACACACAAATGATGCGTTGCATCTATGATTGCCTTATTAAAAGAGAAAATAGGATCTTCTTCTTTGAGCAAATGAGCTGGAATCTTTTCCAAATCGGTATCCAAACCAATACATAGAAAGGACTGTTTTTTGTGTATTTGAGCTACTAATTCTTTTGTGGTCATAAATATTCGTCTCCTCGAGCGCAGTCGAGAGATTTTTGTCGCTATGGTCCATAGTTCTCGACTGCGCTCGAACGGACAAGCTTACATTGTTAGAAAGTCTCTGAAGCCTCTTTCAATTTCTCTGTGTTCTCTACAACACGCAACTCTTCCACTATTTTTTGAATATCGCCATTGATGATATTCTGTAAATCATATAGTGTGAGTCCTATTCTATGGTCTGTGACCCGCCCTTGAGCATAATTATAGGTTCTGATTTTTGCTGAGCGATCTCCACTACTTACCTGCGAATTTCTTTTTGCTGCATCAGCCTCTTGTTTCTTGGCCAACTCCAAATCATATAATCGAGATCGTAAAACTCGAAAAGCCTTGTCTTTGTTCTTATGTTGTGATTTTTGATCTTGACACTGCGCAACGAGTCCAGTCGGAATATGTGTCAAACGCACGGCAGAATAGGTTGTATTCACAGATTGACCTCCCGGACCTGAAGAACAGAAAAAGTCAATACGCACATCTTTTGGGTCGATTTGCACGTCAAAATCCTCCGCCTCCGGCAATACCATGACCGTTGCAGCACTGGTATGCACGCGACCCTGGGTCTCTGTTTGCGGCACGCGCTGCACGCGATGCACTCCGGCCTCGAACTTCAAGGTTCCGTAAACGTCAGTTCCCGATACCTCAAATTGAATCTCTTTATAGCCCCCACTGGTACCCTCACTCAAATCGATCACATTGGTTTTCCAACCTCTTGACTCGCAATATTTGCTGTACATACGGAATAAATCGCCGGCAAAAATACTGGCCTCATCGCCTCCCGTTCCTGCCCGAATCTCCATGACCACATCTTTGGCATCCTCTGGGTCTTTGGGAATCAACATCAACTTGATTTCTTCCTCCAAAGGCGGTATCGCTTCCTTGGCCTCATCCAACTGCATTTTGGCCATTTCAACCATTTCAGCATCACTACCATCAGCTATGATTTCTTCAGCCTCGGTTATATTATTGGTCAACTCGATATACTGATCTCTTTTGGCCACCAGTTCTTTCAGATCACTGTACTCCTTCGTCAATTGTACATAACGTTTCTGGTCTGAAATCACATCAGGTTGTATGATAAGGTCAGAAACCTCATCAAAACGCTGTTTCACTATGTTCAATTTATCAATCATAGGTGTCTGTGATTCAAAAAACGAAATTACGATAAATTTGTACATTTATGGAAATACACACCTGTAGATGCGCACTGTTTATAGTTTAAAAACATTCGAGCTTGCCTTTCAGTTTTATAAAAAGTTTCTATTTGCAAGTTCATTTTTAAGCTTGGTATTTTTCTTTCCTAAAAAATCACTTCTACTTATTTTAGCGATGAAATTTTTGCTACTAGCACTATTGCTTATATGCCACGCTTTTAATCCTTTAAAGCAAAAATTGATTTTTTATAAAAACTTTGGCATGTCTTCCTTGCGATTGTTCTTAACTTCCTTTCTTATTGATGCTTTAATCACTAGTCTTTTGGTATTCATATTGAAACAGTTTTGACAGTTGAAATAGATAGTGTTGAATTAATTTTTGACGATAAAAGAATTCTTTACGGTGTTTATCTAAAAGCGGAGACCGGTAAGGTAACTGGTATTCTTGGCAGAAACGGTTGCGGTAAAACATCTCTTTTACGCATTCTTTTTGGCGATTTAAAGTCAAAATACAAAAATGTGCGTTTGAATGAAAAGTACCTGAAAGGCAAATTGTACACCACTAATTTAGCTGCCTATTTACCTCAGCATCAGCTCTTGCCCCCGAACATAGTTTTAAAAAAGGCATTCAAGCTTTTTAATGTTGACTGGGCAGAATTTCTATCAACTTTTGAATCGTTTAAAGTACATTCAAAAAGTAAAGCAAATGAACTCTCATCAGGAGAACTACGTGTTATTGAAGTTTATTTGGTTCTCAATTCTGGAAAAGATATCATTTTATTAGACGAACCTTTTTCTTTTGTTGCGCCCTTGTACATTGAAAAATTTAAACTATTAATTCAAGAAAAAAAGAAAAAAAGTGCCATCATTATTACCGATCATTTTTATCGCGAAATTCTTGAAGTAAGTGATAATACCTATTTAATCAAAAATGGTTCTTCTAAATTGATTCAAACAAAAGAAGATTTGATGAATGAGGACTATATAAGTTTTATACAGGAATGAACCTAATTTCAATAGTAGTTCAAAAAAGTGTAAATGAAAACGATTTACCCAAACACTTATTCAAAAACCCTTAGTAGGTCGCCATTCAATACTGTTTGATAAACAGTTATCGGTTTGGCTTTTCCTAAGCCCACTTTATTTAACGGTTCGCCATTTTGGTCAAATTTTGAACCATGCACGTCACAATAAAAGATTCCGCCCTCGGCCGTGTTGAAACGCACCTGGTCGTAACCACGATGACTACATACTTGTGTAGCAGCAACATAATTACCTTCTAGGTTTTTGGCAATTACCACAAGATCTTTGAGTATAAAACCACCATTTTCAGTAAGTGCTGAAGCCTCAGGAGAGGTCAAATCTATTGTGAAATCAATACCGGTGGGTTCATCAACCCGTATACCTTCTTTTGAACAGCTATAAGCACATGGAACGGTAAGTGCAAAAGCTGCTCCTGCGCCCAAACTTTTTAAAAACTGTTTTCTCTCCATAGCCCAAATTATTTACTACAAAAACGAAATTTTGAATAGAATCGTATGCTTTAATAACGATAGGTACCGAACTCGCTCTTGATAGTCAATTTTTTAGTTGCGCTTTCTTCAACGCGGCCAATAATCTTCCCCTCAACCCCAAATTCAATGGCAATG
>CAYSPL010000031.1:0-37472 GCA_964432915.1 uncultured Maribacter sp.
TTATGTACCAAACCGAAAAATACTAACTTAGAATCCCGTAACTGACGGTTATACGAGACCGTTGTATGTCATTTACTCAAATTTGACCATAAAGAATAAAATGTTTATTTAGATTTGGAATAACAATTTATTTTTGCTCATTCATTTTAAAAAAAATTAATTCTTATATCTCGCGTTTAGAAAGTAATCAATTTATAACACAGATGACACACACAAAAGTTTTTATTTCACTAATAATTATTCTTATTCTTTCTTCTTGCGGTAAAGAAGACCCATCAAGTAATATAGAAAATCCTGAACCTGAAGAAAATAACGAAAATAAAGACGATTTAGATTCTAACACTCAAGATCTTGAAATGGTACGTGAAAATACCTTTACGTTATTGACCTCTGATAATCAAAAAACATGGCGTTTTGAAAAAGTTATCCTAAACAATGAAAATGGAACTTTTGATATCTCGGAGAATTTTAATTCGCAAGATGATGAACTATTGTTTAAAAATTCAACAGAACAATCAGACAAAACGAGTGCTTCATTTCTAGGTATTTTAGAATGGCGTAGAAATAATTCCATTGCCTATGATGCAATTTCTGTTAAAGCAGCAGAATTGGAATTCTATGTCTTACCAAAAACTTATGAATTTGGTTTTAAACAAGATAGTGGTTCAGAAATCATTGTTGGGGAAGTGGATTTTAATATTTATCTCGATGAAGACAATAGATTCAATGGTGTTGTTAAAATTGACGAGAGTACATCTATCGAAATTTCGCTTATAGAAAAACAATTATCGGAATATGTACAACCGCCAACTACAATGTTAAACTTTAATGAGGTCTTCAAATTTCGATCTGATGGTATTGACAATCAAGCTGCTGATATGGTTGGCTCAAGGGTTAATAATAGTTTTTACATTGTGACAAGAGAAGCTAATCTATCAGGTGAACTTAGTGATCAACCTGAACAAGTAATACGTTTTGATTTTGGTTCAGGAGAAATTGAGGAGAAGATAACCGTAATGAATGAATTTGTAAGTAAAGAGGTATTTATTTACAAAAATGAATTGAAAATAGTTTCCGCCCAACGTATTCATACCTATGATTTGAATTTATCAAACGAGGTAGTTAAATCACAAACATACGTTCAAATATCTGGTATCCCGAATGCTTTTTTTACTAGGCATGGTGCAGCATTAGCAGAAAATTCAATTTTTATCGTCGGGGGAGGTCTAGGTAATGACTATGAATTAGCGGATAAAATTTACAAATTTGATTTGATGAATGAAACGATGACAGAATTCTCTACTATGCCTGAAAAAAGCTTCGGCGCACGTGCGGAAATAGTAAATAATATGCTATATATTTTTGGTGGATCAAGTGAGTATTATTCTCCTGAAGCACGAAGTAATATTTTGATTTACAATCTAAATACCTCAGAATTTACTTCTTCTGAAATGAACAGACCTGTTAACTTCACATTTACCGGTAAAATAGGAAATCTTATATACGTTGGAGGAAGAATTGACACCTATGATGCAGAAGGTTTGTTAGTAGATAGGGACCCATTTGTTGGTGTATTCGATACGGACACCGGAGTATTTAAAGAATTGGAAACGAATCTTGAAAGTAGTAACATGGAAACCATTCATGCTATGACTGTATTTAAAGACAAAATTTATATTCTTTTTGGCGAAAAAACAGAAATGCCAATTGGGGTACTACAAGAATGGTCTTTACTTGCAGCAGACATCTAGGAATTAATTCTTCTAAATTAAAAAATATTATAGCCAAAAAAGACATGATATTAAAGTTAAAATTGTGAAAAATTTTATCAGAATCCACTAGGATCAAACAACTAGAAAAAGTGTCAAAAAATAAAAACGGTATACAACAAAGCCTAAACGTAATGCGGACTAATGGGCAAAACCGAAAGGTCTGTGTATATTTATGAGGTCGCAAAATCTTTGGGATTTCGCTTTGGACAAGAAAAAAACAAAACCCGCCCGTACCGAATGGCACGTTCGGGCGGGCCCAAAGTTTTTGCTTAGCGCAAGACAGTAAATCCGCTGGATTTCCGTCCCGCACTAATCATAGCCGAGACCGTTGCCCACAATTATGAAGAACATCATTGCATTAATATTAATTCTAATAACATCAATCAGTTTCTCACAAGATTTAGTTACTGAACTAAATGGATTTAAACTAAACCAATTCCGTGACGTTCCAACTTCTGAATTCAAAATACCTTTACAGAAAAAAACATTCGATGACGGATTTGAATTAGAGCTCTTTTTAATCAAACCAGATTCATCTGCTTATATGGTTTTCGAATATGCTAATTGGGACAAAGAAATAATTTGGTCGGCTCAAATTTACGGAGATGATGAAAACCTGAAACCTGATTTTAAAAATCTGAAAATGGGAATGTCAAGAGAAGAAGTTATCGAAAGAATAGGAAAACCAACAAATATTGAAAGTGTTGGAGAGTATGGGGAAATATTAGAATATGACAATACCAACTATTCTTTTGAAATAAATAACAAGAATAGGCTTTCAAGCATAAAAATTAAAGAACTATTTAATAATTATTATCCAAAACCGAATGTCGGAAAAATCCCTTCATTTAAAATGATAGTAAATACACTTCAAAATTCGGATAATAAAAAAGTTGCCGAAATTTTATCACCAGGAATTGAAATTTATAAAGAAGATAAAGTTTTTTTCTTCAAAAATTCTTGGCGAAACGAAATTGAAAAAGACTTGTCTAAAATCTATGATTTAATCCAAAAATCTGTAGTAGGACTTGAAAAAACTAATACCGCTGATTTAAACGAATACGAGGAAAATATGAGAGTGAATCTCGGGCAGAATACTAAACACGTACTAAAATTCAAAAAACATCCTAAAATTGAAGAAATTGTTTTGAAATGGGAATTTGGAAAATACTTAATTTGGGAAATGAAGCTAAAATAACTGTGGGCAACACGGTGTATAAAACATAGCTAGTAAGTTCTAAACCAAAAGGTTTGTGCTTATTTACAAAGACCGCCAAATTTTTAAATTTGGCAATTAAAAAATAAAGATAATTACAAAACAAAAAGCTCTGGCTCGCAGACCAGACGGAAACGAAAAGTTTCCTTGCCTGCCCTACTTGCCATAGCCTAACCGTTATGGGTTATTGCCCAAGACAACTCAAATTAATTAATCTAAAAAATACAATGAAAAATTACTTATCATTTATTTTAATTTCGATTTTATCTTCAAACATTTACAGTCAAATTTCTTTTGAACAAGGTTATTACATTGATAATTCAGGGCAAAAAATTAATTGTCAAATAAAAAATATTGACTGGGATAGCAACCCTACAGAATTTGAATACAGATTATCTATAGATGATGAGTCAAAAACAGCTACTATAAAATCCGCTAAAGGATTTGGAATCGATAATATTTCAAAATATATCAGAAGTACTTTAGATATTGATAGGTCTGCTGAAAATATTAATAATCTAAGCTATGACAGAAAGCCTATTTTTAAAGAAGAAACTTTGTTTTTAAAAGTATTAGTTGAAGGTAAAGCAAACCTTTACGAATATAAAGATGGAAACTTAACAAGATACTTTTATAATAAAGAAAGTTCTAGCATTGAGCAATTGGTTTATAAATCTTATAAAACTGAAAATAATAAAATTGGTAAGAATAATAGATTTAAAAATCAACTATGGAATGATTTGAAATGTTCAAGTTTTAAAATTAATATGGCGAATAATTTGAAGTATCAAAAAAATGAATTGATTGATTATTTTGCGAAATACAATGAATGTAATAATGGCGCGTATATAAATTATGAAGAAAAACAAAAAAAGGATTTATTTAATTTAAGTTTTAGACCAGGTGTTAATATTTCTACTCTCTCAATACAGAATAGTGTTTCAAATTCAAGAAATACAGATTTTGGTAGCGAATTGGCTTTTAGATTTGGAATAGAAGCAGAATTTATAATGCCATTTAACAAAAACAAATTGGCATTAATTATAGAACCTACATATCAATACTTTAATTCGGAAAAAGAAATAACAAATCAGAATGTTAAAGCTGAATATACATCAATCGAGTTACCAATTGGAGTAAGACATTATTTCTTTCTAAACAAGAATTCTAAATTTTTTATCAATGGTTCTTTTATTATTGATTTAAGCAGTGATAATTCAAAAATAAACTTTGAATCAGGAACAGATTTAGAAATTAAAACTAGAAATAATTTAGCATTTGGTCTAGGATATAAACATAATGACAGGTATAGTTTAGAATTAAGGTATCAAACATCAAGAGAAATATTGAGTGATTTTGTAGCTTGGAACTCTGATTACCAAACATTTTCTGTGATATTTGGATATTCAATTTTTTAAATAACAACCCATAACAAGGTATAAACTTAATAAGGTTTTAAGGACTTAAATTAAAATTATTTTTCATTTATAAAAGTAGTTTTCAAATCAAAAATAAGAGTGTAAAAACCCCTTACTAAGTTTATACTAGACCGTTGTACACAAGCTTGACCCGTCCTGAATAAAGGCTACATAATTCTTACAATTATGTACAAAAATGACAAAGTGATCAGACGGTATTCAGAATGACCCGTCCTTAATAAAGGCTACAAAGTAATCAAAAGGCATTCTTACTTCTGAAAATCATGCGCCATAGACCCCATATCCAAAAATGGTATGAATCTTATCAACATCACCCGTTTAAAACTGTTTGAACTTCATTGAAAAATGCCTTAAAAAAGAGCTAAATTTGTGGCTTCTTAAACCCAACAATCCGGCGCTAAATGATTCACTTTTTCGGGGATGTAGCTCATAACGTTTTCGCAGTTGAAACCACCCAAGAACTATCTAAAGACACCATTGAAAAATTAACTTGGCTTTTTGCCTGTCCTGAAATTGTTTCAATAGCAAACAACAAACCGTTGGCGTCACTCGACGCCATTTTTGTTGGCCCTAGGGCTGCCATGATTACCCCATGGAGTACGAATGCCACTGAAATTACCCAAAACATGGGTATTTCGGGAATACAGCGCATTGAGGAATTTAAAAGCGTTGCCAAAGATTTTGATGCTTTTGACCCTATGATTTCACAAAAATATGAGGGGTTGGACCAAGAAATCTATACCATAGACATACAACCAGAGTCCATTTTGGAAATTGATGACATTGCTGCCTACAACGCCCAAGAGGGCTTGGCATTGAGTGATGAAGAGGTGGACTATTTGAACGGTCTTTCCACTAAAATCAGAAGAAAATTAACCGATTCTGAAGTCTTTGGTTTTAGTCAAGTAAATTCAGAGCATTGCCGGCATAAAATATTCAATGGAACTTTTGTTATCGATGGAAAAGAAATGCCTACCTCGCTTTTTAAATTGATTAAGAAAACCTCAAAGGAAAATCCGAATGATATTGTTTCGGCCTACAAAGACAATGTGGCTTTTTTAAAGGGGCCGAAAGTGGTGCAATTTGCACCCAAAAGAGCAGATATACCCGATTATTATACCGAGGAGGAATTTGAATCGGTCATTTCCTTAAAAGCGGAAACACATAACTTTCCCACCACCGTGGAACCATTCAACGGTGCCGCCACAGGCTCTGGGGGCGAAATACGGGATCGATTGGCTGGTGGAAAAGGCTCACTTCCCTTGGCAGGAACAGCAGTTTACATGACCGCTTATTCAAGATTAGAACAAGATAGATCTTGGGAAAACGGCATGCCTGAAAGAGAGTGGCTCTATCAAACCCCCATGGATATTTTGATCAAAGCTTCGAATGGTGCTTCTGATTTTGGAAACAAATTTGGGCAACCCTTGATTGCAGGTTCTGTATTGACCTTTGAGCATCAAGAAGATTCAAATCGGATTGCCTATGACAAAGTCATCATGCAAGCAGGGGGCATTGGCTACGGAAAAGCAGAACAAGCCTTAAAAGATACTCCAAGGAGGGGCGATAAAATTGTTATACTCGGTGGCGACAATTACCGCATTGGCATGGGTGGTGCCGCTGTATCTAGTGCGGATACAGGTGAATTCAGCTCCGCTATCGAACTCAACGCCGTACAACGTTCGAATCCGGAAATGCAAAAAAGGGCAGCGAATGCCGTTCGCGGGATGGTGGAAAGCGATGTAAATTCAATCGTTTCGATTCATGACCACGGAGCAGGCGGGCACCTCAACTGCCTATCGGAATTGGTGGAAGAGACCGGAGGGAAAATTGATTTGGACAAATTGCCTGTTGGAGACCCCACCCTATCTGCGAAAGAAATCATCGGCAATGAATCACAAGAACGCATTGGCCTTGTCATTGGAAAAACAGATGCTGCGCTTTTGGCCCGTATTGCAGAGCGTGAACGTTCGCCCATGTACGAAGTGGGTGATGTGACTGATGATGACCGCTTTACTTTTGAATCAAAAACCACAGGCGAAAAACCCATGGATGTCAACCTTTCCGATATTTTTGGAAGTTCGCCAAAAACCATCATGACTGATACTTCGGTAGATCGAACCTATAAAAATGCGGAGTATTCGCTAGAGTTCTTCCATGACTATTTAGAGCAAGTGCTGCAATTGGAAGCGGTTGCCTGTAAAGACTGGCTGACCAATAAAGTCGATCGTTGTGTGGGTGGTCGAGTGGCCAAACAACAATGTGCGGGTGCGTTGCAACTGCCCTTGAACAATGTGGGGGTCATGGCCTTGGACTTTAAAGGAAAAGAGGGTATTGCCACCAGCATTGGGCACTCCCCCATTTCAGGACTCATAGATCCAGCTGCCGGAAGTAAAAACAGTATTGCCGAAGCACTAACGAACATCATTTGGGCACCATTAAAAAATGGGTTGAAGTCGGTTTCGCTTTCTGCTAATTGGATGTGGCCCTGTAAGAATGAAGGTGAAGATGCCCGATTGTACGAAGCGGTAAAAGCCGTTTCTGATTTTTCCATTGCTTTGGGCATCAATGTTCCTACTGGTAAAGATTCCCTTTCCATGAAACAGAAGTATAAAGATGGTGATGTTTTGAGTCCGGGTACGGTGGTTATTTCTGCGGCAGGAAATTGTGATGACTTGACCAAAGTGATCGAACCTGTTTTGCAAAAAAATGGAAGAAGCATTTATTATATCAATCTATCAAAAGATGCCTATAAATTAGGTGGTTCTTCTTTCGGACAGATACAAAATGCTATCGGAAACGAAGCACCAACCATTAAAAACGCTGTTTATTTCAAATCCGTTTTTAATACCATTCAAAATTTAATAAAAGACAATCAAATCATTGCAGGTCATGATGTTGCATCAGGAGGATTGATTACCACACTACTTGAAATGTGTTTCGCGGATGTTGATTTAGGAGCCGAATTGGATCTATCTGGTTTAGGCGAAGCGGATACTATAAAACTGTTGTTTTCGGAAAACGCGGGAATCGTTTTTCAGACTAAAGATGATCGTATGGAAGCGATACTCGCCCAAGCGGGTATTGATTTCAAAAAAATAGGGAAAGTAGTTTCAGAACCCAACTTGAAAATCAAGAATGGGGGAATGGAAATGGGCTTGAACATATCCTCATTGAGAGATACTTGGTTCAAGACTTCCTATTTATTGGATGATAAACAAACCGCAAACGGTTTGGCAAAAGACCGTTTTGAGAATTATAAGAAGCAGCCTTTAAAATATACTTTTCCAAAGAACTTTACCGGGCAACAATTGTCAGGTCGAGCGGAGTCGAGACCTTCTGACAACCTCTCGACTCCGCTCGAGGAAACAGAAGGTAAAACACGGCCCAAAGCAGCTATCCTCAGGGAAAAAGGAAGCAATTCAGAACGTGAAATGGCGAACGCTATGTACCTCGCTGGTTTTGATGTGAAAGACGTACACATGACCGATCTGATTTCAGGGCGCGAGACCTTAGAGGACATACAATTTTTAGGAGCCGTGGGAGGCTTCTCAAACTCTGATGTGCTGGGAAGTGCCAAGGGTTGGGCAGGTGCCATCAAATACAATGAAAAAGCGAACAAGGTCATCAAAGATTTCTTTGCAAGACCCGATACGCTCTCCGTGGGTATCTGCAATGGTTGCCAATTGTTCATGGAATTGGACCTTATCAATCCGGATCACGAGACCCATGGCAAGATGACCTATAATAACTCCCATAAACACGAGAGTAATTTCACGTCGGTAAAAGTGCAGGAAAACAATTCTGTGATGCTATCCAGTTTGGCAGGAACTACTCTAGGCGTCTGGATCTCACATGGTGAGGGCAAATTTGATCTTCCATTATCCGAAGAAAACTATGATATCGTGGCCAAATATGGTTATGAGGGTTATCCTGCAAATCCAAATGGAAGTGATTTCAATACCGCTATGCTCTGTGATAAAACCGGAAGACATCTTGTGACCATGCCGCACATTGAACGCTCGACCTTCCCCTGGAACTGGGCGTACTACCCTACTGACCGAAATGATGAGGTTTCGCCTTGGTTAGAGGCCTTTGTCAACGCCAGGAAATGGGTAGAGAAGAATGGTTGATTGTTGGCAGTTGGCAGTTGGCAGTTGGCAGTTGGCAGTTGGCAGAATTTATTTTTTTCCTAATCATCATTGGTTTAATTAGTGTGAATTCGTATCCCTTTAAAACCAGTACATTCTAGTGTTTAACACAAGAAATCCAATGCCGCATAACTCTCGTATCGTACGTTGTACTTCAAACTTTCTTCTTAAAACGCCACACGCCCCACTTGGCACTTAATACTTCCAACTTTGCACCTTGCTCATCAGACTTGCTAAATTTTCCCTATTTTGCGGTAACGAATTATATCCTTAGAAAAATGAACGTTACCAGACTTTTTGATTTCCCCTATTATTCCCTTGAAAAATACAATCTTTCAAATGCATTGGTCGATAAAAGAGAAGGCAAGTGGGTGCCCACCTCATCACAAGAATTTGTGGATAAGGCCAATGCCATTAGCCGTGGACTTTTGAAATTAGGAGTTCAAAAAGATGATAAGGTTGCCTTGATATCAATGACCAATCGCTCGGAGTGGAATATCATGGATACGGGAATCCTGCAATTAGGAGCTCAGAACGTACCAATCTACCCGACCATTTCTGAGGATGATTATGCTTATGTGCTGAACCACTCAGAATCTAAATACTGTTTTGTCTCTTGTACTGAAGTACATGCCAAATTAATGGCTGTCAAAGATCAGGTACCCAGCTTAAAAGAAGTGTATTGCTTTGACCAATTGAACAATTGTAAAAACTGGAATGAGGTTTTGGAAATGGGGGCCGACGTTTCAAATCAAGATGTGGTTGAAGACAGAAAAGCCGCCGTGAAACCAGAAGATTTGGCCACTTTGATCTATACTTCCGGTACCACCGGAAGACCAAAAGGTGTTATGCTTTCTCACAGTAATGTCGTTACAAACGCAATGTCAGCTGGGGAAAGATTGCCCATAGAGAAAGGCAATTCGCGCTGTTTAAGCTTTTTGCCGGTCTGCCATATTTATGAGCGTATGATGGTGTACCTATATATGTACAAAGGGGTCAGTATTCACTTTGCAGAGTCGATGGAAAAAATCAGTGACAACCTCAAAGAAACCAAACCGCATGTGATGACTGCGGTACCCCGATTGCTTGAAAAGGTGTTTGATGGTATTTTGGCTAAGGGAGGCGCATTGACCGGTATCAAAAAGAAGCTTTTCTTTTGGGCGGTGGATTTAGGTCTAAAATATAAGCCCTATGGTCAAAACGGATGGCTCTATGAAAAGAAGTTGGGCATTGCTAGAAAACTGATTTTTAGCAAATGGCAAGAAGCATTGGGTGGCGAGTTGAAAGTGATTTCTTCGGGTAGTGCTGCCTTGCAGCCAAGATTGGCACGTGTGTTCAATGCCGCAGGATTGGGCGTTATGGAAGGCTACGGATTGACGGAAACCTCTCCTGTTGTATCAGTGAATGACATGCGCGATTCTGGCTTTAAAATCGGTACCGTTGGAAAACTGATCACTGATGTTGAAGTTAAAATCGCCGATGATGGCGAGATTTGTGTGAAAGGCCCTAATGTGATGCAAGGCTATTACAAAGACCCGGAAAAAACGGCGGAAGTTATGAAAGACGGCTATTTTCATACGGGCGATATTGGCGAAATCGATGCGGACGGCTTCTTGAAAATCACAGATCGCAAAAAAGAAATGTTCAAAACCTCTGGTGGTAAATATGTCGCTCCGCAGCTACTGGAAAATCGGTTCAAACAATCCCGATTCATCGAACAACTCATGGTCGTGGGCGAAGGTGAAAAAATGCCAGCAGCCTTGATACAACCTGATTTTCCTTATTTATTTGAATGGGCCAAGGAAAACGGAATCACAATCAGTGAAAACTCAGACATAGTGCTGAATGAAAAAGTATTGACAAAATATCAAGAGGAAGTGGATATGGCCAACGAGTCTTTTGCCAAATGGGAAAAAGTGAAGCAATTTCGTTTGACTCCAGATATTTGGAGCATCAATGAGGGGCACTTGACACCTACCATGAAATTGCGCCGTAAAATCATTAAAGAAAAGTACATGGCCTTATACAACGATATCTATGGGCGTTAATGGGTCTTTCTAAATAACACATCAATACTATGAAGACGTTTTTGGTTTTCCTGCTATTTTTGGTGGTGTTCATCGCCATCATTGCCCTGGCATTAAAATACTTCAAGTGGTTGCTTAAGCTCAGACAAGAAGAGAAGAAGCCGAATAGCATTGACGGTACTTCCCACAAAAAAAAATCTTGAAAACCTTTTATCCTTTTTAAACTTTTGTAAAGATCACCCTGAGCAACATAAAGCTGAAATTCATGGGTTTTTGCGCTTCATCGAAATTCTGTATTTCAAAAATTCTTTTTCCCAAATTTATTATGCGTGCATAATAAATTTTTTTACCTTTGAGACCCTACGATTCATTTTATGAAAGACGTCACAATAGATTATATCCTTCGTGCCACCTGGCAAGCGGTTGCTCGAATGTACAATGAGGAGGCAAAGGAGTTTGATTCCACCATGGCAGTTGGTTTTACTTTATTGAGTATCGATCCAAAAACAGGAACACCCTCAACAGCCTTGGGTCCGAAAATGGGTATGGAGGCCACAAGCCTTTCACGGATTTTAAAAAGTATGGAGGAAAAAGGATTGATTGTGCGCAAACCCAATCCGAAAGATGGTCGGGGTGTGTTGATTCACTTGACCGATTTCGGACTTGAAAAAAGGAATCTTTCCAAAGAAAAAGTGCTTCGGTTTGATGAAGTGGTCAAAGAAAATTTGTCACAAGAAAAGTTAGATCACTTTTTTGAAGTGATGAAAACCATAAACGGTTTGATCTCAGAAAAGAAGATTCACACCAAGGTGCCGAGTTAGAATAAGAAGAAAGTAAACAAAGATCAAAAAGCAATAATCACTACAAATACACATGAACAAACACATTAATAAAGTAGCAGTAGTAGGCTCAGGGATTATGGGAAGCGGCATTGCATGCCATTTTGCCAATATCGGAGTCGAAGTACTTTTGTTGGATATTGTTCCGCGAGAACTGAACGACAAGGAAAAAGCAAAGGGACTAACCCTAGAAGATAAGGTGGTGCGAAATAGATTGGTCAATGATTCATTGGCAACAGCGTTAAAATCTAAACCCTCGCCCATTTATCACAAAAAGTTTGCCTCACGCATCGCAACGGGTAACCTAGAAGATGATATTGCCAAGGTAGCTGATGTTGATTGGATCATCGAGGTGGTTGTTGAGCGATTGGATATTAAAAAAACGGTGTTTGAAAACTTGGAGAAACATCGTACGCCCGGTACACTCATAACTTCAAACACTTCTGGTATTCCAATAAAATTCATGAGCGAAGGGCGAAGTAATGATTTTCAGAAGCATTTTTGTGGAACACATTTCTTCAACCCTGCAAGATATTTAAAGCTGTTCGAGATAATTCCAGGGCCACAAACTTCCCCCGAGGTGCTGGAATTCTTGAATGGTTATGGTGAACAATTTCTAGGAAAAACGTCAGTAGTCGCAAAAGACACTCCCGCCTTCATAGGAAATCGAATTGGTATTTTTAGTATTCAAAGTCTTTTCCATGCCGTCAAAGGTTTGGGAATGACCGTAGAGGAAGTCGATAAATTATCTGGTCCGGTCATAGGAAGACCAAAGTCGGCCACTTTCAGAACTGTTGACGTTGTTGGTCTTGACACTTTGGTGCACGTGGCCACAGGAATTCACGAGAATTGTAAGGATGATGAGCGTCACGCTCTATTTGAATTGCCTGATTTTATTTCAACCATGATGGAAAATAAGTGGTTGGGAAGCAAAACGGGACAGGGTTTTTACAAAAAAGCAAAAGATGAAAAGGGCAAAAGTGAGATTTTGACCCTTGATTTGGATACGATGGATTATCGCTCTAAGAAAAGAGCCAAGTTCGATACTTTAGAACTGACCAAAACCATTGATAAGGTCATTGATCGTTTTCCGGTTTTGGTTGACGGAAAAGATAAGGCTGGCGACTTTTACCGAAAGAGCTTTGGGCAATTATTCGCCTATGTATCACACCGTATTCCTGAAATCACAGATGATCTTTATAAAATTGATGATGCCATGAAAGCCGGGTTTGGATGGGAGCATGGTCCTTTCCAAATTTGGGATGCCGTTGGTTTGGACAAAGGCCTGGAACTCATCGCTGCAGAAAATCAAGAAGCTGCCAAATGGGTTGCCGATATGAAGGCCACGGGAGTTTCATCTTTCTACACGGTTAAAGACGGAGCGACTTATTTTTATGATATCCAGAAAAAATCGGTAGAGAAAATTCCCGGACAAGATGCATTCATCATTTTGGACAACATTCGCAAATCAAATGAGGTATTTAAAAATGCTGGTGTTGTAGTAGAAGATTTGGGCGATGGTATATTGAATGTTGAATTTCAGTCTAAAATGAACACTATTGGAGGCGATGTTTTGGCTGGTTTGAACAAGGCCATTGACTTAGCTGAAAAAGATCATCAAGGTCTGGTCGTGGGTAATCAAGCAGCGAATTTCTCTGTGGGTGCCAATATCGGAATGATTTTTATGATGGCGGTTGAGCAGGAGTATGACGAATTGAACATGGCCATCAAGATGTTTCAAGATACCATGATGCGAATGCGTTACTCGTCAATTCCGACTGTCGCGGCTCCGCATGGCATGGCACTGGGTGGTGGCTGTGAAATATCACTGCATGCCGATAAGGTCGTTGCCGCCGCTGAGACCTATATGGGCTTGGTTGAATTTGGCGTAGGTGTGATTCCCGGTGGAGGTGGCTCCAAAGAAATGGCACTTCGTGCACAAGACACCTTTAAAACCGGAGATGTGGAATTGAATGTTTTGCAAGAATATTTCTTGACCATTGGTATGGCGAAAGTATCAACTTCTGCATACGAGGCTTTTGATTTAGGATTGCTTCAAAAAGGAAAAGACGTCGTCGTGGTGAATAAAGATAGGCAAATAGCCACCGCCAAAGCACATGCGAAAATGATGGCAGAGGCAGGGTATACGCGTCCGCCGGAACGAAAAGATATAAAGGTACTTGGAAAGCAAGCATTGGGTATGTTCTTGGTAGGAACCGATTCGATGGAAGCTAGTCGTTATATCAGCGAACACGATAAGAAGATTGCCAATAAGCTGGCTTATGTGATGGCAGGTGGCGATTTATCAGAACCCACTCGCGTATCTGAGCAATATTTATTGGATATCGAGCGAGAGGCTTTTTTATCGCTCTGTTCTGAAAAGAAAACTTTAGAGCGAATTCAACATATGTTGAAAACAGGTAAACCATTAAGAAATTAAGAACTATGAGAACTGCATATATAGTCAAAGGATATAGAACCGCTGTTGGCAAATCAAAAAGAGGTGGGTTTCGCTTCAAAAGAGCCGATGAACTGGCGGCAGAAACCATTCAGCATTTGGTCAATGAACTACCAGATTTTGATAAGAAAAGAATAGACGACGTCATTGTTGGTAATGCCATGCCGGAAGGTTCTCAGGGGCTGAACATGGCCCGATTGATTTCTTTAATGGGATTGGATATAGTTGATGTACCCGGAGTTACGGTCAATAGATTTTGTTCATCAGGATTGGAGACCATAGGTATTGCATCTGCCAAAATTCAAGCGGGTATGGCCGATTGTATCATCGCCGGTGGAGCAGAAAGCATGAGCTCCGTTCCCATGACTGGATTCAAAACCGAGCTGAATTATGATTTGGTGAACCAGGGTCATGAAGACTACTACTGGGGTATGGGCAACACGGCAGAAGCTGTAGCGCAAGAATACAAAGTATCTCGAGAAGATCAAGACCAGTTTGCCTATAATTCTCATATGAAAGCTTTAAAAGCGCAGGCCGAAGATCGTTTTCAAGATCAGATCGCTCCTATTGAAGTAACACAAACTTATCTTGACGGAGCAGGTAAAAAAGCGGAAAAAAAATATACGGTAACCAAAGACGAAGGTCCCCGAAAAGGCACCTCAATTGAAGCTTTGGCGAGATTAAGACCAGTTTTCGCAGCCAATGGTAGTGTGACGGCTGGTAATTCATCGCAAACCAGTGATGGTGCCGCTTTTGTCATGGTCATGAGTGAAGATATGGTCAAAGAGTTGAACCTTGAGCCTGTGGCGCGATTAGTCAATTATGCGGCTGCAGGTGTACCCCCGAGAATCATGGGTATTGGTCCCGTTGCCGCCATTCCAAAAGCATTGAAACAAGCTGGTTTAAAACAAGATGACATTGAACTCATTGAACTTAATGAGGCCTTTGCCTCGCAGTCTTTGGCTGTTATGCGCGAGTTGAATTTGAACCAAGACATCGTCAATGTCAATGGTGGTGCCATTGCTTTAGGGCACCCCCTTGGTTGTACAGGCGCTAAATTATCAGTTCAATTATTTGATGAAATGCGCAAAAGAAACATGCAAAGTAAATACGGCATGGTAACCATGTGTGTGGGTACGGGACAAGGAGCTGCTGGTATATTCGAGTTTTTGAATTAGAGCCCCCACTAAATCTCCCCTAAAAGGGGAGACTTTAAAAAATGAAAAATAAGAACAAAGTTTAATTAAAATACCCCGTAACTCCCTCTTCTTTGGTGAGGGTTGGGCAGAGGATATGGAAACAATAAATAAAGAAATACTAAGAGGCGGACAGTTTCTTGTTAAAGAAACGAAATGTGAAGATGTATTTACATTAGAAGATTTGTCAGACGAACAAAAGATGATGCGCGAAAGCACGAAAGAATTTGTTGACCGTGAAATATGGGCACATTGGGAACGCTTTGAGCAAAAAGATTATGCCTTTACGGAACAATGCATGAGAAACGCTGGTCAGCTAGGTTTGTTGGGAATTGCTGTACCCGAGGCCTATGGTGGTTTAGGAATGGGTTTTGTCTCAACCATGTTGGTATGCGATTACATTTCCGGTGCCACAGGATCTTTTAGCACAGCATTCGGAGCGCATACTGGAATCGGTACCATGCCAATCACTTTATATGGTACTGAAGCCCAAAAGAAAAAATATGTTCCAAAATTAGCTTCAGGAGAATGGTTTGGAGCCTATTGCCTTACGGAGCCAGGTGCCGGATCTGATGCGAATTCAGGTAAGACCAAAGCGGTTTTATCGAATGATGGCAAACACTACAGTATTTCAGGTCAAAAAATGTGGATTTCAAACGCTGGTTTCTGCAATATGTTCATTGTTTTTGCCAGAATAGAAGACGATAAGAACATAACAGGTTTTATTGTTGAAAATGACCCAAGCAATGGCATTACCTTAGGGGACGAAGAAAAGAAATTGGGAATTCACTCCTCCTCTACCCGACAGGTTTTCTTCAGTGATACAAAAGTTCCTGTTGAAAATATGCTTTCAGAACGCGGTAATGGTTTCAAAATAGCCATGAACGCCCTCAACGTTGGCCGTATAAAGTTAGCCGCCGCTTGCCTCGATGCTCAGCGAAGAGTTATTGGAGAGGCCACAAAATACGCGAATGAGCGTATTCAGTTCAAAACCCCGATTATGAATTTTGGCGCCATCAAAAGTAAAATTGCTGATATGGCAACCAACACTTATGCAGGCGAGTCCGCCAGTTATAGAGCGGCCAAAAATATTGAGGATCGGATTGCCATTCGTGAAGCAGAAGGCAACTCACACCAAGAAGCTGAATTGAAAGGCGTTGAGGAGTACGCTATCGAATGTTCCATATTGAAAGTGGCGGTTTCAGAAGATGTGCAGCAAACTGCAGACGAAGGTTTACAGATTTTTGGGGGAATGGGCTTCAGTGCTGATACCCCTATGGAATCAGCCTGGAGAGATGCCAGAATATCGCGCATTTATGAAGGCACCAACGAGATCAATAGAATGTTGGCTGTGGGCATGTTGGTCAAAAAAGCAATGAAGGGCCATATTGATTTATTGGGTCCTGCCACTGCGGTTGGAGAAGAATTAATGGGAGTTCCTTCATTTGATGCACAGGATTTTTCAGAATTGTTTGCAGAGGAAAAAGACCTCATCGCCAGATTGAAAAAAGTTTTTTTAATGGTTGCTGGTTCAGCGGTTCAAAAATTTGGGCCCGATCTTGAAAAACACCAACAATTATTGATGGCAGCCTCTGATATATTAATAGAGGTGTATATGGCTGAAAGTACCATTTTAAGAACCGAAAAAAACGCTAAACGATTTGGCGAAGAGGCTCAGGCCGCTCAAATTGCAATGTCAAAACTTTACCTCTACAATGCGGTAGAAACGATAATTCAAAAAGGTCGCGAGGCCATTGTTTCCTTCGCTGAAGGCGATGAACAAAAAATGATGTTAATGGGTTTAAAGCGATTCACGAAATATACCAACTACCCGAATGTAGTGGCCTTACGCACGCAAATTGCAGATAAAGTTGCTGCCGAAAATGGGTATGCCTTTGACTAATTCGGAAGTCTGCTTACGAAATACGAAAAACCGCTCAATTCATTTTGGGCGGTTTTTTCTTAGAATTTACATCCCACACTTAGGGCTATTCTCGATAACCTGTTTGTCTCAGAGCTAATAAAGGTCAATAGATTCTGTTCAGAATAAAAATTTAAGCGTGAGTATATTTTCTGATTATAAGCATATCCAACACCTGCTACAAATGCAAAACTAACATTTGAAGCTTCTTCAGCAGAAGCAAAACCGGCGTTAGTTATGTTTTTGTTGTAATCAAAATCAAAAGCCGATCCGGCCTCCAAGAAAAAACTTGATTTGTCGTTCAAGAACATATAGTGCCGGGCAGCCAAAAGAGCTTCAATACGGTTTAATTCAAAGGTGCTAATCAATAACGAGTTTGAATTTCTTGCTTCAGATGTATGAGCGGTATAAGCTGCAGACAAAAGTACCGACCATTTATTATTATTAAAAGGGAAAATGTTTTCCAATTCAAGACCAAGTTTTGGAGTAATCGTTTTAGAGTAATCCAATATCACACTTCGCAATGCGATAGCAAAATCATAACGCTGAACACCTGCCCACAAAATAACTGAAAGCTTACTTTTAGGTTTTTCCAAAACCGATTGTGCCTCTGAGTTATTGTCAGTGCTAAGGCAATTGTTATACGAATCAAAATATGCAGTCAGTGACTTTTTGGTGTATGTTAATTTTTGAATGTTTTGATTTTTTCCGCAATTCACATTTTTAAACAATTGATTTCGAAAAACATTATTTGTCCTAATTTTGCCATCTATACCAATATATTCATTGTAAAGTAAAACCTTAAGAGTACCATTTTCTTCTAAGTTATACGCGTAAATGAACTCGTTGCCAGTTCTATGTTCAAACAAAGCGGCCTTACCCTGGACTATTTGCTTTAAAAAAACTGTTCTTTTTTTCACTGTGATTTCAGGGTTCGGATTACCTTGGGCCACCTTCTGCACATAATAAGGAAACTCATCAGTTAGAGTTATATATATTGGCCCACTATTTAGTGCGAAGCCATTTATCATCGACGCATCCAATTGAAACTCTTCGCCCAATTCGCTTAACTTATAAGTAATTGATTTAGGGCTGTCTAGCCATTTATTATTTTTAATCAGACAATTTGTCTTTTTGTTTTGTTTGTCAACGAAATAGCCAGACTCAAATTTTGTTTGGCCCTGAGCATAGGTCGAAAGCAATAAAGCAAAGAGGAAATAGGTGATTTTATTATTCATATTTTTTGTCTGATAATTATTAGATGAATTTTCTTTCAATATAAAAGTATCCAAAATATAACGAAAAAACCATTTAGTTAATTCTACAAAAATTTCTCAGACAAGAATCCTTTAAAATCATCACATGAAAGAGACAAGAGTAAACAAATTAGAAAATCACATTTTTTAAAAATTGATTTTATCAAGGAGATGAATCTTTGATTGATAGAATATCTTTTTTTAGTAATCATGGAAATCCACGCAATTCATTTTGGGCGGTTTTTCGTTTCTGAATTTCTGTCTTTCGAAGGTTGCGCCAGAACGAAATACCGATTACATTTACACTATGGACAATAACCTTCTGAAAAGCGCATATTCCCCAGAAAATTTCAGAAAAAAAGGACATCAGTTAATTGACCAATTGGCTGACCATATGGATGCCCAAATGAATGATGCTGATTCTAAAACTTTGGATTGGCATATACCTGAAGAGGAGCGTGCGTATTGGTCAGAATTTCTCGATAATGGCGACGAAAACGACTTGTTTGCCCAAATTTTAAAAAGAATCACAAATGTTCACAATCCTAAGTGTATCGGGCATCAAGTGACTCCCACAGCCCCAATTACCGCACTTACGGCCATGATGAGCGCCCTTTTGAATAACGGTATGGCCGTTTACGAAATGGGTATGGCCCCATCAGCGATGGAGCGTGTGGTTACCGATTTAATCTGTAAAAGAATTGGGTACGATACCCATTCAAGGGGATTTTTGACCTCGGGAGGAACATTGGCCAATTTGACAGCACTATTATCAGCAAGAAAAGCAAAAGTCAAAAACGATATTTGGAATGAGGGTCATAAGCAGCTTTTAGGAATTATGGTGTCTGAAGAAGCCCATTATTGTGTAGATAGAGCGGCTAAAATTATGGGATTGGGAGAACAAGGTATTGTGAAAATTCCTGCTACCATTGGTTTTAAAATGGACACCTCTTTGCTTGAACAGGAATTGCAAAAGGCCAAAGAAAACGGCATCGAGGTTTTTGCCATTGTGGGCAGTGCACCTTCCACAGCCACAGGGGTTTATGATGATTTGGAGGCTATAGCCCATTTTGCCCAAAAACATAACCTATGGTTTCATGTTGACGGCGCCCATGGTGGAGCGGCCATTTTCTCAATAAAATATAAGCATACCGTTTCAGGCATCGAACATGCCGACTCAGTGGTCATCGACGGCCATAAAATGATGATGCTTCCTACCATAACCACCGCCCTGCTCTTTAAAAACGGGAATCATTCCCACGCTACTTTTAGCCAAAAAGCCGATTATCTGCTGGTTCAATCAGATCATGAAGATTGGTACAATAAGGCTAAACGGACTTTTGAGTGTACCAAAACCATGATGAGCATACATTGGTACACCATGTTCAAAATATATGGTCAAAAGATCTTTGACGAATATGTGACGTCACTTTATGATATGGGAAACGTTTTTGGGGAAATTGTAGAAAATGAACCTGATTTTGAATTGGCCATTCCTCCTAATTCCAATATTATATGTTTTCGGTATGTAGAAAAATCGTTGAACGATGAGCAGCTAAATGTGTTGAACATGAAAATCCGTCAAAAACTATTGGAAGATGGTGAATTTTATATCGTTCAAACCAAATTGAGGGGAATCCACTATTTGAGATGTACAATAATGAATCCTTTTACCACTGAAAAGTATTTCAATGTATTGCTTCAAAAAATAAAAACACTGGCCAATCAATCACCAATCGCATCTAAAACTTGATTTTCAGATTCTTTGTTCGAGAAATTCATTGCACATTCAATTAAAGCTAGATGCGAATAGGCCTGTGGAAAGTTACCTAATAATCTTTTTGTTTTAAAATCAATGTCTTCGCTAAAAAGGCCAAGGTGGTTACCGTAACTTAATAGTTGGTCAAAATGTTTTTCTGCTTTTTGTACTTCTCCTATTTTATACAAACTATTGATGAACCAAAAGGTACATATCGTAAACGAGGAACTTGGCAAACCAAAATCATCTTTGGTTTTATATCGGTACAATAGGCCCTCATGACACAACTCCCTTTCAATCGCATGAACGGTACTGACAAACTTTGGCATTTTAGCACTAATAAATCCGTAAGACTCCATCAAAAGCACTGAAGCATCGAGATCTTTAGATCCGTAAGACTGTGTGAATGCATTGACCTCCTCATTCCAGGCGTTATCAAGAATATCTTTTTTTATCTCTTGTTCCAACCGTGCCCATTTTTCCAATTTGCGGGTTTTGCGAAGCAAACGGGCCACTTTGATGGCGCGATCAACGGCAACCCAGCACAGTATTTTTGAAAACGTAAAATGACGATCTTCTTCCCGAAATTCCCAAATGCCCTTATCGGCTTCTTTCCAGTGTTTTGAAACGATCCAAACAATGCCTTTGGTAATACCCCATAATTCTTCGCCATTTTCAATATCATTTGAATATTTTGTCAGTTGCTCGTAAATAACATCCATCAAAATACCATAAATATCGTTTTGCTTTTGCTTGTATGCCGCATTACCTATTCTCACTGGCTTAGAACCCTTGTAGCCACCGAGATGATCCAAGGTTTTTTCAGTCAATATCTTTTCACGATTGATGCCATACATGATCTGCAACTTCTCGTCTTTATCAGGAATCAAATCAACGATGAACTGCAGGTATTTTCGAGCCACATTTTTATGACCCAATTTGCCCACTACTTTAATGACCATTGAAGCATCACGGATCCAGCAAAAGCGATAGTCCCAGTTGCGCACCTCGCCAATAGTCTCTGGCAACGAAGTGGTCGCGGCGGCCAAAACGGCACCCGTCTTGTCATAACTCAATAATTTCAAGGTTATAGCGCTACGACTTATCTGCGCATTGTATTTTTTATAGGTGGGTGTTTTACTGCTCCAATTGAGCCAATAGACTTTGGTTCGTTCCAATTCGGTGTAAATCTTACGCACCGTGGGTTTGAAGATTTTTTCATTGTAGGCCAGTAAAAAATAACCGTCTTTGGTCAATTCAATTTCACGCCCTTCGACCACAGCACTTTTATTGAAGGAGGTGTACAAAAAGAAGGTGTCGTATTTTTCGTCTTCAGTCAAACTGACCACATAGTTCTTTTTGACATAGGTAATGGTAGTACCTTGGGCATACTCTAATCTTGGATCGTACTTCACTTTGAACTTGGGCTTGCCCGAAACCAATTTCACATAACGAACCACTTCAGGTTGGGCGTTGAACGTGCCCTCTTTTTTAGAGTAACGCGGCATGAAATCACGAATTTCAAAGACATCATCGCCATTGGAAAAATGGGTGATCAATATGGCCGTATGTTTTTTATAACGCTGTTTAATGGTATAAGAATCATTAACATGAATGTCAAAACTACCGCCAATGTTTTCATCCAATAATTTAGCGAACACTGATGAGGAATCGAATTCAGGAAGACAACACCATTCTAAATTTCCAGTTTTTGATATCAGAGCCGAACTCCGACAATTTCCAATAATTCCGTAGTCCAAATTATCCATTCCGTAAAAATCTTGATTCCGCAACGCGTATAGTTGCTTTTGCGCTGCAATTTGTCGATTTTTAGAACAAATCCCTTGAAAAGAGGAAAAAAAGATTCAAAATATGGGTAAAACTATCATAATCTCAAATAGACTGCCCGTTCAATTGCAAATCAGCAATGGCAGCATCACTGCTGTGCCCAGTGTAGGTGGTCTGGCCACAGGTATGAAATCTGTACACTCAAATGGGGATAGTTTATGGATAGGTTGGAGTGGTTTAACCAAAGAAGAAACTCCAGAACCATTGGAAAGTGCTATTGATAAAGCGTTGGCTGAAAATGGTTCTTCAAAAGTTGTCTTAACTAAAGAAGAGGTGGAAGGTTTTTATTTTGGTTTTAGCAATAGAACCATTTGGCCCTTATTCCATTATTTTTTGGAATATTCAGAGTTTGAGCTCGACAGTTGGAACACCTATAAGAAGGTCAATCAAAAATTTGCTGATGCCATATTGGAAAAAGCCAGTGATGAAGATACCATTTGGATTCATGATTATCAATTGATGCTGGTACCGCAAATGGTTCGTGAAAAAAGGCCAGGTATTTCAATTGGTTTCTTTTTGCACATACCTTTTCCTTCTTATGAGATATTCAGAACCATGCCATGGCGTAAAGAGGTTCTTGAAGGTTTGCTGGGGGCCGATCTAATAGGCTTTCATATTTATGACTATGAGCGGCATTTTCTAAGTTCTGTTCGTCGACTCATGGGCCTTGAAGTTAGTTTTAATGAAATTTATCTTCATAATCGGCTTGTCAAGGTAGACTCTTTTCCGATGGGTATTGATTATAAAAAGTTCCATGATGCCGCCAGGGAAAAATGGAATAAACCCAGCAACAAATCAACACAATTACAGCAAAAGCTAAATGCACATAAAAAGACAGATCCCGAAAATAAATTCTTTCTTTCAATTGATCGTTTAGACTATTCAAAAGGTATTGCCAAGCGCCTCAATGCATTTGAATATTTTTTAAACAAGTATCCACAATACAGAGAAAAGGTACGCCTTATTATATTAGCCGTGCCTTCTCGATCAAATGTGCCCCAATACCAATTATTAAAAAGAGAAATAGATGAATTGGTAGGGCGCATCAATGGTAAATTTTCAACCGTAAACTGGACCCCCATTTGGTATTTCTACAGATCTATGCCTTTTGAAAATCTCATTGACTTGTACACCTCAAGCGATATTGCATGGTTGACCCCTTTGCGTGACGGTATGAACCTAGTCGCAAAAGAATACATAGCTACAAGAATAGATCAAACCGGCGTTTTGATATTGAGCGAAATGGCCGGTTCAGCCAATGAAATGAATGAAGCCTTACTGATAAATCCGAATAACTTTGAGCAAATTGCAGATACCTTGCACTTGGCCATTAACATGCCACTAAAAGAGCAAAAAGAGAGAAATGCAGCGCTTCAAAATAGACTGCAACGGTACACAGTTGAAAAATGGGCCACTAGTTTTATGAAGTCTCTTCTGGCACAAAAAGATTTAGAGGCCTTTCATGTATCAAGAAAATTGACTGAAAACCAAATTGAAAAACTAAAAGAAACCTATACCAACAGCAATAAAAGGTTGTTGTTTTTAGACTATGATGGCACCCTTACCGGATTTAAAAACAATCCAAAAGACGCCAAACCGGATGCGGAGCTCTACGCGTTGCTTGATACACTTCATGCCTCAAAAAACACCGAACTGTATTTAATAAGTGGTCGTGACAAAGAAACTTTTTCAGAGTGGTTTCTTCACAAAGAATACAATATGATTGTAGAACATGGTTTGTGGATGTCAAAAGCTGGTCAACCATTTGAATTGCTCGAAAATGTAAAAAGTGATTGGATGCCTAAAATCAGACCAGTACTTGAATCTTTTGTTGATCGCACACCAGGCAGTTTTATTGAAGAAAAAAACTACTCGCTTGCGTGGCATTATCGAAAGGCCGACCCCGATTTTGGCAATTTGAGAGCAACAGAACTTAACACCGTTCTTACGAGCCTAATCGGCACTGACAATTTGAGTATCCTTAACGGCAACAAGGTCACAGAGGTAAAAAGCAGTAATGTGAATAAGGGCAGAGCCGCTGTGCGAATACTTCATCAAGATCCCTACGATTTTATTTTTGCTATTGGTGATGATTGGACAGATGAATATATGTTTCAAGAGCTTCCTGAAAATTCAGTTACCGTAAAAGTGGGTAGGCAAAAAACCGTCGCTAAATATTTTGTTGAAAATATTGAAGGTGTTCGTAAAATTTTAAAATCGTTTTCAGAAGTCTAATACTACCATTATATATTGTAATTCCTTGCGATTCTTGAAAATCATCAAATTAAAAGGTATAGGGTATTTTCCCCGAAAATATCCAGAATTTGTCGATAACATTTTTAGTTTGGCATAAATATGGATAACATTGCTGTGATTAAACGATTTCAAGATTCACGGAACAAACCAGAAAAAATGAAAAAGTTCATCTTAATTGTCTTATTATCAAATTTTTATACATTGTTTGCCCAGCCAAACACAGATGTATATCTATTTGACATTGTTGAAAAAAATGGTATCATATCCTTTGAAAATATGCAAGTAATTGCCAATCAAAGTGATTACGAAAATCAACCTTCTTTTTACGATAACAATACCCTTCTTTTTGTGGCAACACGAAATGGTCAAACCGATATTGTGAAATATCAAATTGATGAGAGGATTTATGCTTGGTATACCGATACTCCTGGCGGAAGTGAATATTCGCCTAGACGAATTCCAGATTCAGATGACATATCAGCGGTTCGATTGGACACAACAGGTTTGCAACGCCTATATCGATATAAAACTTCTGGCAAAGACACCTTGCTGATCGATCAGCTCAAAGTAGGTTACTATGTTTGGGATACAAAAGATCAACTGATTTCTTCAGTGCTGGTCAAAAACGGTATGAATTTGATGTTGAATTACCTGCCTGAAAACAAAAACAATACCATTGACATGAATGTGGGTCGTTCGCTTCATCGAATTCCCAAAACAAAACTTCTCAGCTTTATCAGCAACAAGGGTGGAGCCGAAAAAATTTCCTCTTTTGAGCCTGTAACGGGTGAAATCAAAGACTTGATAAATCTACCGGCCAGTGCTCAAGACATGTGCTGGTATGATGATAAAATTGCTTTTGTTCCCATAAAAAATACCATTGCAAAGGCTTCCTCCAAGAAAATCGGATTGAAAGCAGTGCATACATTCGGCCAAAAAGAAATCTACAATATTACCAGAATGGCCATTAGTCCTGATAAAAAGCATCTGGCATTGGTTACCGATCAAAATCCTGAATTACTGCTGAATAATTCCGTGTCCGCTTTTAACAGAGCTGATTTAAATGGATTTGTTTCCTGTTTTTCTGATTCCGTGATGGTCAGTAACTTCCCTGAACAATTGATGTACAGTGGCATTGATGAGCTGAAAAAGAACTATGCGGACTACTTTTCAAGTCAATTGGTACCAACACAGGTCAAAGTGGTCAATAGAATTCAATTACCAAATTGGATCATTGATGAAGAAGAGGTAACCAAAGATAGCGGCTCTAATTACCAAGCAGTCCTGTACAAGATTCAAAGAGGGCAAATTGAAAAAATGTCTTTCATTCATGACGAAAACGCTTCTGACCCAAGAAATCTTGTGGCCTTGGAAGAACAACTAGAGGTTTATAATTATAGAAATCTTGATGCCTTTTGCGATTATTTCATTGACAATATTGAAATGATAGACGATGGCAATGACCTAGTGTTAAGTGGAAAAGAAGCCGTAAAACAACATTATGCTGATTTTTTTGAAAAGGCCAAAGATTTGACAAGAGAGGTTCTAAATAGAATCGTAATCGGCAATACCATAGTTGATGAGGAAATCGTTAAAATCGGTACGGGCACGTTCAGAAACGTGGTGGTTTATGAAATGTCTAACGGTTTGATAAAAAGAATTACTTTTATTCGATAACCCTATGCATTGCGCCAACAGTATATTCTTGCTGTCATTATTTTCTCGCAGTTCGCGTGTATCTCACTCTGGTTTGGGGGCAATGCGATAATAAACCAACTCGCCTTATCAACAGGCTTTGTGGCCTAAATCATAGGTTATGTATTGTCGTCGGTTCGATTTGGTTTCATTTCAGGCACCCTTGTTTTTGCAATTCTAATGATTGCAGACCGTTTTTAGCCCTCTCGGGTTTTTATGATTTGCGCGATACTTGCTGCTCTTTGCAATTTGGTTTTGCTATCTGAAGAAATCTCTAAAGAAATTTTACTTACGGCGCGTTTTGGTACTGGTTTTTTCTTAGCAGGAATTTACCCTGCGGGTATGAAAATCGCCGCAGATTATTACGAGAAAGGGTATGGCGTTGAGCTGGTTGGTTGGGGCCTTGGTTTTTGGCACCGCACCACCCTAATTTGTGAGTAGCAAAAAATTTGGAAGCGATCCTGATTCAGTTATAAAATGCGTTTCTGCCTTAGCCATTTTCGGGGGAATAACACTATGGGCACTAGTACCCGACGGCTCCTTTCGTAAGCCTAGGTCAAAACTGCAATTGAATACCAGCACCAAACTCTTCAAAATTTCAGGATTTCGAAAAGCCGCCTTCGCCTATTTCGGACATATGTGGGAGTGGTATGCATTCTGGGCATTTACTCCCCTGTCGATCCAAACTCTCAATCAACTTAACATAACGCAACTTTCGGTGGCATTATGGATAGGCATTGTTATTGCTTGTGGGGGATTAACCTGCATTCTCGGAGGATTTCTCTCCGCAAGCTGAGGAAGCCACAAAGTTGCCACTAGCGCCCTCTTGATATCCGGTACATTTTGTATACTCTCGCCTCTACTTTTTCAGTTCTCATCGCATTTATTTTTGACTGGATGGTGTTCTTGGAGAATCGCAGTTACGGCAAATTCTCCACAGTTTTCCAAACTTGTGACAGCTTACGTTACACCAGAATTAAAAGGAACCGGTCTGACACTCGTCAACTGCATTGGTTTTGCGATCAGCATAGTGATCATTCAGTTGCTTTCCTTTTTGACAAGCTCAATACCCACAAAATATCTTTTCGGTATACTAGCGATCGGACCAATCATCGGATTATCGCAATTGGTAAAGAAATCCACATAATTTTAATACATTGTACACTCAAAGAACCCATGAAATACAATTTGAAAATGAAAAAGTCAGCCTTACTGCTTTGCCTTCTTTCAACCTTGGTATTTTCACAAACAGATGATCGCCTTTACGATATTATCAATGCTGTTTCAGCAGATCGCATTGAAGTGGATGTGACCAAATTGGCAAATTTTGGTACACGCCATACCCTGAGTGATACGGTTTCAACAACTCGTGGTATTGGGGCCGCCAGAAGATGGATAAAATCAGAATTCGAAAAAACTTCGACAGAATGCGGTAATTGTTTTGACGTTTTCTATCAAAAAGATTTGGTCAAAAAGGGCACCAACCAGCGCATTGTGCATGATGTTTGGGTGGTCAATGTGGTTGCTATTCAAAAGGGCACAAAATATCCGAACCGATATATCATTATGAGCGGCGATATAGATTCGCGAATCAGTGACCCCACCAATTTTAAAGATGACTCCCCCGGGGCCAATGATAATGCTACTGGCATGGCAGGTACGATGGAGGCCGCACGTGTACTTTCAAAATACAAGTTTGAAAACAGCATCATGTATGTAGGGCTCTCTGGTGAAGAACAAGGACTTTTTGGCGGTAAAGGTCTAGCAGCCCATGCCAAAGAAAAAGGATGGGAAATCATTGGTATTCTGAACAATGACATGATTGGTAACATCACAGGGGTTGACGGAATCACAAGCAGCACTGATTTTAGAATTTTCTCGGAACCCGTGCCCCAAACTGAAACTGAAAAAGAGCGTAAATCCAGAAGATTTTACGGTGGCGAGGTTGATGGGGTCTCACGACAATTGGCGCGATATGTGCACAGCGCAACCAAAACCTATATGCCAGAAATGAACCCCATGATGATTTATCGCTTAGATCGTTTTGGGCGTGGTGGCCACCACCGCCCATTCAATGACGCTGGGTTTGCAGGAATCAGAATTATGGAAGCACACGAGAACTACACCCAACAACACCAAGATATCAGAACCGAAAACGGCATCAATTACGGCGATGTGCTTGAACATGTGAATTTTGACTACGCCAAAAAATTGACAGCAGTGAACGCCATTAGTCTGGCATCCATCGCTTGGGCGCCTCCCGCACCCAAAAAGGTTGAAATAGGAGGAATTGTAGAGCCGTCAGCTAAATTCAGATGGAGTAAAGTTGAAGGGGCAGCAGGTTATAAAATATATTGGCGATTAACCACCTCTCCCACTTGGGACAATAGCAAGTATGTTGGCGATGTTTCTGAATTTACTCTAGATGGTATAGTTCTTGACAACTACTTCTTCGGAGTATCAGCGGTAGGCGCTGACGGACATGAGAGTCCGGTGGTTTTTCCTAATGGGGTTTTTCGTTAAACGAAATAAAATTCCAAAATTAAAACTCCAAATTCCAGTAATGGTATTGTCCCCTTGAGGGGACTTTAGGGGTGCAAATCCATACATTAAAAACATGAAAAAAATTCAATTTATATCACTATTTCTTCTTAGCACGTGTGCATTACAAGCTCAAAAATTTACAGAGCAAGACACCCTTCGTGGTAGCATAACACCTGAGCGTGCTTGGTGGAATTTGAATTATTACCATTTGGACATTGAAGTTAATCCTGATGAAAAATATATTTCAGGCACCAATACCATTCGCTATAAAGTACTTGAGAAAAAAAATAAGGTACTGCAAATCGATTTGCAGGAACCTTTAAAAATAGAGCGCGTAACCCAAAACGGGAAAACCCTTGAAGTAAATTCAAATGGTAATGCGCACTTTATTACATTAAAAAAGAAACAAAAAAAAGGACGGTTTTATGAACTAGTAGTTCACTATTCTGGCAAACCCAAAGAAGCCGTTCGCGCCCCATGGGATGGTGGTTTTTCATGGAAAAAAGATGAAAATGGAAAACACTTTGTGGCCACCTCTTGTCAAGGATTGGGCGCCAGTGTCTGGTGGCCGAATAAAGACCATATGTATGATGAGGTCGATAGTATGGCCATAAGTGTGAAAGTGCCCAAAGACATGATGGGCGTTGCCAATGGAAGATTGCGCAAAATGGATGCTGACACCAACACCTACCACTGGTTTGTCACCAACCCCATCAACAATTATGGTGTCAATGTCAATATTGGCGACTATGTGCATTTTGGGGAAAAGTTTGAAGGGGAAAAAGGCCTATTGGACATGGACTATTATGTGCTCCGCGATAATTTGAAAAAGGCCAAAGAACAATTCAAACAAGCCCCGATGATGATGGAAGCCTTTGAACATTGGTTCGGGCCCTACCCTTTTTATGAAGATAGTTTTAAAATAGTTGAAGTACCCTACTTGGGCATGGAACATCAAAGTTCAATTACCTACGGAAACAAATACCAGCAAGGGTATTTGGGTAGTGACCTATCTGGCACGGGTTGGGGACTCAAATTTGACTTCATTATCATTCACGAGGCAGGTCATGAGTGGTTCGCCAATAACATTACCTATAAAGATATCGCCGATATGTGGGTGCATGAAGGGTTTACTTCCTACTCTGAAAATCTGTATCTCGACTATCATTTTGGAACAAAAGCCGCAGAAGACTATGTGATTGGGTTACGACAAAACATTCAAAATGACAAACCTATAATTGGTGTTTACGATGTGAATCAAAGAGGCAGTGGCGATATGTATTATAAGGGTTCAAATATGTTGCACACCATTCGCCAATTGATTGATGATGATGAAAAATGGCGACAAATTCTTCGTGGACTCAATAAGTATTTTTACCATCAAACCGTGACCACCAAACAAATTGAAGACTATCTCTCTGAAAAATCAGGAATTGATTTATCGAAAGTATTTGACCAATATTTGAGAACCACCAATATTCCTGTTTTTGAATATAAAATAAATGATTCGAGACTTGAATATCGATACAACAATGTGGTAAAAGGCTTTGAAATGCCTTTAAAGATAAGGGCAGATGGCAATGAACTGTTGTTAAAACCAAAATCGGTATGGCAGAATTATCCTCTTGAAAACGAGACCATTAAAAAAATAGAAGTGGATCGCAACTTCTATGTTCATATCAAAAAATAAAGTATATTATTACGAATTAAACCCAGTAAATCATGAGACGTATTTTAACCCTACTTTTTGTATTTTTCATCACGCTATCAACTTTCGCGCAAGGTATTACTGGTCAATGGGAAACCTTTGACGATGAAACCAACGAAAAAAAGGCGCTCATAGAAATCTATGCCGCTAATGATAAATACTTCGCTAAAATTGTGGAGAGCTATGTAAAGGGAAGTAGTGGAAAATGTGAAAAATGTCAAGGTGCCAAAAAAAACAAACCAATTCAAGGGTTGGTCATCATAGAAAACTTGGAAAAAGATGATGATGAGTATACTGGTGGAATCATTCTAGACCCAGAAAATGGAAAGACTTATAAGTGTTATGTCGAATTGCTTGAAAAGAACAAATTGAAAGTCAGAGGCTATTTGGGCTTTTCTTTACTTGGTCGAACCCAATACTGGCGCAGAAAAATCGATTAATTCAAATAATTCAGAACGTTCTTCTCAATACGCTCTTGAATATTTGAAATATCGGCTTTGATAAACTTTTCACCTGTGATGTTCTCATAGAGTTCGACATATCGTTCAGATACCGTTTCAATATATTCATCAGTCATGTGGGGTACGGTTTGCCCCTCTAGGCCTTGAAATCCGTTAGAAATCAACCACTGACGTACAAATTCCTTTGAAAGCTGTTTTTGGGCTTCTCCCCTTTCTTGTCGCTCTTGATAGCCATCCGCATAAAAATAGCGTGAAGAATCCGGGGTGTGGATCTCATCGATCAAAACTATTTTTCCGTCTTTGGTTTTTCCGAATTCATATTTGGTATCCACCAAAATCAATCCTCTTTTTGAAGCGATTTCAGTGCCTCTTTGAAACAAGGCCTTGGTGTATTTTTCCAATATGGCATAATCCTCCTCAGAAACTATTCCCCTTTTTAAAATATCCTCTTGAGAGATATCCTCATCATGATTGCCATGCTCCGCTTTTGTAGCGGGTGTGATGATTGGTTCGGGGAATTTATCATTCTCTTTCATCCCCTCGGGCATGGGTACGCCGCAAAGTACTCTTCTACCTGCTTTATATTCGCGAGCTGCATGGCCTGATAGATACCCACGAATCACCATTTCAACCATAAAGGGCTCGCAAGCTTCGCCAACGGCCACATTTGGATCAGGTGTTGCCGTCAACCAATTGGGCACGATATCTTGGGTGGCCTCCATCATTTTGGTGGCTATCTGATTCAAGATCTGCCCCTTAAAAGGAATACCCTTTGGCATGACCACATCAAAAGCCGATAAACGATCCGTGGCCACCATTACCAAAAGGTCATTTTCAAGGGTATACACTTCCCTTACCTTGCCCTTGTATACATTTTTCTGTTTAGGAAAATTAAAATTGGTATCCGTTATGGTATTGCTCATGCGAAATTTTTTGTACTCAAGTTTGGATGTTTATGAACTCATGACACTTTCTTTTCAGTTGACTGCCCTGCAACATCTTAGAACTATGGTCAATTCTGATGTTCAATATTTTTATAAGCCTCAATTACTGTTTTGACCAACTTATGACGAATGACTTCTTTATCATCTAAATAGACCACTTCAATACCCTCGGCATTTTGCAGTATCAGTATGGCTTCCTTTAGCCCAGATATGACCCGTCTGGGCAAATCTATCTGACCTGGATCCCCTGTGATCAAAAATTTGGCATTTTTTCCCATTCTGGTCAAAAACATTTTCATCTGTGCATGGGTGGTATTCTGTGCCTCATCTAAAATCACGAAGGCATTATCTAAAGTGCGCCCCCTCATAAAAGCCATCGGGGCGATTTGAATAGTTCCGTTTTCTATCAAATGGGTCAGCTTCTCAGGGGCGATCATATCACGAAGGGCATCATAAAGCGGTTGCATGTACGGATCGAGTTTCTCCTTCAGATCCCCTGGTAGAAATCCCAAATTCTCTCCAGCTTCTACCGCAGGTCTTGTCAAGATAATTCTCTTTACTTGTTTCTCTTTCAGTGCTTTGACAGCCAGTGCGACACCCGTATATGTTTTGCCGGTACCCGCTGGGCCTATGGCAAAAACCATATCGTTTTTCTTCGCTGCATCCACCAATTTACGCTGATTTACGGTGCGTGCCTTTATCAATTTTCCGCGCACGCCATGCACCAAGGTTTCCCCACTTTTCTCTGAGGAATCCAAATCATGATCCTCACTTGTCAATACCCGCTCAATGGAATTTTCATCTAACTTATTGTACTTGGCAAAATGGGCCGTAAGCATGTCAAAGCGCTTATCAAACTCCTCCAAAAGGGCATCCTCTCCGTAAACTTTTATTTTGCTTCCGCGAGCAACTATTTTAAGTTTAGGAAAATACTTTTTTAATACATTGATGTTTTCATTACCCTGTCCAAAAAACTCTCTGGGGTTGATTTCGGTAAGTTCTAGAATAAGTTCGTTCAAGTAATTTCGCAGTTTTGAGCCAATGTAAAATATAATTTCGCTTGGCTGTTTTTTTGTTATAATTTTACAACGTACTGTATTGACAGTAAGCCTCAAATGTAGGCAAAATATCAATTTGCAACACCAAAAACATATCAACATTGCTGCATGGCAATCATCACGTTAACCACTGATTTTGGGGAGAAAGATCACTTTGTAGGTGCTTTAAAAGGCAGTATTTACAAAGAGCTTTCAGATGCGCAAATTGTTGATATCTCGCATGGGGTAAGTCCGTTCAACATTCAAGAGTGCGCCTACATTTTGACCAATGCCTATAAAAGCTTTCCTGAGGGCACCATTCACATTGTTGGTGTGGATGCTGAACCCACCGTTGAGAACCAACATATCGCAGTGCTTTTGGATGGTCATTATTTTGTCAGTGCCAACAACGGTGTGATCAGCTTGCTGACTTCAGAAATAAATCCGCAGAAAATAGTTGAAATCAATATTCCCAATCCGATCACGGGTTCTTTTCCAGTTCTCGATGTATTTGTTCATGTGGCTTGCCACATTGCCCGCGGTGGTACTTTAGAAGTTATTGGAAAACCCTTTAAAGCCTTAAAGGAATTAAAAGACTTTTTACCCAGCGTTACTGACAATGGTAAAAAAATAGTGGGCACCGTAATTTATATCGACAACTATGGCAATGTGGTAACCAACATAAGCAAGAAATTTTTTGAGGCTTACCGTAAAGGAAGAAGTTTTGAATTGAACGCTCGAACCACCAAAATAAGTCAAATACACAATAAATACAGTGACATCATTAATTTCAACCTTGAAAAAAGCAATAGAAAGGGCCCTGGAGATATTCTAGCTCTATTCAATTCTTCAGAGTACATTGAATTGGCCATTTATAAAAGTAATTTAAAAACGGTTGGCGGAGCCTCTACCCTGCTGGGTCTCGATTATCGTGACACTATAACCATAAACTTCTTATAATGTTGATTCGAATTGTAAAAATGACTTTCAAGGAAGATAGGGTTACCGACTTCAAAAAAATATTCGAAAACAATAAAGCCAAAATAAGGGGATTCGAGGGATGCTCTTTTTTGGAGCTTTATCGAGATCAAAATACCCCAACCGTCTTTTTTACCTACAGTCACTGGAAGGATGAAAATTATTTGAATGCCTACAGGAATTCGGCACTTTTCGAAGGAGTATGGGCTAAAACCAAAATACTATTTGCCGCCAAACCAGAAGCTTGGAGTGTGACCAAAATTGCCTCGCTCAAATAAAGTGGACAAGTGTTAATAAGTTTGTTTCTTTTAAATGACGAATTCAAATATCTTTGTTTGTCGCTTGTTTATGTTCAAACACTGACGGATTTTCAGACCTTTCGGTCATTTAGACCACAACCTAAGTAAAATAAAAAAAACATGAAGTTCATAGTATCCAGCACCTATCTTTTGAAACAATTACAGGTTTTGGGCGGTGTCATCAACAATAGCAATACATTGCCTATTTTGGATAATTTCTTGTTTGATTTGAAACAGAACAAACTGACCGTATCGGCATCAGATTTAGAAACTACAATGAGTTCGGTTTTGAACGTTGATTCTGATAATGAAGGTACTATAGCCGTACCTGCCCGTTTGCTCTTGGAAACCTTAAAAACCTTTCCTGAGCAACCATTGACCTTTGTTGTGGAAGATAATAACACAGTCGAGATAAGTTCAAACCACGGTAAATATGCCCTGGCCTATGCCGATGGAGCGGAATTTCCGAAGGCCGTTGAATTAGACAATCCGAGTTCTACGACCATCATGGGCGATATTTTGGCCACTGCAATTACCAAAACAATTTTCGCCGCTGGTAATGATGATTTGAGGCCGGTAATGAGTGGTGTGTTTTTTCAATTTTCGCCAGAGAATCTGACGTTTGTGGCAACAGATGCCCATAAATTGGTCAAATACCAACGTGAAGATGTTTCCGCATCGCAGGTGGCTGAGTTCATTATGCCCAAAAAACCCTTGAATCTATTAAAGGGAATTTTAGCGGGAAGCGAAGCAGAAGTGACCATTGAATATAATGACAATAACGCCAAATTCAGTTTTGAAGATACTATTTTGATTTGCCGTTTGATAGATGGGAAGTATCCGAACTACGAAGCAGTTATTCCGAAAGAGAACCCCAATAAGTTGACCATATCCAGAAATCAGTTTTTGAGCTCTGTCAAAAGGGTTTCGATATTCTCAAATAAGACCACACATCAAATTCGCCTGAAAATAGCGGGTGCTGAATTGAATATTTCAGCTGAAGACATTGATTTTAGCAATAAAGCAGAGGAACGCTTGACTTGTGCCTATGCCGGCGATGATATGCAAATTGGCTTTAACTCAAGGTTTTTGAACGAAATGCTGAACAACTTGACTTCGGAAGAAGTTTCATTAGAAATGAGTTTGCCCAATAGAGCGGGAATTCTAACTCCTGTTGACGGACTCGATGCGGGAGAAAATGTGACCATGCTCGTGATGCCCGTAATGCTCAACGGTTAAAAAAAATAAAACCAAACAAAAAAGGAGCGCATAGCGCTCCTTTTTTTATGTGCAATAGTTCAGATTAGACGAACTTGAATGTCAATGGGTAATAAGGTTCATCGCCATTGCTTGCTCGAACAGCATTGATTATCGGAAAAATAAAATATCCTATTCCTAAGAACACAAAGCCCAATAATCCTAATCCAAAAAGTAGGATCAAGGGTACGCACAAGAGCACGTATAAGAACATTGTGATTCTAAAATTGATGATTGCCTTACCATTCCTGTCCATATCAATTATACGGTCTCGTTGCGTCAACCAAATAATCAGTGGTACAATGAGTCCGCCAATTCCGGTTACAAAATCAAGCAATTGACTCAAATGTGTAACCGCTAAAAGTGATTTGTTTTCTACTTGCATAATTTCAGTGTTTAAAGATTGATGTACCTATATGACGTAAAACGCCTGTTTTTGTTACAAAAATCGTTAGAATTACTGTTTTCGTCGCAGTTTGGCCAATTTCTCTTTATCTCTGATCATTTTGGTTTTGAGCTTATCAATTTTTTGATTCATTTTGTCTTCATCCACTTCTGACAACTTTCCTTTCCGTTTATTTTTGACCAATTTGTCTTCAAGTCTTTCTACTTTACTTTCAGCCTGTCTGATTGATTTCTGTCTCGCAGTAATTGCCTGCGCCAACTTTTCTTTTTTCCTTAGTTTTTTTTCAGCCACCTTTTGCGCCTTCTCGGCTTTTGCAGTTGCTTTTTTCGCCTTTTCTATTTTTCGTTTGAGTTGGGCATCTTCTTTTGGTTCCAATTTAACTTCATTTGTAGCGTGCTTTTCTGGTGTTGATTGGGCTTGCATAGAACACAATGAGATCGTAAAAAGAGTTATCAAACTTAAAATAAAGCGTGTTTTCATGATTTTTGATTTTCGTTAATGGTACTTAAAGATAGTAAAGAAATTTACAGATTGTGATTTATATAATAGTTCAGAATTAAGATAATACCTCAGTTTTTAGGTATTTTTGCCGCAAACCTCATTTAATGAAAGTAAATGATACGATTATCGCATTGGCTACCCCATCAGGGGCCGGTGCTATTGGCGTCATCAGACTTTCTGGAGAAGACGCCATTGCCATGGCTACTCCTTTTTTTAAGTCGATTCACGAAAAAGACCTATCAAAACAAAAAAGTCATACCATTTTGTTGGGGCATATAGTCGACCAAGAAAAAACTTTTGATGAAGTTCTGATTTCCGTTTTCAAAGGACCCCATTCGTATACAGGGGAGAATGTTGTGGAAATCTCTTGTCATGGTTCGCCCTACATTCAACAACAAATCATTCAATTATTTCTTCGAAACGGATGCAGAACCGCAGATGCGGGCGAATTTACCTTACGCGCATTCTTAAACGGAAAATTAGATCTAAGCCAGGCGGAAGCTGTTGCAGATTTGATTGCTTCAGACAATGGGGCCAGTCATCAAATTGCCATGCAACAAATGCGCGGTGGTTTCAGTAACGAAATAAAGAAGCTGAGGGATGAGTTGATGAACTTTGCCTCGCTCATTGAATTGGAACTCGATTTTTCAGAGGAAGATGTTGAATTTGCCAACAGAAAACAATTTGAAGACCTATTGCATCGCATACAACTGGTTTTGAAACGATTGATTGATTCTTTTGCGGTAGGCAATGTCATCAAAAACGGAATTCCCGTTGCGATTGTGGGCGAACCCAACGTGGGAAAAAGCACCTTGTTAAATGCGTTATTGAATGAGGAAAAAGCCATCGTATCTGAAATCGCGGGCACCACGAGAGATACCATAGAAGATGAAATTTCGATTGGAGGCTTGGGCTTCCGATTTATCGATACTGCGGGAATTCGAGATACCGAAGATGTAGTTGAGGGTATCGGCATCCAACGTACCTTTGAAAAGATAGAACAAGCGCGGGTGGTTCTGTATTTGGTTGATGCCCCCTCTGCCTTTGACCTGTCCCCCAAAGGGAGAGAAATTTCCAAGATCGAATCAGAGATTGAACAAATAAAGAATCAGCACCCTAAAAAGACACTGTTGCCGATTGCAAACAAAATAGATCAAATCACTCAAGAACAACTTACAAATCTCAAATCTCAAATCCCAAATCTATTGCCACTATCCGCAAAAACTGGGAAAGGTATCGAAGATTTGAAAAACAAACTTCTCGATTTTGTCAATACTGGTGCCTTGAAAAACAATGAGACCATCATTACCAACACTCGCCACTATGATTCGCTTTTAAAAGCGTTGGAAGAAGTGCAAAAAGTACAATTAGCGCTCAATGATGGACTTTCAGGAGATCTCTTGGCTATCGACATACGTCAAGCTTTAGACCACTTTGGGGAAATTACCGGAGAAATCACTTCTGACGATCTACTGGGCAATATTTTTGCGAATTTTTGTATTGG
>CAYSPL010000032.1:0-36559 GCA_964432915.1 uncultured Maribacter sp.
TGATGTGGGGTTGATGAATGCTTTTGATTTTAGCCAAGCCCAGTCGAGGGTTGACAATGCTGAAGCTGATGTGGTAAGAACAAAATACGATTATATATTTCGATTAAAGGTTTTGGAATTCTATTTCGGAATTCCAATTAAGCTAAATTAAGATTTAGTGTTTAATTGATGAGGCCTGTGGGGTTCAATGGAGCTTCGCAGGTCTTTTTTTTAGTTCAAATTAGCAGTACTTTTGCCTGCCATGGTAACAATACTCCATTTAGAGACTGCAACCACAAATTGTTCTGTGGCCCTTTCGCATAAGGGCAAAACCATTGCCCTAAAAGAAAATGACACCCCCAATTATTCTCATTCTGAACAGCTACATGTATTCATTGAAGAGGTCTTGAGAGACGCCTCAATGGCTATTCAAGAGGTGGATGCCATCGCGGTAAGTAAAGGCCCAGGATCCTATACAGGCCTGCGTATTGGGGTTTCCGCAGCAAAGGGATTGTGTTTTTCTTTAGATATACCTTTAATCGCCATTGAAACGCTGAAAAGCTTGGCAAGTAAAGTTAAACCCTCAACCTATGATTATATCATTCCCGTTTTAGATGCGAGACGTATGGAAGTCTACTCGAAGGTGTTTGACGGGCATTTGAACGAAGTACGCGAGACAAAAGCTGAAATAATTGATGAAAGCTCATTCAGTACCTTTGCTTCATCCGGAAAGACCCTGCTTATAGGAAGCGGTGCCGATAAGTGCAAAGAAGTTTTGAAACACCCGAACTTTGAATTTCAAACTAAGAAAGTTCCTTCGGCATTGGAGATGGTTGGCTTGGCCTATCAGAAATACTTGGAGAAGGATTTTGAAGATGTGGCCTATTTTGAACCGTACTACTTGAAGGATTTTATATTGCAAACACAAAAGAAAGGTTAGTTGCCACGTATTTGTTCAAGTACTTTATTGACTTCAGGCCTTGGCAACTGGCAAGAACCGTCCTGACATACATAGATTAAGGTTTTATTCTTGATAAACCTGTTCTTCAAAACTTCAATAGTAGCCTCTTTTTCGGTTGCGGCAAAAATGGTATTTGGCAGATATTGTGATTGAAGCTGTTTGGCTTTTTCTCTAAAGTGCACTCCCACCATAGCGACTTCGTAGAAGGGTTCACTGATGTATAATAACAATTGCAACCAGTTGGCATGGTTTTGCGCATTTTTCTCAAAATTATGTTGAACATTCTTGAGCATTTGTAGCGCAGTTTCCTGAAAGTTTTCAGATGGAAACAATTTAGAGAGTTTAAGCAAATTCTTGGCCATGATTGAATTTGAGGCCGGTATGACATTGTCAGTGGTTTCAAGTGTTCTTCTAATAATGAAGTCATCTTGTTTTGAGGTGAAGAAATACAAACCGCTTTGAGTGTCGTAAAAGTTTTTTTGGCAATAAAAGGTCAATGATTTGGCTTTTATCAACCATTGTTCATCAAAAGTCACTTCATACAAGCCTATAAATGCCGCAATGATGGCCGCATAATCTTCTAAATAACCGTTTATGTTGCTTTTTCCGTTTTTGTGGTTGTGCCACAGTCCACCATCGGGTTTCATCAAATTCTGTAGTATGAATTTGGCATTTTTTAAGGCCAAATCAAGGTATGCTTCGTTGTTCAAATATCGGTAGGCATCAGTCAGACCTTTGAGCATATGACCATTCCATGAAGTCAATATTTTGTCGTCTAGCCGGGGCCGGTCGCGCTTTTCTCGTTCGCTGCGTAAAATTTCGATACAACGCTCGATAATTTCATCCAATTCCTTTGTCTTGATGGAATGTTTTTCTGCTATTTTTTCTTTGGATGCATCGCGGATCAACACATAATTTCCATGTTCCCAATGGCCATAAGAGTTGATATTGTAATAGTCTTTGAAAATGGGATAATGCTGGGTAAGTAACGCTTCAAGTTCCTTTTCATTCCATACATAATAGGCGCCTTCCTCCAATTTACCCATGGTGGTCAAACTATCAGCATCCAAGGAGGAATAAAATCCGAAGGACGGATGCATTAACTCCTTTTCAACAAACAAAATAGTACGCTCTACAGTGGTCTTGTAAAGTTCGTTTTTGTTCGCAGCATAGGCTTTCGCATACAAACTTATCATTTGGCCATTATCATAAAGCATTTTCTCAAAGTGCGGAACATGCCATTTTGTATCTACGGCATACCTTGAGAATCCGCCACCAACATGGTCAAAAATACCGCCCCAAGCCATTCTGGTCAGGGTGGTATGGACATATTCCAAAATTTCATCATTTTTTTGTGAAGTGGCGTAGTGCAACAGAAAGTTTACATTAACGGGCATCATGAATTTGGGTGCGCGCTTGTATCCTCCTAAAAAAGTATCAAAATAGTTCGACCAGCTTTTGATAGCATCATCTAATTGCTGCGTAGAAAACAGATCGATGTTGGTTTTGTTTTCAAAAAGGTTTACAGCTTTTATACCAGTGGCCAAATTTTGGGCATATTCTTCTATTTTGTTGGGATTCTTTTGGTACAAATCAGCAAGTTGCCCCAAAACGTCGATCCAATCTTTCTTTTTGACATAAGTAGCCCCCCAAAACGGACGACCATCTGGCAATGCCACAATATGGAGAGGCCAACCCCCACTTCCTGTCATCATTTGAAGGGCATCCATATAAATATGATCTACATCTGGCCGTTCTTCGCGGTCAATTTTGATATTGATGAAATGGGCATTCATCATGTGGGCAACTTCTTCATCTTCAAAACACTCATGCTCCATTACATGACACCAATGACAGGCGGCATAACCAATGCTGATCAGTACCAATTTGTTTTCTTTTTTGGCCTTTGCCAACACATCATGATTCCATGCCACCCAGTTTACCGGGTTGTGCGCATGCTGTAACAAATACGGACTGGTTTCATCAATAAGGGGGTTGGTGTGTTTTTGACTCATTTATTTTCTGTTTGACTATGCTCCATTCGGCAGGATAGCTATTATGATTCTTGGCATTTTTAAAGTTAGGGCAATTCTTGTCCGAAAAAAAAGCGCCCAATCCGAAGGAAAAGACGCTCTTACTTTATTTTTGAAATGAAATTATTTCACTTCAAACGTAATTTTAACGTTGACACGAAAATCACTTATTTCGCCACCTTTTACGCTAGCGCTTTGATCTTGAACGTATACAGAACGAATATTTTTCACAGATTTTGAAGCCTGCGCAACAGCATTTTTTGTTGCGTCTTCCCAGCTTTTCTCTGAATTCGCCAATACCTCTATAACTTTTAAAACTGCCATAATTTTTTGATTTTTTAGATTTTTTTCAAGGTACTAAAATAAATACGAAATGTATAAAATGACCCTAATGTTATCCATTCAAAGCCACAACTTCGTTGACTTTGTCTCCCATCATGTTTTTAAGCATGGTTTCAATACCGTTTTTAAGGGTAAAGGTAGATGACGGACAGCCACTGCAGGCACCTTGAAGTATGACATTCACGGTTTTACTTTCCTCTTCATAAGATTTAAACAGAATATTACCGCCATCACTGGCAACGGCAGGCTTGACATACTCCTCTAAAATATCTATGATCTGGAGAGAGGTATCATCATAGGCGGCTATTTCTTCATCTGTCACAGGTGGTTTTGCCGCACTTGGTTTTACCTTTTCCGTAGCGACGACCTCTTTGCCATCAGCGATGAAGTTTCGAATCAACTCACGTAACTCCATGGTTACCTCATCCCATTCGACCACATCAAATTTTGAAACGGAAACATAATTTCCGTCAATGAAAACTTGTTTGACGAATGGAAATTGAAACAACGCTGTCGCCAATTCAGAATTTTTGGCCTCTTCTATATTTTTGAATTCAAATGTAGCAGGCACAATTTTTCTGCTTGCTACGAATTTCATGGTTGCAGGGTTAGGGGTAACTTCGGCATATACGGTTACCGCAACGGGTTTGTTGGTTTCCTCTTCAATAACTACGGGTTCTCCAGCGTTGAGATATTCAACCAATTGCTGGGCAACTTCGTCTTTCACATCATTCCATTCCACAATATCAAAGCGTTCTAGCCCAATGAAATTACTTGAAATATAAACGGTTTTGATAAACGGAAGATGAAATAACTGTTGTGCCAAAGGGGAGTTTTTGGCTTCATCAATATTTTTGAATTCGTAATTTTTCTTTTGTGTAATGAAATGATTGGTTTCGAATTTCAGAATTGCGGGATTGTTGGTTTGAACAACGGTTATCGAATACTCTTTCATAAACACTAATTTTTGCCAAAAATACGAATGATTTCTTAGTTAAGACCTACATAATATAGTTACGTTTCATCCGTTATACAGTATATTTGGCGTCTGTTAATCTTACCTCAAACCAATACATGAAAACGAGCCTTCTCACTCTTATTGCGGTCTTTATTTTTGGAGTTCAGGCGACCGCCCAAGAAGGTATTCCGGTTTATTTTGATTACTTGGCTGATAATTACTACTTGGTTTATCCCTCCATGGCCGGAATTGGCGAAGGGGGAAAAATTAGGGGAACCGCAAGAAAACAATGGTTTAATGTTGATGAGGCACCAAGCCTACAGACCTTGAATGGCCATTTTCGTTTAGGTGACTCAAACAGTGGGGTGGGTCTTATCGTTTTCAATGATGCCAATGGTTACCATTCTCAAACCGGAGCCAAGGCAACCTATGCCCATCACCTAAAATTGGGTGGTGATGTTCGCTATTTGAACCAACTATCTCTGGGTTTGAGTGCCGGTCTTTTGCAAAGTAATCTTGATGAAACTGAATTTCGCTCGGTTATTCAAGATCCGGTTGTGACGGGTTCGAACAATAGTGTTAGCTATTTTAATGTGGATTTTGGAGTTTCATATAGCAAGATGGAGTTCTATGCCCATTTTGCGGCCCTCAATTTATTAGGAAGCGGAAGGGATCTATACTCAGCCATTGAGTTTGATAATTTGAGGAGGTACCTTTTCTCGGTTGGCTATATTTTCGGTAGAAATGAGGTGCAAATTGAACCTTCAATTCTCTTTCAAGTAACTGATTTCACAAAGGAAAGAACAGTCGATTTCAACACCAAAATTTATAAGGATGTTGAATTTGGTCGTATTTGGGGTGGACTCTCATACCGAAGAAGCTTTGAGGGTGCTCAATTTCGAATAGCTGATGATTTCGGCGAACAGCGTTTACAACTGTTCACACCTATAGTAGGCGCTAACATAGGAAAATTCATGGTCTCCTATAACTACTCCTATCAAGTAGGTGATATTCGTTTTGATAACGGTGGTTTTCATCAAATAACCATTGGCTATGATTTTGGTCAGACAGAGCGAAAGTACGACTGTTATTGCCCCGCAGCCCAATAAGAAGAAATGGATCCATTCGATTTTCTGAATAGACCCATTTCAAACACCAACCAACTGACGTTTACTTCAATTTAAGGGCGTAATAATACACTTGTATTCAGTTTTGCCAAGTGTAGTTCTTTTTCTCTGCTTGTTTTTTTATTGCATTAAGCATGGCATTTTCCAGCTCTCCTTTTGAACCCGATTCTTGATTTTTGGCGATAAAGGCTTCCCTTTTCTTGTTCAACTCCTGAATCTCTTTTTGAATTTTTATACGCTCTTCTTTTTTATTGGAGATGTACTTCTTCATTTCCGCCTTTGACTTACCTTTCAATTCTTCGGGCAGTGCATCAACTTCGATTTCCTCAATTTCAAATTCTGCGTCATCATTGGCATCCACTAAATCCCAATGCTTATTGTTATAAAGACGAGAACTTTTACTGACTGCTCGTTTGACGACAACGGCCTCATCCATCTCCATGGCATTGGTGTCCTGTCTTGATTGAGATGCCAGTTTTGATTGCCCTAGGGCACCATAAGAAACGTAGGTTTTATTGAGTTTTGAATTCAATTCAATGATGACTTTGTCATAAGGGGTTTCGATATGTACCACTTGTCTATTATGATCGATGGCAATGTATTCACCACCTGTTAGGCTAGCACCATTTTTCCAAAAGCTATTCACACCTTGGTCGTAGTTGCCACAGTAAATAGTGTTCACAATAACATCTTTTTCTTTGGCATTGCTTACGGCGTCTTTATAGTTGAGCTTACCTTGATTGAAGGGTTCGTTACCGGCGATGAATATCATTTTCAGGTTATCAGGATTCTTGCCCCACTCGAGTTGCTTGAGGGAGGTTTGAATAACCTCACCGCAGAATTCCTCGCCACCATTGGTGGTCAAAGAGAAGAGTTTTTCTGAAATTTCATCCAAGTCGCCACTGAAATCCAATACCTGCTGAATATATCCTTCTTTAGAAGAAAGCCCGTCATTACCATATTGATATAGTGCAATTTGAAGCTCAGGCCTGGCATTATCGTTGCCGCATCTTGCATGGGCGAACTTATTCACAATATCCCAGAGTTGTGCTTTGGCCTGATTGATGAGTCCATCCATGCTATTACTGGTATCTAGCAGAAGAGCGATTTTGACCATGTTATTGTCTTTCTTCAACTCTTTTTGTGTTGCATGTGCCAATAGCGGCTTCGTTTCTTTGGCCTTTACTTTAAACTTGCATGCGTAAGATGATACAAAAGCAAAAGTGACCAGTGCCAATGCTAAAATTTGTTTTGTTTTTTTCATGAGTAATTATTTTTTAATTCATAAAAACAGCATAAAACTATTTTCAAACTTTTAAAGAAAAAATAAGCATTGAGTGAATTAGTGCTTTCAGTGAGTGAACAGCTCTCACTGTTTCGCTAAAGTGTAAAATGGCCTCTTTTTAAGGCTTCTTCGCCATATTTCTAATTTTTTTGTAACACATAAATCAGCTAAGTTTACGTTGTGTTACCAACAAATATGATACGATTTACGCACATAATACTCTTTGTTTACTTCGCGTGTTCCTCTGTATTCGCCCAAGTTCAAGAGGTGGAAAACAAGACCAATGCAAGTGGAAAGCTCATTGAGATAAAGGGCACGGTACAGGGCAAAGAAAGCAATGTGCCCATTGCCGGCGTTGAGGTATCAACAGATTGGGGGGGCTATGCCAAAACCAATGCGCTTGGTGAGTATAAAATAAAAGTGGAATTGGGCCATGAGTTGATTTTCAGGAGTCCGGAGTTTGAGACCATACGGTATACCGTTACCAGTGATGAGGATGTAGACCTTTTGGTGGAAGGCTATTCTGAAAACAGTTCGGCAAGATCAAAGAGCAAAAGGCTGTTTGATAAAAAAATGGCGACTCATCAAGCTTATTTAGATTCAGCCCATGCATATAAAAAGAACAATATTGAAAAAAGCATTGAATATATCACACAATCAATCGCCCAATTGGGCTCAAGAGGCAATAAAACGGAATTGGCTTTGTCATTGACGGCATTAGGTGAGGTGTATCATTACCATAGACAGTTTGATTTGGCCATTACCAACTTTAAAGATGCTTTGGATGCCAACAAAACCAGTAAGACCACCCTTTTGCTGGCGGGAGCTTATCTTTCCAATAGGGACTTTAAAAATTCTGAAAACACTTTGCTTCCGTTGATGAAGGTCAAAAATTTGATACCGTTTCAGCAAGTACAATTGCACGAAAGTCTGGGTGACACCAATATAGGTTTGGGCAAGATCAGAAAAGCCGTTGCTTTTTATGAAGAGGCTTTGGTAATCGCCAAAAAGAATCACATTACACCCAAAATCACAAATTTGAACTCTAAGATAGCGGATGCTTATGTTACTGATGACAAACCGGTAGAAGCAGAGGGCTATTTCACAAATTCACTGAAACTGGCCGAAAATGAAGCTCCTCAAAGAGCTATTCAGGAAAAGGAAAAAGTTGCTGATTTCTATAATCAGGGTAAACGTTACGATGATGAGATACAATTGCGCAAACAAACCCTAAAAGAACTCGAAGGTTTAAAAAAACCGGTGGTTGAGTTCAATTCAAATCAGATTGTTTCTGATACCATAACACCTCAAAGGATCAATTATAAAATTGCCAGTGCCTATATAGCGCAAGATAAATACGAACAAGCGATCCCGTATTTGGAAAAGAGTATTGTCGAAGCAGATTCTGAAGAAGATCTTGTTGTTCAAAAAGACGCCACCTACAAATTGTCAGAGGTTTATGAATCTAAAGGAGAATTCAGTAAAGCATTGGCAACCTACCGTAATTATGTGTCGGTGGTAGATACCTTGTATTCACGCAAAGAACAGGAAATTTCGAGGGCGGCCCGTTTCAATCGAGAGCTTTCCGCTAGACAGAGTCGTATCAAGGGTCTCGAACAAGAACGTGAACTTTCGCAAAGTAAATATGATCTGGCAACCACAGAACAGCGGTTGGCTCAAGAGAGTAATAGTAGGCAAAGATGGGTGATTTATTCCCTTCTTCTTGGTTTGATTCTATTGGGCTTGTCAACCTTCTTTTTCTATCGCAACAATCAACAGCAGAAATTGGCGAACAATTTGTTGGCATTGAAGTCATTGCGATCTCAAATGAATCCGCATTTTATTTTCAACGCGCTGAACTCGGTCAATAATTACATTGCAAAAAGTGACGAGCGAAGTGCAAATAGGTTTTTAAGTGAGTTTTCCACTTTAATGCGTTCTGTTTTGGAGAATTCCGAAGAAGATTTTATTCCGCTTACAAAAGAATTGGAACTGTTACAGCTGTATGTCAAATTAGAGCATTCCCGTTTTCCTGATAAATTCGATTATGAGGTAACAATTGACCAACATATTGATATGGCTTCTTTTCAAATTCCCCCGATGTTATTGCAGCCTTATATTGAAAATGCCATTTGGCACGGACTCCGATATAAAGAGGGAAAAGGATTTTTAAAAATCGATCTAACCCAAAAAAGCAAGGATACCATTGAAATAACCGTTGTTGACAATGGCATAGGTAGAAAGAAATCAAAAGAACTGAAAACCCAAAACCAAAAGAAGCAGAAGTCAAAGGGCATGGGGAACATAAAGAAAAGAGTGGCCATTTTAAATGAAATGTACAGAGACAAGGTAGATGTGCATATCTCTGATTTTGAGGATGATGGTACCGGTACGAAGGTTGTTTTTACCCTAAAAAAGGATTGAAATCGACCGTAAAACAAATCTTATGAAGTTAAAAACAATACTAATCGAAGATGAGGCGAATAGCAGGGAAATTCTGAGAAATTATTTGACGAAGTACTGTCCGGATATCAATTTGTTGGGGGAGGCCTCCTCAATTCAAGAGGCCTTGGTACTCATCAAAAAGCATGAATTGGATCTTGTTTTTTTAGATGTTGAAATGCCCTTTGGCAATGCATTCGATCTTCTAGACCAAGTGCCAGAGCGAACTTTTGAAACCGTATTTGTTACAGCCTATGATCATTATGCTAAAGACGCGCTGAACAATCACGCAGCCTATTATCTTATGAAACCCATTAATATTGATGAATTGATCAAGGCTGTTGATTATGTAAAGGAAATTAGGCAAAAAGAAGATGCTTTGGAAGATCGGGTTTTGAAATCAAAGTTGAATAAAGTAGATGGAAAAATCACATTGCCGCAGCAAGATGGTTTTCAAGTGTTGAATATCGCAGAAATAATTTATTGCAAGGCTGACGATAATTATACTGAAATCTTTCTCGAGAATAAGAAAATATTGGTAAGTAAAACGCTAAAGTATTTTGAAGAAGCACTTTCCGAATTTGCGTTTGCCCGTATTCATAAATCTTATTTGGTTAATGTCAATGAGGTGGTCAAATACAAAAAGGGCAAAGGTGGAAGTGTAGTAGTTTCAAACGGAAAAGAACTGCTTGTTTCTGCCTCAAAGAAAAAGGATCTTTTAGCTTATTTTTAGCGAATTGTACAAAGACTCAAAGAATGATTCTAAAAACCATTAACGGAAAGACCCCCCAAATTGGGGAAGATTGCTACATCGCAGAGAATGCCACAATTGTGGGGGAAGTCAGTATGGGCAACCACTGCAGTATATGGTTCAATGCAGTTCTAAGAGGCGATGTGCACTTTATAAAAATGGGTGATAAAGTCAATGTTCAAGATGGGGCTGTTGTTCATTGTACTTATAAAAAGTCTCCTACCACCATTGGCAACAATGTTTCCATTGGCCACAATGCCATTGTTCATGGTTGTACCATAAAAGACAATGTTTTGATTGGTATGGGCAGCATTGTTATGGATGATTGCATCATTGAAAGCAATAGCATTGTTGCTGCCGGAGCTGTGGTAACCAAAGGCACTCATGTTCCAGAGGGGACAGTCTTCGCGGGTATGCCGGCCAAAAAAATCAAAGACATAAGTCCTGAATTGAGCTCAGGTGAAATTGATCGCATTGCGAACAATTATGTGAAGTACTCCAGTTGGTTCAAGTGAAAGAAAGTCAGAGAGTAGGGTTGTTGGCACCATAATTGTTATTTCATGGTAAATAATAATTATTTACTCATGTACCAGAAACTTTCCATGCCAGTGTCGCAAAGCATAATATTCCCTATTTTTGGCGCTCAAAAACCGTAAAAAATGAATGCATTTATTTTTCCAGGACAGGGTGCCCAGTTTGTTGGAATGGGATTGGATTTATATGAAAAGTACCCTTTAGCTCAAGAGTTGTTTGAAAATGCCAATGAAATACTTGGTTTTTCAATTACTGATATGATGTTTGAAGGAACGCCTGAAGGATTGAAAGAAACTAAAGTAACCCAGCCTGCAATTTTTCTCCATTCAGTAATCTTAAGTAAGGTTATGGGTAACAATCTGAAACCTGATATGGTGGCAGGTCATTCACTCGGAGAGTTCTCTGCTCTGGTCGCCAATGGTGTTCTTGATTTTGAGGATGGCTTGAAATTGGTATCACAACGAGCTCTTGCCATGCAGAAAGCCTGTGAGTTGCAACCAAGCACGATGGCAGCTGTTTTGGGCTTGGAAGATGCTGTTGTCGAAAAAATATGTGATGAAGCCGATGGTATTGTGGTCGCGGCAAATTATAACTGTCCGGGTCAATTGGTTATTTCAGGGGAAATTTCGGCTGTTGAAAATTCGTGTGAAAAACTCAAGGAAGCAGGTGCAAGAAGAGCATTGATACTTCCTGTGGGCGGCGCCTTTCATTCGCCCCTTATGGAACCTGCACGTGAAGAATTGGCGGCTGCCATTGAGCGTACTTCTTTTGGTAGTGCCGTTTGCCCCATATACCAAAATGTGACGACCACTGCCACAAGTGATCCCTCGAAAATAAAAGAGAATTTGATTTCACAATTAACAGCTCCGGTAAAATGGACACACAGTATTCAAAATATGATAAAAGACGGTGCTACTCTTTTCACGGAAGTGGGACCGGGGAGAGTTTTACAGGGTTTAGTGCGTAAAATCAATAGTGAGGCCACGACAGCCTCTGCAAATCTTGAATAAGAAGTAACCATAGCTAAACTGTAGTTTACCTAGATTTCTCTGATTTTAACCGTTTTATGGGACTTAGGGAGGTTTTTTTTAGTAATATTACGTCCCATTTTTTACAGCAGATTTGAACCTACACCTGCTGAAAATTGAATTTTTTAATTCAAAGCTCCAAATGAAAGTGAAAATAGAAAAAGTAATGGCGCTCCATAATGCCAAATCTGCTTTAAAAGTAGGGTTCTTGGTGTTTTTCTTATTGTTTTCTTTGATAGGGTATTCCCAGGTAATTTCAATAACGGCCAATGATGCCGTGGGTGCTGAGACAGCTGGTGCTCCTAACACGGCCAGTTTTACGGTTTCTCGAACAGGCTCTCCCGTTAATGATACTACGGTAAATTACAGTGTTACCGGCAAGGCTATAGAGGGTACTGATTATGATACTTTAAGTGGTTCGGTGGTCCTCAGCACTGTCACAGGCAATACAGCTGATATTGACATTACAGGTATCATCGATGATGATATCGTTGAGGGCCCTGAGGATGTAATAATAACCTTGACCACGGAGGTTGGTCCCGGGAACATCGGTGCCAATGATACCGCAAGTATTACAATAGATGATAATGATACTGGTGTGATTTATATGGATACAGTTATTCCTCAATTTATTGATGAAGCCATAGAGGGCGGTACATTTGGAAATTTTTGGATCCGTATGCGGGATGGTCAAGGAAAGGGTGAAGGGGTTCCCCTTAATGTTTCGTTTACAATAACCGGATCTGCCAATTTTTCTAACCCTGATGATGACTTTGAATTGACAAGTGCTGCGGTGAACGCCGAGCAGACCATGATTATTTATCCAGAAGAGTATACTCACACTCGACGTGTGGATGTCGTAGCTCTAGGCGATTTTGCCAATGAGGTTGATGAAACGGTTACCATGACCTTGACAGGGGTTGATAACCCTTTGTTCAGTATCGATCCTATGAATAACACGGCCACTGTCACGATAATCAACAGTCCTTGTCCCGGCGGTTCGCCTGCTCCTGAATTAAATACAGCAACTGCAATAGAGTATTGTGATGCGGCCAGTGTTAATTTGAACACTTTTGTGGTGGGTGGTGCGGCAAGTGCGCCTCAAGGATCCTCTTTAAGATGGAGTTTGGTGGAAGACCCTACAATGCCGTCCCAGTTGTTGGCGAGTGCAATTGTCACATCTTCTGGCACATATTACGGAGTGTATTGGGCCGATGATGATTCATGTTCTAGTCTTTCTTTGCAAGTTGACTTGGTTATGAGCAACACGGCGAATCCAGGCAACCCAGTTGCGAACTTGTCTAGATGCAATGAAGCCGGTAATGGCGTGCCAACTGCGATTAATTTGAACAACGCCATTTCTGGTGAAGATACAGGTGGCACCTGGACTTATGTATCAGGTGGAACAGGCGACCCCGGCATCAATGTTAATGATGTGGTCAATTTCAATGGCGACCCAGCTGGGGAATATGTTTTTGAATACACTGTTGACAGTGATGCACCTTGCCTTCCAGCATCAACACAGGTAAGCATCACGGTTACAGGTTGTAGTACTGCCTGCCCAGCAGGTACTGATGCACCGGCCCTGAATACGGCAACGGCAACTGAATATTGTGATGTTGCCAATGTGAATTTGAATACTTTCGTGGTTGGTGGAGCGGCCAGTGCACCAGATGACAGTGCACTGCGTTGGAGTTTGATTTCGAATCCCACATTGCCTTCAGAACTTTTGCCCAATGCATTGGTAACTGATTCAAATACCTATTATGGGTTATATTGGGCCGATGATGATTCATGTTCCTCGGCATCGTTGCAAGTTGATCTGGTCATTAGTACGTCTCCTGATTCAGGAACGGCTGTAGCTAATTTGTCACGATGTAACGAGGCGGGTTTTAATACTCCGACCACTATCGATTTGGACAATGCAATTACGGGAGAGGATACAGGAGGAACCTGGGCCTATGTTTCAGGGGGTACTGGTGATCCTGGAATCAATGCCAATAATGTGGTGGATTTTGTGGGAGAACCTGCTGATGACTACGTTTTTAAATATACGGTTGGTGCCACACCGCCTTGCGTTGCATCAGAAACAGAGGTAACCATAACAGTTGCTGGTTGTGATCCCTGTACGGCCGGTTCTAATGCTCCGGAATTGGCTGCTGATGCGCCAGCTACGGTTTATTGCGTTGATACTGAAAACAATGAGGTGATTACCATTGATTTGGATGATATGACCAATTCAGTTCCCCCAAACGGTTCTGAGTTGAGATGGAGTACATTGGCCAATGTTTCAAATCAAAATGCGCATTTATCTTCCAGTATTATCAATATTACGAATGGGGGTATCTATTATGGATTTTTCTGGGATGATGTTAATGAATGTGCAAGTGAGGCCTTGCCAATTTCCATTTCAATAAGACCAATTCCGACACTTACCGTTGGTGAAGATCAATCAAGATGTGGACCAGGCGAGGTCACTTTTACAGCATCAGCCATGGCAGATGGGGCCAACGCAACTATAAATTGGTTTGCCACGCCAATGAGTACCTCTTTGGTCGCAAGCGGACAATCGTTTTCGCCTACCATAACCGAAACCACAACCTTTTATGTTGAGGCGACCCTAAACGGTTGTACTACTGAACCCAGAATACCAATAGTGGGTACCGTGGTGCCGCAACCCTCTTCAGGCACACCCGTCAATGATGGTGGTAATGCCTCTGCATGTAGTGTTCCCAGCAATGGTCCAACTATTATTGACCTCGATGATTTAATTGTGGATGAAGATCCGGGTAACTGGGTCTTTACCAGTGGTCCACAAGGTGAAAATATTACCCTACCGGCCAATAATATCGTAAACTTTGAAGATAGATCGGATGGTGCTTATGTTTTCACTTATACTACTGATGGAGCGCAGAGCCCTTGTACAAATACATCTACAGTAATAACCATTTCTGTCAATGATTGCGACGTTGACTCTGACGGAGATGGTTTATTAGATGGTTTGGAAGCCACTTTAGGTACGAACCCCAATAATACTGATTCTGATGACGATGGTCTGAGTGACGCCGAAGAGGTAGGTAATGATACCGATAACCCTTTAAATGAAGATGGTGATGATTTTATCGATGCACTTGATTCCAATTTAGTGGATAGTGATAATGATGGTGTAGTTGATCAGCTCGATCCAGCAAATGCGAATCCTTGCTTACCTGAAAGGCTAAATGGTGTATGTGACTTTGACGGAGATGGTGTGCCGGATGGAGATGAATTTGCTGATGGAACCGATCCAGACGACCCATGTGATCCCAATCCTGAAAACGGAGCTTGTGGTCTAGAAGTCGATTTGGAAGTTTTAAAATCAGTTGACAATCTGAACGCTCAGGTGGGCGATTCTATCGTGTTTACCATTACGGTGAACAATCTTTCTTCAGGTACGGCAAGTGATGTCATCGTGGGTGATTTTTTGGAGAATGGTTTTGAATATGTTTCGGACATTGCAAGTGCCGGAACATATGATGAGGTTACTGGCGAATGGACCATTCCTAGTATTGCAGGATCAGAAAGCGCTGCCTTGAATATTACGGTCAACGTGGTTGATGGGGGTGATGACTATTCGAACACGGCTGAACTTTTATCTGTTTTTCAAGAAGACACGAATGCCGAGAACAATATTAGTGAGACCATAACGCTACAAATTGAGCTGCCCGATGACATTGATTTGGCACTTACCAAAAAGGCCATTAGCGAAAACCCTTTGGTTGGTGATGACGTCAAATTTATACTTACTCTTACCAATGAATCTGTTTCTGAGGCTACCGTCAATACTATTGAAGTTCGTGATTTGATTACTTCCGATAGCGGATTTGTTTACAAGAGTTCTAACCCAAGTATAGGTTCAACGTATGATGAAAATACGGGTATATGGTTGGTTGAACGTCTTGAAAAAGGTGAAGAGACCACCTTGGAAATAATTGTTCACGTGCCTAATGAGGGTAGGTTTACGAACACTGCCAGTATAGAAAGATCCTCCCCAGGAGACGGTAATACAGACAACAATACCGATTCTGTAGAGGTCAACGTAAGCGGGCCCAATCCGGTCGAAGTTGGTTTTATGTATAATCAATTTTCACCAAACGGAGATGGCACCAATGATGTGTTGAAAATCAATCGAATGAACCATGAAACAGGCCAGATGGTAAACGTTATTTATGACATTCAAATCTTCAATAGATATGGTGGCCTTGTTTTCGAAGCTGATAATTTGACAACCTCTGAAGTTTGGGATGGTACCTGGAAAGGTGATAACGCCCCAGATGGAACCTATTTTTACAATATGAGTATGGAAATAGAAGGGGAAGAATCAAAATTCAAAAAAGGCTGGATTCAGCTCATAAGATATTAGTGCAATGAGATATACCAAAACTGGAAAAATCAAAAGGCACTACGCTTTTTTCTGTGTGATCATGTTCGTTGCGGCGGGGCTTTTGAATGCTCAAAAAGAGCCACAATACACGCAGTATATGTATAATATAGGTAGTTTCAATCCGGCGTATGTGGGAACAACTGAAACTGCTGAAATCATTGGCATGTACAGGGCTCAATGGTTGAGTTTGCCAGGTGCTCCGAGAACTATTCGGTTTGGTGCCAACGTTCCGTTTAAAAATGAAAAAGTGGGTATTGGTTTCAATGCCATTAATGATGAAATAGGTCCTGTACAGCAAACGTATTTAGATCTTGCGTTTTCATACCAATTTGATATTGGTGAAAATTCAAAAATGTCATTCGGCATTGATGCTGGGGGCTCCATTTTAAATATTGATTTTTCAAAGGGCACTTTTGAAAATCCTGGTGAACCTGTTTTAGGGGCAAATAACATCAATAAATTTTATCCGGTTGTGGGTGCGGGGTTCTTCATGCACGGTCTGAATACATGGTACCTTGGGGCCTCAATACCTAATTTTTTAACCGAAGGGGTTTATAATGAAGAGGTATCATCAATTATAGAAGACGAAATGCAATTCAATTTTTTAGGAGGTTATGTATTTGATTTGTCAGAAAGTTTGAAATTTAAACCTGCTTTCTTGCTCAATTATATAGGTGGTGCACCTTTGAATATCAATTTGTCAACGAATTTTTTGATTAATGATAGAGTTACTTTAGGTGCTTCTTACCGGGTGAACAATGCGGTGAGCGGATTGGCCGGATTTCAAATTTCAAAGAACTCGTTTCTAGGATACTCTTATGATTTCAACACCAATGCTCTAGGTCAATTCAATAATGGTTCGCATGAGGTCATTTTGAAATTTTATTTGGGCGATGTTGGAGATGGTACAGGTAGATCAAAATCAAAAAAATTGAAAGGGAAGGTCAAGCAAATTGACACTCCACGTTTTTTCTAATTAAGAAGAATGAGAGCAATACTGATAATAGTGTCATTTTTATTTGCATCATTGGTCATGCGAAGTCAAGAGATGACTTTGGATGGAGATAAATATTTCTATAGTTATGACTATCAGGGGGCAATTGACTCTTATCTCAGAGACAAGGCCGAGGGAGTATTGATAACCAACAAGCAAATGTTGAATCTTGCCGATTCTTATTTCAGAACAGGAAATTATAAGGAAGCCTCAAAAATCTATTTGGATGTCAATAGCAAGGATACAATTGCAGACAGTAATCGTATCAATATGATGTTACAGAGCATGACTAAAAGCCATTCAGCCGAAGCACTGAGAGGTATTTGGAATGCGAAAAAAGGTTTAATGTCAAAAGAACTTCGAGAGAATGCTGATTTCAATTATCAATTACTTGAAAAGGATAGCTACAACAATAGTGATACAGAGGTTTTCAACAGTCTTGAAAATAGCCCACAAGCTGATTTCTCCCCCTCGTTTTATAAGGGAAAGCTTTTATTCAGTAGTTCAAGAAGAAAGAACAAGAAAAAAAAATACGGCCCCTCAGGTGAGGCTTATTTAGATATTTACGAGGCAAGAATCACATCAAATGGCAGGTTGGCCAATACAAAGAAGTTTGACCTTATTCCGAATTCAAGGTATCACAAATCAACCCCTCAATATGTGGAGGAGCAAGATCGTATTTTTTACATCTTGTCCAATTCGGAAAACGGCGAGCTTGCCTTCAATGATTACGGAAAGAATGCCCTTGCCATAGGTATGGTATATGACAACGGATTTTTCAGGTATATGCTTCGTGATTTAAGTACTTCATTTTATTATCCGTTCTTTGACAGTTCTTCGGATAAACTTTATTTTTCTGCGAATTTTGAAAAAGGATTCGGCGGTACTGATATTTATTACGTGTACGTCAATAACGGACAGATAATGTCTGAGCCCATTAATCTTGGTCCTAGAATAAATTCTCCAGGCAATGAGATTGCGCCCTACATTCATGATGGCAGCATGTATTTTTCTTCAGATATATTCTATGGTATTGGTGGTATGGATGTGTATAGAACCAATTTGCAGAATGATGATTCTTATAGTATTCCGGTGAATTTAGGGGCGGGCATCAATTCTGAATCTCATGATTTCGGATTTATTGTCAAGAAAAATGATGACAACGGACTTTCAGGTTATCTCGCCTCGAATAGACCCGGTGGAAAGGGTGGTGATGACCTGTACGGTTTTGTTCTTAATGAAAAACCCGGACTAAAGACAATTTCCTTAAAAGGTAAAGTGGTCAGCTTATCCACAAATCAAGGTTTGGTTAATGCCCAGGTTCGGATTGTTGGAGGAGACGGGTCTGTAATCAAATCAGTAATGACAACACAATACGGTGAATACCGATTAGAGATACCCTATGAAGAAAGAATAACAGTTCAATCAACCAAAGAGGGTTTCTCTGTATTCACGGCAATTTATGAAGGAAACGCCATTAGCGAACTTCAAAACAACTCTTTCAACATGGGTATCATGAACCTAGATGACTTAATAGTGGAGGTTGAAGAGAAGAAGGTTTTGGATATTGAAAAGTTCTTTTTTGCAAAGCGTAAAAGCGATTTGACTGAATCGATTACGGCTGAACTGGATAGGGTCATTGAGGTAATCAATAGATTTCCTCGAATTCAACTGCATATAGAAACCCATACAGATAGCCGTGGCTACACTAGTGCGAATAAAAGAATCTCACAACAGCGTGCCGATGCCATTAAAATGTATCTTTTAAAGAATGGTGCTTCAAATAACAATATAACAAGTGCAGTGGGCTATGGAGAAGAAAGAATAATGAATAATTGCACAAACGGTGTCTATTGTCTTGAATTTTTACATAACCAAAACAACAGAACACTTTTTGTGGTTGAAAACTACGATCAATTGAAGTAAGAACTTCAATGGCAGTACTATACTAATTCTATATAGAGATAGTACAAGGAGAACACGGCCAAGAAAATTATTCCGGCATAGGCGAGAAACTGTAACCATTTTTTAGGTTGTACTTCTTTTGGTAAATCTTCGCTCATCACATTTTTAAGATTCATATACCCAATAATCGGTGCAACCACAAAAGAAACAAAAGTTGCAAGTGCAACCAGTTTTCCCATATTCGCTGAAAATGAGGTAACCACAATAAAATTGATAATGGCCAGAAAAACTATGGCGATGGCGAAAAAGACCTTTTTTCCATGAAGTTTCAATTTCGGTGAAAGCTGGTCAATAATATCAATGCTTACCCTTGCCACGGCATCGTGGGCCGTCATACAGGTACTGAACATGGTTGCAAAAGCGGAAACTGCGATAAAGATATATGCCCATGACCCGATGTGCGTGGTAAATAGTTCAACAACTTGATCGGCAAAAACCACTGAACTGCTACTAAGCACTGTATTCGTTCCGTATAATGTGAACCATCCTATAATTAGAAAAAATATGGCTAGAAGAGCAGTAATGAAGTACCCCGTATTGAACTCTTGAAGCGATTCTTTCAAACTAGGTTTTTTTTGTTCTGACTTCCATTTTTCAATACTCCATAAACTGACCCAGCTAGAGGCTTCAACGGTGGTGGGCATCCATCCCATTAAACTGATCAAAAATAAAATACTCGCATTCTCAAATATTGGTGTAGGGGTAAAATCAGCCGCGGGCATTACCTGTCCTTTGTAAACAACCAAAGCCGTTGTAACCAACAAGGCAATAAATAATATAGATACCACAAACTTCAGTGAAACTTCTAAAAGTTTATAGCGGCCTATGATCAACAAGGCACTTATGAAAACAAAAAGACCTAGGGCAACATGCGCAATTGAAAAACCATCCAATTTGAAGAGATTGATGAACAACCCTGCCGTAACAGTATATAAGGCCGCCAAAATGGTAAACGTTGAAAACAGGGTAATGAAGGTATAAAACCACAAATATCCTTTTCCTCGATCGAGGTAGCCCTCAATTAAAGTTTTGTCAGTTATATTGGTATAACGCACACCAAACTCAAAAAATGGGTACTTGAAAATATTGGCAAGAACAATGGGAATGATCATAATCCAGCCGTACTGGGCACCTGCCTTGGTCGAAAGCACCAAATGCGAAGTGCCAATGGCCATACTTGCAAAGAGAAGGCCCGGGCCAAGATTTTTGATAAGTGTTCTAAAAGAAGACATGATAAATTGATAATTGCTGTTGTCGAAAATACATTTTTTTATTTAGTGCGTATTATTCGATCACAATTTGCTCACCTAAAAATTTGGGTTGTGTATTGAAAAGAAGATCAACGAATACTTTGACGCGGGCCAAGGATTCTCGTAGAAGGACTTTCAATCCTGAATTACCGGAAACATTTTTTGCGTTGAAACCAATTGCTTTGAGTCCTTTTTTCTCAGAAAGATAGATGGCGCGTTCGGTATGAAATTTTTGAGAGATAACGGTAACTTCATCCAAGCCAAAAACCTCTTTGGCCCTTACCATGGAGTCGAGGGTTCGAAAACCGGCGTAGTCCAAGAATAATTTTTCTGAGGGGATTCCCGCTTCGATCAAATCTTGTTTTATGGTTTCCGGTTCATTGTAATATTTTGTGCTGTTATCGCCACTGACCAAAACGAATTTTATTTTTTTTGCCTTGAATAGTTTAACGGTGGCCTCAATTCTGAATCGGTAAAAAAGGTTGAAGTTGCCACCGACCAATTTCTTTGAGGTGCCCAAAACAATACCAACGCGATTTTCAGGAATCTCGGAAACCTGATCAAACGTTTTTCCTTCAGCGTAGGATGAAATGGTATAATTGCTCAGCAGAATGGTCAATGCCAAGGTCAATATAAGACCAATAACTACTTTGAATACCTTTCTTTTCATGGTTCAAGGACAAGCCCCAAAGGTAGCCAAATATCAATTCAACCCTATTTTTATCAGAATATCTTATGGTAATTTTTTGAATTGCCCATCAAATATCGAGTGGCCATTCGCTCGTTGTGGTCTGGGCTTCAGAATAACCATAACCATAGCCGTAACTGTACTTATTGACCATACCCCTATTTTTGACACCATTGAATACCACAGAGCAGTTTTTGAAACCCTTGGCAAAGATATTTTCATCTAAATGTTCAATTACGAATTTAGGCGTAAACCCATGCCTAACAATCAAGACTGTTTTATCACAGAAATGATTCAGGGTTTGGGCATCTGAAACTAAGTTAATAGGTGGTGTGTCAAACAGAATGAAGTCATAGTCCGCTTCTAGGTTTTTGACAAGTTTATCGAGTCTTTCGCTGGTGAGCAATTCAGATGAGTTGATAGCTTTTGTTCCGGCTGGCAATACATGAAGCTGGTCTTCACCAACTACTCTTGCAATATGTTTATAATTGAGGTCGCCAGAAAGGTAATTACTTATGCCTAATACATTTTCATAATTGTAGAGGGTTGAGATTTCACGATTGCGTAAATCCATATCAACCAGGGCCACCTTTTTACCAGAAAAGGCCAATGTCTGTGCCAGACTTGAGCTCACATAACTCTTGCCCTCACCTTGAATACTCGAGGTTATCAACAGTTTTTTGACTGATCTTCTTCTACTGTAAAACCCTAGGTAAGCCAATATTTGTCTGAACTGATCAACAATGAAAATATCTTCATTGTCTCGTGTCAGCATTCCTTCTTTTCGCGAAATTGGTTTGGTGAATTTTGAATTGAAAGACTTAAGGGCGTTTTTTATACGTTGAGGAATGGAAACTTTGTCGTTAGTGATAATTTGGCTCCCGTCCGATTCTTTTTCGATATGTGACAATTCTCCGATTACGGGCAAATCAATGTAATTCTCCAACTCAGAGCGGTATAAAATTTTTGATGAAATCAACTCTCTGGCCACGATGACCGCCATACTAAAGCCTAACGATAATAACATGGCCATAAAAAGAATCAGCGATTTTTTGGGGCTTACGGGGTTCAAAGTGGTTTGAGGTGATTCGATGATTTTCACATCATTGCTCGTAGGCGCATATGCCAAAGCCGTCTCTTCACGTTTTTGTACCAAATAATCAAATTGATCGGATACGTTTTTCTTCCTTCTTGTAATCTCGATAAGTTTACGTTCTTGCTCTGGCAAGACTTGAAGTGCTTTATTATACTTGCCACTGGTAGAACTGATGTTTGATCGACTTCCTTGCAAATTGGCTCGTTGGTTATTCACGATTTCAATTATACTGGGCCTTAGTTTTGCAATTCTGTTGCTTACTGCCACTAAAATGGGGTTATTGACCGCTGTGGTTTCTTTCAAACGGGCATATTCAATTTCAGCGTCATATAAATCAGCTAATAATTGCGAAAGAATGGGATCATCGACCCCGACGGTTGAGGGTACCATCATGCCTGATTTGTTTTTTGAATTGACGTACCTTCTCACATTGTTGAGTATGGAGAGTTTTATGTTGATTTCATTCAATTGTCGGTCATAGTCGCCAACATTTTGAAGATACATATTACCCTGTTTGCTCAAATCAATAACACCTTCTTGAGCCCTGTAGTTCTCTAATTCCTTCTCCACACTTTCAAGCTCACTGCCCACTTCATTCATTCTGGTTTCTATAAATTCAAGGGTGTTTCGAGCCACAGCATCTCGATCTTCAACGGCGCTCATTTTATAGGCATTGATCAGTTCTCCCAAAATGTCTTCGCCTAGCACAGCGTTAGGGGTTTTATATTCCAGTCTAATTACTGTGGATAGCTTACTGGAGGCTTTGGCACTCAAGCCCTCGAAAATTTGTTCCGTGACAAATCTTGGACTTGTAAAACGGAAATAATACGTGTCATTATCTAGCCGAGACTCATTTTTTGGATTCGAATAAAACATGATTTCTCCCTTGCCATAAGGACTGTTCAACCATTTATCAATTTCATAATTCTGACCATCAATTGTCACTTGTTTTTTACTGGAATCAAAAGTAAAACTATGTTCATCATCAAAAATATAATGTGATTTATCTCTCGGTTTACTGAGTTTAATTCGAACTGGGGCGCTCTCGTAAGCGGTAACGGTCTTGAAACCACTTTTTTTATAAATGGGCGCATACAGATCCAACTGATTTACCACCTTAGTGATAACCTCTCTTGAACTGATCACTTCAATTTCGTTCTCCACAATTTTCTTTGTTTTGAAAAAATTGATGGATTCAATCATTTCAGCATCATCAACACCTTTTTCCTCATCATTGATCAACAGTGCAGCAGATGATTCATATTGCTTTTCTGCAGTGAGTATGAATATACCCGCTACGAGCATACACAGTAGCAGAAACCCTAGTATCAAAGGCCAAAATGGCATAAATTTGCTGACGAACAGGTTAAACAAATTTTGCTTTGAATATGTGTTTTTATGATTGCCAGACATGTACTTGTATTTTATGATAGACCTACAAAGTTCATATGATCGCTTTTTTTGTCAAGGAGACACTTTATATGGTCGCAATCTGCAAATTTAAAATTTACAGACCAATACTTTGTTTTTCAAAATAGTTTATCGTTATACAAATTAGAATACAGGTTGAATTACGTCACTGATTACCGGGTAACGGTAACAATGGTCACAACGGCTAATGAAATAGCACTTAAGATTACAGGAATCCATTGCTTTAATTCGCTCGCACCTGCTATTTTACCCTTGTTTGGTTGTACATAAACAATATCATTCGATTGAAGGTAATAATATGGCGACTCAAAAATTTGATTGGTAGTCAAATCCAATTTATGAATGATTTTCAGACCATCCTCTTCTCTAATGAGCGAAACATTGTCTCTTCGACCATAAATGGTTATATCACCAACAAGCCCTAAGGCCTCCAAAATTGAAATTCGCTCATTGTCAATCGTCAGTACAGAAGGGTTTTTAACCTCCCCTAATATGGATATTTTATAGTTTAAGTAGCGTATGTCAACAATGGGCTCAATGAGTAATTGTCGTTCAATGAGTAAAGAAGTAATCAAATCTCGAACTTCTCTTTTGGATTTGCCCGCTGCTTGTATGTTTCCTAAAATCGGAAACCGTAATAATCCATCTTGGCCAACGAGATAGCCGCTTACTTTACTGGTTCCGCCAGAATTGGTTGACATTTTGGCCGCAGCATCATTTTGTTGATTGAACAACTCAGCAGCCTCAACATTTACACTGCTAACCGTTATACTCAATAAATCATTTTTTTGGATTATGGGTTCCAAATCATCGTTTCCTGACGGAAAACTGACCTGCGAAGCGTTTTCAAAATAAATGGCACTTTTGGCATTGCCGCATGATGATAATAGGCTGATGGATAACAATCCTATCACAAAATAAAAATGGAAACTAAACGGCATGCCTTTGACTAAATACATAACCGATTTAGATAGGGAAATTTGATTTTTCATTTTTCAAAATTGTAACTGCTTCATGTTTGCCGGTTATATGGCAAACCTGCTTGCAAAGTTTTTACAGCGATAAAAATACCACAAATACACCAACCTATCTCAATATTGCCTTTATTTCAGCTTTAAGGGCTAAAAATTGAGTGCATAAATAGAAAATCACGGCGCATGAACGTGGGTTTTGAATCTTAGTCTTGTAATTAAGTTCTTCACCTAAATATAACTTTTGTACATGTTTGCCCATAATCAAGGATGAAATGCAATTAATGGGCAATAACGTAGTGTTTTAACGAGTTATTAAACAGTTGGTCTTATTGCCTTGAAACTCTTTTAGGTTATTATTTTAATGAACTAAATTTACGCGGCCATTCTTGTGCCCAGTGATCATATGGATAAAATGACAGTCTTACGTTTTTAATACAGCCCTATGCTTTTTAATTCTCTGGAATTTGGAATTTTTCTCCCGCTTGTTTTTGGCATTTATTGGTTCATAAACAATGGCAAGAGAGATGTTCAAAATTTATTTTTGGTTGGGGCGAGTTACTATTTCTATGGCTGTTGGGATTGGCGTTTTCTCTCACTCATCATATTGAGCACTTTGGTTGATTATGTGATAGGGCGTCAAATAGAGCGGTCAAATGACAAAAAACACCGTAAAATACTATTATTTACAAGCCTTTTTGTGAATCTTGGCGTACTTTTCTTTTTCAAATATTTCAACTTTTTTGTTGACTCGTTTACCCAAGCATTTACATTCTTCGGTCAGAATATTGAAGCTTCAAGATTAGACATCATATTGCCGGTGGGCATCAGTTTTTACACCTTTCAGACTTTGAGTTACACCATTGATGTGTATCGTAAAAAGATGGTTGCTGAAAACAACCTGGTGTCATTTGCGGCCTACGTGAGCTTTTTTCCGCAACTTGTTGCAGGCCCCATTGAACGGGCGACTAACTTGTTGCCTCAGTTTTCAGTCAAAAAGACCTTTGATTATGAGCTGGCCAAAAGCGGTGCGCAATTGATGCTTTGGGGATTTTTCAAGAAAGTGGTAATTGCTGATAATTGTGCTGTTTTTGCCAATATGATTTTCAATGAACATCAAGATTATAGTTGGAATAGCCTGATTTTAGGAGCCTTGTTCTTTACCTTTCAAATTTATGGTGACTTTTCTGGTTACAGCGATATTGCCATAGGTACGGCCCGTTTGTTCGGTTTCAAGTTGATGCGAAATTTTGCCTTTCCTTATTTTTCGAGAGACATTGCAGAATTTTGGCGTAGGTGGCATATCTCATTGTCCACTTGGTTTAGAGATTACCTTTATATTCCGCTGGGCGGTAGTCGTGGTGGTACCTCCCAAAAAATAAAGAACACTTTCATTATTTTTCTTGTCAGTGGCTTTTGGCATGGGGCCAATTGGACGTTTCTTGTTTGGGGTGCCTTGAACGCATTGTATTTCTTACCATTGATGTTGTCTAATAGAAATCGAAACAATATTGAAATAGTGGGTAACGGCAATTTTTTCATAAGCATTGTTGATTTTCTGAATATCTTGGTAACCTTTGGGCTGACTGTTATCGCTTGGATCTTTTTTCGATCCGAGACACTGACGCAGGCGTTTGAAATACTAAAGGGAATATTCACATTAACTGACGGCGTGATTGATTTCAATATGACCAATAAGGTTTGGCTCTTGATAGGCTATCTTACGTTTCTTTTAACAGTAGAGTGGATTGGCCGTACCAAAGAAAATCCCATAGTCTTTAAAAATACCATTCCCAAAGTTGTTGTTTGGTGTTTTTATTTCTTTTTGGCCATTTTGGTCATAGACAATTTTGGTAATTCGGCATCTCAAGAGTTCATATATTTTGATTTCTAGATTATGATTAAGTTTTTGAAATATACCCTGGTATTTGTGCTTTTTTTAGTTGCGTTCAAACTAATTCAACTCGCATTGGTGTATACCAATTTGAGTTCAAAAGATAGTTCCAATTTCTACGGTTCAAGTGCCATGGAAAAGAGGATCATATTGGTGGGATCATCAAATCTTGATTTCAACTATGATTATCAATTATTGCAAAATACGTTTAAGGAGTATGCGATTGTAGGATGCAATTTGAATGAACCAAGCGGATTCTATGCCACGGTTCACAAACTGAAAAAATTGAATCCGAAGAAAGATGATATCGTGATTTTTTGTTTTCCACATAGTTTGTATGAACCAGACAAACTGATTCCGTTGGGAAGTAAAGGAAAAAAGGGTTTTTCCTCAGAATTGCTCAAATCAGCTGCTCGTGATTTTCCGCTTGATTTTTTTAAGGCAGTATTGAATATCAAATCGACAGACACCTTTAAATTGTTAAAGGAAAAACCAACGAAAAAAACAAGCGGTGAGGCAATTCAATTTAACTTTGAGACTGAAGCGGATGAATTGACCGAATTTTTGGAATGTAAAAAATTAGATGGGGCATTCAATATTCAAAGCACTGGGTTTGATGCGGATCACTTGAAAAAAATGTTGGAGTATATTGAGAATTCATTTGAATCAAAAGTATGGTTTCGCTTTCCAGTGGTTAAAGAATCGGAATATCTCGTCAGTGAGGAGCGATTGAATTATTTAGACACCCATTTTCCGTTTATTAACAAATTTGATAACTCCATCTATGAAGATCAATATTGGTACAACCAATGGTATCATTTGAACAGTTGTGGCCGTGAATTGAACACCAGTAAACTGATGGATGAGTTGACCATAGAATTAAAGTAAGCGTCTGGTTTTGAGAAATAATTCAGTTGTATTTATCACGCACATATCTTATTTGGATGGTGCCATTGAGCATATCAAATTGGCCAGCCAGCTAAGCCATGAATTCAATGTCATTATTACACTTTCTCCAACGCAGGTTTTTAAGAACATTATTGACCTCAGGCATGTTGACTTTAAAAATCACGAGGCCGTTGTTGACTTTAATGTGGTTCGACACGAATGGAAATTAGAATCATTTGCACCCTATTTTGAAAATTGCAAAAGTGTCAAGTTTTTGGTCTACCACAAAATGGGTTCACTTAACGCCATAGCGACTACCCGAAAATTCAATGCTTTGATCAATAGTTTTCGGCCAACTCACATTCATTTTGATAGTTATATCAACCGTCAGGTTTTTCAGTTGCCTTATTTGTTTAGAAAACGTAAAAAGATCATTCTCAACGTTCATGACCCCAAACCGCATTCCGGCGAAGAAGATAGGGTCAGTGCTATCATACATAATTCGCTATACAGGTGGAGCTCTAAATTTGTGACCTTTTCAAATTATAGCAAGGATCAATTACAAGATCAATTGAGGCCGGGTAAGAAGGTGGTCAATTCTTTTTTATTGCCTTTTACCTACTATGCGCATTTCAGAGGAAAAATTCCTGCGAAGCAGAAACCAACTAACATTTCTTTTGTGGGTAGGATTTCAAAATATAAGGGAATTGAAATGTTCATTGATGCCATCAATAAAGTAGGTGAAACCAATACCAATGAGAAGTTCGTCATTGCCGGAAATCCGTTTGGAGATTATAAACCTAATTATGAGGGAATTAAAAACCCCGATAGTCTTACCATAATTCAGAAACACCTTTCCAATGCTGAATTGGTCGAAATCATTGTTCATTCAAAACTGATTGTATGCCCTTATCTAGATGCCTCACAAAGTGGTGTGATAATGACGGCGATTGCTTTGAATCGACCAGTCTTGGTCACAGAAGCTGGCGGACTCAAAGAATACATTGTTGTGGGTGAAAATGGGATGATTTCAAAAATTGAAGCAGATGATCTGGCTGAGAAAATGATGGAGTTCAGCGCAAACAAATATTTTGAAAAGATGAATTCGGCAATGGCCTCGTATCAATTTCAAGATAATTTGAATGATAAATACAAACAAATACTTCAGAACGAACTATATACTTAGAGTCCTTCAATATAGTTTTCGAGATAATCGACGATCTGTATTTTGTTTGAAACGAATTTAGAAGGGGTGTAGTTCTCTATTTCAGATAAAATAGTTTCTAATCGATCATCTTTATTCCACGGGTATACATAATTCGACTCCACAAATTTGTTGAATATCTCTAATTGGTGGTCGTCAACATGTTCGTTTTTTTCAAATAGTCGAGGTATGGCAATGACCAATTTTTCCATTTTTACGGGTTGAACCAGTGAACCTGTTCCGGCATGTGTTATGACTATTCGGGCATCTTTGATATAGTCTTCCATTTCCTGTGGAGAAATAAAGGGAAGCATTTTGAGATAGTCGCTTTTAAATTGGGTATAGCCGCTTTGAACAATAACTTCCTCAGTGATGATGCCTGTTTGACATAACTCATCCAAAGCCTTTAAAGGCCTTGTAAAGGGAGTTGGAAATGTACCAAGGGTTACAAAAATCATAAAGCCGTTTAATATATGGGTCCTAAATATTCTGATTTCGGGTATTTCTCTTGAATTTCAGGCCACTGTACAATGAATTTATCGACCATGCGATAGAGAAATGACGCTGTTCTTTCTTCAGTAGTGACTCTGGCATAAGATAAAATGTAAACTACTTTGATACCCAAAAGCTTTCCTAAAATACACACGGGCAAAGCTGTATGGCTTCCTGTGGTTATGATGACCTTAGGAAAATGTGTCATGAAAATCTTCAAGGTCAAAAAAGAGTTCAAAATCAATATCCAAATAAACAATAAGCCACGACCCTTTCCTTTTGACCGTGATTTGAGAAACTTCATGTTGTATTTCTCTTTCAAGGGTTGGGTTGACTTCGACTCTTCTGTCAACAACAGATAGTCGTATTTAACAAAGAGTTCTTCCAAGCAAAGTAGCTGAGCAAAATGTCCACCTTTCGAACTGACTAAAATTATTTTCTTACGCTTCACTTGGCTTTTCTACTTTTTACTTGCGAGTTGTCTAAATATGTTCTTCAGGTTTTCTGCCTTGTTCATGTAATCGAGGTGCTCATCTGCAAAGATAAATGCCTTTTGACCAAGTTCCTTTCTTTTTTCATTGTTTTGGTACAAATCAACAAGATGTTCAGCCAGTTGTTGGTCATCGTGTTCTTCGATCAATAGTCCGTTTTTGCCATTTTCGATCACGGCAGGAATACCAGCATGGTAGGTGCTAATAACAGGCAAACCCGAAGCCATGGCCTCAACAAGCGCCCCTGGTATACCCTCTTTATCATTGGTTTTTGTGGTCACACTGGTATGAACAAACACATTGGCCTGTTCAATGATGCTTTTCAATGCATCGCCATGTTTAACCAAACCATGAAAAATCACATGCGCTTCAAGATCGTTGTTTTTGACGTATTCTTTCAGTTTGTTCTCCAACGGTCCTGAACCAACAATGTGATATTTGAAATTCACATTTGTGTTACTTTCTTTTATTGTTTTTAGGGCCTGTAGTACTGTTTGATGGCCTTTTTTGTCTCTCAATGAGGCAACCGTCAATAAGTTCATGGTACCTTCTTTCAATTCATAATCTCTTTGAATTTGAAAGTTTTTGGTATTGATACCGTGGTAATGCACGATTATTTTTTCTTCAGGCACGCCTATTTTCATCAAATCAGCCTTCATGTCTTCTGACATGGCCAAAAAGCAGTCATATTCAGCAATCACTTTTTTATAAAAGTAATTGTAGGCGTATTTGAATTTCACAGGTACCTCTGTCACATCATAACCATAACAAGAAACCACCTTGGGTATATGGAGTCTTTTTGTGAAAGAATGATACAAACAGGCATCGGTTATGAAGTGGGCGTGAATGAAATCAGGTTGAATCTCCTTTTCTTTCTCGATAAAGTACTTTTTGAAGCTTTTGGGCATGAATTTATTTGACCACAGCTTGTGGGGTGGCACAATCACTTGGGCGTCGACTTCAAGGTTGTCAAGATGCTTTAAGGTAAAGACAAAATTTTCAGTCTCTTTGGCCAACGCATTTATCTGATTGGCGATAAATGTCTCAGTGGGTTCAATAAATTTTCTTTCAAGATGTAAAACTTTCATAAAGAAGGGGTTGGCTTTATTCAGATTGACGCAACGATTTGTTGAAAACCTTGTTTTTGAAATTATACTCTTTATAACGCAAAACAGACCGAAGTGTTATTTTGGCAAGTGAAGAAAATCCATTGCCATAATTCCATTGTACTGACTTTTTGATGTAAAACCATAGTGTTTTCAGGCCGAGACCTCCTGCTTTTTTGGAAATAAAAAAGAACTGCTCTTTTAAAACTTTTTTCATGACATCTTGGTCGTAAGACTTTGACTGTGCATTACCACGCTCTATGGCCCTCAGGTGGTCAGTGCATTTTATGTAGTCTTGAAAACCCGTGAACATGACATTATTGGTGCAATTTTCGTGATTCAACAGGTCGGCCTCGGTTGCTTCAATGGCGACACCTTCCAAGATTCTTGAATAAATGCTCTTTTTTAGCTGAAAACGTTCTTGTTTTTTGTTTTCAAAACTATGGGTCAGGCTATTGGGGTTATCGCGATATCTGAATAAAGTTGTGCTGACATTGGAAGCCTCATATTTTTCGCAGAATCGTTGAAAGAAGTCATAATCTTCGGCCATAGCCAAATTTTCATTGAATCGAATGGGATCCTCTCTCAAAATAGTCATTCGAATCATGGCCGTGGGCATGAAAATAGTGGCGGGTTTAAAAACAAAATTAGCACGAATCTCCTCGTGATGGCTCTTGGCCAGATCTTCGTAGTATACTTTATCTCCAAAAAACAGAAGGTATGACGTGCCACAGACGCCAATATTCTTGTTTTTTTCCATCAATTTGACCTGCAGCGCTATTTTTTCGGGTAGGCTGATATCGTCACAATCCATCCAAGCCAAATAGTCGCCTTGGGCATATTCAATGACTTTATTTCTTGTATGCGAGACACCTCTATTACGGTCATTATGAAACAAGCGGACACGCGGGTCATTATACCCCTCAACAATGGCAACCGAATTATCAGATGAACCATCATTGACTATTACCAATTCAATGTTGGTGTAGGTTTGATTTAATACGGAGTCAATGGCTTCTTTGAGGTATTTTTCGCCATTATAGAGTGGCATGCCGATGCTCACAAGAGGATTTGAATCTTGATTACTCATTTTCAAGCAATTGTTTGGGCGCTGTCAACTTTTGATACATTCCCAAAACCAGAGTGGTTATCAATAGGTAGTGATAATGGTAAATCGAGTACCATGTCAGACCTGTGATTAATAAAAACCACAAATAGTATTTGAGATAATAGTATTGTTTTGGCAAAGAAAACGAAAAAGAATAGACCCAAATCAATATAAACGCCAAAACGCCGAATAAGCCGATTTGTGCGTAATAACCGATAATTCCGACGTCTTCCAAGAAAAAACCATTTCGATATTGCAGCATGGCGATATAGATGCCATAATCTGATTGATTCCATAAAGGAACACCATTTCCGAAAATGGCCGTAACCCAATTCGGCGAGAATTCGAAAAGGAAAAAGTCAGCAGCCTGAAGTCTGATATAGTCGGTACCTTCACTCAAATCAGATTGACTTTGTTCAAGAAGTATATTTACCCACTCAATATCACTGTTTAAAATAAACGGAATGGCCAAAATGAGTATGAACAAGAGCACAATTCTTGTGACCCCATTAATATTTTTAATGAAATTGAAACTGAACAATAGCACGGCTGCTGCGATGAACTGTCGGGTGACCTGAACGATGGGCAATAAAATACCCAGAAAAGTCAAACTAGCATAAAACCATAATGGTTTCGCTTTCTGGGTCAGTTTGACAAATGCCATAAAACTCATCAAGAAGAAGACCCCTGCGGCAGGAAAAACAAAACGAATGGTTCCTCTTCGCTCAACGAATTCATCGGTGCCCCAGTGCGATTTTCCGAATAAAATAGTCGGTAAAGAAACATATTGCACCAAGAAAAAGAAGAGGTAGACCAAACCAAGTCCGATGATTATTTTTTCAAAGTCTTTGACAGTGATTTTTGAACCCGCAATGAAAAAAAAGAAAACAACGATCAAATGCTCATAGGTGCCTAATAAGGTTTGCTGTAGACTTTGATCCCAATAAAACATGGCCATGAATATCGATATCACTATAGAGAGCAATAAAATGATCACGGGCAATCTAAAGCGCGTGGGGTTTTTGAAAATATGCGGTACACCAAGTAGCAATGCTATGAAAACACTTATGAACTGCCCGTAGTTCAAAAGTCGATTGCTGACAAATGCGGGCTCAAAAAAGCGTATGTAACAAAGCGTTACAATGATGACAGCAATTATTTCAAACTGCTTTTTCAAATTTTCAGCGCTTTTATCGTTTTCATACTTTTAACCCCCATGATCGCTCCAATACCCAAAAATAAGATGACTTTGAGCACAAAGTGAACCGGATAAACCTGTGTAATGACCAAGCTCAAGACCAGCAATATGACCGTTATCAAAAAACTTCCGTTGCAATCTTTCATTCTCGTCTGCATGACCTTTTTGAACAACTGCCAGGTTATGGCCATGGCTATGATGAATGACACCAATAGCGCCACAGAAATACCGACCGCCCCATAATAACTACCCACATACATTGACGGGGCACAAATACAACAATAGATGACCGCGAATTTCAAAATGGTTTTTTCTCGGTCTGACGCGCCTAAAAATGTACCCATCAAAAAGTCAATGGAAAAAAACAGAAAATACCAAACTTGAATTTGGCACACCACGACCGCGGGTAGGTATTCATCATCAAAAATCAACATGACCACCTCTTCACAAAACAAACTGAACCCAAAACAGATAAAAGTACCTAGAAGAATGAATATCGGAAAACCCTTCGTCATGATCGTGACAAATTTTTCTTTATTGCTTGCCCACATTGAAGCGATGTTCGGAAATATGGCCGTTATCAACATAGTGTTCATTAAACTCAAAGGGCCAATCAGGCGTTTCGCCAGGTTGAAATATCCTTTTTCGATATTGGTGGAGTTCAAATCAAGAAAGTTGTTATCAAGACTTGAAAGGGGCAACAAAAGCAAAATCATCGCAAAATAGGGCCAACTTTCTTTATTGATACTAAAGCCTAGTTTGAAAAGTGCCTTAAACTGCTGGGCCACGAAAACGCGGTTGACAATGGCCATAATCGCGTAAAGTACCAATTTGATGAATTGGCTCAAGGCATACAGAAAAAAGATATCGGTGGGGTCGCTGGTGCCGTCAACCAAGAAAATGACGAACAACAGCCATGATAAATTCGTGCAGAAGTTGATAATGGCAACAGCCTTCAACTTTTGTTGACCAGTAAAAACCCACTCAAAAATAAAACTGCTTGAACTGATCACCGTAAATAGTATGATTAACATTAGTTGGGTATTGGTCAATTGACCGAAGAAGTAATCGTAGACTAGATAGAGCAAAGAAGAGACAAAGATGATCAACAGGCGGTAGATCAAGGTGCTGAGCCCAATTGATTTACTCAAAGAAATGTTTCTTGATATCTTTCGTATAACTATATTGTTGTTTCCGAAACTACTGATTCGAACCAACAACAACCCTTGTGATATCAGATAGGTGTATATACCGTAATGTTCGGGTTTGATGACAGTGGTCAGCTGTTGAATGGCCACTAGGCTAAGTAGTTGCCCAAAAATTGAGGCAATGGTCAAATACGAAAAGTTCTTAAAAACCTTATTCGCAAAAATCGACTTTAAATTCACAATTTGACTGGGTTAGGCAATAGGGATCCTTGATAGCATTAAAATAAAATTACATGAAATGCGATCATTTCTACATTGACCCTACACAAAACTACTTTAAATTATAGCTGGTAACTAATTATTCTAGGCCAATGGTTGCCTTTTTAGATAAAAAATGGTGCGAATGGAAATTAAAAAGGGCTGAAATAATGGTTTGGTCATAAAGTATGTCAAGAAAAGAAACACCTCAATACGCTTTTTCTTCACCTCTGAAAACATTTAATATGGTTTCGAGTATAATATTGAAGTCAAGCCCAAGAGACCATTTTTCCACATAAAAAATATCTAACCGTACGCGGTTCAAAATATCTGATTTTTTGAGAATCTCGCCTCTGTACCCTTTGATTTGAGCCAAGCCCGTAATGCCTGGTTTCACAAAGTGGCGTACCAAATATTTATCTACCGATACCTCATAGTCAAGGGTGTGAAGCTCCATATGTGGTCTTGGCCCCACAACACTCATATCACCCATAAAAACATTGAAAAACTGGGGCAACTCATCTATACTGGTCTTACGCAGAATTTTGCCTATTTTGGTCAATCTAACATCATTCTTTTCGGCCATTTTGGAATCAGCATCTTTACTTGCGGCCATCGACCTGAACTTGTAGCACCAAAAAACCTTTCTTTTTAGTCCATGCCTTTTCTGTTTAAAGAAAAGGGTGCCGGGCGATTCAAGTTTAATGAGCACAAAGATAATGGGGGTCAACCATGAAAGAATGAAAATGATGACCAAGGATGAAAAAACAACATCAAAAGTACGCTTGATTATTCGTGCATATTCTGTATCGAGAGGTACTTTTCTAAGATTGAGTACGGGTATGTTTTCATAAGACTCAATTGACATAGCCCTAGAGAAAATGGCCTTGTGGTCAGGAATCACATTTACCTTAATCAAATTGTTATCAGCAAAATTGATCAAGTTCTTTAGTTCTTTATGGTTAAATTTTGAAGCGAGGCAATAAATTTCATCTACTTCATTTTCCAATATGTATAAGAAGCAGTCCACAATTTTCCCTAAATAAGTTGGACTCTTGGACTCGTTGTCGTCAAAATACCCTTTATAGCGATAGCCCAGGTAGGGGTCATCAAAAACCGCACGAATGTTCTTGAGTGTGGTGTCTCGACCCAAAACAACCACATTAACGTAATTACCGCCTATTTTTCGATACCTACCTCTCGCCCAGAAAAATAACACCCTGTACCATGTAATACACAGAAAAATCAACAACAAAACCAACAACTGGTGCTCTAATGACCTAAAATCTTGGTTTGTTATGCTAAAATGTGCGAAGTAAGAAAGACCAAAAATCAAGTACAATTGTATTGATTTATGAAATTTGGTCATGAAGTTCTCTTTTCTGCTGGTCGGATAGTAATTCAAACTATAGGTAATAATCAACCACGCAACATTATAGAAAATAATATTGAGGGCCTTCAAGTAGGTTTCAGGCGTCAAAAGCCAAAGCACCCCATTGAGAATGCATAAATGCACCAAGATGGAGATAGGGATTATTAAATCAGAATTTTTAAATCTCTTCATTGTTTGGGACTCGGTTTTCTGAACCTTAACTCATTCGTTTTATCTTTCTTAAAGTTGGTGCCTGCTTACTTGTCGAACAAGCCTACCACACAAATGGTAGCGAGATCTTATAAGATACGAAAAAGTTACCTTCAAATTGCAATTCACATATTTTGAATAAGTTCAAGGGTTTCGGGGGATAATCTCGTTTTATGATTCAAGGCAAAGATATTATTTCGACCAAAATTCCAAAACCGAAAAAACGAACTGATGGGATCTTTTTCCTGAATTAGGTAAGGATCTCGATTTTTTTGAATTATTTGAAGACCACAATAAATAAAAGGGTTTCACAGGGTTTTGGTTTTTTGGACAACAGAGAAAACAATGGTTTTGGAAAAGATTAAATTTTTTTTGAACTTTTTTTGAGCCGTAGATTAAAGTATATGAACAGTCGATAAATGGCTTGGCCCAAAATGCCACTGCAGTTCATCGAACTTTTTGGTTACTATTGAAAATGTGGATTTCGGTAGATAGGGCGGTCAAAGTGAGCCACCTCGGGCGGACGAAAGTGAGCATAGCAAATCAAGTACTCAAAATCGATTCCCAGAGCTTGAGAGATATTTTACATAATAGAATTATGACTTACGTTTTTCATTTAACCTTTACGATGTATTGGCAGCCGCATCGTCTTTCTTGATTATTGCTTAAGCCACTGGCTAAACCAATAAAACAAAATGTATCATAATTTGATTATGTAAAACTGAAAGTAATATAGAAGTATGATTTCCTTTAATTATTGTACCCAATTATATATCACTCAAAAATCAAGTAGTAAAACTGCCATTTGTTGTACCTATGTTGTACCTGAGTAATTTTTTAAATGAAAAAGCCGAGGTTAAAACCTCGGCTATCTCCCTTGTACTCGAGATGGGACTTGAACCCATACGGACAAATGTCCATTGGATTTTAAG
>CAYSPL010000033.1:0-34745 GCA_964432915.1 uncultured Maribacter sp.
GATTGTATCATCGTTGTAATTTAAATTGTTGAACATTATAAAAATAGTTAGTTTTGCCTGACTATTTTCGACAATATTAACACAAGTTCTATGCCAAAGTATTAGTAATGGGTAAAAATTTAACGAAAAGAAGCGAAGACTATTCCAAATGGTACAACGAACTTGTTGTGAAAGCCGATTTAGCTGAGAATTCAGGGGTTCGTGGCTGTATGGTCATCAAGCCCTATGGTTTTGCCATTTGGGAGAAAATGCAGGCCGGATTGGACAAAATGTTCAAGGAAACCGGTCATGAAAACGCTTATTTTCCGCTTTTTATCCCAAAATCATATTTAAGTAAGGAAGCAAGCCATGTAGAGGGTTTTGCCAAGGAATGTGCTGTGGTTACCCATTACCGACTTAAAAACGATGCTTCGGGTAAAGGAATTGTGGTTGATCCAGAGGCCAAGTTGGAGGAGGAGTTAATCGTGAGACCAACTTCTGAAACCATTATTTGGGATACGTACCGCAGATGGATTCAATCTTACCGTGATTTACCGCTATTGATCAACCAATGGGCCAATGTTGTGCGCTGGGAAATGCGTACCCGACTCTTTCTGCGTACCGCTGAGTTTTTGTGGCAAGAAGGGCATACGGCACATGCAACCGAGCAGGAAGCAATAGAGGAGGCCAAGCAAATGATGAATGTGTATGCCGAATTTGCTGAGGAACACATGGCTGTGCCCGTGATCAAAGGAACCAAAACCGAAAGTGAGCGCTTTGCGGGAGCTCTTGAAACATATTGCATTGAGGCATTGATGCAAGATGGCAAAGCTTTACAGGCGGGTACCTCGCATTTTCTAGGTCAAAATTTCGCCAAAGCCTTTGATGTCAAGTTCGCCAATAAAGAAGGTCAAAAAGAATATGTTTGGGCCACTTCATGGGGCGTCTCCACAAGATTGATGGGTGCTCTGGTCATGACCCACAGCGATGATAACGGACTCGTACTCCCTCCAAAATTGGCACCAATTCAAGTCGTTATTGTTCCCATCTATAAGGGCTTGGAGCAATTGGATGTCATTTCAGAAAAAGTAGAACCTCTGGTAAAGGAATTACGTAAAAAAGGCATTTCGGTCAAATTTGATAATCGTGATACGCATAAGCCAGGTTTTAAGTTCAATGAGTATGAATTGAAGGGTGTGCCCATTCGTCTGGCGATCGGTAATCGCGATTTGGAAAATGGCACTTGTGAGGTTGCTAGGCGTGATACGCTTGAAAAAGAGACCATACCTATGGATGCGGTCGTTGGCAAAATTGAATTTTTATTGGATGACATTCAGAAAAATATTTATAAGAAAGCCGTAGACCATCGTTCTTCACATATCACGGAAGTCAACTCATACGAGGAGTTTAAAACGGTGTTGGAAGAAAAAGGAGGATTTATTTCCGCCCATTGGGATGGTACCTCAGAAACTGAAGATCGAATAAAAGAGGAAACCAAGGCGACCATAAGATGTATCCCCATTGATATTAAAGAAGAGGAAGGAAAATGCATGGTTACGGGTAATTTATCACGGTTTCGAGTACTATTTGCAAAAGCATACTAAAAAATAATATTAGGTTGTTGCACTAGTAAAAAATAATTGTATTTTTGCACCCGCCTTTGTAGTTTTTTTGATTAATTATTTGAAGGCTTGACATAATGGCCCGTTCGTCTAGGGGTTAGGACGCCAGGTTTTCATCCTGGTAACAGGGGTTCGATTCCCCTACGGGCTACAAAAAATTAATTAAAGGTTAAAAATTGAAGGTTTGTAATCATTTTCAATTTTCAATTTTCATTTTTAAATTAAAATAATGGCAAATCATAAGTCAGCATTAAAAAGAATCAGAAGAAATGAGGCGGTACGTTTACGTAACCGTTATCAGCACAAAACAATGCGTAATGCCTTGAAGAAACTTCGTGAAGAAACTAAGAAGAAAGATGCTGAGAAGTTATTGCCTGGTGTGGTCAGTATGATTGATCGTTTGGCCAAGCGCAATATCATTCATTCAAATAAGGCAGCCAATTTAAAAAGTAAATTGGCAAAGCACGTCGCTTCTTTATAGGCACATCACTTAAAAAAGTAAAAAGCCCCGGCCATTTGGTCGGGGCTTTTTGTATTTATACAAACGACTTTTTTCTACTTACAATAAAACCGATGGAGAATAAAGCATACATGATTATTATGAGAATTCTCACAATAGTTTGTAAATTAAATTTGTACCAAACTTCCGGTTTAAGATAGCCAGTAATAAACAAAAATGGAAAAAAGAGGTGGAACAAAACCAATCCTATCGAAATCCAAAACATTAAATTGTAGCGCTGAACTTTCCATTTCAAATGAGGTCTTAGCTGATTAAGATATTGAATGGAAAAAGCTACAAGAATCCAACATGAGACGGCATTTGCATAGAACAGAGCAATTTCCATAGGATCGTAAAATATTGCATTGATAATGTTCGCTAATAAAGCAATAATTGCAAAAAACACTATTAAATTTTTTATTCTTTTTGACTGACTTAACCTCCAATACACGTAAAAAAAGTATCCAAAAAAAATGATGTCGAATATGTTGTAAATAAAGCTATTAGAATAGGTATGTTCTGACTGAGCGAAAAAAGAAAAATACTCAGAATACCTTACTAAATTACCCAATAGTTCATTTAGAAAGGTGTATGCTATTAGTATCGGAAAGTATTTTAGAACTGTATTAAAATACTTCTTATAGTAAACTAATGATAAAATGAGTGTTATGCCATAAGCTACTATGAAAAAAATTGATTTGAAAAATGTAAAAGCCTCTATCATAGGGCGTTAAAAGTCCCCAAAAGGTGGAGGTCCATCACCACCTCTGTTTAATGTTAAACTTGTGCCCCCTTGCAGGCTAGAATTTAGAGTGATATTAAAACCAGCATATGATTTTTTCTGACTTCTTTCTAAATAACCCATGCCGTCTTTACCACTTGATTTTCGATCTTTGATCAAGGCCGCCTTACCATCACTACCAATATAAAAACCAAAATTATTGCCGTTACTATTCAAAGTGGGCACCATAAAAATGGAGTTTTGTCTTGGGTGCACTATTTTTTCGCCATCTGGAAAATCAACTTTATTTGGGTAGTTGGCAAAATACATACGCAACTTGGTCACTTTTTTTACACCTGCCTTTGCTGCTTCTTGATCTACATAGGCGATATAATTTTTCATAGTTTCATAGTCAAAATCTACAAAGCGTGACGCCTCAAAGGCTACTTCAGGACTACGTTGCTTTGTTTCATAGGGTTCAATCAACGAAACTCGATGTTTGGTATAATTATCATAGATTGAACTTGCCTCATTTAATGAAATAATACCTTTTGGCGCATCAACTACTTCTGCTGAAATATTATTTTCTGGTTTTGGATTACAACTTATACTGAAGGAGAGAATAGCACAAATGAGTGCCACGCTCAAAATAGAGTGTTTTTGAATCATCATATTAGTGGTTTGGTTATTTAAGTAATTGAGATATTCTCAACGAATCACAAAAACGCAGAGGGAAAGTATTGTTCTTGTTGGCTACAATATATTTCAAAAAATTAACAAATCGAAATCAAGGCTATTCATTTTTAAAGAAATAAAAAATCCCGAACTCCTTAACTTAGGAATTCGGGATTCGTATTTTTTGATTTTCGCCCTTGCGAACTTATTGATTCATGGTCAACAAAAATTCTTCGTTGTTTTTTGTTTGTTTGAAACGTTGTTCAATGAACTCCATTGCTTCAACAGGATTCATGTCTGCAAGGTACTTGCGCATGATCCACATGCGCTGAATGGTATTTTCATCCAACAAGAGGTCATCCCGTCTTGTACTAGAGGAAGTAAGATCGATGGCAGGGAAGATTCTTCGGTTTGAAATTTTACGATCTAACTGCAATTCCATATTACCAGTTCCTTTGAATTCCTCGAAAATGACTTCATCCATTTTAGAACCTGTGTCAGTCAATGCCGTGGCAATAATGGATAATGAACCGCCGCCCTCAATATTTCGGGCAGCACCAAAGAAACGTTTTGGTTTGTGCAATGCGTTCGCATCAACACCACCACTCAACACTTTACCAGAGGCAGGTTGCACGGTATTGTAGGCTCTCGCCAAACGGGTAATCGAGTCGAGCAGAATCACAACATCATGCCCGCATTCAACCAAACGTTTGGCTTTTTCAAGTACAATATTCGCCACACGAACGTGTTCAGTTGCTTCTTTATCAAAGGTTGAGGCAACCACTTCGCCTTGCACATTGCGTTGCATGTCAGTAACTTCCTCGGGGCGCTCATCAATCAATAATATGATTTGATAAACTTCAGGATGATTGGCCGCAATACCATTGGCAATATCTTTCAAAAGCATGGTTTTACCTGTTTTGGGCTGCGATACGATCATACCTCTTTGTCCTTTTCCGATAGGAGAGAACAAATCGATGATTCTAGTGGAAATGGTACTTTGACGCTCTGCCAAATTGAATTTCTCGTCAGGGAACAAAGGCGTCAAATGCTCAAAAGAAACCCTATCTCTTACAATTTGTGGATCGATACCGTTGATTTTGTTGACCTTGATCAGCGGAAAATATTTTTCCCCTTCTTTGGGTGGTCTCACATTACCGAGAACAGTATCTCCGGTTTTCAGACCGAATAACCTGATCTGTGATTGTGATACATAGATATCATCAGGTGATGACAGGTAGTTATAGTCAGAAGATCGCAAGAAACCATATCCGTCTTGCATAATATCCAAAACACCTTCACTTTCAATGATACTATCAAATTCAAATTCAGGGGCCTTGTAGCGGTTTTTTAGGTCTTTATCAAAATTGCTTTTATCGTAAGACCCTTTTTGATGCTGTTTTTTTCCGTTTTGGTTGTGCTGGTTTTTGTGCTGCCCCTTATTTTGATTTTGAGGTCTGGGTCTTGGTCTTGGTCTTTTCTCCTCTTTGGCTGCGGTTTCTGTTGCAGCTTCGGTGGTTTGCTCCTTCTCAGCGGAACTGATTTCAGTTGCTGGTACAGCAGCAGGTGCTTTCTCAACTGGCGCCTCGGGTGCTTTTTCTGATTTCGCGGAAACAGCTTTCGGGCTAGAGGCTTGTACATCCAAAATTTGGTAAACCAAATCCAATTTTTTCTGTGTTTTGTACTTCGGTACGTTCAAGCCTTTTGCAATTTCCTGGAGTTCAGGCAGCTTTTTTGATTTTAAATCGGAAATCTCAAACATTAAATTGGGTATAAATTATAAGTCTTTCGAGTTGGTAAAGAAGTGTATTGTTATCTGGATATTACTATGGGGATAAAGCTATCCCTCGAGGTAAGTGGTATAACTAATAACGGGGCAATATTACAAATTATTTTCAATAACACCCCAATATTTTTCAAAAAGACGTGTATTTTTGCAATCACACTTTGAAATAGCAGTAATGATTCAAAGAATACAATCCATTTATTTGTTCATTGTCGCCTTGATAGCAGGGGTACTGCCTTTTTATCTCTTTTTATGGACGACTGCTGAAGGAGTCGAATTTTTCGCTCAAAATGAGCTTTGGATTTCAATCGCTTTTTATGCCTCATCGGCCCTAGCATTACTGGCCATATTTTTATTCAAAAACAGACAAAATCAATTTGTGGTAAACAGATTGAATATGATATTGAATCTTTTTTTACTAGGATTTTTCGTTTACCGATCGCTAAACTTATCCGGAGAAGCTTTGGTTTCTGAGAAGGGTATTGGGATGCTCATTCCTGTATTTTCTATCGTTTTTCTGGTCCTCGCCAATAGGGCCATCAAAAAGGATGAAGATCTTGTAAAATCTGTTGATCGTTTGCGTTGAACCTAACATCTTAGTAGTATTAGTGCGTGAAACCCCGACCTTATAGTCGGGGTTTTTTAATTCATGACCTCGAAAAACTAACGCTTCCCCAATTCGATTACTTCAAGGTCTTTGATGTCTTCCCCATCAATCATAAAACGCAACATAGTGCGTACTTGATGAAAACCATGTTTGCCGCAAGCCCCGGGGTTCATATGTAATATTCCCAATGGTTTATCCCACATGACCTTTAAAATATGCGAGTGTCCGCAAATAAATAATTTAGGAGGGTTATTCTTGATTTCAGCCCTGATTCGTGAGTTGTACTTTGGAGGGTACCCACCAATATGGGTGATCCATACATCAACCCCCTCACACATAAATCTGTTGTTTTCAGGAAATTCTTTTTGAATGACGTGATCATCGATATTGCCAAAAACCCCTCTAACAGGTTTGATTTTGGAAAGGGTATCAGTTACGGCCAAATTGCCAATATCACCTGCATGCCATATTTCATCTGCTTGACGTGCATATTTTAGAATCGCCTCATCGATATGGGAATGTGTATCGGAAAGCAGCAATATTTTTTTCATAAAAAGGGTGTTTCAAGGCAACTTCGCTATCTTTGAATTCGCACAAAACTAAAGAATCCCGTTGAGATATTTCGTTCAATTTTCGTACTTCGGTAAGGCCTATCATGGCTGGCAAAATCAACCCAATGCCATTACGGTGCAGGAGGTTTTGGAAAAGGCATTTGCCACTCTTTTAAAGAATGATATTGACCTGGTGGGGGCGGGTAGAACGGATACTGGGGTGCATGCCAAGCAAATGTTCGCTCATTTTGAATTTTCAGAAATTGATGCTATCAGTGATTTGGTATTTCGTTTGAATGCCCTGCTTCCTGCTGACATTGCAGTTCAAAAAATAGTGGAGGTCACTAATGATGCACACGCCCGTTTTGATGCTTTTGAGCGAACCTATGAATATTGGATATCCATAGAAAAAAATCCGTTTTATCATGATTTTTCGCATTATGTCAAACAAGCATTGGATATTAAAAAAATGAACGAGGCGGCGGAACTACTTTTGGAATATGAAGACTTTGAATGCTTTTCAAAATCGAATACTGATGTGCATACCTATCGTTGTGATATCAAAGCTGCACAATGGCGAATGGAAAATGATTTGTTGGTTTTTGAGATAACGGCCAATCGTTTTCTCAGGAATATGGTACGGGCCATAGTCGGAACGCTGTTGGATGTAGGTACGGGTAAATCATCATTGGAAAGGGTCAAAAGCATTATCAATGGTAAGGATCGTAGAAAGGCGGGTGCCTCGGTGCCTGCAAAAGGACTATATTTGGTTAGGGTTACATACCCAAAGAAGATAATTGCAAAAAATGGATAAAGATTCGGGTAAAGCATTTGATATAGGGCTTTTCAAAAGATTGATTTCGCATACACAGCCGTATCGCATCACGTTTTATGGGGTCGCTCTAACGGCCATAATGTTATCAGCTTTCGCGGTTTTGACCCCCAAAATTTTACAGCTTCTTATAGATGGTGCCATTATGAGCCCGAATGCGGAAAAGTTGAGGATTTTGGCCATGGCCATGGTAGCGGTTTTGTTTGGTCAAGTAATCTGCCAGTTGATTTTTACGTTCTATGCCAATTGGTTGGGCGAGTCAGTGATCAAAGATGTACGCATTGACCTTTTCAAAAAAATGCTTGGTTTTAAAATGAAGTATTTTGATGATTCTTCATTGGGCGTATTGGTTACCCGGGCCGTCGCAGATATGCAAAGAATTGGCGAAATCTTCAGTCAAGGTTTTTTTGTAATCGTGGCAGATTTCTTGAAAATGCTGGCGGCGGCAGTCATCATGTTGTTTTTGAACTGGAAATTGGCCTTGATTGTTTTTGCTTTACTACCAATCATACTCTACGCAACCCGCCAATTTCAAAAAGCGATGAAACAGGCTTTTATTGAAGTTAGGGCACAGGTATCGAATCTGAATTCTTTTGTTCAAGAACGCATTTCGGGTATGAAAATAGTGCAGTTGTTCACGAGGGAAAAAATTGAAAGTGATCATTTTAGAGTAATCAATGAGAAACATAAAAAGGCTTGGTTGAAGACGGTCTGGTACAATTCCATTTTTTTTCCAATTGCAGAGATCGTGACCTCGGTCGCCATCGGACTCGTAGTTTGGTATGGCGGTCTGCAAAATGTAGCGAATATCGAAGAAAATATGATAGGTACGCTGTTCGCTTTCATGCTCTATATAGAAATGATGTTCAGACCCTTGCGGCAAATAGCCGATAAATTCAACACCCTACAAATGGGGATGGTAGCGGCCAATCGGGTTTTTAAAATATTGGATACCGAGAGTACTATCGAAGACAAGGGCGCTCTTGAGATGAAAAAGGCAAAGGGCGACATCTCTTTTAAAGATGTTCATTTCGGATATTTGGAGGATGAGGAAGTTTTACACGGAATTTCTTTTGATGTAGCGGCAGGTGAAACCGTGGCCATAGTTGGTGCCACGGGGGCAGGAAAATCAACGATTATCAATTTACTGAATCGTTTTTACGAAATTAATTCGGGAAGTATTGCGGTAGACGGAATCAATATCAAAGATTTCAAATTGGCCTCACTCAGAAACCAAATTGCGGTAGTGCTACAAGATGTTTTTCTCTTTGCCGATACGGTCGCGAATAACATCTCTTTAAAAGATGAAAAGGTATCCATGCAGCTCATTCAGGAAGCAGCACAGAAAATTGGTGTTCATGAATTCATTTCAAGTTTGCCCGGCGGCTATGAATACAACGTAAAAGAACGTGGGTCTATGTTGTCAAGTGGTCAGCGTCAATTGATTGCCTTTTTACGGGCTTATGTCAGTAATCCGAGTATTTTGGTATTGGATGAGGCCACCTCTTCGGTAGATTCTTATTCTGAACAATTGATTCAGCGTGCCACTGATAAAATTACCGAAGGCCGTACTTCGATCATCATTGCCCATCGCTTGGCAACCATTAAAAAGGCAGACAAAATCATAGTGATGGATGCCGGTCAAATTGTTGAAATTGGCACACACAATGAACTGCTTAAAAAAGGAGGGTACTACAACAATCTCTACGAAGCCCAATTCTTGACCGAAAAGGTGGCTTGACCCTATTGCGGTGGAGGTTTCGCCAGTTCTTTTAAACCTTCCACACCACCTGATAGAAAAGTGACTACGAGAAAAATCACTGTCGATGCGATATAGGCAATTAACAAGATGAAGATAAAAAGCAGGGTTTTCAGAAAAATGGTTCCCCAGCTAAGCTGATATATTCGTTTCAAGCTGTAAGCAAAATAGAACACGTAGAATAGCAAACCAATATAGGTGAATACCATATAATTCATCCCAAGCGATAGAGCTATTAAAGCACATGGAAAATAGGCGATACTATATTGACCAAACAGATAGGTATTCAAGACTACATGTTCGGTGTAATTCAGTTTTTTATTTTTGAGAAATACCAATTTTGATAAGAACGCATATAAAGGAATTGAAACCAAGCTGATAATAGTCTGATATTTGGCCGTGCGATCGAATATTTCATCATCCATTTGTGTACCACCTTTTGGCATCATCCAATCCATGTTCAATGATTCGGGAAAAAATTCTTTGACAATAAAAAACAATAGTCCTGATACTGTAATGGCAATGGCGTAATAACTAAACGGATTCAAATACTTTTTACGCACTCCATTGACATAGCCGCCGATAACTTTTTCAGGTTTAATGAAAAGATGCCAAAATGTTTTTAGAAAGGTATTGTCAAGGTTGAAATAACGCTCCGAAATATCGTACCAAAGACTTTTAAAGGTCAGTCTATTGCGAATAATTTTGGCACCGCAATTCGAGCAAAAACTGTAGTCTGTACCTAAGGGCCTTTCACAGTTCTTGCACTCCATGGGTTATTAAATTAAATCTTCTTTGATGATTGCTGAAAGATCGATCATATCATCATAGTCAATAAATTTGCCATTTTTGATATAGACCACATCGCCTGATTCTTCGCTGACCACAAGAGCCAGTGCATCGGTTTTTTCGGTAATACCAACTGCCGCTCTGTGGCGCAGACCAAAATTCAAGGGTATATCCCTTTCGTTTGAAACGGGTAGAATTACACGCGTTGCCACAATGGTGTTATTGACCACTAGTGCCGCGCCGTCATGAAGGGGACTGTTTTTGTAAAATATACTTTCAATAATAGGCTGGGTGATTTCAATGTTCATTTGGTCTCCTGATGACCTTACGAAATCGAGGGAATTGACCCTTTGCATGACAATCAAGGCACCTGTCTTGCTTGAAGCCATTTTAGAACAGGCACTTAGCACGGCATCGACATCTGTGGGAGTGCCCAGGCCATCTTGCTTTAAAAATTTGAAATGCTTGAGAAAATTACGTTTCGCGCCAAAGTTGGTGGAGCCGATCATCAATAAAAATTTCCGAATCTCTTGCTGAAAAACAATGATCAATGCAATCAGACCCACCTGCATGAAGGCCCCGACAATGCTGCCTATCAATTTCATTTCAAGGTATTGCGTGAGTTTCCAAAAGACCCAAACCATAACAATTCCGAAGAATATATTGATGGCCACGGTTCTGCGCACCAATTTGTAGATATAGTATAGGAGGATGGCGACCAAGATGACATCAATGATATTGGTGATCTTCAAGTCTGGTAAATTGAGCGAATCCAATTCTTGGTGTTTTTGTAAAATTAATTAAAAATGATGGATAAACTCGTAGGAGTTATCTCAAGTGCCCGGCCAGCTCAACACATTCTTTTGCCTCTTTGACATCATGAACCCTCAAAATTTTGGCTCCTTTGTTCAATGCTATCATGTTCAAGGCAGTTGTTCCGTTCAAAGCCTCGGCAGCACTGGTATTCAATGCCTTGTATATCATTGATTTTCTACTCAAACCCACCAAAAAGGGAAGTCTGAAGGTCTGCAACAAATCCAGTTGTGAGAGTAATTCATAATTCTGATCCAAGGTTTTGGCAAACCCAAAACCGGGATCCAAAATGATATCGTGAATTCCCAATGCACGTGCCTTGGCAACACCTTCAGAAAAGTAATGCACTATTTCTTTGATCAAATGGGTGTAGCTGGTTTTTGATTGCATGGTCTTGGGGTTGCCTCGCATGTGCATCATAACGTAAGGCACCTTATGTTTGGCGATGGTGGGTAGCATTTGTTCATCCAACAATCCCGCAGAAATATCATTGATGAGAACCGCACCTGCCTCAATGCATGGGGCGGCAATCCTGCTTCGAAAAGTATCTATGGAAAGTAGAATTTCAGGAAATCTTTTCAGCAGTACATCAATGATGGGAAGCAATCTCTTTAACTCTTCCTCCTCAGAAACACTGTCCGCACCGGGTCTTGAACTATAGGCGCCTAAATCAATGAAAGTGGCACCTTCTTCGAGCATCTTTTCCACTTGTTTCAAAATGCCTCTTTCATCTTTGTATTTGCCGCCATCATAAAAAGAATCTGGAGTGAGGTTTAAGATTCCCATTACCTTGGGTGTTGAAAGGTCAATGAGATTGCCGTTGCAATTGATCGTCATCATTATAGAAACTTCATTGGGTTTGACTTGAAAAATCGACTTTAAAGAGCGACCTTTGACATTCCCGATATTTTAGCGAAATTTACGCAAATTACCATTAAATTCATGCAGCATACTTCTGAGCAATATGACGCCGTAATCAAAGTCTGTCGTGACTTGTTCAACAAAAAAATGACAGATTATGGTTGTGCTTGGCGCATATTGAGACTACCTTCCCTCACGGATCAAATCTATATAAAAGCGCAGCGAATTCGTGGTCTTCAAGAAAATGAGGTGCAGAAGGTTGACGAGGGTGAACGCTCTGAGTTCATGGGTATCATCAATTATTCGTTAATGGCTTTGATACAATTGGAATTGGGTGTTGCTGATGAACCTGATTTGAATGATGAAAAGGCCTTAAAACTTTATGACAAGCATGTTGCTGAAACAAAGGGCTTGATGGAAAATAAGAACCATGATTACGGAGAAGCATGGCGCGAAATGAGGGTAAGTTCTTTAACTGATTTGATTTTGCAAAAATTGTTGCGCGTAAAGCAAATAGAGGATAATAAGGGCAAAACCTTGGTCAGCGAGGGTATTGATGCCAATTATCAAGATATGGTCAATTATGCAGTTTTTGCGATGATTCATCTTCAATAAACTAAAAAAAACAGCATGAAATATCTAGTCGGGTTTTCAAGAGTTTTTGTTGGAATACTTTTCATTATCAGCGGATTCATAAAACTGAATGACCCCGTGGGCTTTTCGTTCAAACTTGAGGAATATTTTAGTTCAAGTGTGTTGGACCTTCCTTTTTTTGAACCGCATGCCCTTACCATTTCCATAATCGTTGTGATTTTTGAAGTGCTTGTGGGCGTAATGCTGCTTTTGGGGTATTGCAGAAAATTTACAGTATGGAGCCTTTTGCTAATGATCATTGGCTTCACTTTTTTGACTTTTTATTCAGCCTATTACAATAAAGTGACAGATTGTGGTTGTTTTGGTGATGCCATAAAATTGACACCATGGGAGTCGTTTACAAAAGACATCATTTTACTGGTTCTCATTGTTATTCTCTTCATTGGCCGCAAGTATATCACACCTTGGTTCAGTGGTAACATTCGAAAGGTGCTGACTGCCCTGACTTTGGCCTTATGCGGAGTTTATGTCGTGCATGTGTTGAACCATTTGCCTGAAATCGATTTTAGGCCCTACAAGATTGGTGCTGACATTGAAGATGGCATGAATGTGCCACCCGGTGCACCTCAACCTATAATTGAGTACACATGGAAGTTCAAAACGGCTGATGGAATAAAAGAAATTGTGACCAATGGCGATTATCCGAAAGTCGATGGGGAATTCATAGGTGCGGAAACCAAAGAAATTCAAAAAGGCTATGAACCGCCTGTTCATGATTTTACCATAGAGCAAGAAGGAGATGACTTTGCCTTGGCGATGCTCAACGAACCTAAATTGGTCATGGTCATTGCCTATGACCTTCGCAAGACCAATCATAAATTTTATAACGAAATCAAAAAGGTAACCAATAAGGCCATAAAGAACGGATATAAAGTAATTGGCATGTCCGCCTCAAATAAAGAGCAGTCCTCAAATTTGATACGACAATACGGACTCGGTTTTGAGTTTTATTTTACGGATGAAACCACATTGAAAACCATTGTGCGATCGAACCCTGGAGTTTTGGTTTTAGAAGAAGGCACCATCATGCAGAAGGTGCATAGTAACGATTTAGATAAGCTGATTTTTGAGGAGCCCGAAAACGGAGTTTATTTTGATTTGAATTTGAAAAAGAGTTTGGACAGTATTATGGTTTTAGATCAAAAATTTAGGTCTACCGGTTCACATGATGATTGGTCCAAGCAAATTGCCATTGACAGCTCAAATCTCATATTTATTGAAAAAGTAATAGCGGAAAAAGGATATCCTGGTAAGTCAATGGTAGGTTCGAAAACAGGTGAAACGGCTTGGTACGTTATTCAACATTCGAACAAAATAGATAGTTATATAGATCAAATAAAAGTGGCAGCTGAAACCGGGGAACTTCCCTTTCGATTGTATGCCATGATGCTCGATAGACATTTGATGGAAAAGGGCGAGCCTCAAATTTACGGTACTCAGGGGTCATCCTATTTCATGAATACCCCAAATGAAATTTCATTTATCTGGCCAATTAAAAATCCTGATTCCGTGAATATTCTTAGAAAAGATATTTTTGGAAGTACGGTTGAGGAATATTCAAAGAGACTTTTTGGCGAAGATTTTGAGTACAAAAAATACACTACAGAAGAAGTTGAAAAAATAATAAAAGGCAATTAAAATTAGTTAAGAGCAAATATAATTTCAAACACCAAACATCAAAGATGAGTATGAGAAGAAAAATAGTCGCAGGAAATTGGAAAATGAACAAAAATTTGGACCAAACCACTGATTTGTTGAATGCGCTTTCAGAGGCAGTTGATGATGCAAGTGCTGAGGTTATGGTTGCACCCACTTTTGTGAATCTTTCAAGTGCGGTAAGTCAATTAAAATCATCGCCAATAGAAGTAATTGCTCAAAATATGCATTTTGCTGAAAGTGGTGCGTATACCGGAGAGATTTCTGCTGATATGCTTCAGAATATTGGTGTTAAAACTGTTATTTTAGGCCACTCTGAAAGACGAGCCTATTTTGGCGAGACAGATGAACTATTGGCTGAAAAAGTAGCTGCTGCGCTTTCTAAAAACCTGAGAGTAATGTTTTGTTTTGGCGAAGAACTTGAAGATCGCAAGTCTGGTAATCATTTCAATGTGGTTGAAAGCCAGTTGAAAAACGCCCTCCTCTCTCTTGATGCAAGCGCATGGAATCATATTATTTTGGCCTATGAGCCAGTATGGGCAATCGGTACTGGAGAAACCGCGAGTCCTGAGCAAGCACAAGAAATGCATGCATTCATTCGTAAAACAATTGCTGAAGCCTATAATGAAACTGTGGCCAGCAATGTTTCCATATTGTATGGAGGTAGTGTGAAACCGGCCAACGCTAAAGAGATTTTTTCAAAACCCGATGTTGACGGAGGCCTAATTGGTGGCGCATCTTTAAAAGCAGATGATTTTATTGCCATCATAAAAGCCATATAATTTATTTTTTGGTTCCTCCCTTCATAGTTCGACTCCGCTCGGTACAGGTCTGAAGGAGGTGGCTTTTACTTGGTTGAAAGTAGGACATCCGTCCCGACCAGTATGGGCGCGGTTGAGAAAGCATCCAATCAATAAAAATTTCAAACTCGAATCGGTTTCCAAACACAGTAGTAATGTCCAACAACATTTACATAGAATATGCTTTTAAAGTGAATCCGCCACAACCGGCATCCGATATTTTGATTGCTGAATTGGGCGAAGCAGGTTTTGAGAGTTTTGTTGAAAATCAAGATGGACTTCTCGCTTACATACAGAAAAAAGATTGGTCAAAAGATATTTTAGACTCCGTCGACATTATTGAAAAAGAAAATTTCACTATTGATTTTCAGATTAAGGAGATTGAGCAACAAAACTGGAATGCGACATGGGAAGAAAATTTTGAACCCATTCAAGTTGCGGATCAGTGTGTGGTAAGGGCTCCTTTTCATGAAAAACCTTCCGTTGCTTATGATATTGTCATTGAACCCAAAATGAGTTTTGGCACTGGCCATCATGAGACCACACATATGATGCTTGAACATATTTTACAACATGATTTTGAACATAAATCCGTTCTTGATATGGGAAGTGGTACCGGTGTTTTGGCCATTCTAGCTTCAATGAGGGGTGCGAAAAACGTTGACGCCATTGACATTGACCACTGGTGCTATTTGAATGCAATAGAGAATGTAGCACGCAACAAATGTGTGAACATCAAGGTTCAAGAGGGCGATGCCAATCTTTTGATCGATCAAAAATATGACGTGATAATCGCCAATATCAATCGCAATATTTTGGTTGTTGATTTACCTGCTTATGCCAATTGCTTGAACGAAGAAGGAATGTTGTTTCTGAGTGGTTTTTATGAAAATGATATTCCCATTATTTCAAAAAGATGCGAAGAGTTGGACTTGAAATTTGAAAAATTTATTGAAAAAAATAAATGGGTTGCCGTAAAATATGTACTTTAGAAATTCCAAAGTATGTAATCATAGCATATTATGAGCGTCAAGGAAAAATTTTCAGAAGAACTTCTACTCGAAGAAGAAACGGTCAATCTGAATGAGATTGTTCTATTCAATGATGATGTGAATACTTTTGAACATGTCATTGAAACGTTGATTGAGGTGTGTGAACACACTGCCGAGCAAGCTGAACAATGTTCCATAATTGTACATCACAACGGCAAGTGTACGGTAAAAACGGGCGAATACAGTGATTTGGAACCGCGCTGCAGTAGATTGTTGCAGGCTGGTTTAAGTGCCGAAATTGTTTAGGGCCACCACACTTTTCAATTATACCAATTCCGCATCGATCATGCGTTGTTTTTATTTCAGTATTCTGCTAAGTTTTTTTTGTGCCAGTGATTTTCTTGGGCAAGAATTGCCGCCCATAGCCAATTACACGCCGCTTGAGTACGGTGCTGAAAATCAAAACTGGGGCATATCACAAACCGTTCAAAAAAACATTTATGTTGCCAATAATGGCGGATTATTGGAATTCAATGGTGCTGAGTGGAAACTATATGGTTCTCCAAACGGCTCCACGATACGTTCTGTAAAGGCAATAAATGAGATCATTTATACAGGATGTTATAGTGAATTCGGGTTTTGGAAAAAAAATTCATTTGGTGATCTTTCGTATACATCCCTAAGCAGCGAACTCGACATTGAGTTGTTGGAGGATGAGGAATTTTGGAATATTATGGAGTTCGATGAATGGGTACTCTTTCAAAGTTTAGAAAGGATATACATTTACAATTCTGCGGATAGATCGGTGAAGTTTCTCGATTCTAGTTCTACAAAGGCCCATATGTTCGCTTTTGAAGGAGCGGTATATTATCACAGTGTCTCCAACGGACTTTTCAAAATCGAGAACGGTGCTTCGGTTTTGGTGTCCGATGCCGCTGTCGTAAAGGATAACGTGGTCCTGGGTATCTTTAATATAGACGAAAAAGCCGTTTTGGTTACTGACAAAGCGGCATTTTATTTTTTGAACAATGGTAATCTGAGCCGATGGAACATTCCCTTTGATAGAGAGTCCGATAACGTCAATGTATACAGTGGCAAACAACTATGGGATGGCAGTATTGTTTTAGGAACAATTTCAAATGGAATCTACCATATAGACCGTAGTGGTGCCGTAATTCGAAGAATCAATCAAGAAAAAGGACTGAACAATAACACGGTGCTTGACATTTTTCAGGATGAAGAACAAAATTTGTGGCTCGCTCTTGACAATGGTATCAGTGTTCTGAATTTGAACTCCCCATTCAATGAATACATTGATAAAAACGGAAAGATAGGAGTTGTTTATGCCTCTGTTAGCCATGAGGGAAATCTTTATTTAGGTACAAATCAAGGTCTGTTCAGTAAAAAATTGAATTCCAATGAAGATTTCAATTTGGTAGATGATACTGAGGGGCAAGTCTGGTTATTGAAAATAATAGATGGCACTTTATTATGTGGTCATAATAATGGCACGTATAAAATTCAAGAAGGTAAGGCAAAACTGATATCTGATTTCCCTGGAACGTGGGATGTAAAACCTATCCCCAATCAAAAGAATTTGTTCCTTCAAGGAAATTACAATGGTTTAAGTGTTTTAACCAACGAAAATGGGATTTGGCAATTACAAAATGTAATAGAGGGTTTTGATATTTCAAGTCGGTTTTTTGAGTTTGTCGATGATACGAAGTTGATTGTAAACCATGAATTCAAGGGTATTTATAGGCTTCAATTGAATGCTTCTTTTTCAAAGGTTGTGGCCATTGAAAATGAGGCCCCGAAAGGCATCGGGGCAAGTTTGGTCTCCTATGCCGATGAGGTTTTATATACCAGTAGTAAAGGAATTTTCAAGTATGACCAACTAGAGGAAACTTTTGTAACCGATTCTTTATTGACCAGTGGTTTCTTTGGCCATCAGGATGATCCCATTGGCGTTTTTATTGCTGATAATGAATCAAAACGACTCTGGTCTTTTACCAATACAAGCGTTGCTTTTGCTGCACCCGCAAAGTTTAGTTCTCAACTACAGGTAAATAAGGTTTCCATTCCGAGGTATGTCAGGAAGAACCTAGGTGTACTAGGTTTTGAAAATTTGACGAGATTTAAAAAAGACTATTATTTAATAGGAATCTCCAATGGTTATTTGACCCTCGACTTAAATAAATTGTCTAGAAATGAATACATAGTGCGCATCAATTCGGTTTCAAAGAAAACAAACTATGCATCGGAGAATAAAATTGATTGGAATCAAAACAATAATTTTTCGTTCAAAGAAAACAGTCTTTCTATTACATATAACGTTCCCGAATATAATAAGTACACTGAGGTCAGTTACAGTCATAAATTAGAGGGTAGTTATGACGATTGGAGTGATTGGTCAAGTGAGCCAAGCATGTCATTTGACAATTTACCTTACGGTGAATATTCCTTTAAGGTAAGGGCCAAGGTTGGAAATCATCTCTCAAAAAACGAAGCGACATATGACTTTACAATTGAAAGACCCTGGTATGTCTCAAATCTTGCGTTAGTGCTATATTTTTTGGCATTTACATTATCTGCCTTTTTCATTCATAAACTATACAAACGCTATTATAAGAAACAACAAGAGCAGCTTTTGGTTGAAAACAAGAAGAAGTTGAAGCGTAAAAAGCTCAAAGCCCAAAAGAAAATTGTTCAAATAAGAAATGAAAAACTACATGAAGAGGTGGAGAACAAGAATAGGGAATTGGCAATTTCAACAATGAGTATCATCAAAAAGAATGAATTTTTGAATGCTATTAAAAACCAATTGAAGAAGAGCAATGACGATCCAAATGTAAAATCAGTGATTCGAACCATCGATCGAAATATCAACAATGAAGATGATTGGAAATTCTTCGAAGATGCGTTCAACAATGCCGATAAAGACTTTCTTAAAAAGATCAAAGGTATACATGCTGACCTGACTTCAAATGATTTAAGATTATGCGCCTATCTCCGTTTGAATTTGTCATCCAAAGAAATAGCACCACTACTAAATATCTCTGTCAAAAGTGTTGAGGTAAAACGCTACCGCCTGCGAAAAAAGATGCAACTGCAACATGAAGAGGGTTTGGTAGATTACATTATGGATATGTAAATCTAAAATTCAAACACTACATTACCACTACAACTCCACTACACGGATATCCTAAAGGATTTTTGAAAAAGCGACGTTCTGTAAAGGAAAACCCTAAGAACTTAACGCAAGTCATAGATAACGTACGATATTTTCGATTTATAGCTTGTGTTTCTACACTGTATGTTTTTTGTAGTGCTGAAATTCATAGAAATCGCAAATCCAAATTGTATCTTTGGAAATATAGCAAGGTTGTGCATGAATAAGTTAAGAACTTTTTTTGTTTTCTTTTTTATCGGTTCGTTGGTTTTTTCCCAAAATGGAAAGGCGACGGGAGTGGTCCTAGACCAAAATCTGAACGAACCCTTAGCTGGTGCCAACGTGGTTTTAAAAGGAACTTCAAATGGTACCATCACTGATTTTGATGGTAATTTCGAGCTTTCCAATATAGCTATTGGAGATGTTCTTGTGTTCTCATACTTAGGATATGAAAATAGAGAGATTACCCTTTCATCTTTGAGCGGCTTGAAGATATATCTTCAAGAAAGTTTAGATGCACTGGATGAGGTGGTGGTTATTGGTTATGGTACGCAAAGGAAAAAAGAAATAACAGGTGCTGTAGCTGTTGTTGGTGCCGAAACAATTGAAGATTTAAAACCAACACGTATTGAGCAAGCGCTTCAAGGGCAAGTTGCTGGGGTAAATGTTACCTCGCAATCGGGTTCACCAGGAAGTGGTCTTGATATTCGTATTAGGGGTATTTCAACAAACGGCGATAGTAGACCTTTGATTCTTGTTGATGGTAATGTTATTGAAGATTTAAGTGTGCTGAATCCTGGTGATATTGAAACTTTAAATGTTTTAAAGGATGCAACAGCAGGTATTTACGGCGTACGTGCAGCAAACGGGGTAATTTTAATTACAACCAAACAAGGAAGAAAAAACACCAAACTTCAATTTGCCTATGATGCCTATGGCGGTTTTCAAGAAACCACTAGAAAGATTCCTGTACTCAATGCAATGGAGTATGCAGCCATTATTAATGAGGCAGCGGCTGCTGGAGGGCAACCGAATCCATTTCCCAATTTTTTAGGTTTAGGAGCCGGAACAGATTGGCAAGATGAAGTGTTTCAAAAAGCGCTTACCCATAATCATAATTTAACGGCTTCAGGGGGTACAAAGAAGTCTGCCTATTCTTTCGGTCTATCTTGGCTTACACAAGATGGTATCGTAGGTGGCGATAAAGCTAATTTTACTCGATATACCGCCAGAGCAAACTTTGACACCAATTTATTGGAAAATTTAAAGTTGACTACCAATATTATTTATAACAACACCGAGCGAAGTGCTTTGGCTGAAAGTGGTCTTGGTTCAGTTTTATTTAATGCTCTGAATAATGCACCCACTTTTGACATTCGAGATGACAATGGCGATTTTACATTATCCAATGGCTTGGGTAATGAGGTAATTAATCCACTAGCTCAAATCGAAAATACCTTCAATAGAACAAGGGTGGATCGTTTGAGCGCAAAAATTGCTTTGAACTATAAATTCTGGAATAATTTTACAGCAGAGGCTGCAGCGCAAGGAAATTATGCTGAAGTTCAGGGGCGTTTCTTTTCGCCTTTATCCTTTTTTGGTGCTGGTAAAGTTTTCAATAACCTCGATAGACCCAATTTGGCCGTTAATAAAGATATTTTTAGAGACTATACTTTTGATGCTTTTGTTAATTACAAAAATCAATTTAACTCGGTTCATAATTTTCAAGCAACTATAGGTACTTCGGTATTTGTTACTCAAGGTTTGTTTTCAGGTAGTACCCAAGGTTTTTTTGAAAACCCAGCCATTCTCTTTGAAGATGCACAAATAGCGGATGCTGTTGATGTAAGAAATGGCTTAAAAGACAGTGGATTAAGCGGTAGGTTTGACGAAAGGTTACTCTCTTACTTCACTAGATTACAATATGATTATGATGGAAAATACCTAGTTTCTGCCGTTGTCAGACGCGATGGTTCCACTAAATTTGGACCTGACAACCGATTTGGATATTTTACAACGGGTTCTGTGGGATGGATCGCATCTGAAGAAAGCTTCTTAGAAGAAAGTGAAACCGTCAGCTTTTTAAAATTTAGGGGTAGTTACGGTGTTATAGGTAATGATCGAATTGCCAGTAATGCTTTCCGTTCTATTTTAACAGGTGAAGGGGTTTATGTTTTTAATGATGAATTAGTCTTTGGTCAGGCGGTAGGGGTGCTTTCTAACCCATTGATAAAATGGGAAGGGCAAAAATCCTTTGACGTTGGTCTTGATATGAAATTGTTCAATAATGCTGTTGATATTACGGCAGATTATTACAAGAAAATAACTGATGATTTATTGTTACAGCCTCAAGTTTCTGGTATTTTGGGTGCAACAGCTCCGGGGGCACAAGCTCCAGTGGTAAATGGTGGTTCAGTTGAAAATAGCGGGTTTGAATTTGCTGTTGGGTATAATTGGTCTCCATCTGAAGATTTTTCAGTTGGGCTGAATTATAATGTTACTTTTTTAGAAAATGAGGTAACGGCAGTAAACAATGATTCGGGGTTTTTACAAGGTGGTTCGTTTGGTGTGGGGCAAGATCCTCCAGCTCGTTTTCAGGCCGGTAAACCTATTGGTTTTTTCTTTGGTTTAGAAACCGATGGTATATTCCAGAATCAAGCTGAGGTAGATGCGCATGCAACACAAATGAATGCCGCACCTGGTGATTTACGTTTTGTAGATCAAAATAATGATGGACTTATAAATTCAGAAGATCGCACAGATATTGGTAATCCAATACCTGATGCCACCATGGGATTGAACCTTTCTGTAAACTACAAGAATTTTGATTTTGGTGCCTACGCTTTCTCCTCGATTGGAAACGAGATAGTTCGCAATTATGAACGCGACCAACCGCTTGTAAACCGTTCTATATTTACCCTAAATAGGTGGACCGGTGAAGGCAGCACAAATACATTTCCTCGAGTGACTTCAGGGGCAACATCAAACTCCTTGTTCTCAGATTATTTTGTAGAAGATGGTACTTTTTTAAGAATACAAAATGCACAAATTGGATATACATTACCGTCGGAAGTGGTGGAGAAAATAAAGGCAGATAATTTACGCTTCTATATTTCTGCTAATAACATTTATACGTTTACCAAATACAGAGGTTTTGATCCAAGTGCATCAAGCGGTGCACCTATTGGTTCGGGTATTGATTTTGGTTTCTATCCTGTACCAAGAACTTATTTGTTGGGTTTAAACTTAAAGTTTTAAGAACATGAAACAAACAAGTAATAAGGGTTTAATGAAAAGAATTGTTCTTTATCTTATGGCTATAATAATGCTTATGGCTTGTTCAGATGATTTTGTAAATGTAAATTCTTTTGATGAAGATTCTGAAAACTTTTTCAATTCAGAAGAAGATTATCAAGGTGCCCTAATTGCGGCTTATGATATGTTACATGCTAGCTATATTAATGTGATGTTAGGTGAAATTGCCTCTAATAATACACTAGCCGGTGGAGAAAGTGCAACTGATGTGCCGGGTATTCAAGAAATAGATGATATGATTCACACTCCGGTTAATCAACAGTTGAGGGATATTTGGAGTTGGATGTTCGCTGGTGTGAATCGTGCTAATTTTATTCTTGAATTCAAAGACAAAACTGATTTTCCTGGAAAGTCAAGCGTATTGGCTGAGGCCACCTTTCTTCGGGCGTATTATTATTTTGAACTGGTCAAATGGTTTGGTGATGTGCCTCTCTCTGTAGATCGGCGATTGCTTTTCGGAGATCAAAATGTAGTTGAAAGAACCCCTGTTGCCGAGATTTATGATCAAATGGAACAAGACTTGCTTTTTGCTGCTGAAAATTTGCCTCAAGTGCAATCTGATACGGGTAGGGTGACAAGGGGTGCTGCCTTAGCATTGCTGGGTAAGGTTTATTTGTTTCAAGAAGATTTTCAAAATGCCTCAACTGTATTAGAGCAGGTGATAAATTCGGGCGTATATGATTTATTGGATGACTACAGTACCATGTTTGAAAACAATAACGAAAATAATATCGAGTCTGTTTTTGAGGTTCAATACACTGATATTGAGGGCGCAGGTTTTGGTTGTTTACAATGTAGCGAGGGAAATGTGGCCGTAGGGTTCAATGGGATAAGAAATTATTCAGGTCCCTTATTCGAATCTGGGTTCAGTTTTAATGTGCCTACTCAAGAAGTTTTTGATGCCTTCGAAAATGGCGATATAAGACGTGAAACAGCTATTTTAGATATTGAAGCCTTTGCCGCAGCTAACGCCAATTTCAATAACGGTGCAGGAGTAACTTTTGTTGAGGGTTTCGAGCATACTGGTTATTACAACAGAAAATATATTTCAAGACAAGGAGACCTGAACACAGGAGATGCCAATTTAACAAATCCAAATAATTATCGAGCCATTCGGTTTGCTGATGTGTTGCTCATGGCCGCTGAGGCATTGAACAGAGGTGGTATTGATGATAATCGTGCGCAATCGTATTTGAATAGAGTTCGAACACGTGCCGGTTTGGCATCTGTCAATGTAACAGGTGCTGCTTTGACAGATGCTATATATCGCGAAAGAAGAGTAGAATTGGTAGGTGAAGGGCATCACTTCTTTGATTTAGTGAGAACTGGAAGGGCTTCGGCTGAAATAAATGGCTTCCAAGCAGGAAAAAATGAACTCTTTCCAATTCCCAGTATAGAAATTGAACTCGCTGGCAATCGCTGGCAACAAAACCCAGGATATTAACTATTTTAATTTTAAAATTGAAACATTATGAAATTCATGAAACACTTTTTACTACTATTTTTAGCGACAGGCCTAATAGTCTCCTGTGGAGATGATGATATGGATGATCCAATTGATCCAATTGCTGCACCTTCGAATGTGCAAGCAGGTATTGATATTGCTGATGATAACTCAGGTACTGTTACAGTTACACCTACAGCAACAGGGGCCTCTTCTTTTCAAGTTTTCTTTGGTAATGTGACCAATGAAACCGCTACAACGATCAACGTTGGTCAATCAGCCACCAATGTCTACGAAGAAGGCACATACACCATTCGTGTGGTGGCAGTGGGTTCAGATGGTCAAGAGACTGAGATATCTGAACAAATTCAGGTCATGTTCGAAATGGAGGCTTTTGATGGTGGCTTGTTGGTAAATGGTGATTTCGAAGCAGGAGCTGAGCCTTGGAATGCTGGGGTTGAAGCTTTTGACGCTCCACCTGCACCTGTGGTTACCGTAGATGGTAATACGTATTACTCGGTTACAGTTGATAATCCAGATCCTAGTCAACCATTCTTAGTTAATTTAAGTCAACAAGGATTGGCATTAATGGCTGACACAAATTATACTTTGAAGTTCGATGCTTGGTCAGATGTTGAGCGATCAATAATCGCTGGAATTGGTGAAAGCAGTGGTGGTTTCGCGAGTACAGCTGTTAATGTTAATCTGACTACAGCGATGCAAACATTTACGCTACAGTTGACAACCGTTGGATTTGGCGGAGATGATTTACGTGTGATTTTTGATAGTAATGGAGCAGCTGGTATGGTCAATATCGATAATGTTAGTTTAGTGGAAGGTGGAGATGGTAGCGATACGCCCATGGACCCAGCAGGAAGCCTTGATTTGATAAATGGTGATTTTGAAGCAGGAGCCGAGCCATGGAATGCGGGAGTTGAGGCTTTTGATGCCCCACCAGCACCTGTAGTTACGGTTGATGGTAATACATACTACTCGGTCACTGTTGATAATCCTGACCCAAGTCAACCTTTCTTGGTGAATTTGAGCCAGCAAGGTCTGAGCATGACCGCAGATACGAATTATACTTTGACTTTTGATGCTTGGTCAGATGTTGAACGTAGCATCATTGCCGGTATCGGTGAAAGTAGTGGCAACTTCGCAAGTGTTGCTGTTGATGTAGACCTAACAACAGCGGTACAAACATTTACGCTTCAATTAACCACTGTAGGATTTGGTGGTGATGACCTGCGCGTTCTTTTTGATAGCAACGGTGAAGCCGGTATGGTTAATATTGACAATGTGAGCATAGTTGAAGGTGGTGACGGTAGTGACACGCCTGGTGGCGATACCGGGGACACAGGCTCTCTCGACCTTATAAATGGCGATTTTGAAGCAGGAGCCGAGCCATGGAATGCAGGTGTTGAGGCCTTTGATGCCCCACCAGCACCGGTTGTCACGGTTGATGGAAACACTTACTACTCGGTAAATGTCGAGAATCCAGACCCCAGCCAACCGTTCTTGGTGAATTTGAGCCAGCAAGGTTTGAGTATGACCGCAGATACGAACTATATTTTAACTTTTGATGCTTGGTCTGATGTCGATCGTACCATAATAGCAGGTATTGGTGAAAGCAGCGGTAATTTCGCCAGTACGGCAGTCAATGTAAACCTAACGACAACAGTTCAAACCATTACACTTCAGTTAACAACCGTCGGATTTGGCGGAGATGATTTGCGTGTGCTTTTTGATAGCAATGGTGAAGCGGGTATGGTCAATATTGACAATGTAAGCATTGTTGAAGGTGGCGACGGCAGTGATACACCTTAAAATTAGGTAAGCAAGATTGTAGAATGTAGTCTGCTCAGTGATGGGCAGACTTGTTCTTAATACAAAAATTGAAGAAATGAAAAAGGTTTTGTTGATACCATTCACAATGATGTGTTTGCTGTTCTTGGCTATTTCATGCCAAGATGAGGAGCCAAGTTTGCAGAATATAATTTTCCCTACAGAATTATCGATACAAACAGAAATAGCTGGTGATCAGTCAGGCAATGTGGTGGTAACCCCAAAAGCAGAAAATGCCATCAATTTTCATGTTATTTTCACACCAGGTGCAGTTCCAGTAGTGATTAATCCTGGTCAATCGGCTTCATTTCGCTTCACAACTTCGGGCCAATACTCAGCGCCTATTACAGTAGTGGCCTATGGCGTAGGTGGCACAAGTTCAAACATAACCGAATTTATTGATTTAGACGTTCGCCTATCCATTGCACCAGAAATTCTGGCTAATATAGCAGGTGGTGATGGCTTAAGCGCAAGTTCAAAAAGATGGGTTTGGGATCAAACTAACTCCGGTCATTTTGGCGTAGGTCCATTAAACAATGATTTTCCTGAATTTTTTAGTGCCAGTCCTAATTCACTTAATCCTTGTTTATATGATGATGTGCTTGTTTTTAGTTATGATGGTAACAGCAATTTTAGTTATGAGTTGGAATTGGGTGCGGCAAATCAAGTATTCATTAACTGGACAGAGGTAAATCGTTTCTTTCCTGATGCCTCTCCACAACAATTTATAGACGAATGTCGCGATATTACAGATCAGGCCAGTTTTACCTCAAATTTTATTATTACTGAAGGGGAAAACAATTCAAGTATTTTGGATGTCGGTAATAGCTTTTTGAGCTATTGGGCAATTATATCAGGTCAGTATCAGATTACTGAACTTTCAGAAGATCGCATGGTTGTTAGAGGAATCAGCCAGCCTTTTAATGGCGATGACCCTTTGGCATGGTACAGCACATTTGTGCCAGAAAATGGCAGTTCTGATGGGGGTAATGATAGTGCTAATTCAGACGATATCACTTTTGAAACCTTGGTTTGGTCGGAAGAATTTGACCAAGACGGTGCGCCAGACCCCTCTACATGGAATTATGATATTGGTACTGGCGATAATGGTTGGGGTAATGGAGAATCTCAGTATTACACAGATAGAGCAGAAAACGTAATTGTTGAAAATGGCTTGCTTCAAATAACGGCAAAGAGAGAAAATTTCAACGGTAGCGGTTTTACTTCCTCAAGAATTCAATCTTCGCAAAAGTTTGATTTTACTTTTGGTCGGGTAGAGGTGAGGGCAAAACTTCCGTCTGGAGGTGGCACTTGGCCTGCAATTTGGTTGCTAGGTTCTAACTTCAGCCAAGTGGGTTGGCCCACCTGTGGCGAAATTGATATTATGGAACACGTAGGTAACCAACAAGATCTCATTTTTGGCTCTACCCATGACCCTAATAATTTTGCCGGTAATGCGCGTACCGGCTCAACTCAAGTAACCGGGGTTTCAGATGATTTTCATATTTATGCCATTGAGTGGCTAGATTCTGAAATACGATTTTTTGTAGATGATCAGATGTATCATACCGTTGACAACAACGCTTCATTACCTTTCAATAAAGATTTCTTCTTTATTATGAATGTGGCGATTGGAGGTACTTTTGGTGGTAACATAGATCCGGCATTTACGCAATCTTCTATGGAAGTGGATTATATAAGAGTTTATCAGTAACCAAACTACTGTAGCTAGAGAGGGTCGATGGAATTATAAAGCCATTGGCCTTTCTTTTTTAAAAGGGAAAAAGATATGGGAAGAAAATTAGTTAAGATCCCTCGTTTGAGTTTTACTGTGGGAATGGTTAGCGCAAAAAAGCAGTTGAATGAGACTGTTGCGAAAAGCATTGCTACATTATTCGGTTTAATGAATCCTAAGCTTTCTTTCATTAGGGGAATTAAAAAAGTAGGCTTGCTATTTCTGGGAATGTTTTTGTTGTCTTGCTCAGGAAACAGTCAATTGGTCTGGTCTGATGAATTTGATGGTAATGAATTGAATGAAACCTATTGGAATTACGAATTAGGCAATGGTTGTCCTGATTTGTGTGGATGGGGAAATAGTGAACCCCAGATTTATACCAAAGAAAACCATCAACTAAAAGACGGTCGCTTGCATATTTCCATAAAAAAGGAAGGTGTCAGATATACCTCTACAAGAATAACCACTGAAAAGAAGTTTCAATTTCAATATGGCAGGGTAGAAGCAAGGGCAAAACTGCCTGTTGGCAAGGGAATTTGGCCCGCCATTTGGATGCTGGGTTCAAATCATCGTGAGGTAGGTTGGCCATTGTGTGGCGAAATAGATATTTTGGAATATGTGGGCCGTGAGCCACATATGATTTTCAATTCGTTACATACCAAAGACAGTTTTGGCAATACGGTCAATACCAAAAAAACCAGAATTGATGATATCGAAAAAGGCTTTCATATCTATGTGGCCGATTGGTCGCCAGATAAAATTGAGTTCTTTGTTGATGGCAAATTATTGTACACGTTCTCCCCAGAAGAAAAAACTGAAGAAATATGGCCTTACGACCAACCCTTTTATTTGATTATAAACAGTGCTATCGGCGGTAATTTTGGGGGTAGAGACATTGACGACTCTGTTTTACCACAAGAATTCATCATCGACTATATCAGGGTGTATAAGAATCAATGAGGTAATTTATCCCTCAGCAGACCGTAAACAAAAGTCCCCAACATAGCGGAAGCTATGACCAAAAGCATGCTACTGACTCCGGTTCCCAAAAGTATGAACATAGGCCCGGGGCAAGTGCCAGCCAAGGCCCAACCCAATCCGAAAATGGTGCCTCCGAATAGGTAACGGGTAAAAAGCCTTTCTTTAGTAGGAACATGAATGGGTTTCCCTTGAATATCCTTCACTTTGAATTTTCTAAATAACCAAAGAAATACAACTCCTAACCCTACGGCAGAACCAATGATGCCATACATGTGGAAGGATTGAAATTTGAACATTTCAAAAATGCGATACCAAGAAACGGCCTCTGACTTTACGAGAACTATTCCGAAGAATATACCAACAAATAAAAACTTGAGAAATTTCATGCTCAGAAGATTAGGGGTAGTAAAAAGTGAGTCATTAAAAGGCCTCCGATAAAAAATCCGATAACAGCGAGCAGTGATGGTAATTGTAAATTACTCAAACCCGTAATGGCATGACCCGAGGTGCATCCGCCGGCATAACGTGTGCCAAAACCCACCAAAAAGCCCGCTATGATCAAAATGGACATTCCTTTTAAACTCCAAAGGTTTTCCCAACTATAAATTTCAGCTGGTAAAAGTGTTTTCCCAACATTTTGAAATCCTAATGCACTGAGATCTTTTACCGTTTCAGAATTGAGGGCAATTGCAGCCCCATCCGATAAAAACTGAACCGCTATAAATCCTCCTATAATTGCTCCTAAAACCACGGTAAGGTTCCATTTTTGAGTCTTCCAATCAAATTTAAAGAAGTCGGCATATTTTCCGGCACCACCCATGGAGCATAAGGTTCGCAAGTTAGATGACATGCCAAAGGTCTTTCCGAATAAAACCAAAAGTGCCATGACCAAGGCAATAAGAGGGCCTGAGAAATACCAGGGCCAGGGCTGCAATAAAAAATCCATATATAACTAATGTGACAGTTGGTTAAAAAAAGAGATGATTATGCGATAACGTCGCTTATTGCTTCACGTAAACCACACCTTGAATACCCGGAAGATTTTCTCCCACTGTTCTTGTTAGTGTATTATCCACAAATACATAAGGTGTGGTTGTGACATCAGCAAATAGGGTTATTTGTGAACCTGTAATGCTCCAATTACTACTACTGTTTCTTGGTGGGGCACAATCAATGAAAAATTGTCCACCAGTTATTGTGGTTACCTGAATGCCCGTTAAATCAAAAGTATAGGAGCCATCTGCTTCTAGCGAAAGCCTTCCAGATATACAGGGTAATTCATTCAAAAGATTGGTTGAAGCAATACCATCTTCGTTAATATCTTGTGGCGGACTCACATTCAATTCTGTCAATTGATAGGTGCCCGCAGCTTTTGAGACTTCACTTTCAGTGGGTTCATCATCTTTTTTGCAACATAAGGCCAAAATGACAATCATAATAAGACCGAAGGCAATTCTAAAACCAATCATAGTTTTCATTTTTGTGGAGCATCTATTGGAGAAAGATAATCCAAGTTTTTTTATTAGTGATAATTGTTCTAAAGTTTTTTAATATTATTGGTAGGTGGTGACTAAATTTCAAAACTAATCGTAAATTACTGATCAATCAAAAGGCTATCGATATGAGCACTCAATTTTCAATTAAAGATAGGGTTTATGCCCTTTCAGGAGGTACAGGTGTCCTCGGTGGATCGATTGCTATTTATTTGCAGAAAAATGGCCCTACTTTTATAGTAATGGGTAGGTCATTAGATAAATTGAAGGCGAAAAAAGAAGAACCAGATAACCTTCGAGAGGGCGGTGGTCATACCTTCAAAGTTGATGTGATGGGCGAAGAGGTACTTCTCATTCTCAAAGATGAACTGAAAAGCAAGTTCAATACGATTGACGGACTCATCAATCTTGCTGGGGGAAATATTCCGGGAACAACACTAAAACCCGATCAAACCATTCAGGACAATGTGATTGCGCCTGGCTTTTTCATTACCAATCAAAACCGACCTTTGTTGACTAAGGAAGATACTTCAAACATGGCTCTCGAAGAGGATTTCAATAAAAATACGCCTGTGAATCGTTTAGGTGATAAAATACATCTTAGAAATGTGCAGCGCAACGAAGATGACAGTTTTTATGAGGCAGATCATTTAGAAGGTTCGGTGGCCAAGGTTAAAGTCATGCAGGCCCTGAAAGAAGAAAAAAAGAAAAGACAGGGCTCGGTTGATGAAGTTTCGTTTTCGCTGCACCCAGATCATGGTCATGTTCTACTTGATGACCAAAATAGGCAAAGCGAATTCTATTCGGGTTACTCCCTTATGGACAAGGCTATGGGGTCGTCGCAATTTACGGTATTGGAAAAAGGCATTAGGGCAAATAGCATATAATTCATGGATGCAAGGGCCAAAGTTGATTATTTGCAAAATCTGAGAAACAAGGTGCTGTCATATACTCAGGTTGATGCGGCTGTTCTTGAAAATCAAATGCAGTTTTACAAGAGAATAGAGCTAAACAAAGGAGAAACACTGATTGCTCCTGGTCAACTGGTCAAGCATTTTTATTATGTTGCCAAAGGATGTATTTACTACTATAAATTGGAGGATGGCGAACAAAAAGTACTCGAATTTTATACGGATGATGTCTTTTTCACTGATTTGCCCGCCTATGTGAAAGGAACGCCCTCAACCCATTATTTAAAAGCCTCAGAGTATACTATAGTCTATGCTGTGGACAGGACTGATGCTGAAAATTCTTTTGAGCAATCGCATCAATTGGAACGTTTTGGACGTTTGTCAATGCAAGAGGCATTCATGAAGATCTTAACACGCGTTGAGCGATTGAACAACAGAACAAATGAAGAGCGTTATTTGAGACTATTGGGCAAGCGGCCTGATTTATTTCAGCGTGTGCCCCAGTATTTGATCGCTTCCTATTTAGGACTGACACCTGTGGGACTCTCTAAAATCAGAAAACGTTTGGGTAAAGGGTAGATTTCAAAATTCAAAAAAACACCGCGGTACAAGTACGTAACCCACTATTGATTCAAAAGAATGATTTTTTCATTGACCCTGTCAATGAAGTCATGAAGATAGCCGGGTACATTGCTTTTATCTAAATCAACACGCCACTTTTTTGTACTTCCATTTTGGGTGAATTCCAGATGCAAGCCACCTCCGTCGGAACAGTCGGGACAACCAAAAGTACTGTCTTCTGTTTCCAATAGTTCAGCAGGTATGGTGTCTGCCAAATCTTTCACACGCTCAAACAAGGCGTTGTCCAAAGCAACGAAATCAAAATTGGAGGCCGAATAATCATCTATGGTGTCTTCATAAAGATTTTCGCCTGTAAGTTTGAACGTCTCCACACAACCTTCGCCTTGACATTCGCCATAGAAATGACCAAATATCAAAAAGGTACTTTCAGATAGTACAATATCGGCGGGATCACCATTGATATCTTGATCATTTTGGCACGCAATGGTAGAAAGCGACAACCACAATAGGACGATTATTTTTTTCATGGCTCTTTTTATTAAGATTCAGTGTTTATTTTTTCGTTGCGTTGGTTTCGCGGTTGCTCATCAAACGGTTGTTTTCGGTAAACGATTTACACTAAAAATTTACCATTGACTTTTCTTTTTTCTCAAAACCACCCAAAGCAATATTGCGAATGCCAAAGTTACTATTGCAAAATATTTTTCAAAAGTGGTTTTTGCCAAAATATTGCCAATAGTTTTCAAAATGAAAAGCCCTAGAAAAATCCATAAAATGACCATGGTGGTTTTTTTAGGGATAAATGCTTTCAGAAAGTTGCCATTTATTAACAACAAGCCGATAAAAAAAAGATTTAGCGTTGTTGAAACACCTGCAAAAAAGTACATTTCTGAATCTTTGGTCAAGCGGTAACCCCAGGCGATATCATAGGGTATGAATTTGAACAGTACACCTAAATGAAAAAGAACCACAACTATAAGTACTCCTAAAAGTATTTTTATGGCGGTTTTTGAGCTCATTCTGTATCTATTGATAGAGAACGTATCTTGGTGGAACCAGTCCTTTTAATCTCAACGATAGCAGCATTTGTGCCCTATGGTGGGTAATGTGATCGGCAAGCAATAATAAAATTTGTCGTTTGCTTCGGTTGAGTCCGAAATAATCGAGTTCATCATTTAACCGTTTGGTGTCAAATGCGGTTATTAATTTTATGGTTTCATTGAATGTTTTGTCTAAAGTGGCGATCATTTCTTCTTTTGATTTATCACGAATCCGAAGTTCTGTATCTGTTTCCCAATCTCTGGCAGGGCGACCTCCCAAGAGCGATTGACTGTGCCAATCCATTGCCCAAGCGATATGCATTAAATTTTCTTCAAAACTTTTTGATTCGGTAGTTACCCTGAATTTATAATTATCGGCCGGCATCATTTCGGCTACTTTCAAAATATATTTGTGTGAATTTTCAAGACGCTCGATATAGTCATTTATAAAGTTGCGTTCCTGTGCAACAATCGGGGAGGCAATTGTACTGAACATCAAAATACTGCAAAGAATGAGAAGTTGTTTCATAATCACTGAATTGTTCATGGTTCATTTTATTTCTTGAGGTCCTTATGTTTTTTGTACTCTAAATAGGCTCCGACAAATGCGGTAATTCCTAAAACCAAAGCAATTCCATTATACCACACCAGAAAGTTGTCATCACTCAAGCCAAAATAAGTAAGAAATATACCTGAAAGTAAATAGGTCTTCGTTTTATTTTTTATCATTTTTCACATTTTTTGCCAACTGCCTCAATACTTTTCCTTCAAAATCTCATAATGATGCTCGGTATGATAGGCGTTCCACATCAAGATTTCGCGAATGGTCATTCTACCCAAAAGCGGATGCGGTAGCAAATAGGTGTCTAAATCTTTATCGCTCCATTTGTCAAGCTTTGTGAGCAATTTGGTTTTTTGTTTTTCCAATTTGGAGATGTAAGTGCCTTTGTCTGCAGGTGTCATTTTTGGCATGTTACGAGAGATGGGTGCCACCACCCTGGGATTGGCCGCTAGTTTCGTTTGGTACTTTTCAACCACCTGTTGGTAGGTACGGTTTTTCCTATTGTTGGTTTTGAACTTATATTTCAAGTACCATTTTGGTAGGCGTAATGCCTTGTTCAGGGCCGATTCACTTTGAATCAAATGCACAATGTGTTCGCCTGTGTTCCATTTACCATCCGGACCTTCAACCCACTTTTCATCAGCATGGTTTTGAAGCCAATTCGTTAAGGTTTGATGTTTTTCAATGTTGAGTTGGGCGATGTCTTTTTTGGTCATGGTGTTGAGTTTATCAGTTGTTTTTGTATCGGAGGTGTTTGGTCTCTGCTGGGTAATTTACCGTTTTATTCCTATACTTCGCTACCGCCAGCCTGCCTTGCCTTCAGGCAGGTTTGCAACTGGTGATCGAAAGGGTGAATACCATATCATTTTAATAGTCTATATCCAATTCATCATAGTGAACCTTTTCTATGATATCAGGCCTATCGCCCTCCTTGTTTCTTTTATAGAGGTCCTTACTAATAGGCCATGTATTTATTTCACTGTCTGATAGGTCATTATGTATGGCTTCTTTTACCGCTGATTCGGTCAAAGAATCATCAAGCCAAATAGCAATGTCATCATCTTGAAGTATTACTGGCCGTCTGTTCTTTTTGTTGTGAATTTTGGCGAACATGGGTGTAGCTACTTTGGTAAGTATAGTAAAAGTAACCGTCTTGCCGGCTACGGCGTAAATACCTGCTAAATTAAAAACTTCCCCATTTTTACGTTCAAAATAAAAAGGAATAGAGTAGGGCCTTTTGGTGTTTTCTATTCGATGCGGTTCGTAAAAGCCATCAACTGGTATCACACACCGTCTGGTCAAGGCACTCGACTTGTAGTTGTTTGATTCAAAAAGCTTTTCTGATTTGGCATTCAGACCAGAGCCCCATCTGATGGTCTCTTTATAATAGGCTTTTGGGTCAACATCTCTTTTGTAAGAAGGAATCAACCCCCACATTACAGGAATCATGTTATTGGGCTTTTCTTGCGGTATGATCCACATATTGGGGTGGGCAAAACCATTGGCACTGTTGTACACCAGTTCTTGGTTTTCGTCCATTTCGCCTAAAAGGGCAATCACATTAAATCGGCTTTCCAAGTACTTTTTCTTTCGCGAAACTCTAGTGTTATAACACATATTCTAAAAGGTTTAACGTACCAATTTATAAAAAAACAGAAAACCTAAAGCACTGAGGTTTTTGGATCTGTAATAATTGAATAGGCATGCTGCATCATTCTTGGAGGTCGTTTTAGCACTCCATAGAGACGGGCCCTAGCGGGCAGGATCCCAACTCTTAATGTCATGAGCATGATGCGCACTAGCGGGGGTTGCAAAACTCACAAAATAGGCAGCGGTTGGGTTATTGAACCTGCCTGCCGGCAGGCTTGTACTTTCTGCTCATTGACTAAAAATACAAAAACCATGGTTTCTTGGTTGTGGTTTGTTCGTAGTTTAGTTTTGGTTTGTGCTCTTGCTTACTCGATACGGTACGAGCGTGACGCTCGCACTAGCGAATGGTTTTGCTTGCGCCAGCGGGGGATTCGGACGTAGTCGAATCCGCCGTAATTGCGGTTATACATTGTTGGCAA
>CAYSPL010000034.1:0-32317 GCA_964432915.1 uncultured Maribacter sp.
CAATGATGATTATAAAAGAACACTAAACAATATCAAGGCGACCACCTATGGCACCGATCAGCTCAATGGCAACATCAAGGGCATACGTTGGAACAACAAAAAAGTGGCCGGAAGCCCCCAGGCGGCATATGCCTATGAGTATGACCGCAACAACTGGCTGACCAATGCCTATTTTGGCAACTATGGCGACGGAAGTTCATCTGACCCAGAACATCTGCCCTTGCCCAATGTGACCATCAACGATAATGAAACACAGAACTATCGCGCCACCAAGTGCATTACCCTACAAAACGGCTTCCATGCCAAGGTGGGCAGCACAATGAGTGCCAAGATCGTGCCCAACAGTGGTTTCAATTCAGTGAACAATGGCGATTATGATGTGACGGGCATCGAATACGACGCCAATGGGAATATCAAAAGATTACAACGTAACAAGGACACCCATAATGGCACCAATGCCATGGACAATCTGACCTACAATTACAAGAACGATCCACAGAACGGGCCCAACCAACTGCTCAATGTAGATGATGCTGATGGTAATGTGGCCGGGGCACAGGATATAGGCGACCAACCGGCCAACAACTATGTGTACAACAAAATAGGCCAACTCATCGCCAATACCGATGAGCAATTGACCTACTCTTACTACGCCTCGGGGCAGGTTAGGCTTATCAAGAAAAATAATGTAGTTTTGGTCAAGTTCTTTTACAACGAGCGAGGGCACCGATACAAGAAGCAAAGCTTCAACACATCGGGCAACCTGGTCTCAACGACACACTATGTGAGTGATGCACACGGTCAGATAATGGCTATTTACAATGAGCCTGCAAGTGGTAATGTGGCCTTGGTCGAACACCCCGTATATGGAGGTGGAAGAATAGGCGTGTACCGGCCTGATGGCAGTACCACCTATGAGCTGACCGATCACCTGGGCAATGTACGAGCGACTTTTACAAAAACGCCAAATACATCTCTGGCAACAGGCGGTTACACCGATCAATACCCTTTCGGGATGCCAATGCCAAACAGAAACGTCATTGGCGATTATAGATACGGTTTTCAAGGGCAGGAAGTAGACCCGGAGACAGGACAGGAGGCTTTTCAACTTAGATTATGGGACTCTAGGATTGGACGGTGGCTCACTACCGATCCTTATGGGCAGTACAGTTCGCCGTATCTCGGAATGGGTAACAATCCGATTAGTGGTATTGATCCTGATGGCGGATACGTTTACATACTAGGAAAAAATGGGTCTATTACAAGGGCAATTGGTTCCGTTTTAGAAACAGAAATCGGATCTAAGTCTTATTTAAAATTTGCAAATAGTGATTCCGAACACTTAATTATTGCTGACGTTGATTTGAAAGAAGGAGGATTTGGTTTTACGGTTAGTCCATTGTCCGTGGGCAGCCCAACAAAGCTGACTAAGGATAATTTATCAAGTCTTTTAAATTCAGGGAGGAGTGTTAAGGGTATACCTGAAGGTGCTGCATTAGATGAATTCGATATCGCTGGAAATTTTGTTGGAGCGACGCTGCAACCTGGGGACAATTATTTAATAGCGATTGATGTTAATGAATCATTGAAGCGAGGACATGGTACACTTGCAGAGGCGATTTTCCACGAACCTACAATACATGCAAATAGAAACAAAGAAAGTGCATTAAGTGAACATGTTAGACATACAGGAAACAGGTTTGGCCATTATAATAATGGAAACAGAAGAGTTATTGGATCAACTTTAGATTTATTTCTCAAACAGTTTAAAAAACCAAAATTCAATCCAGACGCTCTTGGATTTTTTCCGGATAGTAACCAATTATTTTTTATACCCAAAAACTTATTGAAGGGAGTTTATACTCCTGAACCAGGGTTTTTTGGAATTGCTAATGAATTTAAATAGGTATTGATGATTATCATAAAGCGTTTTTTTTGCATTGTAAGTATATTTTTTGTGTCACAAATTTCAATGGCTCAAAATAATGATGATTTTTTTTCGAATTTTCTCCAAATTGACTCATTGATTAGACATGAAAGATGGGATAGGAAAGATAGAATTCCATTTCATTTAAGTATTAAAAAAAGAAAGAAATTAAAATCTGGTATATATGCTTTCAAATTTAAAATGAAATTTGATAATAAAACTACACTATTTTGGTTGGGCATGAATAAAAGTCAAGTGTTTAGTTTTAGAAGAAACAAATTAAAGTTTCCAATTGTAATTTTCGAATTGAATAAGCAATTACAACAAAATCCTGTTGAAATATATCCGTTTTCAAAGAGTTATGTCATAAATCATCTTAATCCTAATATCACTAAAGACTTCACAACAAATAATTTTGAATCTTTTGAATTCATTTTTAAAAGAAAAAAATTAAACCAAGATTCTTTTATTGCGTACATGAACTTTTCTTTAAACGAAGGAATCTTTTTTACTATATCACATCAAGGTGCTACTTATTATTGACCCCCTGCTAGCGCGAGCATCTATGCTCGTGCGGTCATGAGTAAGACCACAACACAAGAAAAAATGAACCAAGCACCCATTATTACGACAACATGCTCGTCACGAAAATTAATTTAACGCAAGACCCGAAGTTAGAAAAATAATATATTTGCCCTTAATTATACCTACAAAACAAGTAAGATACTCTAAAACACCCTTGATGATGAAAAATACACTACTAGCCTGGTTACTCCTTTTTACGGCTAGCACTATCTCTGCCCAAAGCATGACCCATTGCACTCTTCAAACATTTGCCGGAGAAAAAATAGAAGGTTTCCTTAGGAATTTTCAACTCAAAAAACCTGTTTTTCATAAGAAACATATTAAACTCTATAAAGGGAGAGAATTCAAAAAGATACTGGTGCCTGAAATAAAATCTATTACCATTACATCTGATGATGTGGTGTTTAAGCCTAGAATTAATAACGAGAATAGGCGGAGTTTTATGAAAGTGATGCAGGAAAATGAAGAATTTTCGGTCTATGTAGAGTATGCGGGTGGAACAACGGGGAGCATGGTTGGTATGCAGGGCCAAATGATGGGTGGCTTCAGTTCTTGGTCAAATTATGATTATTATTTTATAAAAGATGAAACCTATATGCTACCATATAAGCAACTCAACATGAGCCACGATACATATTATGAAACTGTTGATGAACTTATTTTAGCAATGCAAAAGGCAGCTATTAAGGAGAATGTCGAACTACCTGAATACTTGTCAAATTATAAAACAAAATAAGTTCAAATATTAACAAAACACCAAAATCAATGGTTACTTTCATTTTAATTAGTTAGCGGTATTAAGGTTTGAAAGATTATGGTTTTTACAGGACACTGAAATACCATCATTTTACTACATTTTATCTTAAAAATCCTGTATTGAAATATTTTTGTGAATATTTCACCTTAAAACTCTTAAATACCCCGTTTTTATTCATTTTTTACACAACACAAACCTAAAAAAAACGTTCTCATTTGTATAAAATAATCTTTAAGTTTTACAGATTATTTTAAGAGTACCCAAATAAACCAAACCGAATGCGACCTACTTACTTTTCGATGCTCTTGGCATGGCTTTTTTTGTCATGCAACCCCATTAAAGAAATAGTTTCCACTGAAACACAAATGCCCTCTCTTGCCGCACTTGGCAAAAAGGACAAAGCACTTTTGAATTCTGATTTCAAACAGGTTGGCGAACCCATTTTTACAAAAAATATTGCTTTATCAGCAACCGCTGTTCCTTTTACAAAATCAAAATTCAAAGCCTATCAAAATTATAAGATTCAAAAAGGGGAAAAAGTCTATGTGAAATATGTAGATTCTTTACCCAGAAAACCGAAATACTTTCAATTTGAAATTAAAGATTTAATTGGTCTAAAAGCTCTTCTGAACAACCATGAAAATGTAGAAGTCCGTTCTTATTTGACAAAAGATGCAGATTGTCAAATTGTTTCAGGTATTTCTGTCTATATGGATGAAATGGAGGCCGATATGTATCTACGGGCCCAAGGACTTTTCTTAACCACTGACCAAGATGGGATGCTACAACTCGAACTTATCAACGGAAAGAGAAAACAATATGTCAACTTGCCAAAAAATGATGTTTTTGATTATGAATTGATTGGCTTTTGTTGGGGTAAAAACGTTTATGGGAAACCACAAATTGAGACCTTGAATAATGGAAAATGCTCAGCGGGTACAGAGAAAAACGCTCAAGAATTAGATAATTTAAAATCGTTTTTAAAACTATAAGTATGCGTATTTTAATCACATTTTTAGTCGTTTCGACTATCTTTTTTTCTAGTTGTGAAGAACTTCTAGAAGTACCCAATATTTCCAATGAACAAGTTGAATTGTTGGCTCCGTCAGATAGCACAATAGTACTTCAAAGCGATGTAAATTTTACTTGGAATGAAGTGTATGAAGCTTCACAATATCATGTGCAAATCGCGACCCCTGATTTTGATAATACCGCTCAGATTGTCTTGGATACGCTAGTTGTTGTTGACAGTTTGTATACAAGCCCTAGATTGAATAAAAATTTAGCTGATGGTGATTACGAATGGCGTGTAAAAGCACAGAATAGTGACTATGAAACGAATTTTACATTGAGTCAGTTTATGGTTGAAACTTCAGGAAATTAAGATATCCTTATAGTGAAAAAGAAGAATAAAACATATGCACTGTTGGCCGTAGTACTGGGCATTTGGGGAGTGATTATCTTCAAATTCGTTGGTGCGTTGAACCCTTCTTCAGAAAGCGTGGCAGAAACCACCTCTAACGAAGTTTTTGTTCCAAAAGAAGTCAAAGAACGGGAGTTATTTGCTTTGGCTTTGGACTACCGTGATCCATTTTTAGGTACAGTTGATACGCCGAGAAAAAAGGTTACTAAAGCTAAAAAGAATACTTCCCCAAAAGTAGTAGTGCCGACAAAATCGATACAATTCACAGGGTTCATTCAACAAAAAAATTCCAAACAAAACATCTTTTTCATAACCGTTGATGGGCAACAACAACTAATGAAAATCAATGACACTTTTCAAAAAGTCAAGTTGGTCAAAGGAAGCAAAAGTTCCATTCGCGTCACGTATGACGGAAAAACGGAAAACATTGAACTTACCAAATGATTTTAACCAAAAAAATACAGGCAGGGGCGCTCCAGTTTGTACTTTTTGTTGGTGCAGTGGTGGCCGTATTGTTGATGGCCTTCATGCTACTCTCATTTACACATAGCCATTTTGATAACAAGACAGATGCATATATCGCCGTCGTCAAAAGTGCCGATTTTGGAATGGAAACTTCCCTAGGTACCCCTATCTCCAATAATGAAGAAATAATACTTAAGAGCGAAACCAAAATACCTATTGAAATTAGCGTAAATCGTGATTTTTGGGGAGTTTTTGAAAGGCGCACTGTTACCACTTCCCATGGAAAGGCAGAATACAAAAAAACGGCATTGATAGGTGGCAGGGATAAAGAGGAGTTACCTGCTCTCTATGTCAATGACCACCAAAGACCAGTTATCGTTGCTGGAAATTCTAGAATAACTGGCACTGCGTTCTTGCCTGAACAAGGCCTGAAAATGGGTAACATTCATGGAAATTCGTACAATCAATCCTCCCTATTGTATGGAAAGCGAAGACAAAGTGATTCCGTTTTGCCAAAATTAAGTTGGGAACTGGAAGCTCAAATAGCAAAATTGACGAATTCTAATTTTGTCCCTGATGGTAGGGTAAGACGTAGTATTTTAAGGGAAGGAATGAAGAATTCCTTTATAGAACCAACAGCAATCATAAGAGATCGAGTCGTTCGCTTGACCGATGTCAATTTAGCTGGAAATATTGTAATCTCTGCATCTTATAAAATCATTGTGGAGTCCAGCGCACAATTACAAGACGTAATTTTATTGGCTCCTGAAATTGAAATCAAGAATTGGGTAAAAGGTAGTTTTCAAGCTATCGCATCTGAATCAATTTCTGTTGGGAAAAAATGTGAACTCTACTATCCTTCCGCATTGGTGGTTAAGAAAAAATCTATTCCTTTCGACTCGAAAAACCCTATGTCAAATATAAAACCTGCTATTTATTTGGACTCGTACGCTAAAGTTCGTGGTATGCTCATGACCTTGGATGAAAATAAAAAACAGCAATACGTTCCCCAAATCAAAATGGATACAGAATCAAAAGTTATTGGAGAGGTCTATTGTTCAAAAAACTTAGAACTAAAAGGAAGGGTAAATGGAGCCGTAGCAACAGACGCTTTTATAGCATTGGAAGATGGAAGTGTTTATCAGAATCATTTGTACAATGGAACTATCAATAGCAACAATTTAGATGAATCGTATGCGGGAATTCTGTTGGCATCACGAGAGAACATCAAAAAAGTGATGAAATGGCTCTATTGAAGAAGGTAAAAGCGTCAACACTTATGGAAACCCTTGTGGCAACAGTCTTAATTGTGATTGTTTTCATGGTTTCCAGTCTGATTTTAAACAATATGTTGTCGGGTAATATTCAACAAAACACAGAATTGGCTGAGGAACGGCTACATGCTTTGGAATATCAATATAAAAACAAGGGAATTAAACTACCCTATTATGAAGATTTTGAATCGTGGGAAATCAGCATTACAAAGCAACAATTAGGCAATAAAATGTTGGTCTTGATGGAAGCAGAAAACCCAACCACCAACAAAATAGTAACGAATTATATAACCGATGAAAACTAAAGTCCCCTCTTTTTTGTTGCAAGAGATGATGGTGGTTTTGGCCATTACCACTATTGTCGTGGGCATGGCATTTTCAGTGTTGAATCTTGTTCAAAAGCAAATGCATACCATAGACGACATTTATGAAGTGAAATTGGATGCCAATAAACTGCGGCAATCCCTTTGGACAGACTTCAATAGATATTCATATGCTCATTTCGATGCGAAAAAAGAGGTATTGCATTTCAGCAATGAGTTGGAAGAAAAATGGTACTCTTTCAACAATAAGCAAATTATCACGGAACGAGACACTTTCGAAATAGCCTTATCCAATAGGGTTTTTTATTTCAGCAATGGGATTCAAAATTCTGGGGAAATTGATGCTATAGAATTGAAGACAAGTAAAGAAACAGGATATCAACGCATCTTTGTTTTCAAGAACAACACCCCAACAACTTACGTAAACCTACAACAATGAGTGGATTTAATCTGGAGCCATTATTGACTGAAGAAAAAACCCATTCTGAAAAGGATTGGTTTTCGAATTTGCTCCAAACTGAGATAACAATAAGCAAACCTTTTGGCAACAAAAAGAAAGAAGATTTCTATTCCGAATTAGGAGTACTCCTAAAAGCAGGGATTAATCTAAAGGATGCACTGATACTAATTCAGGAGAATCAAAAAAAGGAAAAATTACAAGTCTTTTATGGCGAAATGGTTGAGGCTTTAGTTGCAGGGCAAAGCTTTTTTGAAGTGCTCAAAGAGCGTACTGAATTCAGTGAATATGAATACTACTCCGTCAAAATAGGAGAAGAGACGGGCACGCTAACACGTATCATTGAAGAACTTGGAAAGTTTTATGAGCGAAAAAATGAACAACGACGTAATTTGACCAGTGCACTAACCTACCCCGTTATTATTTTAAGCACGGCAGTTCTAGTCGTTATTTTCATGCTTAGAATGGTGGTACCCATGTTTGTGGATATTTTCAAACAAAACGGGGTAGAACTCCCAACCGTTACAAAAATAATAATTGCTGCCTCTCATTTTGTTCGTGATTATGGCTGGTTGGTTTTGTTGCTTATTGCAACCTTATTGGTACTTCGAAAAACATTCTCAAAAAAGGAGTGGTATAAAGAAGGGAAAGACAAATTTTTGATTAAAATACCGTACATAGGTAGTTTTATAACTTCAGTTTATTTGGCTCAATTTACCCAAGCCGTGGCTTTGTTAACCTCATCAAAAGTGCCCATGTTGCATAGCATACAAATGGTAAAAAAGATGATTGACTTCTACCCTCTTAATGCAGCACTATCCAATCTAGAAAAAGGAGTATTAGCGGGCAACAGTTTGAACGCCAGTATGGCCGGCAACAAAATCTTCGACAACAAAATGGTCTCTCTGGTCAAAGTAGCCGAAGAAACCAATCAAACAGAATACATCTTCGAACGTTTGAACCAACAATATGCCATAGAAGTGCAACAAAAATCAAAATTATTGTCCACCCTCATGGAACCGCTCATTATAGTCATAATTGGAATTTTCGTTGGGGTTATCTTGATTTCAATGTACTTGCCTATGTTCAAGTTGAGTAATGTGGTGGGGTAAATCTCCATTCATTTTTTAAGGCTGTAAAGTTCGAATAATGGTGGGATTTGTTATTTAATCACTGAGGATTAAAAGTAAATTTATTGCATAAAATTTAGTATGAAACCAATAAAATCGCAAACAAATTCCAAAAATCAAGCTTAATCTCTACAGTTTCCATTCAACATATCTTGATAAGAAGGAATATTATCATCATTAACACTAGTTTTATAATTTTCTTCTTTAATCTGTCCCGATGTAATAAAGTTACCTAAGGCACAAAAATCAGTTAATATAGGACAGTAAAAAATATGTATTTCACTTAAATTAGTTAGTTTTTCTATTCCGTTTAGGCTAGTCATATCCAATACATCATTTAAAATCAATGTAGTAAGATTAAACGTCGGTATTGTATTTAAATCTATTAAACCTTCTAATCCGTCTAAATCTAAAATATCCAAATCTTCAACATTTTCTAAAGGCTCTAGACTACTTATTTTACGCACTACAAAAAATCTTATTTTGGGAGCGCTTCTTAAATTTTCAAGACCTTCCAAAGAATTAATTATTAAAAGATGGTCTAACCACAAAACTTCAACTTTGACAAGACTTCTTAAACCAAGTAGATTTGTTATTTGATCTTCAGGCTGAACTACCCCTCCTGCGCCTATTGTCAGACGTCCTTTGATTTCTGTATAATTAAAATTATCTATTTCTTCCTGAGTAGTTAAAGTCAAATCACCTTCGTAAATATTTTCTTCTGAATTGCCTGTTGTTGTAAAACTCCATGTTTCAGATGTTGCCAAAATCTCTTCATTTGACGAGAGGGTTTCAACCTTCCAATAATAGATAGTATTTTCAAGTAGATTGGTATAATTATAAGTTGTTTGATTCCCTAAATCATATGAAACTTGTGGATTAGGGACGGTATCTAAAAATAGTTTGTAAGTGACATCATTTGGACTGTTATCCCCTGGTGTAAATTTCAACTCAAAATCTGTACTCCAATCTATACTATTATCTAATGGTATAGGATTATATGCCCCATCGACCATTGTGGTTTCTTCACCATCAGTAGTAAAGCTCCAAGTAGAAGTAGTGTTTACCAAAAGGTCATTTACTCTTGTTTCGATATACCAGTAGTACGTTGTGTTGGATTCTAGGTTTGTATATGCAAAAGAATTTTGTTCGATGCCATAATCAATAACAGGAATATTATTAAGAGATTTTCCAAGAAATAAATGATAGCTTGTAGTTGAATCAGTTAAAGTTCCTTTGTCAAAAGTTAAAAATCCATTGACAGGAATATTAGTTGCTTCATTTACTGGTATAGGATTATGGGGATATTCAGCTATCGGTTGAGGTACCGGTGGGATGTAAAATCTATAATCCAAAGCTTGACTATTAAGCTCATTTAACTTTGTCCAAGCTTCAAAATAGATTCCTTTTTCTATTAGTTCAGTTCCTAAATTAAGCCAAAATACAAAAGCGCTTTCTTTATCTAATTTGCCAAGGTCATTTTGTTTTCTAACTTGGTTAATTATTGATGATGTATTACTCTCAGCTAGGTTTCCAACGTATTCAGTGGTAATTTTAACAATCAAATTTTTTGCTTCTTCAATATCAAAAGAAGCAGTAGATATAAAGTTTTTAAATTCTGCGCTAGAAACTAAAATATTAGTGAGTTCTTTATATACACCGTATTTAACTTCAGAAAAGTTATTTTGATTTGATAACTTGTTTTCTCCAAAGCCTGCCAAATAATCGACAAGGACGCTCATTGCTTCTAGTAAGTGCCAAGATTTTACATATGTACTTTCATTTGATCCCAGAAAAACCACGTGGTCATTCGCAGGGTTCATTATGAGTTCTATCTCACTTATCTCAAATTTATTAGCCCTAATCTCGGTTCCATCCCCAGTTACTGCATAATAATTGTCATGCATGTTTTTAATAAAGCCCTCACATGAAATGCCGTTTTTAACGATTGAAATCATAGAGGAAGGATTAGACCCAATAAAGTGTTCGGGAATATCGGAAATTGGTTGTGTTAATACACTATTTCCTTCGATTAATTTACCAACACCAACACCAAATGGTATAGGAAGGCTGTTATATACTTTTAAATTAAATTTCCAATTACCATCCGCATCATTTAAAGGTGTTGCGGTATCAATTATGACCCCTACTGCTTGTTGATTGTTGAATTCTGGGAAAGCAACGTTGGGTTGGTTCACATCTTCCTCTTTATATAAAATCAATGAAGTATTTAAATCATCTTGTGGAAATGAGATTAGAGCCATAGTTTTTTCTTCAAACCCTCTTCGAACCAGATCAACACAATCTGTAAATATACCTCCAGTAACAGTTGACATAGCTGTTTTGATTTTGGCAAAAACTGCCTCGGAAGTAATTGACAGTCCAGCATCGACGGCCTCTTGAATTACAACTGAAATATCGTTTATTTCTTGTTCACTAAATTGGGTACAAGGCATATTTGAATTGTAGATATCAAAAAGTTGATTTCGATTCGTACTACCAAAAAACATGTTGGCATATTTGGTTTGACTTACTGCAATAAGGAGTTCTGCTGTAGATTGTACTCCTAAAACATTTGAAAAGTCACAAACATCTATCTTACTACCCTTACCGGTTGATGTGCTAGATTCTTTTAATACTTCAGGGAAATAACCGAAATAAGCTACTTTGCCATTCACTTCACTTACTAAAGAAACCATCGTATTCTGTTCAATTTGAGCCTTTGCAGTAGTGTTTATAGGCACAATTCTTCCCTTATCATCGATTAACATATAATCCGTTGCAAGGGTTGACGGGGGTATTTGAATATCTACTAATATGAGGTCTGTTTCGGAGACATTTTCAATAACAGAAGGTAATTCTTCGACCGGTGTAGTAGGAGTCTCCTCTTGAACAATTGGCTGCTGCCCTACAGTCCGAATTGGTTTGTCGTCTTTAGAACAGGCTAAAAGAATAAAAAATAGAATTGAAAAATAGAATTTATAGGACATATGAAACCAAATATTTTATAACCCGAAAATAGAGGGTTTTATTTTTGTAGAGGGAAGATTGTAAATATGAGAAAAAAACTACAAAATAGACGGCTAATTACTGTGGTATCGATTAATAGTAAATTTATCGGTTGAATAACTAAAATCTCTCAAATTAAAATTGTTTTCAATAGTACTTTTAAACACTTTTAAAACTAAGTGTTCATTACCTTCAATACGTTCGGTTTACTGTATTAGTTAAATAGTTTATTTTTTGAGGTTAATTTAACCTTTTTACCATGCCATAATACTCTTTACAAAAAGCGAATTTTGTAAAGAGTGCTGCTTTTTTTGATTATAGTTTAGGGAGTTAATTCTAATACTATGACTAAAAGTCGTAATGTAAAGAGTTTTGAAAAGGCCCCGCTCATTTGCTATAGAAGGTTTCGGAAACATCTTCAATTCGTAATCAATGAACTTTAGTTTTAAGACGCAATTTATTGATTTTCTTTATGCTGAAGATGCCAGTAAACAAATTGATTTACATTCTGTATTTCCGAATTATTGACTTTATCATCCCAATTTTTAGCTTCAGTTTCTAAACTTTCCAAACTGAATTTATTTGATATCAGGTCTTTTATTTTACTATAGATTAAATCCGTATCTAGATTCAATTGTTCTTTCAAGAAGGTATAATCTTCTTTCTTAAATATCCCTTGTATTGAATCATTCCATAGATAAGGAAAACTCTTAATGAAACTAAATAAATATTCTTTAGACTTTAAACTATCCATCATATATTGTTGAAACTCTTCTCGATTAACTTTGTTCCAAATTTCCATTATCATATTTGATACTTCTCTTTTTGTATAAAAAGGTAAAGAATTTGGCTGCTTTACTTTTTCTACGAGTACCGATTCTAAATCTTTTAAATAATCAATATCAGAACTTTCCTGTAACCGCCCCAAAAGATAACTTAGCTGAAAATAATCTAGTTTTTTGGCTATTGAAATGGACAACAATTTATTTTCGGCTGGATTATCTTTTCTCAATTTTTCCCCGATACTCTGAATTAAGTGAATTGAATTGGAGCGTCCCTGACCTTCTTTGAATAAATTGATGTTATCAACTAAAAATGTAATGTAATTTTCATAATCTTGCCTTTTCATATTGTCTAGCTCTGAACTAAGTCTATAAACCACATTGTATTCAACTGAATTTGATAGTAATTCTTCTAAAATATTCAATGCTTCATCCTTCTTACCATCTTGTACAAGTAATTTTAGATTAGAAAATTTTATTTCTGAAATTTTCCCCTTTGTATGATAAGAGAAATATTTCTCAAAATGCGAAATATGGTTAATTCTGAGTTCTTTGTTTATTTTGTTTACGGGCTTTATTTTTTTTGACTGATACCCATATATCGTTCCTGTTCTATCCATTGGAAACAAAGTATCAATAATATCATAAGCTTTTGAACTTTTGTCCTTTAAAATTTGCCTTATTCCACTTTCGTTTTTACTATCGTCAAATTCATTATTAAAAGTAATTACAGAGCTTAAAATATGTTTTGAAATATGATCCTTGGCATAGTTCTTTATAATTTCGTAAGAATCAAGATATTTTATTTTTAAATATTCCACCCAAAATAGGTCATGAGCATTCACTTCGTTGCCAATAGCATATAACGAGACTGAGAATGAATTAACAATTCGGATAACTTGACGTGGGGAATCAAAATATTTTACATTTAAACTCCTTAATAGTTCATCTAATTCTTCTTTTTTAATGAGTCTATTATTTACAACAAGTTTGACTTTTTCTTTTATGAATAAGTCTAGGTCAGCTTTCTCAATTAATGGGATTTCCAATGGGACATTTATTATTTTCTCCAGAAACTCTTTGCCTGATTCAATGCTAGACCCGTATCTGCTATAGATTGCTTTTGCCACATGCTCATGGTCTAAACAAATAATGAAAACCAAATTTTTAAAATCAGCATTTGTTTTTATGAGTTTGAAAAGCATAAAGATTTCGTCCTTGTCCAGTCTGTCAATATCATCGATAAAAATTATTATTTTTTTATTAGAAATTTCTAAGGTTTTGTCTATGTCCTTTTTCATTTCTTCCAAGCTCTTTTCTTCCCCTTTCAAGTCCTCACCTAGAGCCTTAAGAATTTTGTAGGGTTCAATAGTAACCCCTGCATTGAATAGTTTTGGTATTCCTCCAGACACAGATAATCTTAAGGATTCCAAATAGCGACTGTATTTCAATATATGTTTTCCTGCTTTTTTTAAATATTCGTTTTCGCTATAGATTAGTTTTCTGCTAAGCGTGCTGAAGAAATCGAAAAGCATTTCTTCTTTGCTTTGGTATAACCATGGGTTGTAATGGAACTTAATAAATAACTTATCTTCTTTGTCTTTCTGAAAAAGCTCTATATGTCTTTCTACTAAGTTTAGTAGGGAAGTTTTACCTGTCCCCCATTTTCCATATATTCCAATAGTCAGTGGTGCTGGGTTGCTAGAATAGCCCTGAATTATTTCTTTTATTTTTTCAGCAAAAGGATAATAATTTAATAAATCATCATCTTTAGATTTAATCGGCAGTTCATTTGTTATAATGTTTTTATTATCCATTATTAAATTAGTTTAAATTTTTGAAGAGTTCGCCTTTCTTTATTTCCCAGAAAGAATAGGTATCCAAAACAGGTTTTTTAATAAGAGTTGAGGGTAAAAAGTTTGAAGTAATAATTATAGATTTAATACTATACTCTTGGGTTAAATCTAATTTGGTTAGAACTAATATTTTATTTTTTTTAAGCCAAATATCTCGTTTAACATGTTTTCTAATCAAACCTTCTTTTTGATTTCCTTCTTTACCGAAATACTTCATGATTTCTGTATAATATTCATACGGAAGCTTAGATTGAAGTGTATTTTTACATTCCATTGAATAGATAACTTTTCTCGAGCGGTCAATTCCCAAAATATCGATATCCCCCATGTTTTCTGATGAGTGGAAAAAACCTTTGGGTTTTATCCATTTATCCTTACCTATAATGTCAATATTAGAATTTGTCTTTAACCAATCAAAAACTTCGTTATTGAATTCAGTACCTTTTTTTACCAGCCTTTCTGCAATTAAATTATCAATGTTTGGAGCATTATCTGATTTTAATGTTGCATCATAAAAATTATGTAACATATTAGAAACTGAATTCAGCATATGTCTTGGTCCCCATGCATAATGAATCTCATCATCTTTGATTAGTTTTATAAGAGGTTTTTTTAAATAAGAAAACTTTCTATTATATCTCCAAGGATAGAATTCTTCTTGTCTTTCATTCTTTGGAAAGTTTAAAATTCCATTTCTAGTCTCTAAAACCATAATCCTGATGAAAGCTTCAACGGTTTGATTACTAAACTCTTGGGACGTTTTTTTTAACAATTCTTCAGAGCTAACTTCACAGTAGGAATGCCCATTCGCTAAACTATATTCACATAAAAAATCTCCAATATTAAATATGTCAAACAAACTTATACCCCAATCTTTGAGAAAACCAGTTTCAATTTTTTTAATGTAATTTTCATCCTTTTCTACTTGAGGTTTTCCCTGTCTTGAATAAAAGTTATTTTCAAAGTTTTCTTGAGAAGAATCAAAGTCCTCACCATACATTACCTTGGTTAACATATCATTGAATTTGACTATTGATTCTTTTTCTATACCAAGTCTACCAGAGGGTAATATATAGATTCTTGGGTTTTGAAATCCATATCTAATTTCATCACTCATCATGGCATAGTTGTTTACCTGAGATAAATGAGCCAATATTAAATCCAAATCTCCTTTATTTGGATTTTTATTTCCTGAAGGGTTTTCGGCAATGGTGAATTCAATAAGAATACGATAAATTAAGGAAGTCTCTATTAGATTTTTTTCTGATTCAAAAAATTCTTGCTTTACGTCTAAATATTTTTTGTAGCATAAAAATCTAGCAGGATAGTAAACATTTCTGAAAAATTTGCTTTGAATTAGCGACTCATGTTTTTTTATGATGTATGGCAAAAAGTCTGAAACATTATACTTCTTTATTAGTGCTATGGCTTTTTGCAAATGGAGAAATGATAGTTCATTCAGAAAAGTATTTTTGTCCTTTTCTATTGTTTTCTCTGATACCTTCTTATCATACCAATTTAGTTGATTTTCTAAAATATAGGATTTCTCAGCTTCTTGTATATATCTAGAATCTTCAATATCCACATTAGCTAAAAACATCCCATATCTATCACCTCCTGTGGGCATTAAAATCATTTTTTTATTCCCCTCAGGGATATGCGTTTCTATAACTTTATTTCTGTCATTAACACTTATTTTATTGCCAATGCCAACTTTTTCAAAATAGGTGCTTAATATGTCTATAATGAAAGCCATAAGAACTCTTTCACCCTTATTGTTTGCGGTACTTAAAGAATCTATTAGCTCGAAAGGAACTTTAAACTTTATTGTGCTATTTCTTATATCAAATGAGTATGAAAATTTTATTTTATCACTATTTATATCTTCTAACGATTCTACCTGATAAATTTTTTGATCCAATTCAATAATAAATTGCAAAGGCCTTTTAGTAACTGGCAAATGTTTTTTAAGGGAAGGTTGTATCTCATGCAACCAATATAAAATTGCATTTATATAGGTGCTTGCCTTCTTATCTATTTCTTTTATTGCCTTTACCCATATTGGGAATGAATAACTAAATAAACACTCCCTTATTCGGCCATTAACAAATTCATATGAAATGTAGATAGGTAGGTTTTCGTCTTTTTTTATGCATCGTAGAAATCCAAGTTTTTCATCAACAATAATTGGGATGCCAATTTCATCAATTTTTTTTAGCCCTTTCCTTTTTACTTCCCCCTCTGTCGATAAATCAAAAATAATTGTGCCTGGTGTTGCCTTATCCGAATCATTGAAAGAACAACGATTATTAATATACCAATTCATCTTTGACAAATGATTATTGAAGTTTATGAAGAGACCATTCTCCGATGCCTTCTGATCCTGTAATGCATATTTCCAGAACGTAAGACTATCAAAATCCCATAAATTAATCAGAACTTCTAAAGAGGACATAAACATTCCAATAGATAAATCTGATTCATTATTGTGGTTTAGACCGAATAATGTTTTTTTCAACATTCTGTACTTTTGATATACAGAGAACAGAAGTATTTTATGTTTAGGATAGCTATTTTTTACCTTTTTAATCAATTGATTGCTGTAGTGAGTTATCCTGTCAATTTCAAGTGTGGTATTAACTTCTTTTGTTGGCTCGGTAACAAATAATGCTAAAGCCAATTTGTCATCATCAAACTCGAAAAGAGATGTATCTATTAGGTAAGAACTTTCATTTTGGACTTGATTTAGAAAGTTAACTTTTTTGCTTCTCCATTTAGCTTTGTGCAACCAAGTAAAAGTTACAGCGGATAATTCTTCACTAAATATTTTTACAAGGATTTCTAAACAAAGATGCTCTTTTGCTTTTGAGATTATGTATTCATTTAGACAAAATAATTGTGAACTAGGTAATACTAAATAGTAAGTATCTTGGATTTTTAGAAAAGGCTTAGTTAGTAATGGACTTTCCTCATTTTCATATTCGAAATAGGATTTAATTGAGTCCGTGCATGTGAAACAATTAATAATGTCATTTGGTATTTTTAATCTATTACATAATTGATCAATATCATTTTGGCTAAAACTAAAGAGTTCGGAATTTTTCTTTATTTGATTTTGTTCAGGAAAGTAAATCAAATCGTTCTCGACTTCTTCGTACATTCTATGGGTATGACCTAAACTTTTTGCTATTTCATTATGAATTTCCAGTATAAGAAGAGAACCATCGGAAACATCCTTTTTAAAACTATTTGGCAATATGCTAGAAAGGCTAGCATTCAATAAGGCTTGAACTACACGACCGGTATCATTTGCAATACCGCTGTATACTATGTTATTTCCATTTATGAAAAGTAAATTTTCTGTAAAAAACCCCTCGGCAGGATCCTCAAATTCATGATAAGAATATTCTTTGTCCAATAAATCTTTGAATCCTTCAACATTCCAATCTCTTTTTTCTTTAAGATTCTTAGAGGAAAGAATGTTATGGATTATCAATTCTAGCCTTACATTTTTAGTGTGATTTTGTGGTAGAAGCTGCAAATAAGCCAATGTTTTTAAAGCCTTTTGATAATCATTTTTTAATAAAAACTTGTCAATAAGGGGGTATTCCTTTTTGGTTATTTTGTCCCGAAGCAACTGCTGAAAATCGGTAAAATTTACGGAAGGTAAGTCATCTAACTCTTTTTTTAAACAACATTTTTTATATTTTAAACCACTACCGCATGGACACTTTTGATTTCTACCAATCTTCATTCAACATTACTTTATGAGGAGGTAATCCTTTTAATATTTATTCGGAATTAAGGCATGAAACCTATCCATCTGAGAAGATGAGTAACAAAAACTCATTCATTTTTATAAATCTTGGAATATGCCGTAAAATTGTAGTAATGTAAATAATATAATAGTATTCTGACAGAAAAATCTTTAAATTCTGATTTAAGCGGAATTAAAAAATTAGCGCTGAGCTGCTATTTAAGCCATACAATAACTCTTTGCAGAATGCACCTTCTGTAAAGAGTTTATGGCACTTAATCTATTTAAGTATCTTTCCTCAAAGTTCAAATAAAGGATAGTAAATTTTAATGATGGATTCTGTAAAGATTCCGAAAAACTTTAATTATTTAGTGATTGGCAACATTTTATAGCATTATGGCAAACCAATCTGTTCACTACAGTTGATACCAACAATAATAATGTTGGTGCTACTCCAAGTTTAGCATAATAAAAAAAGACCCTCTTTTATTGACTTAAGAATGCTAAATCAATCAAAAAGCAAATAGTTTTATAGTTTTTGTTGCTCGGCCATTTAGCTTTTTGTTGCTACCCAACAAAAATCGTTTAAGTCAAGTACCTAATATCTCTGTTTTTCTAAATTGATAATTCTTAAATGAGCCTCATCTTGTACTTCTTTCGGAAAATCATTTGAATACAAACTGGTAGTAGTTTTTCTTTTATGACCAACAATTTGAGCCGTAATTCTCTCGTCTACTAGTTTTTGTTGCGCAAGATTAATAAAAGTATGACGTGCACTCTTTGATCTTATTCGAACGGACAATTCCAAACCTTTTAAGTATTCATTTATTCGAGCACTCATATTTTTAATAAACTCCTTCGTATTCTTGCTTTGATAAATGGGCACTAAATAGGGTTTACAATTATATTGTTTCAAAATTACCCAGGCCTGATCAGGAATTAAATTGCTACATGCCGTTTTACTCTGACCCTTGTTGCGATTAAAGTTTATTCTATTGTTATGCACATGCTCATCATAACGAAGTTTAATCAAAACCTCTGGGTCGATTCCGCCCAAGTAGAACATAAGCAACCAATAATTTCGATAATGTTCAGGACCACTAATTGAGTTCTTTCTACTTTTCAATTTAGCGTTAGCCAACTTTTGCAAATCTTCACTTGTAGATACAGGTTGTATTTTTTCCGGTATCTCAATCTTATGGCTTCTAAAAGGGTTTTCTAAATCACTTAAGTCATTCCAAAGCTTGCGTAAGGAGCGTACATAGGAATCAACGCCAGAAGGTTTTTTCCCTTCAATCAATCGTTCCTTAATCCATTTGGAAACCATTTGGCGGTTAATTTCCTGAAATGAATAGCCATTATACCTATCGTTAAAAGCATTAATTGCACTATATCTAGTATCATCAAAAGCATTCTTACCTATAATTGCTATAACAGCTTCATAAAAAATTGAATACTCTTTATTGAAAATCAGCTTTTTGATTTCATCTAAGGTTAAACGAGATTGTTCATTTTTTCGATGGACTTTAATGATACGATCCTTCAATATTTGAAGGTAATCGAGAAGCAAATAATACTTCGGATGCTTTCTTGTTGGGATGGAAAGTTGAGTATTCCAATGTTTTTCTTGCGAAAAATAGCCAGTTGCCCACTCGCGTTCTTTATAGTTTTGAGTTACATATACTACAATTGGAGAGCCTTCGGCGGTCTGTTTTTGTTTCCTTTTATTTAGTTTAATATGTATTTTCAAGGGTTGACAGTTATTCTTCGGGTCCGAAATAGGTCCGAAATAATAAGTGTAAAGTACGTATTTTGCAATTATTTGAGCAAAAAATAGGGATGGAAAAAAAAGTGATAAAATGAAAAACCCCGTTATTACACGGGGTTTGAGGTTGTGGGCCCTACTGGATTCGAACCAGTGACCCCCTGCTTGTAAGGCAGGTGCTCTGAACCAACTGAGCTAAGAGCCCCATTTCAAATTATTTTTTGCTCTAATAATATCAATTCGCCTCTGAACCCCGTTCGAACGGATTCATCCGGGCGGGCAACTGAGCTAAGAGCCTCAAAATGGACTGCAAATATAGGATTGTTTTTTCTTCGACCAAAAGAAAAAAATGGAAAAATCAAACTACCTCAGCAACAGTGAATGTACTTCCACCAACAAATACAAAATCATCTTCAACCGCAACTTGCTTAGCGGCCATCAGAGCTTGTATTACGGAATCATACGAGGTGCCTTTCAAACCATTCTCTCGGGCTTTTTTCTTCAAAATTTCCACGTTCAAACCTCGTCGCACCTTTAGTTTTGAAAAATAGTAGTTCGCCTGTTTGGGAAACAATGGTAGTAATGCATCTAAATCTTTGTCCTTCACAAAACCCAAAACAATATGCATTTGATTGAAATGTTCCTGTCTTATTTGTTTCAACACTTGCGAGAGTCCTTCAAAATTATGGGCTGTATCGCAAACAATCATCGGTTTATTTTGAAGAATTTGCCATCTGCCCAAAATTCCGGTATTCTTGACCACATTCTGTAAGCCTACCTCTATATGATCTTCGTTAATCTTAAAACTTTCAAGATTTTTTAAAACAGCCACTACTCCCTTGATGTTTTTAATTTGATAATGGCCGAGTAAATCGGTCTGGTAGCTTTTGAAGACAACTTCATCGGCAAAAACCAGTTGGGCATTCTTTTGATCGGCAACTGATTCGAATACCTTGGCAACTTCTATCTGTGTCTCACTGATAATTACCGGAATACCATCTTTTATAATACCCGCCTTTTCAGTGGCAATTTCCGCTAAAGATGCGCCCAAAATATCAGCATGATCATAACTGATATTCGTTATCAATGAAATTTCAGGAGTAATGATATTGGTAGAATCCAAACGGCCGCCCAACCCAACTTCAACAATGGCAATATCTACCTTGTGACGGGCAAAACAATGAAAAGCCAAGCCCACACTCATTTCAAAAAAAGACAAATGATGCTTATCTAAAAACGATTTATTCTCAACAATAAAGTCGACAACTTCGGTTTTTGAAATGGGTTGATCATTGATTTTAATCCGCTCACGATAATCTTTCAAATGTGGCGAAGTATACAAGCCCACTGTATAGCCCGCTTCCTGAAAAATAGAAGCCAGCATATGACTACTGGAGCCCTTGCCATTGGTGCCCGCTACGTGAATACTTTTGAACTTTTTATGAGGATTGTTGAGATGTTGCGAGAACAACTTGATGTTGTCCAATTTTGCGTTGTAGGCAAGCTTACCTTTTTGTTGATACATTGGAAGTCGGTTGAACATCCAATCCAAAGTTTCCTGATAGGTCACTTATCCACCTAGTTTGAAGTTGACAACAACAAAACCTACTTGTTGGCTTGGCGCATTGGAGTCAAGGTTCCATTTATGCTTGAATGCGGTTTTTTTAGCAGGTTCCAACAGACAAGGACTGTTGTTTGTAGTGCCCTTAACTCCTGGCGTTGCACTTATTACATTGCCATTACGATCAACAACAATCTTAACAACAACTCTACCTGCTTCATTACATTCTTGTTTTACTTTTCCTTTACTAACAAGGTTTCTTCCGTTAAGTCCGTATCCACCTGTGCCACTTCCAGAACCGGGGCTTCCATAATAACTGGTAGCATAAGGGTCTCCACCTGGTTGGCCTTTGTCGCCAGCTCTATTATCGTCTCCTTCAGAACCTGAAGCATTGCCATCTGATTTATTGAGACCGCCCATGAGTTCATCCAATTCTCTCTTTTTGGCCTCCTGTTCTCTTCGGGCTTTTTCTTCGGCTTCCCTTTTCTGCTGGGCAATTTTAGCAGCTTTTGCTTTTTCCCTTTTCAACGCATCTTCTTTTCGCTTTTGTTCAGCCCTTGCCGCATCTTCGGCTTTTTTCTTAGCCTCTTTGGCCTGTCTGATCTTGATGGCTTCTTCACTTTCTTTGGTCATTACCTTTTCGGAAGGTGCTTCTTTTAACGCCACCTCTTCGGGCACTTCTTCTTGAACTTCTTCAACAACCTCTTCTTGAACCTTTTGCTTAACAGGCTCTACAGGCGGAGTATTCAATGGTTCAGAACGTACCTTTTCATTGGGTTGAATTCGACCACTGCCAAAATCCATCGTACCAAAATTTACAGATATACCATTCTCTTCTGGCGGATCCATGTAGGTCAATCCAATATAAAATAAAACAAGAAGGAGCGCACTTAATAGTAAAGTGGTAAGCGTGAAGGATTTTTTCTTGTGTCTCGTGTCTAAAAAGGACATGCTAATTGGGTCGCACAGCCAAAATAACTTTGTAATTATTCCTATTGGCAATGTCCATGACATTGACCGCCTCTTTAATGGCGACGCTTTCTTCAGCCCTAAGAATAATGGTGGGTTTATCTTGCCCTTCGAGTGCTTTTTTTAATTCAATTTCTATGTATTCTCCGTTGATCCTTTCGTTGTTTACAAAATATTGAAGGTTTTTGTCAATGCTCACGGAAACGTTTTGTGTGTTCGTTGATTTCCCCTTTGCCTTTGGCAGCAATAGATCCAAAGCATTAGGAGAATTAGCAGTCAACATGAAAAATATCAGTAATAAGAAAACAATATCAGTCATGGATGACATACTGAAATCTGGACTTACCTTATTTCTTCCTTTTAATTTCATCTACTACCGCTTACAGAGGTTCATTTAATAAATCTAAAAACTCAACTGCATTGGCTTCCATTTTATGAACAACCTTATCAGTTCTATTCACCAAGTGGTTATATCCTATATAAGCGATAATACCCACAATCAAACCAGCAACCGTAGTTGTCATGGCAGTATAAATACCTGAGGCCAAAGACCCCATTTCAGCCTGACCGCCACTTGTCGCCATTTCATGGAATGCTAAAATCATACCAATAACAGTGCCGAGAAAACCTATCATAGGGGCAGCACCTGCCACTGTGGCCAAAACACTTACGTTTTTCTCCAATTTATATACCTCTAAAGTACCAGCGTTTTCGATGGCCGTATTTATATCATCCAACGGCTTGCCTATTCTTGAAACTCCTTTTGCGGTCAATCTCGCTACTGGAGAATCAGTTTGAGCACAAAGCATTTGAGCAGCTTCGAGTTTACCATTAGTAACATGATCACGAATTTGATTCATGAAATTGCTATCAATTTTAGATGCCGCTTTTATGGCCAAAATTCGTTCGAAGTAAATGTAAAGGGCAACGCCTAACATTAGAAACAAAACAGAAATGATGACCACACTTCCGGTTCCACCATTGAATATTAAATCAATAACAGATAGGGTCTTTTCTTGGGATAGTGTATCGCCCAATTCAGGGTCTTGTGCAAAGTCTCGAAATAACATCATGAAAAAATAGTGTTTGCTTTTGCCTGTATAACGGAGGAAAAACGATTAAATTATCTGGTTCATACAAATTGTCTCATTACAATAAAAGCAATTGCACCAGCAACAAAACCTATGAAAGCCAACCAGGTTATTTTCTTCAAATACCAGAAAAAATCGATTTTTTCCATACCCATGGCCACCACTCCTGCTGCGGAGCCAATAATCAACATACTACCACCTGTACCAGCTGAATAAGCGATAAAGTGCCATAGTTGATCATCAAGGGCTTCTGAGAACATTCCTAAACTTGCGGCTACCAAAGGCACATTATCAATAATTGCCGAGCCAACCCCCAAAAGAAGTACTACCAAATCAGAAACTCTAGTGCCCTCCATTTCAGTGCCTAAGGCAGGTGTGGCATCTTGAAGCCATGTCGCGAAACCGAAAAGCTGACCTAAAGACTCTAAAGCCGCAACCGCCATTAATATTCCTAAAAAGAATAGAATACTGGGTAATTCAATTTTTGATAAGGAATGATGAACGGGACTATGGTGAGCGGAAATGGGTGCATCGCCATGATCACCTAAACTGGTAATACTGAATTTACTCTTACTGTATATTTCAGCAAAAGTGGCCACTACCCCCAAAGAAAGCATCATACCAACATAGGGTGGCAAATGGGTCACAGTTTTAAAAATCGGCACAAAAACAATTGCCCCCAAACCTAGATACAACATTGTTGCACTAAACTTTCCTTTGGGCTTGTCAATTTCATCAGTCACTGCCAAATTACCTTTGAACGCCGGTAAAAAAGAAGCAATAAAAACAGGCACCAACATACATATCAGAGACGGAAGCAAAAGATACTTGATCAAATTCAGGGTAGTGACTTTATTACCTATCCAGAGCATAGTAGTGGTTACATCACCAATAGGTGACCAAGCTCCTCCAGCATTGGCGGCAATGATAATCAAACCTGCGTACCATATACGTACATCACGATCTTTTATAATTTTTTGAAGAATTGATATCAATACAATTGTCGCTGTCAAATTGTCAATTATGGCCGACAGAATGAAGGCTAGAAAAGCAAAAATCCATAATATTTTACTCTTGCTTTTTGTTTTTATAAAGCCCTTGATAGTGGCAAAACCATCAAAATAGTCAATAATCTCAACAATGGTCATTGCGCCAAGCAAGAACACCAATATCTCAGCGGTTTTGCCCAAATGATGCAATAAGGTTTCCTCCATCAAATGCATCTTGTCTTCATGGCCCATACCGGCAAAATTGTCGACCAAGGCATGTGCTCCAGAATCAAACCATGTACCAAAGCCATCAATACCCAAGGCAATCAAAGCCCAACATATGGCCATCATGACCAGGGCTGGAATTAATTTATCGATTTTGAGACTGTGTTCAAGCGTAATGGCCAAGTATCCTAAAACGAATACCAATATGATTGCTGATTCCATATAAAAATTAAATTAGTTGTTTTAAGGCTATTTCAAATCCGGTTGCACTGATATTCGTTTTTGATTGACTTTGGTTAAAGATGTTCAAAATCGCATTTCTTATGGTCTCTGAAGTATCTCTAAAAATCAAGTCGTCATTCATGCCCACTCTTTTCTCCATAAAATAGGCGAAAACCCTCGCCATTCCACAGTTAGAAACAAAATCAGGAATTAAACTCACGCGACCATCAGTATACTCCATAATAGGTCCGAAGAAAATTTCCTTGTCTGCGAAAGGCACATTGGCACCACAAGAAATCACCTCTAAACCTGTATCGATCATTTGTCCTATTTGTTCTTTGGTAATCAACCTTGAAGCAGCACAAGGTAGAAAAATTTCTGTAGGAAGCCTCCAAATTTTTTTATTCAACTCATCAAAAGGTATCAATGAGCCCGTTTCTACCATTAAACTGTTTCCCTTTTTGTTCAAGAAAAAGGTCTCTATTTCTTCAAAGCTAAAGCCCTCTTCTTTGATCACTCCCCCTGCCCTATCGATAATACCAACCACACGGGCTCCCATCTGCGCCAAATAAAATGCGGCGGCGCTGCCAACATTTCCAAAACCTTGTACCACTGCCCGTTTATCCTTCACACTACCACCATAAATATCATAATAGTGCCTAACCGCTTCGGCTACACCATAACCGGTGATCATATCAGCAACGGTATATTTTCTGCCTGTGCTGGGCGAATATTTATCACTTTCCAACACTTTGATGACACCCATCCGCAGCTGTCCTATTCGATTTATTTTATCGGCCTCCGTAGGACGAAAATGCCCATTGAAAACCCCTTCTTGTGGGTGCCACACCCCTGCATTCTCAGTAATGGGAATGACCTCATTGATCTCATCAACATTTAAGTCGCCGCCCGTGCCATAATAACGCTTCAAAATTGGTGCAACGGCATTGTACCAACGTTCTAAAACACCTTGTTTTCTTGGGTCATTGGGGTCAAAATTAATTCCTGATTTGGCACCACCTATGGGTGGGCCCGATATAGTGAACTTGACCTCCATGGTTTTGGCAAGTGAAAGCACCTCGTTCATGTCAAGGCCCTTTCGCATTCTGGTACCACCACCTGCAGCACCGCCTCTAAGCGAATTGATAACCGTCCATCCTTCTGCTTCCGTTTCCGGATCTTTCCAATTAAAAACTATTTCAGGAGGTTTATTCTCGTAGGATTTTAGTAATTCTTTCATTGATCAGAATATAAAATGAGACTCTTTTAAAAACTTGAAATTTCCATCGAAATTGAATTGTAAAATCCCCCAAAGGGGTCAGTGCTGTCTCATTGTTATATATTTTGGTTTTCATTTAAGAATCCGATAGCAAATATAAAAATTTAAATATGCAATAATTGCCTAAAAGAATTCATAACCCAGTAAGAATTAGAGAATGAATTTAATGGCTAACCCTTATCTTTGGTGTTCAAATTGATTAATTATTTGCCATGGATTTTTCTCTTTCCGAAGAACATTTAATGATACGTCAAGCGGCTCGCGATTTTGCCCAAAATGAATTGCTGCCTGGAGTTATAGAACGCGATAACGAACAAAGGTTTCCAACAGAACAGATTAAAAAACTCGGGGAGTTAGGCTTTATGGGGATGATGGTGGATACCAAATATAACGGTAGCGGAATGGACACACTGTCTTATGCCATTGCCATGGAGGAATTGTCGAAAATAGATGCCTCAGCTTCGGTGGTTGTTTCCGTTAACAATTCGCTGGTATGTTATGGGTTGGAGACTTATGGCTCGGAAGAACAGAAAGAAAAATATTTGAAAAGATTGGCCTCAGGAGAAGTTATTGGTGCTTTTTGTTTGTCTGAACCAGAAGCCGGCAGTGATGCCACTTCGCAAAAAACCACTGCTCTTGATAAAGGGGATCATTACCTCTTGAACGGCACCAAAAACTGGATTACCAATGGTAATTCAGCCGAAATATACTTGGTCATCGCCCAAACAGACAAAGAAAAAGGCCACAAGGGTATCAACGCCTTAATCGTTGAAAAAGGTATGGAGGGCTTTGAAATCGGCCCTAAAGAAGACAAGTTGGGTATTCGAGGTAGTGATACCCATTCATTGCTATTCAATGATGTCAAAGTACCTAAAGAAAACCGTATTGGCGATGATGGTTTCGGATTCAAGTTCGCCATGAAAACCCTTTCGGGTGGTAGAATCGGCATCGCAGCACAGGCATTGGGTATTGCCGCCGGGGCCTATGAACTTGCCCTGAAATACTCAAAAGAAAGAAAGGCATTCGGTACTGAAATTAGCAATCATCAAGCGATTGCTTTCAAATTGGCCGATATGCATACGCAGATTCAAGCCGCCCGTCATTTGGTCTATAAAGCTGCATGGGACAAAGATCAGGGGGAAAATTATGACCTCTCAAGTGCCATGGCAAAATTGTATGCCTCACAAGTAGCAATGGAAACCACCGTTGAAGCGGTACAAATTCATGGCGGCAATGGTTTTGTAAAAGACTATCACGTTGAAAGATTAATGCGTGATGCAAAAATCACTCAGATTTATGAGGGAACTTCTGAAATTCAAAAAATAGTAATCTCAAGAAACGTACTTCGAGATTAGTTTTATTCGATCACTTTTCGAATTTCGCGATTATCAATTTGATAATTTATGCCACCCAAAATTTCATTTTTGAAGATTTTTCAGCAATTTATTACAATCGTTGTGATTTTTGTTGAATTACCTGCGAAAACCTGAAAAAAATCTAACAAAAATGATACTTTTATAGGCCGTGGTTATTGCAAAGTCGATGACTACATAGGGTTTAAAATTTGAATTATGGCGTTGAAGAAGCAAGGTTTATACCTCCCAGAATTTGAGCACGATAACTGTGGTGCCGGTTTCATATGCAGTCTTAAGGGCAAGAAATCAAATGACATCATTCACAAGGCACTTGAAATTCTAGACAAACTAGAACACCGTGGTGCTGTAAGCGCCGATGGAAAAACTGGAGATGGGGCAGGAATTTTAATTGATATACCCCATGATTTTTTTACTGCCGTTTGTGATTTTGAGCTGCCCAAATCTGGTGAATATGCGGTAAGCAATGTGTTTCTTCCACAAAAAGAAAATCAACGTGACTATTGTATCTCGGTGTTTGAAGAAAACATCAAAAAACAAGGTCTTCAACTTTTGGGTTGGCGTGATGTTCCGGTAAATCGCTCCGTACCCGGAAGAATAGCCATGGAAACAGAACCTTTTGTGAAACAGGTTTTCATAGGTAAGGACAACAAAAAACAAGACCAATTCAATTTTAATCTGAAGCTGTTCATTGCGCGGAAAGTTACTGAACATAACATCTTAAATTCCAAACTTTCAGAAAGTCAATTTTTCTATGTACCCAGTCTTTCTACCAAAATAATCATCTTCAAGGGCCTCTTGATGCCCAAAGATATTAGTCTTTATTACAAAGACCTTATGGATCCTAGGGTGGTTACCCGTTTGTCATTGGTGCATCAGCGTTTTTCAACCAATACATTCCCCACCTGGGATCTCGCGCAGCCCTTCAGGTACATGTGCCATAACGGAGAAATAAACACCTTGAGAGGCAATGTTTCTAGAATGAGGTCTCGAGAGGAATTATTGAAAAGTGATTGGTTTGGCGATGAAATAAAAAATATTCTTCCCACCATCTTACCGGGCAAATCTGATTCCGCCACCATGGATATGGTAGTTGAACTTTTACTCATGACCGGCCGTTCATTGCCAGAAGTAATGATGATGTTGGTACCTGAGGCTTGGGAGAAGAATACTGATATGTCGGAAGCTAAAAAGGCTTTTTATGAATATCATTCCTGTATGATGGAACCATGGGATGGCCCAGCGTCAATTCCTTTTACCGATGGCAATTACATTGGTGCCGTACTCGATAGAAACGGACTTCGCCCTTCAAGATATACCGTCACCAAAGATGATTATGTCATTATGTCTTCTGAAGTTGGTGTTGTAGATATTTCTCCTGAAAATGTGGAATTCCATGGAAGACTTGAACCAGGAAAAATGTTCTTGGTAAACATGGAGGAAGGTCGCATTGTCAATGATGAAGAGATAAAGGAAGAAATTGCCCAGCGTCATCCGTATAAAAAATGGCTCGATAAAAATCTGGTCCATTTAAAAGATATACCTTATAATGATTGCCCATTGTTTCTTGGGGAAGCTTCCTTGGAAAAGAGAAAGGCTGCATTTGGGTATACACTTGAAGACATCAACACCATTATTCTGCCTATGGGGCAACATGGTAAAGAACCTATTGGCTCAATGGGTTCTGATACTCCAATTGCCGTACTTTCTGAGCGTCCGCAGTTAATCTATAACTATTTCAAGCAATTGTTCGCCCAGGTTACCAATCCGCCGTTAGACGGTATTCGCGAAGAGTTGATCACCGATATCAGCTTGACCTTGGGTAGTGACCATAATATTTTTGAGTTTAGCCAATTGCACTGTCGCAAACTAAAAATCCAAAATCCGGTGATATCCAAAGAAGATTTGGATAAAATCAAAAACTATGACGTCAGTCCAGATTATAAAGTAGTTTCCATACCCACCCTATATGAGATCGAAAAAGGTCATAACGGATTGGAAGATGCTTTGGAATCCATACTGAACCAAGCTTCAAAGGCTATCGACGAAGAGGCGAACATCATCATTCTTTCAGATAGAAACGTTAGTGAAGAACTGGCACCTATTCCAGCATTACTCGCAATCGCTTATGTCAATAACGGACTTCAGAAACTTGGTAAGCGTTCAAAATTGAGCATTATTATTGAGTCAGCGGAACCTCGTGAGGTTCATCATTTTGCCGCGCTTTTTGGTTTTGGGGCAAGTGCTATCAATCCGTATTTGGTCAACGAAATCATTGCCGAACAAATTCAGGAAAATGATATTACTGAGTTTTCGTTTGATGAGGCCATTAAGAATTACAATAAAGCTATCGGAAAAGGAATCTTGAAGGTCATGAACAAAATAGGAATTTCAACATTGAATTCTTATCGTGGATCACAACTTTTCGAATGTATTGGCATCAATTCAAAAGTGGTCAACAAATATTTTCCGAACACGCCAACAAGAATTGAGGGTATCGGACTTTATGAAATTGAAAAAGAAATCGCCAAAAGACATTCTCAAGCCTTTACTAAAAAAGAAGTTGCTGCCAACCTTGATTTGGAAATGGGTGGGGAGTATCGTTGGAGACGAGATGGAGAAAAACACATGTTCAATCCACTTTCAGTAGCCAAACTTCAAAAAGCCGTTCGAGGTAATGAATCGGAAACCTATAAAGAGTTCTCCAAAATGGTCAATGAACAGTCTAAAAACCTCATGACCATTAGAGGGCTATTTGAATTTTCGAATTATGACCCTATTCCTTTAGATGAAGTAGAACCATGGACCGAAATTGTCAAGCGTTTCAAAACAGGTGCCATGTCGTATGGTTCAATAAGTAAAGAAGCCCATGAGAATCTGGCCATAGCCATGAACAGAATTGGTGGAAAGAGCAATTCTGGAGAAGGCGGTGAAGATGTTGAACGCTACTATAAAAACCCATCAGGCAACTGGCGAAATAGTGCCATCAAGCAAGTCGCGTCGGGTAGATTTGGTGTGACTTCCAACTATTTGACCAACGCGAAAGAAATACAGATAAAAATGGCACAAGGTGCCAAACCAGGTGAAGGTGGACAATTGCCAGGGCCAAAGGTAAATCCGTCAATTGCCAAGACAAGAAATTCAACCCCTTATGTTGGTTTGATTTCTCCTCCACCACATCATGATATTTATTCAATTGAAGACCTTTCGCAATTGATTTATGATTTGAAATCAGCCAATAGAGATGCAAGAATAAACGTGAAATTAGTATCGGAAGTTGGTGTGGGCACCGTAGCCGCAGGGGTTGCCAAAGCAAAAGCTGATGTAGTATTGATTTCTGGTTTTGACGGTGGTACCGGTGCATCACCTTTGACTTCTTTAAAACATGCAGGTTTACCATGGGAATTGGGTATTGCTGAAGCACAGCAAACTTTGGTCATGAATGACCTTAGAAATAGAATTGTTCTTGAATGTGATGGTCAATTGAAAACGGGTCGTGATGTAGCTGTGGCTTGTTTATTGGGTGCTGAAGAATTCGGTTTTGCCACCGCCCCTCTTGTTGCCTCTGGTTGTATTATGATGCGTGTATGTCATTTGAATACGTGTCCTGTGGGTATCGCAACCCAAAATCCTGAATTGCGCAAAAAGTTTGAAGGAAAACCAGAACATGTGGTTAATTATATGTATTTCGTCGCGCAAGAGCTTCGTGAAATCATGGCGAAATTGGGCTTTAGAACCGTTAATGAAATGGTCGGGCAAGTTCAAAAATTAGATCGCAAAAAAGCATTGGACCATTACAAGGCTGCCGGCATAGATTTAACCCCTATTCTGCATCAAATTGATGTGCCAAAAGGAACCAAATTCCATAATACACAGAAACAAGAACATGATGTTCATAAATCAATTGAATTTGATATCATAGCAAAAGCCAATCCGTCATTGTTCAGAAAAGAAAAGTTGACTTTAGACTTTCCTATCACAAACACTGATCGTGCGGTTGGGGCAATCATCAGTAATGAAATTTCAAAAGTATACGGGGGCGAGGGTCTACCTATCAATACCCTCCGGTTGAATTTCGAAGGTTCAGCAGGTCAAAGCTTTGGTGCTTTTGCAACAAGAGGACTTACCTTAACAGTTAGCGGAAATACCAATGATTATTTGGGTAAAGGACTCTCAGGCGCAAAACTGGTTATCAAAGTTCCGGAAAACTCAACCATAGTACCTGAAGATAATGTCATCACAGGTAATGTTACTTTATATGGTGCAACGGCTGGTAGAGCATATATAAACGGTAAAGCCGGCGAGCGTTTCTGTGTTCGTAATTCTGGTGCAAAAGCTGTTGTAGAAGGTATCGGAGATCATGGTTGTGAATATATGACAGGTGGAGTTGCCGTGATTTTGGGAGAAGTAGGAAGAAATTTTGGTGCCGGAATGAGCGGAGGCATTGCCTACGTTTACGACCCAAAAAATACGTTTAAGAAAAAATGTAATTCAGAGTCACTGAATTTATTGAAAGTTGAAGAGGATAATGATATCAGGCAATTAAAAGACTTGATCGAAAGTCATTACAATTACACCATGAGTCCTTTGGCGCAGCGCATCTTGGAAAGTTGGGAAACTTCACTGACTAAATTCGTTAAAGTATTTCCTGAAGAATACAAGCAAGCATTGCTACGTTTGGAGCAAGAGAAAATGGAAACTATATAAAGTTGGAAGATGGGAAAGACTACGGGTTTTTTAGAATTTGACAGAAAAGTAGAGGCCTACACTGCTGTGGAAGAGCGGGTAAAGAATTATAAGGAGTTCACCATTCCCATGAAGGAAAAAGAACTCAAAGATCAGGGAGCTCGCTGTATGGATTGTGGTATTCCCTTTTGCCATAGTGGTTGCCCATTGGGGAATTTGATTCCTGATTTCAATGATGCCGTTTATAGAGGAAAATGGGAAAAAGCCGCTACTATACTTCATGCTACTAATAATTTTCCAGAGTTTACAGGTCGTTTGTGTCCCGCTCCTTGTGAGGAAGCTTGTGTCCTAGGGATAAATGAAGATCCTGTATCCATTGAAAATATTGAAAAAAATATTGTAGAAAAAGCAT
>CAYSPL010000035.1:0-32200 GCA_964432915.1 uncultured Maribacter sp.
ATTTGGCGACTTTGCAAATACGCACGAACCTCTCGGAAAGCCTATATTAGCTATGGTTTATATACATTGTTGTGCGTAGTTATTTCTTCAGCCAACCGTCAAAAACCTTTTTTGTCTGCTTTATCCTCAAGCCCATTTTTTTAATCAAATCATTTTCCAATTGAACTATTTGTTTTGGGTCAGAATTATTTTTCGATGCAGAATGTTTGATACGATGCACTTTTCTATCAACAAATCCCCAACGATATTTTAATGTATTAAATTCCAATTCGGTAATTTCTTCTGGTTTCTTACTCGTGAAAAAATCAACTAAATCATTTAAATATTCGGCTCCTTTGATTTCGGCAATGGTTTTCTCTCCTTCGTTTAAGCATTCTGCAAAATCATCTTCGCTTGGATAAAATCCTTCGTTTACATAAAATTGATGGCCAAAAGTGGCAATCTCTTTAACGAAATCCATTATACTCACATCAAAAGGGTCTGATAAATGGTCAACCACATTGGTAATTAAATATTCATCTTCAAAATCGTTCCCTCGTTTTCTGTTACAAGTTGAGCATAAAAGTCTAATATTTGATTCATCGGATGAACCTCCTTTCGACCAAGGAATTACGTGGTCAAATTCAATATCCTCGTCAATTACTGAACTCTTGCAAACTTGACAAATTTGATTTTCTCTTTTCATTACTCTGAATTGAGTAACTCTCGGAATATGTCTAGTTATCTTTCTTAATTCTTTCGTTTCTGTTAATGGTTCGGCAACATAGAATACAGGACAGTCGTGTCCAAAAATCCGACAGCTTTTTTCATCATTTTCAGATTTTAATGGAAAATCCTCAACCAATGGACCATAAGGACAATATTTCAGTTCCCAACAAGGTTTGCAAACAGCTTTAACTCGCTCTTCCCAATTAACCTTTTTTCCCCATTCTTGTATTGAACTCATTTTAAATCTCGATGGTTTTTCTAATTACGCACAACTCCATAATATCCAGCCAATATAACTCTTTATCCTGTCAAAAAACCACAATAAAGAAGTAAAAACCTACTTTTTGCATCAGAAATAAAAACAAAATAATTAGCCCACCGCGGCTCGCGGTTTTTATTAAACTGGTTTAATGACTTTGGCTAAAAATTCGATTACCTTGATGTATCCTTAAAACAATTCATCATGGCGAATCAATATGTAGACCTCGAGACCCTCAAATTTTTATTATATGATGTCAATGACCTGCAAAGCGTACTTGACCAAGAGCGCTATGCAGACTATGACCAAGAGTCGATTGAAATGCTCTTGAATTCGGTAAAAGATTTTTCAGATAAAGAACTCTACCCCTTCTTTCGTGAGATGGATGAAAACCCCGCCCACTTCAAAGATGGCGAAATCGTGGTTCATCCGCAGGTAACAAAATATATGAAAGCAGGGGGCGAAATGGGCTTTTTGGCGAGTTCATTTTCTTATGAAGACGGGGGCATGCAAATGCCTTCCATGGCCTTACATGCCTCGACCTTTATACAAGATGCCGCCAATAACCATTTGCCCGGTTACATAGGTTTGACGGTGGGCGCGGCAGAACTGATTGCACATTTTGCCAATCAAGAATTGAAAGACACCTATATGCCCAATATGCTATCGGGGCAATGGGGCGGTACCATGTGTTTGACTGAGCCTCAGGCGGGTAGTTCACTTTCTGACATTGTAACTTCGGCAACACCCAATGGCGATACCTATAAAATTCACGGACAAAAAATATTCATTTCTGCTGGCGATTACCAGGGTGCCGAGAACATTGTGCATTTGGTGTTGGCGCGTATCAAAGGTGCCCCCGCAGGCACCAAAGGTATTTCGCTTTTTGTGGTGCCTAAAAACCGACCTACGGCTGATGGAGGATTGACTTCGAATGACGTGACCACCGTGGCTGATTTTGAAAAAATGGGCCAAAAGGGCTATTGCACCACGCATTTGTTCTTTGGCGATAAAGAAGATTGTACAGGATGGCTCGTGGGCGAACCCCATCAAGGTTTGAAATACATGTTTTTGATGATGAACGGCGCGCGTATTGGTGTGGGCAGAGGAGCTACGGCCATTGCTTCGGCGGCCTACCAAGCTTCGTTGAACTATGCGAATGAAAGACCGCAAGGGCGGCAATTGACCAGTACGGGCAAAAAAGACGCGAATCAAGAACAGACCTTGATCATCAATCATCCTGATGTGCGTAGAATGTTGTTGTTACAGAAAGTAGTTACCGAAGGCTCTCAAAGTTTGTTTCTTTTGACGGCCAAATACCATGACCTGTCATTGGCCGGTGCCACGGCCGAAGAACGCGAAAAATATCGATTGCTATTGGAAATCATGACCCCGGTCGTGAAAACCTACCCGTCTGAAATGGGTATTACTTCGGTCAATAACGGAGTACAGGTTTTAGGGGGATATGGCTTCTGTTCGGAATATATTTTACAGCAGTATTTGAGGGATATCCGTATTTCGGCCATTTATGAAGGCACAACGGGAATTCAATCGCAAGATCTTTTAGGTAGAAAAATCACGATGGACAATGGGAAGGCTTTGCAACTCTTATCTGAAGAAATACAAAATACCATCAAAGCCAGTATGGCGCATGATCATTTAAAACCCTATGCACAGAAATTGATAGGCAAACTCGAATTGACACAAAAGGTTTTAGGTGCTCTTATGGGCTTTGCCATGAAAGGCGATTACCAACGTTTCTTGGCAGATGCGACTCCCTTTATGGAATTTTTCAGTACCATTGTCATGAGCTGGTTGTGGTTGGATATTGGCCGTGAAGCGCAAAACGCCTTGGTTACAGGAAACAAAGATTACAGCACCGAATTCTACGAAAGTAAAATTCATGCGATGGAGTTCTATTTCAAATACGAACTGCCCAAAACAACAGGACTTGCAGAAATTCTAATGGACACCGAAAAAGCCTTGACCATTGGAACGAATGAGAAAGTTGTTTTTTAAGTTCACAGTTGACAGAAGTTGAAAAAAGTAAAAGGTAAAAGCTCCTCCCTTCAGATGAAGGGAGGTGTCCGCCAGCTGGCGGACGGAGGGTTTGAAACTGTACAAAATTAGCTAAAAGCGCTTCGACTGCGCTCAGCATGACAGCAGAACCAACAACCAACAACGAAATATGAGTATCAAACAAAAATTCGACCTGACCGGAAAAGTAGCTATAGTCACAGGATCAAGTAAGGGCATTGGCCTATCGATCGCACGAGGCTTGGCAGAAAACGGTGCCAAAGTGGTCATTAGCAGTAGAAAGCAGGAAGCCGTCGATACTGTTGCGGATGAATTCAAAAAGGATGGTTTAGAGGCTATTGGAATCGCATGTCATATCGGTCATACCGACCAGCGCGAGGCTTTGGTCGCCAAAACAATGGAGGCTTACGGTCAAATTGATATTTTGGTCAACAATGCGGCGATCAATCCCTTTTACGGTCCGCTTGAAGGTTCAGGCGAGGAGGTATTTGATAAGATCATGAATGTGAATGTGAAGGCCCCTTGGGTATTATCGAATCTGGTGCAGCCGCACATGAGGGAGAAGCAAAATGGAAGTATTATCAATATTTCTTCTGTGGAAGGCATCCATCCCGGCTTCCGTTTGGGTTTGTACAGCATGACCAAATCGGCTTTGATCATGTTGACAAAAAACCAGGCGAAAGAATGGGGTAAATATGGCATCCGTTCCAACGTCGTCTGCCCCGGACTAATTAAAACAAAGTTCAGTGAGAGCTTGTGGACGAATGAAAAATTGGTGGGCATGTACAATCAAATGGTGCCGATGGGCCGCATGGCCGAACCCGATGAAATGGCAGGACTCGTCATGCTCTTGGCATCCGATGCCAGTTCGTATATGACCGGTGGGGTGTATGCCGCAGACGGTGGGTATTTGATTTCGGGGTAGGTTTGAGGTACGAAGTACAAAGTACAAAGTACAAAGTAAAAAAAATAAAAGGTAAAAGGCTCCTCCCCTCAGACGAGGGGAGGTGGTTTTCCACTTTATTGTAGAAAAGCGGAGGGGTCTGAAAGCCCGAACCTTAGTTCAAGCCTTAAAAGTTTGGGTAGAACAATTAAGTTTTGGCCTTTACCACCCCTTTCTTCCGCATGCGGAATTCATTTCCCTCTTCTTCTGAAGAGGGGAGCTAAAAAATAATTTGAACAACAAAAAAATGAACTTCGAATACACAGAAAAGTCATTGGCATTGCAAGAAAAACTGAAGCAATTCATTGCAAAGCATATAACCCCTGTCGAGGAAGAGGTGGTGGCCTTTCATCACAAACCTGAAAATGCATGGAAGAAATGGCCAGGGTTAGAGGGTGTAAAACAAAAAGCAAAAGATGCTGGGTTATGGAATCTCTTCCTCCCAAAATCGTATGGCGATTTGAGTCCGGGGTTGACTAATTTGGAATATGCCCCTTTGGCTGAAATCATGGGCCGTATACTTTGGTCTTCCGAGGTTTTCAATTGTAGTGCTCCAGATACGGGAAACATGGAGGTTTTGGCAAAATATGGTACCCCCGAGCAGCAAGAAAAATGGCTCAAACCCTTGATGAACGGCGATATTCGTTCTGCTTTTTTAATGACGGAGCCTGAGGTGGCCTCCTCTGATGCAACGAATATAGAAACATCTATAGTCCTTGATGGCGATGCGTATGTGATCAACGGACGTAAATGGTGGTCCTCCGGTGCGATGGACCCCAATTGCAAAATTTGTATCGTCATGGGTAAAACCGATTTTGATGCTCCACGTCATGTACAGCAAAGTATGATTTTGGTGCCTATGGATACCCCCGGTTTGAAGATCATTCGGCCTTTATCGGTTTTCGGCTATAACGATTCCCCAGAAGGGCATGCCGAAATTAAATTAGAAAATGTTCGGGTTCCTAAAGAAAATTTATTGGTAGGCGAGGGGCAAGGTTTTGCCATCGCTCAAGGCAGATTGGGCCCCGGTAGAATACATCATTGCATGCGATTGATTGGCATGGCACAGCGTTCATTGGAAATCATGGCACAACGTACCACAAAAAGAGAACCTTTTGGAAGAACGTTGGACACCTTTAGTAGCGTACGTCAAGATATAGCGAAATCAGCATGTGAGATTGAACAGACAAGATTATTGGTGCTCTCAGCAGCCGATAAAATGGATAAGGTAGGCAACAAAGAAGCCAAAGACCTGATTGCGATGATAAAGATTGTGACTCCGAATATGACTTTAGGGGTGGTGGATCGAGCGATTCAGATTTTAGGCGGATTAGGCGTTAGCGGCGATACGCCTTTGGCACATTATTATGCTGCTGCCAGAATGCTACGACTTGCCGATGGTCCTGATGAGGTGCATATGAGTCAATTGGGTAAAAATGTGATTAAGAAATATGCTAATTAGATTTGAGAAATTAGAAATGAGTATTCAGTAATACCTGACGGATTCTAAGCTCCTTCACTTGGACAAGGGGAGGTGGATTCGTCAATTGACGAATTCTCAGGGGTTGAAAGAATAGGGCAAGTATAAAGTAATGTCATGCTGAGCCTGTCGAAGCATTGTCGAAGTGCTTTAGCCATAAAGATAAGATCCTTGACAGAGCCTGTATGGAGCAGAGCCGAAAGGCTCGGACTGATAAGAAGACTTTGACTTGGTATTTAGACAATTAGGAACGCTTTTGTCACGCTGAGCCCGTCGAAGCGCAAACTAGCAACGAACAACTAGCAACGAAAACAATGAACACAAAACCAGTCCGACAAGGCGAGGAACTAGACGAAAACAAACTCAAGAATTTCCTGCTTGAGCAAAGGTTAATTGGTACTGTTGAAAGTGAATTACAGGTCAGTCAATTCTCCAACGGTTTTTCAAACTTGACCTATCTCTTAAACATAGAGAATAAGGAATACGTTCTGCGCCGCCCTCCCTTTGCAGCACCCAAACGTGGGCATGATATGGGTCGTGAATACAAAGTGATTTCAAAATTGAATTTGGTTTTTGACAAAACACCCAAAGCCTTTGCCTATACTGAAAATACTGATATCATCGGGGCTCCCTTTTATGTCATGAGTAAGGTGGATGGCGAAATTCTGACGGCCAAAGAAGCTGCCGGCAGACAAGTGCCTCCTGAAATGTTCAAAACCATTTCCAATACTTGGCTTGATACCTTTGTCGCTTTTCATGATATCGATTATAAAGCCGCCGGATTGGAAGATCTGGGTCGCCCGAACGGTTATGTCGAGCGGCAGGTTACCAATTGGGGTAAACAATATTTGGCGGCAGCTACTGATGATGTTCCCGCCGCGGCATTGGTTATGAAATGGATGGCTGAAAACCAACCTAAGCAATATGATCATACCTTGATTCACAATGATTTCAAATATGATAATGTGGTATTCAAGGACGATTCATGGAAAGAAATTGCCGCCATTTTAGATTGGGAAATGTGCACACTAGGAGACCCTTTGATGGATTTAGGCACTTCCCTCGGATACTGGACCACTGCTGCTGATCCTGATTTTATGAAACAGGGCTTGCAGTCGCCAACCGTAATGGAGGGCAACCCTTCTCGTACGGAAGTGGTTCAGCAATATGCATTGAAAAGTGGACGTAATATTGATAATTTGGTGTTTTATTACACCTACGGATTGTTTAAAATAGCCGTCATCGCACAGCAGATATATTATAGATACAAGCACGGTCATACCAATGATCCGAAGTTTGCCCATTTGAATAAAGCCGCAGAATTATGTTGCAACACGGCATGGCAAGCGATTCAAAAAAATCAAATTGATAATTTATTTTAACTCCATTGGAAACAAAAACTTACATAGAAATCAACCAAGAGCAATTCAGGGCTATTGCCCAGCTACCGGCAGACACTCCCGTCGTGATGCTGAATTTATTGAAATTTAAGGAAGCTGTGCCTGAGACCGGTCTTTCAGGAGCGGCCACCTACGCTGAATATATGAAAGCATCGAACCCGTTTTTTGAGAGGGCAAAGGCTGAAATATTGTTTTTGGGAAGACCGCAGCGAACCTTAATTGGTCCGGAAGAAGATGTCTCTTGGGATAAAATTCTGTTGATAAAATATCCTACTGTTGCTGATTTTTTGGGAATGGTAAAAGCCGAAGGGTATCCGGTAAATTTAAGAAACCAAGCCTTGGAAGATTCGAGGTTGATATATTGTAAATAGTAAGTACAAAGTAAGAAGTACGAAGTTAGAAATATGAAGTTGGAAAATTTGGATTGTCCACTTGAGGGGACTTCAGGGGTGTAAATTGAGGAACACTGAATGGTAAACAAATAAGAGGAATGAAGTTGGAAGTGAAAAAAGTAAACGGCTCCTCCCCTCCGATGAAGAGAGGAATGAATTGTCGAACAGACAAGAAAGGAGAGTTTGAAATTCCAAACCATAAATAAAAAGAAGAACTAACATTAAACAGTTTCCGACCGTCGTCGGAATGAAAAATAAAGACTAAACATAAACAGATTCCCGCCTGTGCCTGCCGTCGGGCAGGTTTACAGGAATGAAATTAAATGAATATGCAATTAGAAAACAAAATAGTAGTCATCACAGGAGCCGGAAGCGGTATCGGAGCGGCAACCGCAAAACTATTCGCAACCAGATGTGCCTCGGTTATGGTAAGCGATATTAATTTGGCAAATGCCCAAAAAGTGGTTGCACAAATCAAAACCGAAGGCGGTAAAGCTAACGCTGTCAAAACCGATGTTACCAAATTTGAAGAAGTCGAAGCCTTGGTAGCAAATACGGTTGCAGAACATGGTCGCGTTGATGTAATGGTGAACAATGCCGGAATTGGTGGTAGGCATCAGGCAAAAACCGCAGAGCATACCCATGATGATTGGCATAATGTACTAGCCGTGAATCAAACTGGCGTTTTCTATTGTATGAAAGTCGCCCTCAAACAGATGATGGCACAAGGGCACGGAAATGTAGTCAACGTAGCCTCGTTGGCCGGACTCAAAGCTTCAGGAAATAATTTGTCGTATAGCGCCAGCAAATTTGCCGTAGTGGGCATGACCAAATCCGCAGCTTTGGAATATGGTCGCAAGAACATTCGCGTCAATGCAGTGTGTCCGGGGTATACACATTCAGCGCTGTTGGATCAACTGTTATCGGTAAGTCCTGATATTGGTGATAAGCTAAAAAGATTCATTCCAATGGGGCGTTTTGGTGAGGCTCACGAAATTGCAGAGGCCATTTGCTGGTTGGCGTCGGATAGCTCGAAATTCATGACAGGACAAACATTAACCCTTGACGGAGGAACATCTTTATAAAATATGAACACATTAGAAGTTAGTTATAAAGAAGAATACGCCATAGTTCAGATGAACCGCGGTAAGGTAAATGCCATAAATTTTGAAATGGTGCAAGACCTGCGTGACATTTTTCATAAGCTGGAAGAGAATCCAGTGGTGAAAGGTGTCATTCTCACAGGACAACCCCATTATTTTTCTGCAGGATTGGATTTGATTGAATTGGTGCAGTATGACAAACCCCAAATGACCGATTTCTTTGTCTCCTTCGGTGCCTTGTATCTAGAATTGGTTCAGTTCAAAAAGCCTTTTATTTCAGCAATTACGGGGCATTCGCCTGCAGGTGGTACGGTATTGGCCGTCACAAGCGATAATCGCTATATGGCTGAAGGAGATAAATATGTCATTGGTTTGAACGAGGTGGCCGTGAACATACAGATCAGTCAAAACCTAACGGAAATCTATGCTTTTTGGATGGGCGAGGGGTTGGCAAGTCGGTATATTTTAGAGGGAAAATTATTAAGTGGAAAGGAAGCCGTAGCTGCCGGATTGGTCGATGAGCTCGTTCCATTGAAAAATGTATTGGAAAGAGCACAAGATCGCATGCAAAAATACCTGCAAGCCGATCAGGAAATTTTGTTGAATACCAAGGCAAAATTGCGCAAACACCTTTGGAACAAACTGGACTTGAATGCAGAAAACTCCCTGAGAGAAGCAAATGAGTTATGGTGGAAACCAGAAATACGAGCGAAGATGAAAGCTTATGTGGAGAGTTTTTCGGGGAAGAAAAAGTAAAAAAAGGTGCGAGGTACGAAATGGGAGCTAAAAAGTTCAAGAAGGAAAAAGTTAAAAGCCTGGATAATGGAAGCGGGATGCGCGAAGTTGAAAATTTAGAAGGCTCCTCCCCTTCGACGAGGGGAGGTGGTTTTCCACGAGTGGAAAAGCGGAGGGGTCTGAAAGCCGAGGCCATAGTCAAAGTTTCTAACCATAAATGAATAAACATAACAAACAACAAACAGATTCCCTCCTTGCCTGCTGGCAGGCAAGTTCAGGGGAATGAAAAATAAATAAGATTACCGCCCCAGTTTGCCTGCAGGCAGGTTCGCGGAAATGAAAGTAAATAAAGAAATACATGAACAAACAATTATTATTTGTAAAAAGACCTGAAGGCGAAGCGGATGCTTCCACTTGGTCGTTGGTAGAAAATCCCATTCCTGAAATAAGTGACGGCGAAATTTTGATAAAACAGCATTATGTCTCTTTAGACCCGGCCATGCGGGGTTGGATGAACGAAGGCAAATCATATATCGCTCCCATGGAGATCGGCTCTGTGATGAGGTCTGGTTCCGTCGGAGAGGTGGTGGCTTCCAAGAACCCCAAGTTTGAGGTGGGGCAATATGTTGCCGGTACAGGTGGCGTTCAGCAATATGCCGTAACCGATGGAAAAGGGTTTTATCCTGTAGATCCAAAATTAGCCCCATTGCCCATGTATATTGGCACCTTGGGAATGCCAGGTATGACGGCTTACTTCGGAATAACCGAGGTCGGTAAAGTTAAAGAAGGAGATACGGTTCTGGTTTCCGGGGCTGCGGGAGCGGTAGGAAGTATTGTGGGGCAGGTGGCCAAAATAAAAGGATGTAAAGTGGTTGGTATTGCTGGTGGACCAGATAAATGCAAATATGTAGTTGAAGAACTCGGATTTGACGCCTGCATCGATTACAAAAATGAAAATGTGGCCACGCGATTCAAAGAGGAATGTCCGAAAGGAATTGACATTTATTTTGATAATGTCGGAGGCGAAATTCTTGATATCGCCTTAACCAGATTGCGGATGAAAGCGCGTATTGTCATTTGCGGTGCCATTTCACAATACAACAATAAGACCAAGGTAAAAGGTCCGAGTAATTACCTGTCGCTTTTGGTCAACAGGGCTAGTATGACGGGCATGGTTGTTTTTGATTATGCCGATAGATACAAAGAAGGAGCCCAGATTTTGGGACAATGGATGATGCAAGGAAAACTGAAAAGTCGTGAAGATGTGTATGAAGGCATTGAAAACTTCCCAGAAACCTACAACCGATTGTTCTCAGGAGATAAGATGGGGAAACTGGTGTTGAAAGTAATAGAATAAAGCCCCCTATCCCCCAAAGGTGGTGTTTTAAGTAAGAAGTTGAATAATGCTATTGTCCCCTTGAGGGGACTACAGGGGTGTAAAACAAGAAGAAGAATAAATAGAAAAGCTCCTTCCCATGCAAGGGGAAGGTGGATTCGCCAGTTGGCGAAGATGGAGGGGTCTGATAGCCTAAGCCATTAAATTGACTCAAACTTTAATAAAAACTAGAACATATAACAAATAGATTCCCCTCTTAAGGGGAATGAGGGTAAAAGAGCTTATTCATGAAAGCAATACGATGTAAAGCATACGGTCCACCATCTTCCTTAGTATTGGAAGAGGTCGATAATTTAAAACCAAAAGCCAAAGAAGTTTTGGTAGCAGTAAAAGCATGCGGACTCAACTTTCCCGATACATTAATTATTCAAGGCCTGTATCAGTTCAAACCCGATTTGCCTTTTACGCCCGGTAGCGATCTTGCCGGAATTGTCAAGGAAGTAGGAGAGGGCGTTACCCATTTAAAAGTTGGGCAAGAAGTATTTGGTTTTGTAGCTCATGGAGCCTTAGCAGAAGAAGTGATTGTTCCAGCAAATGCCTGTTTTCCAAAACCACCTCAAATGGATTTTCCGATAGCAGCCTCTTTTATGATGGCGTATGGCACGTCGTATCATGCCCTTAAAGATAGAGGCAAGCTTGCCGAAGGCGAAACCCTTTTGGTTTTAGGTGCCTCCGGAGGTGTGGGTCTCGCTGCCGTTGAGTTAGGAAAACTAATGGGTGCCAAAGTAATTGCGGCGGCATCTACGGATGATAAATTGGCATTGTGCAAAGAATATGGGGCTGATGAAACCATTAATTACAATACACAAGATTTAAAATCGACCTTAAAAGAATTGACCGAGGGCAACGGTGTTGATGTCGTTTATGATCCCGTCGGTGGCTCCTATTCAGAAGCAGCCTTACGCGCTGTTGCACGAAATGGTCGGTTTTTGGTGGTAGGTTTTGCAGCGGGCAACATTCCGAAGATACCGCTAAACCTTCCTCTTTTGAAAGAGGCAGCCATTGTGGGTGTTTTTTGGGGAGCATTTGCAACGAAAAACGCGAAAGCCAATATGCAAAATACCATGACTTTAATGCAATGGCACGCTGAAGGAAAATTGAAACCTCATATTCATGCGGTATACGATTTGGCAGATACATCTAAAGCCTTGGAAGAGATGACGAATCGAAAAGTGAAGGGGAAGTTGATAGTGAAAGCGTGAAAAAGTACGAGGTACGAGGTTGGAGGTACGAAGTAAAAAAGGTTGGGTGCTGGGTGCTGGGTGTATGAAGTTGAAAAAAGGTTACGGGAGAAAAAAACAATCAATACTGTCACTTCGAGCGGAGTCGAGAACCGAGAAACACGAAAGTTTAAAGGGTTCTTAAAGCCGAACCTATATAATGAAATAAAGAACTAACATTAAACAGATTCTCGCCGGAGTTTATCCTGAGCGAAGACGAAGGGCAGGAATGAAAATAAAATAGTATGCGTTTAAAAGACAAAATAGCAGTAGTAACAGGAGGTTCAAGAGGAATCGGCCAAGCGGTATCTGAATTATTCGCTAAAGAAGGAGCCACAGTAATTATCGTAGACCTTTTACCAGAAGGTCAAGCAGTGGCTGACGGAATCAATTCCAGCGGAGGAAGAGCGGAATTCCATTCGGTTTCTGTAACGGACAAATCAGCGATAGAAAAACTCTTTGCTGAGGTCAATGAAAAATATGGCAGTTTAGATATTCTAATCAATAATGCTGGAATCACGAGAGATCGAACGCTCGAAAAAATGAGCGAAGAAGAATTTGATGCTGTAGTGGATGTCAATTTAAAAGGGGTCTTTTTATGCACGCAAGCAGCGGCACCTTATATGAAAGCGAATAAATATGGTCGTATTGTCAGTGCTGCATCGAATGTTGGTATGCGGGGCAATTTTGGACAAACCAATTATGCGGCAACTAAAGCCGGAGTAATTGCCATGGCAAAAACATGGACGCTAGAATTGGGAAAGTACGGAATTACGGCTAATGCCATAGCCCCAGGCTTCACAATGACTGATATGGTGGCCAAGATTCCTGAGGAGCATTTTGCAGGAATAAAAGCGAGCATCCCACTAAAAACAGTAGCGCAACCTATTGATATTGCCTACGGATATTTGTACTTGGCTTCAGATGAAGCTCGTTTTGTTTCGGCCATGTGTTTAAATATTGACGGAGGAACTTCAAGATAAAAATAAGATTATGGCACTGTTAGAACTAGAAGATTTCAAAGCATTTCGCGAATTGGAGGGGAAACAACTTCCTGAGGGCGAATGGATGACAGTAACTCAAGAAATGATTAATGATTTCGCTAAAGCAACTGGAGATCATCAGTGGATTCATGTAGATGTTGAAAAAGCAACTACATATTCCCCGTTTAAAAAACCCGTTGCCCACGGGTTTATGTCCGTCTCTATGCTCTCAAAAATGCTGGAAGAAATCATTCAGGTTAAATCTGCTCAAATGGGCGTGAATTATGGATTGAATAAAGTCCGTTTTCCGAATCCTGTTTTGGTCGACAACCGTCTTCGTCTCTTAGGTGGCATCTCCACCATTGAAGAATATGGCGATAACGGCTTAAAAATCACATGGAATTGCGCGATTGAAATTGAAGGTTCTGAAAAACCTGCCTGCGTAGCTGAATTTATCAGCCTAATGTTTGAGTAAGATTTAAGATACTTGGTTTCCTACAAATTACCTTTTGGATTTTTTGTACATTAATCCACTAAAAATTTCAAACCAATGACCAGACTTTTCGACCTTTTATATTACCAACTTGAAAATCATCCTTCCGAAAAAACCATAAATGGGCGAGATTCCGACGGAAACTGGAAATCATATAGTTCACAAGAAGTTAAAGATTATTCTGAAAAGCTTGCCTCAGGATTATTGAGTGTGGGTTTAAAACCAGGCGATAAAGTGGCCATGGTGGTCTATAAGAATCGACCGGAATGGATGATCCTTGATTTCGCTATGCAAATGGCAGGTCTGATAAGTATTCCCTTATATCCGACGATAAGCGTCGGAGAATATGAGTATATTCTTAATGAAGCAGAAGTTAAAGCAGCTTTTTGTGGCGGAGGCGATTTGTACACGAAACTAAATGATGCCAAGACGAATATATCGACTTTAGAAAATATTTATACCTTGGACAAAGTGGACGGTAGGCCGTACTGGGAAGATCTTTTCAATGACACCCATAAAGCTGAGGTTGAAAAGATTAAGGAAGGGATAAAAGGGGAAGATTTGGCAACTATAATTTATACTTCGGGTACTACTGGAAATCCGAAAGGGGTCATGTTGACCCATAACAATGTAATGCACGTTGTTTTGGAAACCTCAAAACATTTGGTTGCTAATGGTGGAGATAATGTGATTAGTTTTTTACCTCTTTGTCACATTTTTGAGCGGGCTGTATCAATGGTATACTACTATATGAGTGCCAATATTTACTTTGCGGGAACGGATAATCTGAGTGGCCCTGAAGGTGATTTGGCAGCAGTGAAACCAGTCACATTTTCTACAGTACCACGTTTACTTGAAAAAATATATGAAGCCATTTACAATAAAGGACTGGCATTAGACGGAGCAAAAAAGAAATTGTTCTTTTGGGCTTTGGCACTGACTGATGACTATGAGTTGAATCCGAAATTGTCTTTCGGTAAAAAACTGAAATGGAAGGTCGCTGATAAACTTATTTTCAGCAAATGGCGCGCTGCCCTAGGAGGTAATGTAAGAGCTATTGTAACAGGGGCGGCGCCTTGTCCCGTAAAAATAATGCGTGTTTTTTGCGCAGCTGGTATTCCCATTAGAGAGGGATACGGATTAACAGAAACTTCGCCTACTCTAAGTATAAACACTATGGAAGATGATGGGGTAATGCTGGGTACAACTGGTCCTGTTATCACCGGTGTAGATATAAACATTGATGCATCAGATGGCGACTATAATGAAGATGAAGGGGAAATTTTGGCCCATGGCCCAAATGTGATGCAGGGCTATTACAAAAAGCCGGAAATTAATGAACAAGTCTTTACTGAAATAGATGGTAAAAAGTGGTTCAGAACGGGTGATATAGGTAAACTAGTGACTGGCCCCACCGGAAGAAAATTTTTGAAAATAACAGATCGCAAAAAAGAATTGTTGAAAACCTCAGGCGGTAAGTACGTGGCTCCGGCCCCCATTGAAAGTAGAATCAAAGAAGAGTTTTTGGTAGAACAGATGATGGTCATAGGCGATAAGCAAAAATTTGTATCGGCCTTGATATTACCTGCAGAAGAAGCTTTGAAGAGTTATTGTGAAAAGAAAGAAATAGAGTGGACCACAATGAAAGAAGTCATTCAGCATAAAAAAGTGGTCAAGCGTTTTCAAAAAATCATCACCAAATATAATCCGGAGTTCAGTCATATCGAGCAGATAAAGAATTTCAAACTCGTATCGAGTCCTTGGTTGCCATTTCATGAAGATGGTTCAGATGCTGAATTGACACCTACCTTAAAATTAAAGAGAAGGGTCATCCGCGAGAAATATAGTGCCGAGATCACCGCAATTTATGCGGAGTAAATCTTTTTTTAATCTTTCTTTGTTATACGGTATTACAGATTCTTCATTGGGTTAGGTTCAAGACTTCGATTCTATTTTTTATATTGACTATGAAATCATAGACTAGCATAGCATATGACATTAGTGGATTTAATCATAAGTTTGAGGAAAATAAATTCCTTGTCAAAGCATGAACAGCTGGTTCAAGGTATTATTCAGGCCATTGATCAAAAGATATTGCAAGTAGGTGATCAATTGCCTTCAATCAATCAAATGGTTGCAGAATTGGGCTATGCCAGAAAGACCATTGTCAAGGCCTATGAGGAGCTGAAAGATCGAGGCCTTATAGAATCTAAGAAATTAAAAGGGTATTTTGTAATTAGTCAAGAAACCAAAGTAGTATTAAAGGTTGCATTGATCTTGTTCTCTTTTCAACGTTTTCAAGAAGATTTTTACAATAGCTTCAGAAAAGAACTGGGTAAGAAATATCAAATAGATGTTTTCTTTCACCACAACAATATCGCTGTATTTAGCAGCATCTTCAATAATATTAAGGGTAAATACGGAAAGTATGTTATTGCTCCTATTCCTGATGAAAATTTACAACCCCTGATTGAAATGATTCCTCCTTCTAAACTATTGATTATTGATAGGTTCATTAAGCTTGCCCCATCCTATTCATACATTTCACAAGAATTTGAGGAATCAACGTATTCAAAGCTAATCGAGTTGCTACCAAAAATTGAGCGATACAAGAAGTTTGTGCTTTTCTTTAGAAATGATGCCGACTATCCTGTGGGCATACTAAATGCGTTCAATAGATTCTGTGCAGATTATGATATCTCTGGCGCCGTGGTCGGGAAATACAAAAATGGCTCTGTCAAGAAAGGACGTTTGTACTTTTTCGTTAGTGATACTTATTTATGGGATGTTCTTAAAGATGTCCGAAACAGTGAATACAAAGTTGGCAAGGATATAGGAATCTTATCACACAACGATCATGTAGTGAAGGAAATGATCTTTGGGGGTATAACCACTATTTCGACAGATTTTAAAGAAATGGCGAAAAGAGCCGCCGCACACATAAAGAACAGAAGCGATACAAAAGTGATCATGCCATCGAAGTTATTCAAAAGAAATTCGTTGTAGTGGGTATGCCTTGATTTTAGGAGTTTAACACTCATAACCCTTGATTTTTTGAAGCCGTACCCAGTAAAGACTCCGGTTTTTACGTACCGGGGCAATCTGATCACATAGTTAAGCTTTTAGATCGTAAGGGTAAGGTGCGCATTGTGGCTACCCAGCACAATGATCAAGCGCAAGTATGTATTAAAAATTAGAAAGAATAGATGATAAATGTTGATTTTGCTGAATCTGCCATAGAAGCCATGGAGATAGTTGGAGTTGATGAATCAGTATGTTCTACCATACAAAAAAGTCATGCCGAGGGCGGTTTGGAAATTTACGATTTCAAAGTTGAATGCAAAGAGAAGCATTTCCCCAAGCCTATAACACTCAAGTGGAAAATACCTGGAATTAATGTAAAAGGCGTTTGGAAACCCACCACAGACTTTTCTAAAAAAATTCAAGCGGATTGGGAGCTTAATCATATGGAATCAAGAATTTCCATTGATTCGCCGGTCATAAGTTTGTTTGGCCAGAATGATGAGAATGTGATAACTTTTGCCTGTTCAAATGCAATCAGCAAATTATTGATGAATGCTCGTATTCGCGAAGAAGACAATTGTTTTTATTGCCACATCACTTTTTTTTCAGAAGAAGAGCTACCTGTGCAAAATTTTGAGGCACAAGTAAGAATTGATACTAGAAAAATTCCTTTTTCATCTGCCTTAAATCAGGTGGCCGCTTGGTGGGAGACTTTTGAAAATCTAAAACCTGCCAAGGTTCCTAACATAGCAAAGGCACCATTATATTCCACATGGTATCAATTTCATCAAAACCTCGATCTAGAAAGGTTATTGAAAGAATGTGAATTGGCATTTGACATAGGTTACAAAGCAATAATCATTGATGATGGATGGCAAACCCTTGATACCAATAGAGGGTATGATTATACAGGTGATTGGCAGCCCAAGCGCATTCCTGATATGAAGAATTATATCAAAAAAATTCAAGATACAGGATTGAAAGCTGCTCTCTGGTATTCCGTTCCTTTCTGTGGCGTCAAATCGGAGGCCTACAAAAAATTCAAGGGCAAATTCCTCACTGAGGATCACCGATGGGCACCGGTTTTTGACCCGAGATATCCTGAGGTGAGAAATTATCTGATAGATATCTATGCAAGGGCCGTGGAAGAATGGAATCTTGATGGCTTGAAATTAGACTTCATTGATGATTTTCGTCTGTATGAAAATACAACCTTGGGAAAGGAAAATGGTCGTGATTATGCATCTGTAAACGAAGCAGTTGATCGTTTGATGACTGATGTGATGTTGAAATTACATTCCATAAATCCTGATATTTTCATAGAATTCAGACAAAAATATGTGGGGCCAGCAATGCGTAAGTATGGTAATATGCTGCGCGCCTTTGATTGCCCCGGAGACAATACCATGAACAGGGTCAGAATTGCCGATATTCGCATGCTTGCAGGTAATACGGCGGTGCATTCTGATATGATCACATGGCATGAAGAGGAGGAGGTTGAGATTGCGGCATTGCAAATGATGAATACACTCTTCGGAGTTCCACAAATTTCAGTTTTTTTGAATGATATAGCCGCAGATCATTTGCAAATGATTAAATTCTACACCGAATACTGGAACGCCAACAAAACTTTGATAACAGAGGGGTCTTATTTAGCCATAAATCCATTGGCCAATTATCCCATTCAAAAAGTAGGCAATACAGAAAAAACCATATTTTCTGTGCATGCAGATCAAGTTCTTGATATCACTGGTACGAATCAAAAAATTGATATTTTGAATGCAAAAATCAGTGAACATGTCGTACTGCGGGTTGCGTTGGCATTAGGGGTATTCAAATTAAAAATATATGACTGTCAAGGAAGCCCTGTTGATGAAGGGCAAATTGACCTGCAGAAAGGAGTAACTGAAATGCGCATACCGGCATCAGGTCTCTTACAATTGACGAAACTATAAATATTTCAATATGGATGTATTATCGATTTTTTCTTTTTTGGGTTTTACGCTTTTTGTGGCTGTTATAGCTTGGTATGCTTCGCGAAATACAGATGAAAAATCAGCAGATGGGTTTTACCTTGGCGGAAGAAGCCTGGGTGCCTTGACCATTGCGGGATCACTTTTACTGACCAATCTATCAGCAGAACAAATTGTGGGTCTCAACGGTCAGGCGTTTACCGAAGGGGTCTTGGTCATGGCCTGGGAAACTTTGGCCGCCATCGCAATGGTAATTACCGCCTTATGGTTTTTGCCCAAATATATGCATAAAGGAATCACGACCATACCCGAGTTTATTGAAGGGCGTTTTGACAGCAATACTAAGGCCATTCTATCCATATTGTTTTTGATAGCATATGGCATTGTACTGTTGCCAACCATTTTGTACGCGGGTTCGAAGGCCTTTCTGACAATGTTTCAATTACCTGAGGTTCTTGGTATTTCTGAAACGGCGTGCTACTGGCTGTGTATCTGGAGCATTGGTCTTATTGGTATTGTCTATGCCATTTTCGGCGGACTCAAAGCGGTGGCCGTTTCTGATTTGATCAATGCCATAGGTTTATTGATAGGGGGCTTGTTGATTCCGTATTTCGGATTAAAAATGCTTACAGAAGACAATTCAATGGGCAGTGGTCTTTCAAAATTATGGATTGAGAACCAAGACAAGTTTAATGTGACGGGCGATATTACTTCATCGATACCTGTAGGAACTATTTTTACAGGTATGATGATCGCACAGATGTACTACTGGGGAACCAACCAATCGATATTACAGCGAGTCTTTGGGGCGAAAAGTCTTAAAGAGGGTCAAAAAGGGGTCATGCTCGCGGCTTTTGTGAAATTTTTGATTCCAGTAGTAGTAGTACTCCCTGGTATCATTGCTTTTAATATGTTCGGGTCTGAATTAAGTGATGCCGATGCCTCGTACCCAGAACTCGTTAGAAGAGTACTGCCTGCAGGTTTGTTGGGCTTTTTTGCTGCGGTGCTTTTTGGGGCCGTCTTAAGCTCTTTCAATAGCTTGTTGAACAGTAGCGCTACTTTGTTCGGTTTTGACCTGTACAAAAAGTTTTTCAATAAAGATGCCAGTGAAAAACAAACGGTTAAATGGGGCAAACGGTTCGGACTAGGCCTTGCCCTGATTTCGATGTCCATAGCCCCGTTCATACGATACGCCCCTGATGGCCTCTTTTCATATATTCAGCAAGCCCTTGGTAGTTTGAGTGTGCCGATTCTGGCGGTTGTATTGGTGGGTATTTTGACCAAAAAAGTACCGGCAATCGGAGCAAAAATTGTATTGATCGGTGGGGTACTCATGTATTTGATTAGTTTGTTGGTGATTGGCCCCAATATGGTAGATGCGGCTCTGGCCCAAGCATCGGCAGATGGTATCACTGATGCGGGTAGTTTGGCAGTAATAAAAGCGGAGGCATATCCACATTTCTTGCACATCATGGGCATTCTGTTCGTTGTCAACGTAAGCATTATGTTGCTCGTTGGGTTGATAAAACCGAAGACCACGGTATATGAGCCAAAACGGACCGAATTAATCGATACCACACCGTGGAAGTATGCCTGGTGGGTAGGTGGTCTCATAACACTACTGGTCTTGAGTACCTATCTTATTTTTTAGAAACCTTGAATTTTTAGAAAGTTAAAAGAGTAAAGTGATAATGCAGAAAGCATCTGATTTTTCCGCTTTGAAGAGGGCGGAGGTGTTGAGAAAAATTCAAAAAACATATTTTGACTTAGCCATAATCGGCGGTGGGGTTACAGGGGCTGGAATCGCCTTGGATGCCGCCTCTCGCGGTTTGAACGTGTGTCTTGTTGAAAAGAATGACTTTGCTTCGGGTACCAGCAACAAATCGACCAAATTGATCCATGGTGGGCTTCGATACCTCAAACAATTTGAAATAGGTTTGGTTAGGGAATCTGGTTCAGAACGCGCCATTGTACATAGATTGGCGCCGCACTTGGTCATACCTGAAAAGATGCTATTGCCTTTGGTAAAAGGCGGCACTTATGGTAAAATGATGACTGCTATCGGTCTTCAGGTATATGATTTTTTGGCCGATGTAAAAGGCAATGATAGGCGAAAAATGTTGGATAAGGAGGAAACCCTATCAAAAGAACCACTGCTTAATGAAGAAGTGGTTTTAGGTGGTGGTCTCTATGCAGAATATAGAACAGATGATGCTAGGTTGACCATCGAGATATTAAAAAAGGCAGCTTCATTAGGGGCGACTATAGTCAATTATTGCGAGATGGAATCTTTTGATTATGATGAAAATTCTAAAATCAAAAATCTAAATTGTAAAGATCACAATACTGGCAACTCCTTTCAAATAAAAGCGAGAAACTATGTTTCGGCCGCTGGCCCTTGGGTAGATAAATTGCGAACCAAAGATCAATCTTTGAACAACAAATATTTACACCTGACAAAAGGGGTGCACATTGTATTTCCGCAGGACAAACTTCCTGTCAAACAACCCCTTTATTTTGATGTACCGGATGGAAGGATGATTTTTGCAATTCCCAGAGGAAGAGTGACTTATGTGGGTACAACGGATACGAACTATTCCGGAAGTTTAGACCGGGTGGTGGCAACCAAAGATGATGCGAGGTATATTTTAGATGCCGTCAATGATACATTTCCCTCAGTTGATTTGACCATTGATGACATAGCATCAAATTGGGCCGGACTGAGACCATTGATTCATGAGGAAGATAAAGACCCTTCCGAATTATCAAGAAAAGATGAAATCTTCATATCAGATAGCGGATTGGTTTCCATTGCTGGTGGTAAGTTGACTGGGTATCGAAAAATGGCCGAACGCGTTATTGAGGCCGTTTTGAAGACTTTAAAGAAAAAAGACACTGAAAAATTAAAAAAATCGAATACGGCCAAAATTTCATTGGTTTCCCCATCTTTGGAAAATTCTGAAAATGTGAGGGGTTATCAGAGTGAGTTGGCAGGTATGCTCAAAGAATTGGGTGTTTTTGATGATTATCATGCATGGTATTTGTGCACCACCTATGGCAAACAATCAGAGCCTATCATAGAAAAATCAAAAGAGTTTGACAATCAAGATATTTTGGAAAGACTGGTAAGAGCCGAATTTTGGTTTTGTGTACAACATGAAATGACGAATAACATGAGTGATTTTTTTGTTCGTCGCACGGGCCGTTTGTATTTCAATGTAGCTAGCGTTTCAAACTATAAAAGTATCATACTCGAAGATTGTATCTCGTATTTCAATTGGGATCAAGAACGAATTGTGGAGGAGACAAATACCATTAATACCCTGTTGCAAGACGCTACGAATTTCTATGATGAAGATTTTAAATAACATCAACATCCGTGGCTAGCCCCTAAAAATTCAAATCAAATCCAAACTTCAATACTTCTTTAACAATACCAGAATGTCACTAGATCAAAGTTCAAAATATGACGTGGTTATAGATTCCCCAGGAAGAATCAATCTAATTGGTGAGCACATTGATTATAATGGAGGGTTTGTACTACCCGCTGCGATTAATAAAAAAATTACCCTAAAATTCAATAAGAACCATAGCAAAACATGTAAAATACATTCGAGCACATTTAAAAGTAGTTTTGAAATAGACCTTGACAATCTCGAGAGAAGCGGTACTGAATGGCAAAATTATATTTTGGGGGTGGTATATCACATCAATATCATCAAACCAGATTCAATAGGGGGTTTTGATTGTTTGATCGAAAGCAAATTACCTTTAGGATCGGGTATTAGTTCTTCCGCTGCCCTGGAGTGTGGTGTTGCGAAAGGTCTTAATGAATTGTTTGAATTGGGTTTGTCAGACAGTAAATTGATTACTGTTTCAAGAGATGCCGAACATACATTTGTCGGTACAAAATGCGGAATAATGGATCAGTTTTCAGTAGTTAAAGGAAAAAAGAATCACTTATTGCTTTTGAATTGTGACACCTTAGAACATGAGTTGATAAAAGCAGATTTCGCACCGTATTCAATTGTATTGCTCAACACCAACATTTCCCATAATTTGGCGAGTAGCGAGTATAATGTTCGTAGAGATGAATGCCTGACAGCTTTAGAGACCATACAGATGAAATATCCTGAAGTTAAGAATTTAACAGAGGTGAAACCTAAAATCCTTAGAGAGTTTAAAAAAGTGTTGCCGCAATCTATTTACAACAGGGCATTGTTTGTTACCAAAGAAAATAGAAGAACATTGAAAGCCGTGAAATTCTTGAGAAGCAACAATTTCAATAAATTTGGGGGTTGTTTATACAAATCGCACCGCGGTTTGAGAGATCAATATGAGGTCAGTTGTACAGAGCTTGATTTTTTGGTCGATTTCACAGCTGATCTTGAATATGTTCTGGGGGCAAGAATGATGGGTGGCGGTTTTGGAGGTTGTACCATCAATTTGGTTCATGAAAATAAGGTAGATGAGTTTATAGCGAGCAGTTCAAAAGCCTACAAAGAAAAATTTAATATGGAGTTGACACCACTATTGACAAAGATTGGCGATGGGGTTTCTAGAAGATAAACTTGAAAAATTATGATGAGAAAATGGTGGAAGGAAAGTGTAGTATATCAAATTTATCCGAGATCTTTTTTGGATACCACTGGAAATGGTATCGGAGATTTAAAGGGTATTCAAGGTAAAATTCCGTATTTAAAAAATTTAGGTGTCGACATCGTCTGGATTTGTCCGGTGTATGAATCACCCAATGATGATAATGGCTATGACATAAGTAATTATGTCAAGATCATGGATGAGTTTGGTGGTGATCAGGCTTTTGATGAATTGTTGGAAGCACTTCATTCCAACGGCATAAAATTGATGATGGATGTGGTTTTGAATCATTCATCAGACGAGCATCACTGGTTTAAAGAATCGAGAAAATCAAAATCAAATAAATACCGCGATTACTATTTCTGGAAGGAAGGCAAGGAGGGAGGGCCTCCCAATAATTGGACCTCTTTTTTCGGCGGAAGCACATGGAAATATGACGAACTGACCAAAGAATATTACCTACATCTCTTTACTGAAAAGCAGCCTGATTTGAATTGGGAAAACCCTGAAGTAAGAAAAGAAATTCATGATGTACTGCATTTTTGGTTGGAAAAAGGGATAGACGGTTTTAGAATGGATGTCATTTCATTAATATCAAAACAACTTGATTTTCCTGATGCTGACTCCAATAGCTATACAGAAATCATCACTAAATACTATAGTAATGGCCCTAGAATACATGGGTTTCTAAACGAATTGAATCGTAATTTGCTTTGCAACTATGATGTGGTTACCGTGGGCGAAGGGCCGGGTATAGATCTTAAAAACGGACCACTTTACGTGGAAGAAGATCGTGAAGAGTTGAACATGATATTTCATTTTGACCATATGTTCATTGATGCGGGCCCGGGAGGTAAATACGATCTGGTCGATTTTGATTTCGTTCGTTTTAAGCAAGTGTTTGGCCAGTGGGATGAGGGCTTACAGAACGGCGGATGGGGAAGTGTTTTTCTGGGCAATCATGATTTTTCAAGAATGGTCTCACGTTTTGGCAATGACACCTCTTTTCGGGTCGAATCTGCCAAGTTGTTGGCCACATTATTATTGACTTTAAGAGGTACGGTATATATCTATCAAGGCGATGAAATTGGCATGACCAATGTAGCTTTTGATTCGATAGAAGATTATAATGATGTGGAGACCCTAAATAATTGGAAAGAGGCGAAGGCAAAGGGTAAGAATATGAACGATTTTTTAAAAATAGTTCATTTGCAAAGTAGAGACAATGCGAGAACCCCGATGCAATGGAATAAACGCAAGAATGCAGGTTTTACTGAAGCCGAACCTTGGCTGAAGGTAAATCCTAATTACGAGGAAATCAATGTCGAAGACGCAATGAGTGATGAACACTCGATACTGAGTTTTTATAAGGAAATGATAAAATTCAGAAAAGACAATTTGACCTTGGTTTATGGTAATTACGAATGTCTTGATCTACAGAACAAAAAGGTTTTCGCCTATAGACGTTTTGATGGTCTAAGTGAATTTTTGATTCTTTTGAATTTTAGCGATGAACCCGTTCAATGGCATTATGACCTTGACCAGAATGCTTATGAAACTGTCAAAAGCAATCAGGTTATTGGCGATATTGATTTCGAGCTCAAACCTTGGCAAGCTAAAATTTTGCGGAAGAAGTAAAATCGATTTTCAACCCATGTTCAAAAATCAAAACCTTGCATTTTCATAAAGGTGCTGCCTTTTAAATTACACTGCCTGACAAGATTCGCTTGGCGCTTCCTGACAAAGCTCCGCTTTGAAAATGCTTCAAACAAAAAAACGCTCAAGCGAGCTTGGCGTTTTTTCTTATCGAACCATTTATTCGTGACCTCGACAGGATTCAAACCTGTAACCTTCTGAGCCGTAATCAGATGCGCTATTCAGTTGCGCCACGAGGCCTAATATGTCGCTTTCTCCATCTTCTTCCTGCGGCCGATTTTAGGTATTTTCCCTATTTCTGGCCAAGGCCCGATTTTCGAAAGCTTCATAATGTGCAATCTCCCATGGGATTCCCCTTTTGGTTGATTGTGTTTTACCGATATTGTGTTCTGCCAATCTTCTATCCATGTCATTGGTCATGCCAATGTACTGGGCATTGATTTTAGAACTGTAAAGAACGTAAACATAAAACATACTTCAAGTTTCATGCGCCCCGCCCGTACCGAACGGCACGTTCGGGCGGGTATTCAGTTGCGCCCGCCTGACAAGGTCATTCGGGCAGGCCACGAGGCCTAATATGTCGCTTTCTCCATCTTCTTCCTGCGGCCGATTTTAGGTATTTTCCCTATTTCTGGCCAAGGCCCGATTTTCGAAAGCTTCATAATGTGCAATCTCCCATGGGATTCCCCTTTTGGTTGATTGTGTTTTACCGATATTGTGTTCTGCCAATCTTCTATCCATGTCATTGGTCATGCCAATGTACTGGGCATTGATTTTAGAACTGTAAAGAACGTAAACATAAAACATACTTCAAGTTTCATGCGCCCCGCCCGTACCGAACGGCACGTTCGGGCGGGTATTCAGTTGCGCCCGCCTGACAAGGTCATTCGGGCAGGCCACGAGGCCTAAATTTCCCTTAAAAGGGGCTGCAAATATATTTCTTTTTACTTTTAAGGCAAAATAACTAGGAGCAAAAGAAATGGATTTTAAAAGCTACATCCGCGATATAAAGGACTTTCCCAAAAAGGGAATCATATTTAAAGATATCACGCCCTTATTGAAAGATAAAAATGCCTTGAAAGCAACAAATCAAGCACTTTTTGATTTGGTCGGAGGCAGGGCTATCGATAAGGTGGTGGGAATGGAGAGTAGGGGTTTTTTCTTTGCGCCCCTGCTAGCGGAAAAATTAGGTGCTGGTTTTGTGCCGGTGCGCAAGGCAGGGAAATTGCCGCATGAAACGATAGGGGAAGCCTATTCATTGGAATATGGCAATGATCTTTTGGAAATTCATAAGGACAGTATCAAAAAAGGAGAGCGCATCGTAATTCATGATGACGTTTTGGCCACGGGGGGCACCGCAAAAGCAGTTTGTGAATTAATTGAGAGATTGGGGGGCGAAATCGTGCAGTGTAATTTCTTGATCGAACTTGATTTTTTGAACGGAAAAGATAAGTTGGGCAGCTATGACGTGCAATCACTACTACACTACTAACCCAATGCTTTGGTGGTAACGTAGTAACGCCAACCAATTATGGCCAACTGAAATTTTGAGGCTTTGGCGAGGTCCAATCTCTTTTTGGTGTAAGAAGGTAGCACCACCTTATTTACTTTAGCCAAAAATTTGAAGAATGACTTTTTCAACACTTTGGTTTTTTACAAAGATATGGACTTTAGCAGTAGAATGGAAAAGACCGCCAATAGACGGTCTTTTCTATATAGGCCTATATGATTCTACTTAAGCTATTACCGAGATCAGCGACAATAGCAAGAACAATAAAACTTTAGCTACTGTAATCATAATGGAGGAGTTTTTAAGGTTAATAAATAGTTGTTATAATCGATTATCCAATTAAGATATATTTAAATAATCTTCATTTGCAACTGTTTTTATGAAAATCGGTACAATTGAATACACTATTGAAACCAAATAAATGATATATGTTACAATACTTTCAATTTAATCTTCAAAAAAGTTTCAAAATGAAATGAAAATATTATCATAAACCTTTAATAGCTCACAATTGTAGAGGCCTTTTTACTGCTTTTTAAATTTGCAAGAGCGATTCCATCATGAAAAAATCATTTTTTGGCAATTCCATGATTTTTTGCCACAAATATGGTGGGGCGTACGGAGGGTAAAATGAAATAATTTAATCCAAAATCTTCCGCTATCTTTGTTCAAATCTAGCCATGCAAAATCTTCTTTTTATTGTTGCCGGACTCGCACTCTTGATAGCCGGTGGAAACTGGCTTTTAAAATCGGCCGTAGCACTATCATTTCGTTTGAGCATTCCGAAGATAGTGGTGGGCATGACTGTGGTTTCGTTTGCGACTTCGGCCCCTGAGCTTATTGTGAGCATTAAAGCTGCCCATGATGGTTTTCCTGATTTGGCCCTGGGCAATGTGGTGGGGTCTAATATTGCCAATTTGGGTTTGGTACTTGGGGTCACGATTATTTTGGGCGCCATGGATGTCAATAAAAGTTTTTACAATACCGATTGGCCCGTGATGATGCTTGCATCTATTTTATTCTTTGGTTTTATATACTTTGATGGCGAGTTACAGCAATACGAAGGTATAGCAATGGTGGTCGTTCTCTTTTTGTTTTTGTTGTATATTATGCGTTTTCAAAAGCCGGCAGTTGTAGATGAATCTTCTGAAGATGATGAACTCTTGCCCCTGTATAAAACAATACTCTTTCTTGGTTTGGGCGGAGTCGCTCTATGGGGCGGATCTGAATTGTTAATCAAAGGGGCCGTGGGAATGGCTGAAAGCTTTGATGTGAGCGAAAGGATTATTGGCATCACCGTAGTATCAATAGGTACCAGTGTGCCGGAACTCGCTGCTTCGATCATTGCGGTCATTAAAAAAGAAAAGGCCATTTCATTGGGCAATTTATTGGGATCGAATATTTTCAATCTTTTGGCCGTATTGGGCATTACATCAATCATTACCCCTATTCGTGTTATGGATGACACGCTACTTAGCAATGACATCTTTTGGATGTTGGGTATTTCGTTTTTGATTCTTCCTTTAGTGTTTTTACCGAGTAAATTGCGGTTGAATTGGCGAGATGGTCTGGTACTATTGGGTGTTTATGTGGTCTTTGTGTACTTTACCTTGCAATGATGTTCCATTAAAAAACCGCCTTGGAACTGAATTCCAAGGCGGTTTGAATTACAACAATTAAGCAAATTATACTTTCGCGGATTTAACCGTTTTTACAATTCTTCCTGCAATTTTGTATGGATCTCCGTTTGAAGCAGGTCGTCTGTCTTCCAACCAACCTTTCCAACCACTTTCAACAGTCGCAATCGGAATACGAATTGAAGCACCTCTATCTGAGATTCCGAAACTAAATTGATCAATGGATTGGGTTTCGTGTTCACCAGTCAAACGTTGGTCATTGAATTCGCCATAAACCGCGATGTGTTCTTTGACCACAGGTCTGAATGCTTCGCAAATCTTCTCATAGGTCGCTTTGTCACCGCATGTTCTCAAGGTAGTATTCGAGAAGTTGGCGTGCATACCAGAACCATTCCAGTCCATATCTTTTCCTAAAGGTTTTGGGTGGTACTCAATATAGTATCCATACTTTTCCGTTAGGCGATCTAACATGTAGCGGGCTACCCAAATTTCATCTCCTGCTTTTTTTGCACCTTTCGCAAATAATTGAAATTCCCACTGACCAGAGGCAACTTCTTGGTTGATTCCTTCAAAGTTGATGCCTGCTGCAATACAAAGATCGGCATGTTCTTCAACCAAATCCCTTCCATGAGTGTTCTTTCCACCTACTGAGCAGTAATACATTCCCTGAGGAGCAGGATAACCCCCTACCGGAAAACCTAAGGGTAACTGTGTTTTGGTGTCCATTATAAAATATTCCTGCTCAAATCCAAACCAAAAATCATTATCGTCATCATCAATGGTAGCTCTTCCATTAGACACGTGCGGGGTGCCATCTGCGTTCAAAACCTCGGTCATTACCAAAAATCCGTCTTTACGGGCCGGATCAGGAAAAATGGCCACTGGCTTTAACAAACAATCTGAAGAACCACCTTCAGCTTGACGTGTTGAACTTCCATCAAAAGACCACATCGGGCAGTCTTCCAATTTGCCGCTAAAGTCGTTTAAAACTTTAGTTTTGCTTCGCATGTTTTGTGTTGGGAAATATCCATCTAACCAGATGTACTCCAATTTCGTTTTACTCATAATTCTTGCAGTTAATTATTCCAATTTTTTAAAGACAGACAAAAATATATTTTTTGGTCAATTAACCTACTTTATGAGGGGGTTAATTTATTAAAAGTTATTAATTTTATTCTTCCCCCTATTTTTGAGGGGGTTAATTGCGAATATTTTAATTTAACATGCTAATTTTGCCAAATTTGTAAAAGCAGGTCACCATAGTTATTAAAACTCATTTATGTCAAAATCAAGGTTTGAAGCCATAGCTCAAAGTGGTACTAGAAAGCGAATTATTATTGAAGAAAAAGGAAGGCGTTCAGAGTTGTTCGCCCAAAATGTTTTCAATGAGCAACGCATGTTGCAATATTTGACCAAAGATGCTTTAGAGAGTGTGCAAGGGGCCATTGTTTCTGGTTCTAAAATCGATCGTAAAATCGCAGATCAAGTTGCTGAAGCGATGAAAGGCTGGGCAATTTCAATGGGGGCCACCCACTATACACATTGGTTTCAACCCCTAACGGGTTCAACCGCTGAAAAGCATGATGCCTTTTTTGATTTGCTACCAGACGGCAGGGCTCTAGAAAAGTTTGGCGGACGCCAATTGGTACAGCAAGAACCTGATGCTTCCAGTTTTCCTAGTGGAGGAATTCGAAACACATTTGAGGCTAGGGGCTACACGGCATGGGATCCGACAAGTCCAGCTTTTATTTATGAGACCACCTTGTGCATACCTACCATTTTTGTCTCCTACACAGGAGAGGCCTTAGATAATAAAGCACCTTTGCTCAGGGCATTGAATGCTGTAGATGAGGCAGCTACAGCCGTTGCTAAGTACTTTGACAAAAATGTAACCAAGGTCAATGCCACTTTGGGTTGGGAGCAAGAATACTTTCTGATTGATAAGGCATTGGCCAATTCAAGAATCGACATCAGTTTGACCGGCCGAACTTTGTTGGGTCAGGCAGCGGCCAAGGGTCAGCAACTCGACGATCATTATTTTGGTACGATACCTGAGCGGGTTTTGAGTTTTATGAGTGATTTGGAAAAAGAATGCACCAAATTGGGCATTCCTGTGAAAACCCGACACAATGAGGTAGCTCCAAATCAGTTTGAGTTGGCCCCTGTTTTTGAAGAGGCGAACCTTGCCGTGGATCACAATCTTCTTTTGATGGATGTGATGGACAAGATCGCCGACAAGCATAATTTCAAAGTGTTGTTTCACGAAAAACCATTTGCGGGCATCAATGGATCTGGTAAACACAACAACTGGTCTTTGGCCACAAATACAGGAGTGAATTTGTTGAGTCCGGGGTCGACACCGATGAAGAACTTACAATTTTTGACCTTCTTTGTAAACACCATCAAGGCGGTCGATACCTACGAAGAATTGATGCGTTCCTCAATTGCTTCAGCGGGCAATGATCATCGATTGGGGGCCAATGAAGCGCCACCTGCCATCTTCTCAATTTTTATCGGGACACAATTGAGTCAAGTGTTGGATGAGCTGGAAGGAGTCTCGCAGGGAAAATTATCGCCTGAGGAAAAAACAGAACTCAAGTTGAATGTGGTCGGAAAGATTCCTGAAATTTTGATGGACAATACCGATCGTAACCGGACGTCTCCGTTTGCATTTACAGGAAATAAATTTGAGATACGCGGAGTGGGATCCAAAGCAAATTGCGCCAAACCAATGACGGTTTTGAATACCATTGTGGCGAAGCAATTGATTGCTTTCAGAAAGGAAGTCGACATCTTGGTCGACAAGAAAAATTTAAAAAAAGACGAGGCGGTATTCAATGTACTGAGGGAATATATCAAAACCTCGAAAAGAATCCGTTTTGATGGCGATGGTTACAGTGCTGATTGGGAAAAGGAAGCCAAGAAAAGGAAATTAAGCAACAACCGAACAACACCGGAAGCCCTCAAAGTACTCACTTCAAAAGAAAGTTTGGAACTTTTTGATTCAATGAATGTGATGAGCGCCACTGAAGTCAAGGCGCGACAAGAAGTGGAGCTCGAGGCCTACATTCTTTATTTGCAAATCGAAGGTCGCGTGTTGAATGAATTGATTTATGGCCATATCATACCCGCAGCACTGAATTATCAAAATACACTGCTCAAGAATGTTCGGGGCATGAAAGAAATTTATGGTGTGGCCCATAAAAAAATGGCCGCTGGTCAATTGCATATTATCGAAGAAATAGCCCAGCATGTCAACGCCCTAAAAAAGAAAACCGATGCCATGACCGAAGGCAGAAAAAAAGCCAAACAAATGAAAACCACCGCCGAGAAAGCTGCTGCTTATTCTGAAAATATCAAACCCCAGTTTGATGAGATCAGGCATCATTCAGATAAGCTTGAGTATTTGGTTGATGATGCATTATGGCCATTAACAAAGTATAGGGAACTTTTGTTTATAAAGTAGGTTTGCAATCGCATCTCGATTTGCCCTTTTAGTTTATTTTTGCCACAAACCAAAATTGATGAGTTCATCATATAGCGAGAGATACAATCAAAGAGGTGTATCGGCCTCGAAAGAAGACGTTCATAATGCCATAAAAAACATTGATAAGGGCCTGTTTCCAAAAGCCTTTTGCAAAATTGTGCCTGATTATTTGACCCATGATGAAGACTATTGCTTAATCATGCATGCTGATGGTGCGGGCACTAAATCTTCTTTGGCATATATGTATTGGAAAGAAACAGGGGATCTTTCGGTATGGAAGGGTATTGCTCAAGATGCCCTCATCATGAATATTGATGATCTGATCTGTGTCGGGGCCACTGATGACATTATGTTGTCTTCTACCATTGGGCGAAACAAGAACTTGATTCCTGCTGAAGTTCTATCGGCCATCATAAATGGCACCGAAGAATTGATTTCAGACTTGGCAAAGCATGGTATTACCATTCATTCCACCGGGGGCGAAACTGCTGACGTTGGCGATTTGGTGCGCACCATCATTGTTGATTCAACCGTGACGGCCAGAATGAAACGAACCGATGTGATTGATAATGCGAATATCAAGGCTGGGGATGTTATTGTGGGATTGGCCTCTTTTGGTCAAGCAACTTATGAAACGGAATACAACGGCGGAATGGGAAGTAACGGACTTACCTCTGCCCGACATGATGTGTTCTCAAAATATCTGGCTGAGAAGTATCCCGAAAGTTTTGATGCTTCCGTGCCAGAGGAATTGGTCTATTCAGGAAATATCAAATTGACCGATGCTGTGGTTGATTCTGTTTTGGATGCGGGCAAGTTAGTCCTGTCGCCAACAAGAACCTATGCGCCCATTATCAAAAAAATATTGCAAATATATTCTTCCGAAGACATTCATGGTATGGTGCATTGCAGTGGGGGTGCGCAAACAAAAATTCTCCATTTTATTGATGAGTTACACATCATCAAAGACAACCTATTTTCTATTCCACCTTTGTTTAAATTGATACAAGAACAATCAGACACGGATTGGAAAGAAATGTATCAGGTCTTCAATTGTGGTCATCGTATGGAATTGTATGTGAATGAAACGGTAGCGCAAGACTTGATTGACATTGCCATTGAATTTGGGGTTGAGGGGAAGATTATTGGCCGCGTTGAAGAAAGC
>CAYSPL010000036.1:0-31778 GCA_964432915.1 uncultured Maribacter sp.
AGATGTTATCGTCAGTACTCGCAGTAATGCTGTAGCTTAAAACATCGTTATCTTCGTCAGTAGCTAAAACTTTTCCTACCGAAGTGCCTATGGCTGCGTCATTAGTTATTGAAAATGTTTGATTTTCGATTAAAGGCGCTGTGTTATTTATAGAATTATCGTCATCATCAGAGCAACTTAAAAAAAGAACTAATGTCCCTATTATTAATATTATTTTCGAATTCAGTGCTGTTAACATATTTGTATATTTTTAATATTTAATATCAAATGTATGAGCAACTTAAAACAGAGAAAAAAAAGATATACCTACAAAAAAAAAGTATCGACAAACAAGGAATATGTATCGATACTTTTTTGGGTAAAATCTCTATTTGACTATACGCCTAAGCGTTTCAAAACTTCTTCTTTGTAGGTTTCTCCAATAGGAATACGAATATTATTAATAACAACTTTAGTTTTTTGTAAAGCCCTAATGCAATCAATATTAATAATATAAGAACGGTGCGTTCGAATAAAATTTGAAGGTAGTTTTTCTAAAATTGCTTTAAAACTCGATAGTGTTAACAAAGATTTTGCTTGATCTTTAAGATGAATTTTAATATAATCTTTTAGCCCCTCAATATATTCTATATCTTGTACATTAACCTTAATGTTTTCATATTCTGATTTTACGAAAATAAAGTCAATATTATTTTCTTCAGAAGAAGTGTTTGATTGTGTTGCAATAGACTGTTCTAACGTATACTTTTCTTTGGCTCGAGAAACTGCTTTTAAAAAGCGTTGAAACGGAATAGGTTTTACCAAATAATCGGTTGCATTTAATTCAAAGCCTTCTAAAGCGTGCTGTGGATAAGCCGTTGTAAAGATAAATTGCGGAATATTCTCAACTGTTTTTACCAAATCTAATCCGGTTAAATTAGGCATTTCTATATCTAAAAACACTAAATCTACTTGATGCTTATTCAATATTGTTATTGCATCCAATGGATTGTTACATTTGGCAACAATTTCCATCCCTTCTATTTGATTGACATAAGTATCAATTACATCAACCGCCAATGGCTCATCATCTATAATTACGCACTTCATTTTAATCTAATTTTAATTTTAAATCAACAACAAATTGATTGTCTTTCTCTGCAATCGTTAACCAATGCTTTTTTGGATACAAAAGTTCAAGACGTTCCTTTGTATTTTGCAAGCCGATTCCAGAGTTTTCCTCATCTTTATTTCTACTTCCAATTAAATTAGCACACTTAAATTGCAACTCGTCTTCTTTCACGTTAATATCAATACTCACATCGGTATTCCCGTTAAAATCCGTTCCGTATTTAAACGCATTTTCAATATAAGATATGAATAGTAGAGGGCTTATTTTCTGAGCGGAAATGGCACCTTTAATGCTAGTTTTCACATTTTCACTTTTGGCAATTCTCATACGCTGAAGTTGAAGATAATTTTCAACGTATTGCAACTCATCTTTCAACAGTACTTCGTCATTATTGGCTATATAGAGCATATAGCGCATCAATTCGGATAACATAATTACTGCTTCAGGGGCATCGTTTGACTTTTTGACGGTAAGGGAGTAAATACTATTTAAGGAGTTAAATAAAAAATGGGGGTTTAATTGATTTTTTAGTGCCTCCAGTTCTGTTTTACTTTTTTGAGCTTCAATTTCGGTTTTAATCTTATCGTTTTCAATCCATTGCTCATAAATACGGCTAATTGTACCTAAAATTATTATTACCGAGTTAAAAAATGCAATCGCTACAAATCTAGGGGCTCTTAGACCCTGAATCCCTTCGCTTATTTCCCATGGAAAAATATTGGTAATGATAAAGTTTGCAACAACAAGAAGTAGTATGATCGAAATTAGGTACAGGAACTTTTTCTTTTGGAGTAATAATCGGGGTACCAAAACACCATAGTTCATATAAAAGATAAAAGCACCAACCCCGATTCTATAAAAGAGAGTGGGTGTAATTTTTCTGCCTTCGGAATAGGCAAAAAAGACAATCCCCAAAATTAGTGTCATCCATATTAGGGAGTGAACGAAAAACTGCTTTCTATTTTTTATAAATGTTGCCAAACGTATCGCCATGTTTTGTAAATCTACCGAAATAAAAATTTCATTGTTGAATTTGGTTTACATTAGTTTGAAATCCCCAATGATTTAAAAATCACTAAAAAACCTTGGGGAATCAAACACAACCATGAAAAAGCTATTTGTTCAATTTATATTTTAATCCTACCGAGAAATAGGGTTCTGGTGTGGTATCAAAATCATATACTTCGTTGTTATTCGTGTCTAACAAATGATATTCATTAGATACTGAGTAGCCACCTTTAAGAATCAAGGAGATGTTACTATTCAATAAATAATTGTACTCCAACCCGAAGGAAACAGCTCTATAGGATGCCTTTTCAGCCTCAATATCCGCATCAACAAGAATAGGATTTCCCAAATTCGAATAAAATCCATTTATCCAAATCAGGGATTTCAGGGAATGCTTTTCATTGAAGTTATATTTTGCATGGGTATTCGGAAAACCGATTCCATATGAAAATTTGTCATTTACCTTTTTGGTAAAGCTTATCATCGGTAGAATCCTTGGCTCCCCGGTAATGGTCGTATAGTTCAACCCAAATGTTAATCTCGATGGATTTTCCAACGTACCACCTCTTTTTATGGCGTTTATTCCACCTCTAAAAATAAAATCGTCCGAGCTTATGGACCTTGTTAAGTTAGAAGATAATGATGTTCCTACTTGTCCCATCAATATCCATTTGGCCGTTAACGGTCGTACATACCCAATACTATAGTTTATGGCATATAATTTTTCCAATTCATTGGTCTGAATATCGAAGCTGTTACTATAATTCAACTTATAATAGTCAACACCAAAAGAATTAAGAAGCAGTCCTTTTTTAAGTTGTGTTGGGAGCCGAAGTTTGGCCGAAGCTTTGGAAAAGTCCACACCATCTTCAGATAAGGGCGCCAGCGTATAATCTATGCCTATGGAGCCAGCTTCTAGTTGTGCATTGCTGATATAACCTACAAATAGCGCTAATAGAATCAATTTTTTTAACATCACTTAACTTTAGATCAAGCAAATGTCTCCTTCATCTGGGTAATTTTAAAATATGATGGAAGTATCGGGTAAATGACTCTACGAACTAGTAATTTTAATGGAAGTACTGCAGTTAAATGGGTTATTTAAGAATGAACCTTGAAGGGTTATGTTTTTTGGACTAGTGAAATTTAGATAGTGGTATTTGGTTTAAATTGATTTTAAAAATTAGTTTGCTTACTTTTATCTCATAAAGAATTACATCATTTGTGTCTAATTGTTATAGAAATTGCAAAGAGGTGTACGGCTTTAAATTAGCAAGGTAAAATATTGATATTCAAATTGGTAGAGTTGATTATTTAACTCTGTCATCCCGACTAAATAAAAGCTTTGGTTTTTGCAGAAAGTTCACTTTCTTAAGAAAGCCTGAGCTTTTATTTTAAATAAAGCAAAGCTTTATTTGCAATGAGTGTTCATTAGGATTATCTAAATCCTCTACTTCGAACGTTTCAAGTTCACTTTCTTAAGAAAGTTTTTTGCTTTACATAAAATTAAAGCGTTGCTTTAATTTGCACCCAATGCGATGTAAAAGGATTCTCCAAATCCGGTTTTTTGGGCAGGTTTTTTATTTTTGAATTTAATCGGCGGCCCTAAATTACTTACAATACAACTTTAAAAATCAAGTTTGAAGTAATTGAATCTAAGACAGGACTTCATAATCCTATCTTCATAAAACTAATTTTTAATAGTACATCCTAAACCAAAGTGTCGTATTACTCATTGAGTCGACACTCTTACTAGATGGGTGTTGTTTTCATTGGTTTAAGACAATAGTTTCCCTGTAAACCTAATCCTATGAAAACAATTATTCTTCTTTTACATTTCAGCTCCTTAATTCCTTCAAATAATTTAGTCAAAGATTGTTTCTGTGAAGACCACCGACCAACGGGTATACATGAGTTGAAAGATGGGGTACTCATTGATGCATATGATTTTGTGGATGGAGATGAAAAAGCTTTAAATATTTTAGGCTTTTTCAATGTTGATATTAAGAAGCAAGAACGTGTAACAGTTGTGGAATATTTGCAGAAGGGTTCTACTAAATGTGAAGGAAAAGTCAATAAATTCGCTATTGGTGCAAGACTAATGATGAGGGTAACAAGTCATAAAAAGAATGCCATGTTAGAAACGCCTCAGCAAATTACCGCTAGTGTGATTTTTGGTAAAGCCACTGTTAAATTTAGTATGCATACATTCGGAATTACCGGACCTGGAGTCGCAGATTTAAATAGGGTAGGGTCAATAACAGAAAACACGTATTCAAGTTTTATTTCCGGAATATCAGATTTGTTATCAAAAGCATATGAAGGGAATAATCAATATATCATTCTTCCGCAAGAGATTAACTGAAGCATGGTCATTCAATGATCTTATTTTAACTGATAATTTATCTATGTACTTCGGTATCTTTGTCAGAGTAATTCGATGAAGCTATATACAGTCATGGAAATAAAAAACAAAACATTCTTAATTAGTGGAGGAGCGTCCGGCTTGGGTAGAGCCACTGCTAAAATGGTTATTGCCCAAGGCGGAAATGTCATCATTGTCGATATCAATGAAGAAGGCGGCAACGCTATTCAAAAAGAATTGGGCACGAATGCCCTTTTTATACCAACTGATATAACCAAAGAAGAAGAGGTGCAAGATGCCATAAAAAAAGGGATGGGTCACTTCGGCAGCCTTGGCGGATTGGTAAATTGTGCGGGTATTGCACCGGGTGAACGCATATTGGGTCGAAAAGGAGTGCATCGGTTGGCTTCTTTCGCTAAAACCATTGAAATAAATCTTATTGGGACCTTTAATTTGGCGCGTTTGGTTTCAGCCGAAATAGAAAAGAACGAACCCGAAGAAAGTGGTGAACGCGGTGTGATTATCAATACTGCCTCGGTGGCCGCTTATGATGGTCAAATTGGGCAGGCTGCTTATGCTGCCTCAAAAGGTGGGGTTGCGGCAATGACCTTGCCAATCGCGAGAGAACTTGCAAGAGTGGGTATTCGGGTGATGGCCATTGCACCAGGAATATTTGAAACTCCCATGTTGGCCGCAATGCCTGATGATGTCAAAGATTCACTGGGAAAACAGGTGCCTTTCCCCTCCAGATTAGGGCGACCCGATGAGTTTGCTTCCTTGGCAAAACACATAATCGAAAACCAAATGTTGAATGGCGAGGTTATTCGGCTTGATGGTTCCATTCGAATGTCGGCAAAGTAATTCTTCCTAATAGTAATACACATTGTTGAAATAAAGAATAATTTTGTTCTTGTGGAAGTGTTTAGATTTTCCGAGTAAAAAGACCTGTTTTTAGTATCAATGAATTTTAAATCATCAGCATTTCAAAACGTCGAGGTACTTGGGCATAATGTCAGCGTTAGAAAAGGAGCGAACGATCTACTTTATATTCATTCTAACATACCTTTAGAATCCCATCCGTATCGTATAACGGAAAAACTAAGGTATTGGGCAAAAAATACTCCTGAGGCCATTTTTTTGGGTCAGAGAAATAAGGCTGGTGATTGGACCACCATAACGTATTTGGAAACTTGGGGAAAAGTACAGTCCATTGCGCAATTCTTGTTGAATATTGGTTTGTCGGTGGAGCAACCTCTCACCGTGTTGTCTGGCAACAGTATTGAACATGCATTGATTTCCTTGGCGGCCATGCATATAGGAATTCCCTACTCGCCAATGAGTCCGGCGCTTTTGAAAAAATCAAAAGACTTTACCAAATTAAATCATTGTTTGGATCTCTTGAATCCTGGTCTGATCTTTGTTCAAGACGGAAGATTTTTTAGTCAACGAGTCTCTGAGCGGAAGATTTTTGTCATCGCGGCTGCCCATGTTCAAGAAGGTCAACTTAGTTTTGCAGATGTATTGGAAACAAATCCAACGTCAGCAATAACAGCTGCCTTTGAGGCTTTGACCTCAGATACGATCGCCAAAATTCTATTTACTTCGGGTACCACAGGCCTGGCTAAAGGGGTGGTCAATACGCACGGCAATATCACAACCAACTGGCAACAATTGACCCAAACCTTACCATTTATGAAAAATGACAAAGTAGGGGTCAAATTGATCGATTGGTTGCCCTGGCATCATGTCTTTGGGGGAAATCATAATTTTGGAATAGCCCTTTACAATGGCGGTTCGCTTTTCATTGACGAGGGAAAACCCACTCCTGAAGACATTACCATCACATTGAAAAATCTAAAGGATATCGCCCCAACCATCTATTTTAATGTACCAAAGGGGTTTGAAGTATTGGTAAAAAATTTAAAAAAAGACCAAGAACTTTGTCGTTTTTTCTTCAGTGAATTGAAGCTATTATTTTGTGCTGGGGCAAGCATGCCCCAACATGTGCGTGACAGTTTGGAACAATTGTCGTTTGATACCCTTGGAAGAAGAATTTTGATTTCCACCGGATATGGTATGACTGAGGCGAGTCCCACATGTTTGTTGAATACGAATTATTGGGATAAAAGTGGACATTTAGGAGTTCCCGTACCGGGGTTGCAGGTCAAACTCGTTTCAAACGGCGACAAGACGGAAGCATTCTTCAAGGGAGACAATTTAACACCAGGTTATTGGAAAAACCCCCAAGCCACGGAAAATGCATTTGATGATGAAGGATATTATAAATCAGGTGATGCCTTGAAATTGGTGGCATCCGAAGACCCAAATCAGGGTTTGCTCTTTGATGGTCGAATCACGCAAGATTTTAAATTGGATACGGGTACATGGGTACGTGTTGGTCACTTGCGGGAACAACTGATTCATGTGGCAAACGGAATGATTCATGACGCAGTGATCACTGGGCAAGATCGGTCATTTGTTGGGGCCATTGTTTTTCCGGAAATGGAGCACTGCAAAAAGATTGCTGGTTTGCCTGATGGAAGTACATACCAAGAAATCATAAACAATGATGTGGTAATTGGGGCATTGCAAGAAATCGTAAATAATTTGGGGGCAGCAAGTACCGGAAGTTCCACTTTAATCAAAAGAGTAATCTTCGCTGATTTTGAGCTTTCAAAGGAAAAAGGGGAAATCACGGATAAGGGATCGATCAATCAACAGATGATACGCAACAATAAAGCCTCATTTGTAGATAAACTCTATGAATCCAAGGTGTCTCAAAAAGTAATTCCTTATCAAAAGAACACCAACATAGATGTCTCGTAACATTTTTGACAATGGTACCGTTTCGCCATTGCAATATGTGACCATTGCGATTTGTTTTCTCATGAATGTTTTCGATGGCATGGATGTACTGATCATATCTTATTGCGCCCCAGCGATTGCCAAATCATGGAATATGGGCCCTGAAGCTTTGGGCATTGTTTTTAGCTTGGGTTTGTTTGGTATGGCTCTGGGGTCCGTTCTTTTGGCTCCTTTTGCCGATCGAATAGGTCGTAAAAAAATGATTTTATCAAGTGCCTTGATCATGGGCCTTGGCTTATATCTTACGTCATTCTCTGAAACCGTTTACCAGTTGGGATTTTTGCGTTTTTTTAGTGGGATTGGTATCGGGAGTATGCTTGCCACCACCGCGGCTTTGACCGCAGAGTACACCCCTAATAAAAGCAAGGATTTTTGGGTGAGTTTTGTGCTGGCAGGGTATCCTGTGGGTGCTGTTCTTTCGGGCTGGTTAGCAGCAAGGGTTGTACCCATGAACGGATGGCAAACAATGTTTGAATTTGCAGGATGGGCCTCTTTGATTACACTTCCCATAATTTGGTTTTTTCTATCGGAATCCGTGGAATTCTATTTGAAAAAGCAACCCTCAGGCGCATTGGAAAAGGCGAATCGAATTTTGGCTAAGATGAATAGGCCTCCCTTATTCGAACTACCCAACAAAATTTCGAAAAAGGCAATACTTCCTGTAAAAGACTTGTTGGGGTCTGAATTTAGAACGTCTACACTTCAACTTTGGGGAGCCTTGTTTTTGGCTTTTGCCACCCTTTATTTTCTAATTAGTTGGATTCCCAAACTAGCCGTCAATACAGGAATGTCAATATCATTGGCCATTTATGCAGGAATGATATTCAATGTAGGGGCTATTATAGGCATTATAAGTCAGGGATATTTTTCAACACGTTTTGGTTTGCGAAAAACCATTTGCACGTATCTTATTTTGACTGCCTTTTTTCTTGTCGCTTTTCAATTTAGTATCGGATCCGATATTTACGCACTTATTTTAATGGCGCTAATGGGTTTCACATTGCAAGGTGGTTTTGTTGGACTATATGCGGTGGCCGCTAGAATGTATCCGACAGAATTCAGGACTATGGGTGTTGGTTGGGCCATAGGAGCAGGTCGCGTGGGCGGGGTCATAGGACCTGCCATTGGTGGTATTTTAGTGGGAATGGGATTGTCAATGGCGACCAACTTCATGATTTTTGCCCTTCCCATCTTCTTGGCCGGTGTTATGGCCTTGTTTCTGTCTTCCAAAAAGATATCGTAAAAACAGACCCTCATTTGGTGGGATATCTTAACAACGTACTTAAAAAATAAGACTTGCCGTAAAAATACAAAGTGCTGCAAAAACACCAACAACCAATGTGCCCAAGGTGTATACCCGATAACCCGTTTTGACATCGATTCCTGAGAATTGGGTTAAAATCCAAAAGGCACTATCATTGGCATGTGAAACTACCAAGGCACCCGCACCAATTGCCGCTACCACCAAGGCTTTGTCTATTTCTGAGGTAAATCCCATTCCTAGCAATAAAGGTGCTATTATTGAGGCTGTGGTAATTAATGCCACAGTAGATGAACCTTGGGCGGTTTTAATAGCAGCACAGAGTAAAAAAGGCAGCCAAATGCCTAGATTGATGCCTGAAAAAGCATCTGCAATAACCGTTGCAATGCCACTATTTTGAAGAATGGTTCCAAAAATTCCACCCGCTCCAGTAATCAAAATGATGTTGGAGGCACTGCCCAGTGCTTTTCCCACCCAACCTGTGGTGGATAACATTTCGTTATCCCATTTTTTGGGAAGAAGAAATGCGAATAACATCCCGATCAAAAGAGCGATAATCGGAGATCCAACAAAGGAAATGAATTTGATCAAAGTCGTTGGTTCTTGACCTTCCACTAAGTTGTAATCCATGATTGATTTGCCCACGATCAGTACAATTGGAATCAAAATTGGCAAGAATGATTTGAAGGCACTTGGTGCTTCTTTCATCTTCTCAAGAATGACCTCTTCAGTTATTTGAGGATTAGGGTCTATAACTATTTTTTGCCCGATTTTTTTGGAATAAACCACGGCAATGCTCAAAGAAAGCACTCCAATTATCAAACCAACCAACATGACCAGACCAACATCTGCCTCGATTATACCAGCAGCTGCTATCGGCCCTGGAGTAGGGGGTACGAGAACATGTGTAATGAGCAAACCCAACATAAGCGCTGTGGAAGTGCCGACAATCGAAAGTCCGGCTTTTTTGGTCAAACTTTTGTTCAGGGGATCGAGAATGATGAAACCGCTATCGGCAAAAACGGGTATTGAAACAACAAAACCCACAATACCCATTGCTTCGTGCACTCTTTTTTTTCCAATGATTTTTAAAACAACATCTGCCAACTTGTAAGCGCCTCCTGAATGTTCAAGAAAAGCGCCTATAATAACCCCGAGTAGAATGACAATTCCTATTTTTCCCAAGGTGATACCAAAGCCATCATTGATATGTTTCACAATATCATCCAAAGACATTCCCGAAAAAAACGCAAAAAAAAGTGCGGCGGCGAACAGGGCTAAAAAGGGATGTACTTTTAATTTTACACTGAGTAAAATAATCAGCAAAACACTGAGTATTAAAAGTGAGATGGAAACCATATAAAGTTGATTTTATTAAAAAGGTACCCTGATGATCTAAATTTAGGCATAAAAGATTCTAGAATGAACACTTAGCGCAGTAACTTTACGTTCTATAACTTGATTACTAAAACCTTATGCCTGTATATTACCACTTGTGTGGTGTATATTTTTTGAAAGCACATTTTTCACTAATCTGGGAATTAGCTTTATTTTTGGCTGTAGGAGGTTTTTATGTCACAATCTGAATTCTGTCGTAAATTCGTTAAAACCAAATAATTTAAAATGTTGTTTGAAAATGCCAATCTATATCTCATCAAGATAATAGATGATTATGTTTCTGATGAGGCCAGAAACTGGTTCGAGCATAAAATAAAATTTATAATTGATAAAGCTTCTGGAAAAGAATTTTATCTGACCTATAGTTTAATTCCTTCCAAAGTTACCCCGGTTGAAAATTTACAATTTAATTCTGAAGACTCAGATGTCTTGGAATATTTGGCACTTCAAAAAGTAAATATCCATCAAATTGCCAGAATATATTTGCTCATCAAACTTTTAGAGGAAGATAAAGCATTTTTTACACCAAAAATTGCCAAACTTATTGAGGTGGCAGATATAAGTGAGCTAGAGACTTTTTTAAAGTTTTTAGTACTTCTACCACACCCTGAAGAATTTAAAACCGTGGCAGTTGAAGCATTACGTACCAATATCTCAACAGTATTCAATGCAATCGCTTACCAAAACCCTTTTCCTTCAAAGTTTTTTGATGACCAACAATGGAATCAAATGTATCTTAAAACTGCTTTTATGCAAGGTGATTTAAGTGCTATTTTAGATATTGATGAAAGAGCGAACAAAGATTTAGCAAGAATCATTTCTGACTATGCCCATGAGCGATGGGCCGCGGGTAGAGATATTGATCCGCACTTTTGGCGACCGGTGATAAAGTTCATTGATGGAGTACTTTTGAATGATGTTGAACGTTTATTGATAAGTGATAATCTAATTGAAAATAGAGCAGGAGTGCTTTGTTGTTACTATTCAGCAAATGAAGATGCAAAATTGTTGCTTAGTGAGCATCAAGAGTTGGTTGAAAAAATAGAAAATAAAACCCTAAGTTGGGAGACACTAAAAGAAGAGCAATGAGAGAAAAACTGATGTTTATTGATCCCCATGTTCACATGACCTCAAGAACCACTGATGATTATGAGGCAATGGCGAAGGCAGGAATTGTGGCACTCATAGAACCTTCATTTTGGTTAGGTCAGCCAAGAACACAAGTAGGGTCTTTTCAAGATTACTACAGTAGTTTGGTTGGTTGGGAGCCTTTTCGCGCAAGTCAATTTGGCATTCAACATTACTGTACCATCGGTTTAAATTCAAAAGAAGCGAATAATGAAGCTTTAGCTGAACAAGTAATTGAACTTTTACCTTTGTATGTTCACAAAAAAAATGTTGTTGCAATTGGCGAAATAGGCTACGATGACCAAACTGCCGCCGAAGACAAGTATTTTAGAATTCAATTGGAATTGGCCAAAGAATTAGACATGGTGGTTCAAATTCATACTCCCCATAGAGATAAAAAGGCGGGCACTATCAAAAGTATGGAAGTATGCCTTGAGCATGGTCTTGATCCATCTAGAGTTATTATAGACCACAATAATGAAGAGACCGTTGAAGAGGTTTTGAATAGAGGATTTATTGCAGCGTTTACGATTTACCCAAATACTAAAATGGGAAATGAACGAATGGTTGAGGTGGTCAAAAAATATGGCAGTACTGATATTATTGTCGATAGCTCGGCCGATTGGGGTGTTAGTGACCCTCTTGCAGTTCCGAAGACAGCTGCTTTAATGTTAAAAAGCGGAATAGCTAAAGAGCACGTCATTAAAACCTGTTATCAGAATGCACTTGATGCTTTTGGTAAAAATGGTAAAATGAAAGAATCAGATTGGCTAAATGCCAAAGGTATCGATCAAACCGAACTTTTCAACAATAACAGTGTTCTAAGAGGGCAAGACCCAAAAATAGAAAAGACTGATAAAATTCATTGATGAATACTGTATTAAAGGGCTATTTACGATTAATGCGCCCCGCAAATTTACCTACAGCTGTCGCTGATATTCTTGCCGGTGCCGCTTTATCAGGAGTTCTCGCAAACTCTTTCCCCGATTACAATTTGTTTTTTTTGGTTTTCGCATCGATTTTTTTGTATGCGGGTGGTGTTGTCTTGAATGATGTTTTTGATTTTGAAATCGATAAGATTGAACGGCCAGAAAGACCTATCTCTAGCGGATTGATTACAAAAAAATCAGCAGCTACTTTCGGCGTTGTTTTATTGGCTAAAGGGGTGTTTTTAGCATTTTTGGTAAATCAACTTAGCGGGTTTGTTGCCTTGACACTTGCAATCGCTATAGTTCTATATGATGCGTTTGCCAAGAATCATGAATTTTTTGGACCCTTGAATATGGGCTTGTGTCGTGCACTAAACTTAATTTTGGGAATGTCTATAATCGGGGAGATTTTCAATGCCTGGTACGCCATCATACCTTTGGTTTACATATTTGCAATAACGTTGATCAGTAGAGGTGAAGTTCACGGAAACAATAAACGCCATATCATTTGGGCCGGAATATTATACGCTATAGTTATTTCAACCGTTCTTATTTTTGTAGTTACCCAAACAAGTAACCTTTGGCAGACGATTCCTTTTTTATTTCTTTTTATGTTTTTAGTCTATCGGCCTTTGATTCATGCCTATAAACAAAATTCTCCAGAGCACATTAAAAAAGCGGTTATTGCAGGGGTACTTTCAATGATTGTTTTAGACGCAGCCCTCGTGGTGGGTTTCTCAGATTGGAGGTACGGCTTGGTACTACTGTTATTATTGCCATTGTCAGTATTTTTGTCAAAACTTTTCGCCGTTACTTAATTTAAGTTGATGTCACTGAAACCCATAGTACAATCGTTTTCTGTTGAATATGCATATACATTGCATTTTACCCAAAACATATTTGATGTCAAGAATTCTTTGTTTAAAAATGTTTTATATGGATATAAGAAAGGCAAAAGAATCAAATTGTTATTCGTGATTGACGATGGTGTAAGTGAAAACCATCCAAATTTATTAAATGATATAAGTTCATATTGCGAAGAACATTCCAAAAACTTGGAATATACAGAAAGTATTATTATCAAAGGAGGTGAACAATGTAAGAATGATTATGCATGTGTCGAACGCGTGTTAAAAGGAATTAATGACCAACATATCGATCGACACTCTTTTGTTGTAGGTATTGGAGGAGGTGCTTTAATAGATATGGTGGGTTATGCCGCGACTATTGCCCATAGAGGGGTAAAATTAATTCGAATTCCAACAACGGTTCTTTCTCAAAATGATTCTGCTGTTGGTGTAAAGAATAGTTTTAATATTTTCGGAAAGAAAAATTTTCTCGGCACTTTTGCCCCCCCATATGCCATTATCAATGATTCTGATTTTTTGGAAACATTAGAGCAGCGCGATTGGATTTCCGGTATTGCAGAAGCCATTAAAGTGGCGTTGATAAAAGACGAAGATTTTTTTGAATATATAGAAACGAATGCCGAAAAAATAAAGAATCGCATTTTAGAGCCAATGCAATATGTGATCTATAAATGTGCTGAGATGCATATGCAGCATATTGCGCAAGGCGGCGATCCTTTTGAAAGCGGGTCATCAAGACCTCTTGATTTTGGACATTGGGCTGCTCACAAATTAGAGCAGATGTCAAATTATGAATTAAGACATGGAGAAGCCGTAGCAAAGGGAATTGCCCTTGATTTGACCTATGCGCAACAAATGAATTTGATTTCTGAAGATACGCTTACACGTGTTTTGAGGGTCATGAACAAAATTGGTTTCGACCTTCAAATTCCTATTGATTCAAAAGAGGAAATGAACACTTTGTTATTGGGAATTCAAGAGTTTCAAGAACACTTGGGCGGACAACTCTGTATTACTCTAATCACAAAAATAGGAGAGAAGCATGATGTTCACACGATAGATACATCAATTATGAAAAAAGCGGTTGTTCTTTTGAATGACTTTCAGAAATCTAGACCACTTTAATAATGTTTGTCAAAAACACCTACCATATCACCTATTGTACCAACATACACCCGGGTTCAAATTGGTCAAGTACTTTTGATAGTTTAAAATCATATGTTCCAAAAATAAAAGCCGCAACCGCTGCTCAGCAATCTTTTGGACTTGGTTTACGCTTGTCAAATAAAGCCAGTTTAGAATTGAATGAGGGCCAAAATCTAATTGAGTTCAAACGTTGGCTTTTAGATCATGACGTTTATGTGTTTACCATGAATGGCTTCCCGTACGGCAATTTTCATGATGAAAGGGTCAAAGACAAGGTTCATGCACCTGATTGGACCACCGCAGAAAGACTTCATTATACGAAACGTTTGTTTGAACAATTGGCAATACTGCTTCCTGATGGAATGTCAGGTGGAATTTCCACCTCGCCCATAAGCTATAAATATTGGCATGAATCACCAAAACAAAAACAAAAAGCCTTTGAAAAGGGGGCAGCCCAATTTGCTGAAATTGTCTTGCAACTGCACGAGAAAGAAAAAACAACCGGAAAGTACCTGCATTTGGATATTGAGCCAGAGCCCGATGGCTTACTTGAAAATAGTGACGAGGTTTTAGGTTTCTACAAAGAGTTTTTAATTCCTATCGGAACAAAAATTTTAAAAGAAGAACTAGGTACTTCAAACCTAGATACAGAAACTATAATTAAACGCCATATAACAATTTGTTATGATATTTGCCATTTTTCTTTGGCCTATGAAGAACCAGAATATACTTTTCAAAAATTTGCAAAGGCGGGCATCATGGTTGGCAAAATACAGGTAAGTGCTGCTTTAAAGATTCTTTTTAACGAAAGCAATGCCGAGGCCATCTGGCAATCGTTGTCTCGTTTTGATGAGCCCACCTATTTACATCAAGTAACCGAAAAAGTTGGAGAAAAGGTAATTACCCATAATGATTTACCCGTGGTTTTAAAAGAACGGAAAATTTTTTCTGAATTGCGTGCGCATTTCCACGTGCCTATTTTTTTAAAACAATTCGGTGCTTTGTTTTCCACTCAAGATCATATTGTTAAAGTGGTCGAGTATCTAAAATCGAATCAAGTTTCTGAACATTTGGAAATTGAGACCTATACTTGGGATGTTCTTCCAAAAGAATTAAAAAAAGATCTGTCTGAATCTATAGTTCGAGAGATCAATTGGTTAAAAGCGATATTGTAAACCTATGCACAAAACAGTTGTTATCAATGTGGTTGGGCTAACCAAGCGATTGATTGGCGAACATACCCCTTTTATTGAATCATTTTTAACAAAAGGAAGTCATTCGTTGATCAAACCTGTTTTACCGGCGGTTACTTGTGCGGCACAGGCTACCTATTTGACCGGAAAATTTCCTGATGACCATGGTGTTGTAGGTAACGGTTGGTATTTTAAAGATGAATGTGAAGTTAAGTTCTGGAGGCAATCGAACAAATTGGTGCAAGGAGAAAAAATTTGGGATACCCTTAAAAAAGTCAACCCAAAATTTACCTGCGCCAATCATTTTTGGTGGTACAATATGTATTCCTCTGTTGATTATAGTCTTACCCCCAGGCCAAATTATTTGGCAGATGGGCGTAAAATACCTGATTTCTATTCGCATCCGCCAGAACTTCGAGATACTTTGAAAGAAGAACTCGGAAACTTTCCTTTATTTCAATTTTGGGGTCCTAAAACTTCAATTAAATCAAGCCAATGGATTGCTGATGCAAGTATAAAGACCGATAAATTACATGACCCCACACTCACATTAATTTATTTGCCCCATCTTGATTACAACTTACAACGATACGGACTCGACTTTAATCTCATTGCAAAAGATCTGAATGAAATTGATGCAGTGGTGAAGCAACTGGTTACGCATTATCAAAAACAAGATACTCGTGTAATTTTAATATCTGAATATGGAATAACCAATGTTGATAACCCCATTCATCTAAATCGAATATTGCGTAAAGAAGGTTTTCTTGGTATTCGAACAGAACGCGGTTTAGAGTTATTGGATGCCGGCGCTAGTAAGGCTTTTGCTGTTGCAGATCACCAAATTGCCCATATTTATTTGAATGATTTTTCCATAAAATCAAAGGTTATATCGATTTTACAGCAAGTTGACGGTATTGAAAAGGTATTGCATGATGATGACCTGAATTCAATGCGCCTAAATCATAAACGCTGTGGCGATATTGTGGTGGTTGCCAACGCCCATTCATGGTTTACCTATTATTTTTGGTTTGATGATGACAAAGCACCTGACTACGCGCGCATGGTTGATATTCATAAAAAACCAGGTTATGATCCTGTTGAAATGTTGACCGACCCAAAAGACTCATTGGTCGTATTAAAGGTCCTGTGGAAATTAATGCGTAAAAAACTCGGTTTCAGAACCGTACTCAATATCATACCATTAAAAGCTGAATTAATTAAGGGCTCGCACGGAAGATTACCAGATACCAAAGAGGACTATCCTATTTTGATCACCGATCAAAATTCAATCGATTTGAAAATAGAAGTTGAATGTACTGAGGTTTTTGATATTATTAGAAGACACATCTTAACTTGATTTTGTTTGAGGCAAACGAAGATATGTGCTGTTGAAGAAGATACCTTCAACTACTTAATTCTTTAAAGTCCTTTTGAAGACCCTGAAGACATTTCTCTAAATCAACCATCTCATCAAAAAGTATGGGTTTTTCAGATAACACTTGATTTGCTGTGAAGATGGCATGGTTCAGTGCTATTGTAAATTCTCTGGTTTGTTCGTATTTCTTACTTCTTAGTTTTCCTGAATATTTGGCTTCCAACTCTTTTCTCAGGTCGTATAGTTTTTTGATAACAAGAATTGTATCAATATTGGAGTGTTTTACACGAACGGTTTTTTCAATAGTCGAAATCATTGGCGTACTGGTTTCCTCGGTAGTTGAAATTCAAAGAAAGGTCTTACTACGCCTTTCGCCAATAATTATCGATAAACCACAAAAACCTGTAGATGAGCGGTTTAGTTGAGACAAAAAAATAAGAGGTTAAAAAAAAATTAAGAGGGCCATGGCCCTCTTAATTTGAAATTCGCGTTTCAACGAATTTCTTCTATTCAACCAAAATAAACTCTGATCTTCTGTTGCGTTGATGTTTTTCTTCTGAACATTTTATGCTGTTGGCACAATCATTTGTCAATTGTGATTCGCCGAAGCCTACTCCTCGAATACGCGACGGATTTACGCCTTTTGAAACTAAATAATCAACAGTCGCTTTCGCACGTCTTTGAGAGAGTGCCATATTGTATTCGGTACTGGCCCTACTATCAGTATGTGACCTAACTTCGACCTTGGCATCGGGATATTCATCCAGATAGGCGAGAATTTTTTTCAATATTTCTTGAGCGTCCTCTCGAATAACAGATTTATTGAAATCAAAATAAATGGGCTTGATGCTCAAATATTTTGCCAAATCAGTACCTATGGGTGCTCCTTTGTTCAACAAAGTCAATAACAATGTAATGTCTGCAATATCTTCCCTTTCCGTGGTTATTGTTTTTCTATCAGCTTCATAAGCTTCTTTTGTTGCCACAATGACATGATCGTACTGATTACATTCAGCCAGTAAGGTAAATTTCCCTTCGGCATTGGACTTGGTCTCGGTTATGGTTTTTCCCTCTGCATCCAATAAAGTGACGGTTGCATTTGGTACAATTTTATTGGTGTCCTTATCATAGACAGTACCGCTTAAATCAGAAAAACATCTGGTATCAATCGGTTTGACCTCGGTTAGGGCATAAATATCATCATCGCCCTCTCCGCCTTCTCGATTCGATGCAAAATACCCTTTCTTGGTTTCTGAGTTCATGATAAACGAAAAATCGTCAGCGGTACTATTTAAGGGCTCTCCAAGGTTTACAATTTTACTCGAATCAATGTTCTTAAGATCCACTGCGAAAACATCAAGACCACCCAGACCAGGATGACCGTCTGAGGCAAAATATAGAATATCATTTTTATCTACATACGGAAAAGTTTCACGAGCTATGGTATTTATGTTTTCACTTAAGTTTTTTGGTGAGCCAAAAGTGCCATCTGCATGTATATCAACAACAAAAATATCTGACTGCCCTACGGTACCTTCGATATCTGAGGCGAAGTACAGTTTGTCTTCTGCATTATTTAAGGTCGGATGTGCAACTGATTTACCTTCGGCATTAAAAGGGAGTTCTTCGATATCTCTCCATTTACCATTTTTGAAAAAAGCTCGGTATAATTTCAATCTACTGATACCTTCTGAATCCCTACCAAAATTGTTTCCCTTCTCTTTGTTTCGTGTGAAATAAACGGTCTTACCATCTTTTGTAAAGGCGGTTGATGATTCATGCAGCCTGGTGTTCAATTTATCTGAAAAGCGTTGTACATTGCTGAAACCTTCACTTTTGAAATCAGTTGCCGTGTAGAGGTTCAAAAACCTCTTTTTGTTCCATTGGTGCACATCTTTTGAAATACCGCTAGTGTCTCTTCCCGTGGAAAAGACAATACCGTCTAAACGAAAGGAAGGTGCGAAATCAGAAGCAGCAGAATTGATATTCATATTTTTGATTTCGAAACTCCCAAATTGCTCTTGAATTTCTTTCATCGATTGTCCCAAATCAATTTCGTTTGCTTTACCCTTTAAAATTTGTAATTGTTCAAACACGGAATTGGCACCTTTAAAATCATTAATCGACCTTAGACTATTGGCATAACGGTACAGCCTTTCAACGTCTAAGGCGTCATCGACGGTTTTGACAAGTTTAGAATACCATTTGGCTGCCTCTTCATAGTTAGCATTCAGGTAATTGGCGTCTGCTAGATTTTGAAAAATCTTACTTGACGTCGTACCCGATGCTACCAGTCGCTCATATTGATGAATGGCGCGATTATACTCAAATCTTTCAAAGCTGTCATGCGCCTTTCTTAGTTTTTTATCTTGGGCATTGACAAAAGTTAAGGTCAACGCACATGCAGCAAGTGCAGAATATTTAAATTTGTTCATTGTTTATTGTTGTTAAAAGAATCTAGGGGTAATAACTCTACCAGGATTTCTGAATAGTTCGTATCTTAAAAATATTTCGAAAGAGCCGTCGTTAAAGGCTGTATTGCCCAATTCGGTAACCTCTCGGTCATAGGCCAAGCCCAACATGAATTGATTGGTAAATTGAAATCCGGCGAAGGCACTAAAGGCTGCATCCCAACGGTATGCCAATCCAAAATTAAAATTGTTGTTGTATAAAAAGTTTGCGGATAGATCTGCCTGTAATGGAGCTCCGTTGACCGCTTTTAACAATAAGGCGGGTTTGAACTTAAACTCAGAGTTCAAATCAAAAACATAACCAGTGATGAAATAAAAATTCATTCGTTCTTTGGCCAGGTATGAGTTTGTCGCCCCAGAACTTTCAAAATGCTCTGTTTGAAGGAAATTGGGCACCGAAGCCCCTACATAAAATCGGTCGGTATGGTAATAAATACCGGCACCAAAATTTGGAGAGAATTTTTTATCGATATTTGGTATGCCATTGGCCCCTTGTTCTTCAGTAAAACCTTGAAGTCTTGAAAAGTCAATATTCAGAAGATGACCACCAACCTTCAAGCCAAAGGCCAATTTACCATTATCGGAGGTTGGAATGGTATAAGATAACAAACCATCAAAGTATGTTTCTTGACTGGTGCCATTACCAATTTCATCATTCACAACTGATAGGCCAATACCCAGTCTTCTTTTGAGTGGGGCATTGATATTCAAGGTTTGCGTTGTGGGTGCACCATCCAAGCCTATCCACTGTGACCGATGCATTAGGCCTACACTCATCACGCCCCTAGACCCGGCGTAAGCCGGATTTATGGCAATGGTATTGTACATATACTGTGTATATTGAGCGTCTTGCTGGGCAGATGCCGTTTCAGTAAGAATTGCCAAAAACGCAATTGCAGCTAAAATTTTTTTCATGGTATTTAATTTCATTTTTTTATCATTATTGGTTGATGTACAGATAACCTGTCATTGATTCGGTAACGCCACCATCATTGTAATTAATAATGTAGTAGTACACACCAGCTGGTAGGGTTTCATTTGCTTTTATGGTAACCCGGCCATTGGAAATTCCGATGAAAGAATTACCAGCGTTATCGTACCCTGTTGTACTATATACTTTAACACCCCAGCGGTTGAATATTTCTACCGTATTGTCAGGATACTGCTCAATATTTTTGATCCTGAAGTTGTCATTGATACCATCACCGTCAGGAGTCATTAGGTCATTTTCGATTTCCAAGCCACAAGGAGAAGCATCTGGTGGTGTTCCGCCATTTGATTCACAAGGGTCTAACGGAGAGGTGTTATCCAAAAATTCTTGTCCGTCAGGTATCTGATCACCATCTGTATCAGCTTTATTGGGATCTGTTCCTAAACTAGCTTCCTCAGCATTTGTTAATCCGTCTTCATCACAATCGCTATCTTCAAGTGGTTCACCATTGGTATTATCACAGTCATTCGAGGGATCAGTACCATCAGCTAATTCTTGTCCGTTTAACACCATGTCTCCATCACAATCCTCGTCATTCCATGCGTCTGAAGTACTTACTGTTATGTTTTCATACTCAAAATCACATAAATCAAGTGGATTGGTACCATCAATAATTTCTTGCCCATTGGTTGCACCGTCGCCATCACAGTCTGAATCGCTCCATTCTTGATTAGGGGTTTCGGTAGCATTTGCCAAGACAAAATCACAAGGGTCTTCAGGATTTGTTCCATTCGCTATTTCTTCAGCATTAGGAACCCCATCACCGTCACAGTCAAGTGAATTCGTAGTAACCGGTTCTGTAATGTTATCGATGTCAGAGTCACAAGCATTGGTAGGGCTTGTACCATCGAGAAGTTCATTACCGTTGGTCACACCATCGCCATCACAATCTGCATTATTCCATGAAGCCTCAGGTACCAAAGAGATGTTTCTGAATTGAAGGTCACATTCGTCCAATGGGTCGGTGCCATCATTGATTTCGGTGCTCGTGGGCACACCGTCTCCATCATCATCAATATCTTGAAAATCATCAATACCGTCACCATCAGTATCTTCTGGAGCGTAATTTATTGTACCACTATCCGAATTGTCCTGTACACTATCAGGAATACCATCAGTTCCAACTGGCCCGTCAAGTCTTCCATCGCCATCAGTATCAGCGATGCCATGACCTGCTTCAACGACATCCAAAATTCCGTCGCCATCGGCGTCTATGTCCAGACGATCTGGGGTTCCATCCATATCGGTATCCAAAGTGATATCACCATTTTCTTCCTCCACATCTGTAATACCGTCATTATCGTCATCTAAATCATCCTGATTTGGAATTCCATCACCATCAGTATCTAAAAGTATAACTGTTGGGTCATCTGGATCGCCATCACCATTGGTATCAACATCTGTTGCATTATTAGGGTCATCAGATATACCAGTAAGCGCATTACCTTGTGGATCTTCGCCTGATACGGTAGCAATGTTTGTAAAACTTTCGGCAATTACATCAGCAATAGTTATGGTATGAGTTGCCGTAACATTTGCTGAAGCTCCTGGCGCTAATGTGGTAATTGGAGAACCATTGGTTATGGTTGCATTGGTATCAGTTACCACAAGATTGGTAAGGGTTGTGTTACCGGTATTGGTGACTACCATAGTATAGGTAATAACATCACCAAGCTCATTAAAGGTGCCACCAGTTACCGCTTTTGTTAGTGCAACATTTGAATTTTGAGGTGCCGTGGTTACCGTAGGGTCATCAGGGTCACCGTCATTATTATTATCTGTATTTAAAGGCTCATTTGGATCATCTGAATCGTCAGAGATGATTTGACTGTCGGGTGTAGTTGCACTGACTGTTGCTAAATTTGAGACCTCGCCGGCGTCTATATCAGCTTGAGTAATGGTATGAGTTGCCGTAAAAGTATCCGTGTCGACAGCTCCTGGCAATATGGTAGCGATTGGTCCTCCACTCATTACCGCATTTGGATCAGTAACTGTTACGCCTGTTAAGGTAACATTTCCCGTATTCTCAATACGGAATGTGTAACTCATGGTCTCATTTACCTGGGCCAGGCCGTCATTGTTCTCATCGTTGAAAACACCGGTTTTCTCCAAACTTAGTGCAGGATTACCCGGAAGGTCTGTGACCGTTGGATCATCTGGATCACCGTCTTTATCCAAATCAACATTGTTCGGATTGTTCGGGTCATCAGAAAAATCACTCACATCTTCAACAACATTACCTGTGCTATCTTCTGAAGTCACTTCGGCCTGATTTTCAATGGTTCCTTCATCGATATCATCTTGAGTCAGGGTGTAGGTGGCAGAGAAAGTGGTGTTATCGAAGTCAGCAGGGGCCAAACTGATCGGACCACCTGTGACGGTTACTTTGGGATCACTTACCATGATATTGTTCAAGGTAACATTACCCACATTTCGAACATCAAAAGTATAGGTGATCGTTTCGCCGATGTCAGCGAAGGTATTACCATTTTCATCGTTGAAAACTGAAGTTTTGAACAAAGCGATTTTTGGATCGGTGGTCAATTCAACCACCGTTGCATCTTGAGCAACAGCGGTAGTTGGATCATCAGAATCATCCGTTACTGCAACATTATCAGGATCCGATCCAATTACTGTGGCCCTATTGATTACTTCACCTGTATCAATATCATCTTGATCAAGCGGGTATGAGAACGTGAAACTTGTATTGTCTGACGCGCCCGGGGCAAGGGATATTGGGCCACCAACCACGTTTCCTAATGGATCGGTAATCGTGATATTGTTGATGGTTACATTTCCTCTGTTGTAGACATCGAAAATGTACCCTATGGTTTCACCAATTTGCCCAACGCCATCGGTATTGCTATCTATAAAAGCTCCCGTTTTAAAGATTTCTATTTCGGCATTTTTCGCCAAGGCGATAACCGTATCATCATCTGGATCACCATCACCATTGTCATCAACGTTTGTTGCATTGGCGGGATCATCTGAGTTATCTGAAATATCGGCATTGTTAGGGTCCTTCCCAGTAACCACTGCCGCATTGGTAATACTTCTACTATCGATATCTGCTTGCGTCAAAGTGTACAAGGCAAAGAAAGTCGATGTGTCCGTTACACCTGGTTCTAAGTCAATAGGGCCTCCTGAAATCGCTACCAAAGGATCGGTTATGGTAATTCCTGTTAAAGAAACATTGCCCGTGTTTTGTACGGTAAAGCTGTATCTGATTTTTTCGCCTTCATTGGGGAAACCATCTGAATTGGCATCTTCCAACATTCCTGTTTTCAAAAGTGATACGGATGGCTCTTGGTCAAAATAGACAACTGTAGCGTCATCAGGATTTCCATCATTATCAGGATCTACATTTGTGGCATTAGTTGGATCATCAGAATTATCACTTATAGTGATACTACTAGGAGTTTTCGCTGATACCGCGGCCGTATTGCTGTAAGTGCCATTATTGACATCACTTTGCTGAATCACATAGCTGGCTGTAAAAGTGGAATTGTCCACTGCTTGAGCGGCTAAACTAATACCTGTGCTCGGTGTAACCGTCGCAAGAGCATCCGTTACTTTCACATCAGTTAAATCAACCGTTCCAGTATTGGTTACTGTAAACGTATAATCGATTCGATCGCCCACATCATCAATGCCATTGCTGTTGACATCAACCAAAGTTGCGGTTTTGGTTATTGCGATGCCGGCACATGAATTAACGGCTTTATCAACATAATCAGCGGTACCTGAATTGGTTTCAGTGGGTGCTGAATAACCTGCACTAGAGGTAACCACTCCACTCGTATCGACTGTTATGGGAGCATCGCCAAGAGCGCCATCCTTGTTCTCATCAAGGAAACCAGCTTCAATAGCATCGAAACAGCCATCACCATCACTATCTATGTTTAAGTAATTGGGTGAATTGTTGTTTCCGGTATCTGTGGGGTTGGTAATTCCTGTGCCCGCACTGGTTGGAATGCCATAGGTGGCAGTATTGTTGGCATTGTTGTCATCATCATCGGCACGACCGTCTCCATTTATGTCTGTTCCTCCGGTTTCGATGACATCATAGATTCCGTCGTTGTCAGCATCTAAATCGAAGTGATTAGGTATGCCATCGCCATCAAAATCATAGATATCGGGTATGCCATCTAAATCGGCATCAGTATAGTCAGTGGTACTGCCATCACCAGAGTCTCCATTATCAGTGGTGTCTCTCCAGTTGGGTATACCATCACCATCTTCATCCCCACTGGGCGAATTACCTTGTGATTCTACATTGTCAAGAATGCCATCATTGTCATCATCTAAGTCGGCGATGTCAATAACACCATCACCATCAAAATCTGCTTCAACGTTAAGTGATACCTCCGCTGAACTACAATTGGCAGGGTTCGCTGCATCGCATATTTCGTATTCAAAAGTATCGTTGCCCGTGTAGCCTGAATTGGGGGTATAGACGACCACATCATCAGACGGATCATTAGGGGTTCCGCCATCATTAATCGTGACCGTACCATTGCTTGGGGCTGTGGTAATGTCGATTGTTCCCATAGAAGGTATATCACTATCATTGTCTAAAACGTCAATGGTCACAGGTTTGTCTTCCGTGGTGGTTGCTACATCCCCAAGGGCATCTGGTGTAGGCAAGACAGAAACATCCACAGTGGCGGTACTACAGTTTGCGGGGGTTGCACCATCGCATATTTCATAGTCAAAGCTGTCTGACCCTTTGTAATCGGTATTTGGCACATAAATGACCGTATCATCAGAGGGGTCGGTTGGAGTGCCACCATCATTGATGGTCACCGTACCATTTGACGGTGCTGTGGTAATGTTGATTTCTCCCATTGTGGGAATATCATTGTCATTGTCCAATACATCAACGGTCACGGAAACGTCTTCAAAAGTTGTTGCCGTATCATCTGCGGCATCAGGGGTAGGGGTCACTGTTACGGAAACCGTGGCCGGACTACAATTTGCCGGGCTTGCAGTATCACATATTTCATAATTGAAGGTATCCGTACCGTTGAAGTCTGCACTTGGGGTATAAGTTACCGTATCATCAGACGGATCATTGGGGGTGCCACCATCATTTACGGTAACGGTACCGTTCGATGGCCCTGAGGTCAAATTTAGGCTTCCTGAGGTTGGTTTGTTTAGATCATTTGATGTAATGGCAATGGTTATGGCTTCATCTTCATCAGTGGTAGCCATGTCATTTATGGCCTCAAAAACGGTTAATTCAACTACCGTTGATTCCAATAAAATACAATCATTGTCAATATGGGTCACAATGATTTTATAATCATTGCCATTCATTGCGGTGGTCACCGCCGTTAAAACAAGATTTGCTGTTGTTGCGCCACTGTAAATGCCACCATCAGAAATGTCAGTGAAACCTGAGCCACTGTCTTCTTGCCATTGGTATCGTAGCCCCACATCTTCATTCGTGGCCGGTGGTATGGTATAATCAGGTGCACCCGCATTAAAGCTTGTGGTGCCAATAGCTGAGGCTGCAGTAACAAATGCAGCATTGTTACCACTACTTGTCCATTGATTGGTTGGCTCTGTATTAAGAGTGGCCTGTGTTGCTTTTGTAACAGTGGTAGCGTTTGCTTGCGGACTTCCCACGATGTTTGGAACACCATCGCTGTCAACCCCGCTTGGGTCATTTGCCAAATTATCATCGGCAGTGAGGTCATCACTGGTAAATGCTCCTGCCGCTTCTATGGCATCAGGACAACCGTCATTGTCTGAGTCGTAATCGTAGATGTTGGCGGTTCCATCTCCATCTGTATCACATAAAGCAAAGGCCTGTATCTCGGCCACCTGCAAGGTGGAATTTGAAACCGCGTCATTGGAATGTTGTACCCGGATGTACCTGATGGTATCATTCACGATGGCCTCGTAAGAAGCAAGGCCATTGGCATTGGCTCCTACTTGGAACACTTTATCGGCATTTGCCAGTGAAGCACTTATGTCCGTGGTACTCGCTGGGAATGGGTTGCGCGAGACAAGAACATAGGCATTTGAAAGCCGTTCATCACAACAGCTATCCGTGCGATTCCATATTAAGAGATTATACACTTTCTGGTCCACACCAAGATCGACATCAATCCATTCGTAGGGATTACCTCCGTTTGTATGGGCAGATGACCCAGCCGAATACTGGCCATTCGTATTATTATCGAGCACTCTGCTGGCAACGCCACCTGATACTACAGAGCTGGAAGAGGCTGTTACTCCGCTGAGTTGGGTCAGGTTCGTACCACAAGAATTCTCTGCACTATCCAATATCCCATCATTGTCATTATCTAAGTCTGAATTATCAAATACACCATCACCATCGGTATCAGACTGACAAACGTTGGTCGTATTGTCAATAACATCATCGTATTGTGAGGCGTTGTAGGTAACACCTGAAATTACGCCAAAGGTATTTACCTCGGCTGATGTAATAACTCCGCCATAAGTACCATCGCCATTACTATCTGTAGGATTCGCCTTGAAATCGGCATTATCTGAATTATACGCCTCATTGGCATCAAAACAACCATCACCATCGCTATCAAGATTAATATAATTTGGGGTTCCGGTCGTAGTTTCGGTAGGTGTGATTCCTGTACCTGCAGAAGTAGGAATACCGTTGCTTGCGGTATTGTCTCCATTGTTATCATCATCATCAGCACGGCCATCGTTATTGGCATCGGTACCACCCGCTTCAAAAACGTCGTAGATACCATCGTTATCGCTGTCAAGGTCAAGACAATTTGGAATTCCGTCACCATCTGTATCGGTTTCGTGAACGGTAACAGTGATAGAAAAGTCTTCAATAACAAGAGGGTCTTCTAAATAATCATCACCTGCTGTAACCGTCCAACTTCCGTTGGCTATTTCTCCAACGAGGTTATTCAAACTTTCTTTAGGTCTGAACGTGCCAGAAGCTGGAGAGCTACCGACGAATCCATTTACGGCGGCATCATCAAATACTATTTCAATGTCTGAAAAAGTATTTCCTGATGAACTATAGTCACCATAATCAATTAGTGTTATTTCCGTGCCTTGTGCAGATATTAATTTGATAGCTAATTCGTTTGGAAAAGAGCGATTTGGTGAACCAGAACAACCACCGTCAAGATCTAGTTTATCGAACTTAACGTAAACAGTTACATTACTTACCAAAGCTCCAGAATTAAAGGCAAATGGTGTAAGATTAAAATCAATTTCATTTGGAGAAGTAAAACAATTTAAACCATCAATTGTTACAGGTAAATTATCCATTCCATTAACCGTCTGCGAAACAGCTACTATAGAACCTGAGCCACCACCAGCAGTACATTCAACACTATCTAAGATACCGTCATTGTCATCATCTTCATCAACACTGTTTTGAACACCATCTCCATCACAATCACCAGTGTCATAAGGTTCTGTGCATTGAGCACTAAGTAGTTCGAAACTTAATACAAATACTATGAATAGAAAGCATTTCAGTAAACTAGAATTTGATGTATTTATGATACTGGTTGGAAAGGTGTATCGGTTTTTCATAATTGTTTATTTGATAAATTGAATAAAGGTGTGAAACCTGTTCATTTGGGACGCAAAATAAAAATTAAAGTAGCTTAATTCCTACAAATGTTGTGTATGAAAAATATTACGTTGTGAATTCCCTATTTAATGAGGTGATATGATTTTCGATTAAATTCAATTTCATTGACCAAACGAAAATATATCCTTCAAAGAGGTCAAGAAGATATTTCGTATTGTCGGTAATTGATGAATAACCAATTCACGTACCACCCTTTTATAGTTGACATAAAACATGAAAAGCCTCCCAATTTGAGAAGCTTTGCACAATAGTATACCAATCTTTGAATACCCAATCAATTATTCAATTTGATTTCAACTCTTCTATTTCGCCCGTATTCTTTTTTTGGGCAATGATCACATTCTTCTGCTGGTTCGCTCTCTCCCTTACCAACTACAGTGATTTGTGAGGCCTTTATTCCTTGTGTCAGTAAATAATCTTTTACCGAATTGGCCCGGGCGACCGATAATTCTTGGTTGTAGTTAAAACTTCCAATTTTATCGGTATGGCCTACTAAAGCAATTTGTAGATTGTCATTTTTTCTTAAAAAAGCCGCCATTTCGTTCAAAGGGCCTTGATATTTCATTTGCACGACCTCGCTGTCAAATTTGAAGTAGATTATTTTTTCAAGCTTGTCAAACTCTTCATTTAAATTATAGGTTACCGCACTTGTGGGGATTTGACCACCTCCAGTGGTGCCATCGCTATTTTTGACCGCATCTAAACTGTCGGTATTCTTGGTTAGGGCGAGAACACCTTCCTCTTTCTGCTCTTCATAGCGTTCTTTTTCTTTTTCGATATTGTATCTGATAAAGTAAATATTGTTTCGCCCAGCTTTGAGCCTCCTGTCTGATGAGAAAAAAGCCTGGCTTTTTTCTACGTCGAGAATAAATCCGTAATCATCGAACACCGTATTGACTTCCTTGCCCAAGTTTTCAATGCTATTTGAATTCAGATTGGTTTTGAAGACATCAAGCCCACCTAAAGTAGTATGTCCTGATGAAGCAAAATACAATTGGTCGTCACCAACCATAAATGGTGAAGTTTCGTCAAATTCAGTATTGATAGTTGGCCCCAAATTCTGGGGTTCACCGTACGAACCGTCTTCGTTGATATTCACCACATAAATGTCCATGCCGCCATAACCTCCAGGCATGTTTGACACAAAGTATAGTTTGTCTTCAGAGCCGTTGAGAACCGCATGGGCCACTGAATAACTATTGCTGTTAAAGGGCATTCCACGCATCTTTGTCCATCGGTTTCCCTTTTTTTTCATGACAAAGGTTTTTAGGGGCAGTTTATTTATTCGCTTTCGCTTGGCAAAGTTAAAATCAAGGTCATTGCGTGAAAAATAGAGCGTATTGGCATCTTTTGAAAGATAGGGCGAGGTCTCGTTGAACCTACTTTTTAATTTACCCCTTAGCTTACTGGCATGGCGGTTGGCAGTATCGCTCATGACATATAGGTCAAAATCTCCTTTTACCTTGTTGCCTTTTCCTCGATTACTTGCAAATACCACTCCCTCGGACCAAAAGCGTGGAAAAACCTCATCTGAGGTATCTTGGCTGACATTGACCCGCATCATGGCATTGGCATTAAGCTTGTAATCTTGCGCATTCGAACTAACTTGCCACAGCAGACTTATGACACTTATCAATTGTGTGGCTATTTTTATGGTTTTTAAAGTCATTTTAGAAAAATCTTGGGGTTGCCAACGTATTTTTATTCTTGAACTCGTAACGCAGGAACAGCTCAAAAGAGCCATCGCTCAGGCCGATATCACCCAATTGAAAGGCATTCCTGTCATAGGCTAGTCCAATGAGCATGTCACGCCCCACGTTAAGTCCGAACAAGGCACTTATTGAAGATCCCAACCGGTACGAAGCACCTAGACGAAACGATCTGTCGAACAAGAAGTTTATAGAAACGTCAACCCCTATGGGTGCCCCGCTAACCATTCGAACCATGGTCGCTGGTTTAAATAGGGTTCGTGGTGAAAGCTCGAAAACGTATCCAGCGATAACGTTCAAATGGGGACGCTCTTCGGCCACGAAAACATCTGATGTACTTGAAAAATGTTGGTTTGTTAAAATGTTGGGGATCGATATGCCTGTATAAAAGGAGTCGTTGTAATAATAAAAACCCACTCCAAAATTAAAGTCAAAACGATTATCCACATTTTGAAGATCTGCAGGAACTCCTGCAGACAGATTTCGAAGCTTAAAGAAATCGATGTTCAATAGGTTGCCACCCGCTCGTATGCCAAAAGCTAATTTATCATAACGACCCATGGGCAGGGTATAGGAAAACACCCCTGAAAAGTTTGTCTCTTGGCTGGTGCCGTTACCAATATTGTCATTTATCACTGATAGACCAAGACCCACTCTTTCAGAGGCTGGACCATGAATGTTCAAGGTTTGGGTCTCGGGTGAACCGTCTAGCCCAAGCCATTGTGATCGGTAAAGTAAATTTACGGCCAGTGCACCCCTTGACCCTGCATACGCTGGATTCACCGACATGGTGTTATAAAAATATTGGGTATAGTTGGCATCTTGCTGTGCACTGCTTTGCAATTGCCAGAACAGAGCTGCACAAAGCCAGAACTTAAACCATATTTTTGTTTGATTTTTCATCTATTTGTATTTTTCATAGCAGTCTATTCGTTTTAAAAACTGCCGTTTTGATTTTATCTATTGATGTACAAATACCCCTTAACTGTGGTACTATTACCATTTTCATTGACGTATTGTATAGCGTAGAAATAATTTCCTACCGGTAATTGTTCACCTTTATCAATGGTCAATGAATTGTTTGAATATCCCTTGAACACGTTGGTATCGTTGTCGTAACCCTTTGTCTCGAAGACTACACTGCCCCAACGGTTAATTATTTTTACCATATTATCTGGATATTCCTCAATATGCGCTATAAGAAAGGCCCCACCATTAATTCGCGGATCCATAAGATCACTCAACGGGCGGACCTCATTACATAGTCTATCGCATATCAAGTCACCATCATCATCACAAAATTGGTCACATTCTCCATTACCGTCATAATCGCAGTTACGGTCACAGATTCCGTCATCATTGTCATCACAGTTTAGAGTACAAACACCTGCTGACATAACACAATTTTCATCACATTGGCCATCACAATCCGTATCAATGTTTAGGTCAGCCATACCATCGCCATCAGTATCACAGTTCAGGTCGCATTCACCATTACCATCTGTATCACTGTTGATAGGACAGGTTGGTGGTACTGTATCTAAGAATTCTACTTCAGGCTGCTCAAGGAGCGTATTACCATTAACTTCAGCAATAACCCTTACATTCTCTTCAACTAAATTGGTGGCTGTTGCCGTATAGGTACCATCACCATTATCGGTTACAGCACTCCATGCCGCACTTCCTGTAAGGCTTAAGGTTACTTCACCAGCAGAAGTGGTAAATGGTTTGCCATCAGCATCGAACAATTGTATTGTAATGACACTCGCGTCAACGCCATCTGCCTTAACCGGGCTAGTGGCCGTAATAGTACTAAACATAGGGTCTACAGGTGGTATTGTCGGATTCGCTTGGAAATCTATATACGCCTGGTCTAAAATTTCTGTCCCGTTAATAGTAGCGTATCCTGTTACGATTTCTTCAATGGTATTTGTGGCCGTGGCTGTGTAGGTACCATCTCCATTATCAATAACTGCTGTCAGTACAACCGTGTTTCCGGCACTTCCCGTTACCGTCAACATCACCGTTCCGCCAGACACCGTCATAGGATTACCTTCGGTATCAAATAAATGCACCGTGATAATACTAATAGTTGTACCGTCTGCCTCTATTGGACTCGTAGCCGTAACAATACTCGCCACTGGGTCTACTGTCGGTGTCGGTGCTCCGTTTTGGAAGATGACATCTGCCGTATCCAGTATTTCTGTACCGTTAATTTCAGCACTAATGGTTACCGTCTCAGCTGTCGCATTGGTTGCTGTTGCCGTATATGTTCCGTCGCCATTATCAACTACATTGCTTAATACTGCTGAACCTGTTGTTGTAAGGGTTACTGTTCCACCAG
>CAYSPL010000037.1:0-31400 GCA_964432915.1 uncultured Maribacter sp.
AATCTTCGTTGAGCGGCAGTTCAAGTAGTGGCAATGAATCAGCAAAGGCATCCTAAAAAAAGGAACAGCTTAAACTCATATGCTCGATTCTCCGGAATTGCATTTCAAATGATTGGCATAATTTTCATTGGATCTTTCGTTGGGGTCAAGCTTGACGAAAAGTTTCCCAATGAAAATAATTGGTTTACAGTATGCTCATCACTTTTAAGTGTGATACTTTCAATAGTTATGGTTATTAGAAATATTAATTCAGCTTCAAAAGACATTAATAAATGAACGAAATTTTTAAGAAAAGACAATTGTCTTTTCTTTTGAAGTTGGGCTTGCTTACCTTTGTCTTAGGAGGGTTACATGAGTATCTATTTCATAGTTTTTTTGAAAAGTCCCTGTTTTTCCCAATTTGGCAGATTTACATTTTTCATTTTTGCACGGTACTTCTAATCTATTCGGTAATTAATTATAAGTATTCTAATGAAAATACCATGATATTCAATTATTTTATGATTGGCACCTTCTTGAAAATGATAATTGCGTTTTTATTTTTGCTTCCTTTGTTACTCTCTGATTTTGAATTTAAAAAACCAGATGTAATCAATTTTTTTCTCCCTTATTTCGTTTTTCTGGCTTTTGAGGTTTATAACGTTATTTTCTTCTTGAATAAGCAATAATAATTTATTGTTCATCGGTCTCTAAAAACGGCAGAAAACATAACAAGAACTCCTTTGAAATAATGTTTGACAATTCATTTAATGTGCTTACATTTGCACCGAATTTTAGAAGGGGTATTTTTAATTGATTTAGAATGAAATTGCGCAGTTTAAAAACAGTCTTCTTAACGATATGCTTGATGGTGTTTTCATCAAGTTTTGTTTTTTCATCGGACTCTGAGAATGAAGGAGAGGAGTTTGACCCCCAAACGATGATTACGCATCATGTTTTGGATGCCCATGAATTTCATATAATTGATTGGAATGATCACCAGATAACACTTCCGTTGCCTATTATATTGTGGACAGACAATGGCTTGACCACTTTTATGTCAAGTGCATTTGAACATGATGACTCCGGAAAAGTTATTGTTGAAAAGAATGGAGAAAAGTTTGTAAAGCTTCATGAAAAAATTTATCAGTTAGATAATGGTGCAACGTCAGTTTCTTTCGACGCTGAGCATCATCCGACAAATGCCTCAAAACCCTGGGATATATCCATAACTAGAAATGTATTCATGATGTGGGTATCAGTTCTAGTTTTATTATTGATTTTTATAACGGCTGCCAGAAAATACAAAGGTTCAGAAAACAATGTACCTAAGGGAATTGCCGGGTTCATTGAACCTTTGGTTGTTTTTGTTAGGGATGAAATAGGTATTCCTATGATAGGAGAACACAAGTACAAAAGGTACATGCCTTATTTATTAACTATTTTCTTTTTTATTTGGATCAACAATATATTCGGTCTGATTCCTATTTTGAATGGGGCCAATCTTAGTGGTAATATCGCCTTTACTTTTACTCTAGCAGTGTTCACTTTTATCATTACAACTTTTAGTGGAAATAAAAACTATTGGAAACATATTTTTTGGATGCCAGGTGTACCCGTTCCCATGAAATTATTCCTTGCACCAATAGAAGTTATCGGAATGTTTGTTAAGCCCATATCCTTAATGATTCGTTTGTTTGCAAATATTACAGCGGGGCACATTATTGTATTGGCTTTGATGTCATTGATATTTATTTTCAAATCTATATTCATAGCACCTGTTTCAGTTGGTTTTGCCCTCTTTATTGGAGTTATTGAAATTATAGTAACCGCCATTCAGGCGTATATATTTACGGTATTGTCAGCCTTATATTTTGGTATGGCAACAGAAGAAGAACATCATTAATTAATTTAAATATTTTAGAACTATGAGTCTAGCATTGGTACAAGAGGTTGCAGCAGCAGCTGATTACGGCGCAATTGCAGCTATCGGAGCTGGTTTAGCAGCTATCGGAGCTGGTATGGGTATTGGTAAAATTGGCGGTGGCGCCATGGAAGCTATGGCCCGCCAGCCAGAAATGCACGGAAAGATTCAATCTTCTGCTTTAATTCTTGCTGCCTTCGTTGAGGCGGTTGCATTATTTGCAGTAGTTGTGTCATTCCTTAAGTAAAAAGATTAGGGTGTAACGGTTGGTTACGCCCTAGTTTTAATGATGTATTAAAAAGTAATAATTATGGATAGTACTCAATTTGTAACACCGGGGTTTGGACTTGTATTTTGGACAACCATTACTTTTATCTTTTTATTATTGATTCTTAGAAAGTTTGCTTGGAAGCCTATTTTAGGAGCTGTAAGCGATAGAGAAGAATCTATAAAAAGTGCGTTAGCCGCTGCCGAAGAGGCAAAAAAAGAAATGCAAAATCTTCAGTCTGACAATGAGCGCATTCTCAAGGAAGCTAGACAGGAACGTGACGGCATGTTGAAAGAAGCTCGCGAAATAAAAGAAAGTATAGTTTCAGAAGCCAAGGAACAAGCGAAGCTTGAAGGCGATAAAATGATGAAACAGGCGCAAGCAGCGATAGAAAGTGAAAAGAAAGCTGCAGTGGCCGATATCAAAAACCAAGTAGCAAACCTTTCTGTTGATATCGCTGAAAAGGTAATCAAAGAACAACTTTCCAATAAAGACAAGCAATTGAAATTGGTTGATGATTTATTGGGCGATATCAAATTGAATTAAGAACATGAGTGACTCTAGAGCTGCCATAAGATATGCCAAGGCCATTCTTGATCTTGCGGTCGAGAATAGGGCCACAGATGCCATGGAGAAGGATATGCAGAATATTGTGAATACAATTTCTGGAAGTCAAGAACTTCGTGAAATGTTGGCTAGTCCTGTAGTAAAGGGTTTGGCCAAGAAAGAGGCATTGATGGCAATTTTTAGTGATGCCCATAAAGTAATTGAAGGCGCAATCTCAATGTTGGTCGACAACAAGAGGGTTTCCATGTTGAACGAAGTGGCCTCTAAGTACCTTATCCTAAACGAAAAATTAAAGGGAAAAGATATCGCTTTTGTGACAACAGCAGTTCCTCTTACAAAGGACTTGGAAAATAAGATTCTCGCTAAAGTAGTTGAATTGACAGGAAACGAAGTTTCCATCGAAAATAGAATCGATGAAAGCATCATTGGTGGTTTTGTCTTACGCGTGGGCGATTTACAATATGACGCCAGTATCGCGAATAAATTGAGCAGTTTAAAAAGAGAATTTACAAGTAGTCTATAACAAACAAATAGAAAGCGGAAAGTCTTTTTCTTTTCTCTTTCGTCTTTTATCTAAATTGATATGGCAGGAGTAAAAGCCGCTGAGGTTTCAGCAATTTTAAAAAAACAATTATCTGAATTTGAAGCATCTGCTTCTTTAGACGAAGTAGGAACCGTATTGCAGGTAGGTGATGGTATCGCACGTGTATACGGACTTTCAAATGCGGAATATGGCGAGTTGGTGGAATTTGAAGGCGGATTGAAAGGTATTGTTCTGAACCTAGAGGAAGATAATGTTGGGGTGGTTTTATTGAGTCCATCACGTGATGTGAAAGAGGGTTCAGTGGTAAAACGTACGCAGACAATTGCTTCTATAAATGTGGGTGAAGGCATTGTTGGTCGTGTGGTAAATACCTTGGGATTACCAATTGATGGTAAAGGCGCGATTTCTGGAGATACCTATGAAATGCCATTGGAGCGTAAAGCGCCCGGGGTAATTTATCGTGAGCCGGTTACAGAACCTCTTCAAACAGGTATTAAAGCAATTGATGCCATGATTCCGGTAGGTAGAGGGCAACGTGAATTGGTAATCGGCGACCGTCAAACAGGTAAGACCACTGTTTGTATCGATACCATTTTGAATCAAAAAGAATTTTATGATGCTGGTGAACCGGTTTACTGTATTTATGTAGCGGTAGGTCAAAAAGCATCAACGGTAGCGGCCATTGCACAAACGCTTGAAGATAAAGGCGCATTGGCCTATACAACCATAGTTGCGGCGAATGCCTCGGATCCTGCGCCGATGCAGGTATATGCACCTATGGCAGGGGCAGCGATCGGAGAATATTTCCGTGATACAGGTCGTCCGGCATTGATTATCTATGATGATTTGTCAAAACAAGCGGTAGCATATCGTGAGGTATCCCTTCTTTTAAGAAGACCTCCAGGGCGTGAGGCATATCCGGGTGATGTTTTTTACTTACACTCACGTTTATTGGAGCGTTCTGCCAAGATTATTCATGATGATGCCATTGCTAAGGAAATGAATGATTTACCTGACTCATTGAAACCAATGGTAAAAGGCGGCGGTTCTTTGACTGCACTGCCGATCATTGAAACTCAGGCGGGTGATGTATCTGCATACATTCCAACGAACGTGATTTCAATCACTGACGGTCAGATTTTCTTAGAGCAAGATTTATTCAACCAAGGGGTTCGTCCGGCAATCAATGTTGGTATTTCCGTATCTCGTGTTGGAGGTAATGCACAGATTAAATCAATGAAAAAAGTAGCTGGTACCTTGAAGCTGGATCAAGCGCAATTCCGCGAATTGGAAGCATTTGCAAAGTTTGGTTCCGATTTGGATGCGGCAACCTTGAATGTTATTGAAAAAGGACGTAGAAATGTTGAAATTTTGAAACAAGCTCAAAACGATCCATTCACCGTTGAGGATCAAGTGGCAATCATTTACGCAGGTTCAAAAAACCTTTTGAAAGATGTACCCGTTGATAAGGTAAAAGAATTCGAAACTGATTTTATCGAGTTCTTGAATGCAAAGCATAGAGGTGTATTGGACACCTTGAAATCAGGAAAATTGACTGATGAAGTTACCGATACATTGACAACGGTTGCTAAAGATCTTTCATCGAAGTATAACTAAATATAAAGTTCCTCCCAGCTGGGAGACTAGGAGAGGCCTATGGCAAATCTTAAGGAAATACGCAACAGAATAGCATCGGTTTCATCAACCATGCAGATAACTAGTGCCATGAAAATGGTGTCTGCTGCAAAGTTGAAAAAAGCCCAAGATGCTATTACCGCAATGAGACCATACGCTGATAAGCTGACAGAGCTTCTACAGAGCTTGAGTGCCAGTTTGAATGACGATTCAGGAAGTAAATTTTCTGATAACCGAGAAGTACATAAAGTTTTGGTTGTGGCCATCACTTCCAACAGAGGTCTTGCCGGGGCCTTTAATTCGAATATCATAAAGGAATGTTCCAATTTGATTGAGAACACTTATGCCGATAAGGAAATTGATTTTATGGCCATTGGAAAAAAGGGAAATGATTTTTTAAGCAAAAGATCAACAGTACTGTCCAACCATAGCGGTTTGTATGATGATTTAACTTTTGATAATGTGGCCGTTATAGCAGAAGACTTGATGGAGAAATTCACAACTGGCGACTATGACAAAATTGAAATTGTTTACAACAAGTTCAAAAACGCAGCGACCCAGATAGTAATGACAGAGCAATTTTTGCCCATCGTTCCTATGGAAGGGGAGAAAGAGACTACTGGTGATTATATCTTTGAACCATCGAAAGTTGAAATAGTCGAACAACTTATTCCAAAGTCTCTGAAAACCCAATTATATAAGGCCGTAAGAGATTCTTTTGCCAGTGAACATGGTGCACGAATGACGGCCATGCACAAGGCAACCGATAACGCAACAGAACTTAGAGATCAATTGAAATTGACCTATAACAAAGCAAGACAGGCTGCCATTACCAATGAAATTTTGGAGATTGTAGGTGGTGCTGAGGCCTTGAATAATTAGTAGTAGAAAGAATTAAAAATAAAAATAGACCTCACAGCAATGTGGGGTTTTGTTTTTTTAACCGACTTTTGTCGCCGTCATGAAATCTAAAAAAACCGCCTTACTCTTTATTTTCATTACGGTACTTGTTGATGTCATAGGTATTGGAATAATTTTGCCTATAATTCCTGATTTGATTATGGAATTAACAGGCAAAGGAACCGCTGATGCTGTGATTTACGGTATGTGGCTGACTACCGCTTTCGCCGGAATGCAATTTCTATTTTCCCCTGTTTTAGGAGAAATTTCAGATAAGTATGGCAGGCGCCCCATATTGTTAATGGCCCTTTTAGGATTAAGTATTGATTACCTGATTCACGCTTGGGCACCAACGATTATTTGGTTGTTTGTAGGCCGATTTCTGGCAGGAATCACGGGTGCTAGCTTTACAGTCGCCTCGGCTTATATTGCTGATATCAGCACCAAAGAAGAGAAAGCCAAGAATTTTGGAATGATTGGCGCGGCCTTCGGATTAGGATTTATTATTGGTCCCGCAATTGGTGGTTTTTTTGGCGAAATCGATATTCGACTTCCTTTTTATATTGCCGCTGCATTGACCTTTGCCAATTTTGTTTTCGGTTATTTCCTTGTTCCTGAATCATTGACTGCCGAGAACAGAAGGTCCGTAAACCCAATGAAAATGATTCCTGGAGTTTCATTGGTAAGTCTGCGAAAATATAAAGGAGTATTACTGCTGATTATTGCTTTCTTTTTGGCGAATTTAGCGGGGCAATCATTACCAGCCACCTGGTCTTATTACGGAATTGAACGCTATGATTGGAGTCCAAAGGAAATAGGAATTTCATTGATGGTAGTAGGGTTGCTAGTGGCCATCGCTCAAGGGTTTTTGGTGGGAATAGTGGTAAAGAAGATCGGAAAGAAAAATACGATCATCATAGGGTTTCTTTTATGGACCATCGGTATGTTTCTCTTTTCACAAGCCGCACAACCATGGATGCTCTATGCGTTCTTAATTCCCTATGCTTTCGGAGGAATAGCAGGCCCTACCATTCAAGGCGTCATATCAAATCAAGTTTCTGAAAAAGAACAGGGTAATTTGCAAGGGGCCATTACCGGTTTGGTCAGTGTGACTGCGATTTTAGGCCAATTGATATTCTCTCCGGTTTTCTATTATTTCATTAGGCCTGATGCAAACGTTTATTTTCCAGGGGCCCCATACGTGCTCGCCGCTGTCTTTTTGTTTATTTCATTTCTTTTTGCCGTTGTGGCAATGAAAAAAATGAATTTGGAAGAAGTGTGATTTCAGTGAAAGACAGGCACTTTGTTTGAGTGGTTTAAATGTCTAATTTTACTATTCAACCTTCGCACTATTGAGTCCGCTTAAAAAACTCTTTCAACAAACTGCTATATATGGCCTGGCAACCGTGTTGCCACGAATGTTGTCATTTATTTTGGTTCCAATTTACACCTCGGTGATGGCGCCGGGCTTGTATGGTGTGGTCACTATCATTTTTGCCTGGATTGCTATTTTCAACGTTTTTTTGGCCTATGGAATGGAAACCGCCTTTTTCAGGTTTTATCATGGCGAAGCGAACAAAGACAAGGTGATTTCCACTTCGCTCATTTCCATCTTTATTACGACAATGGCCTTTTTGCTCATCGCCTTGACTTTTCAAAATGCAATGGCAAGTGTGACTGATATTGATATCAAATACATCCGCTTTGCGATATATATTTTGGCGTTGGATGCCTTGGTAATTATTCCTTTCGCTTGGCTGAGGGCAACCGAGAAACCTATGAAATACGCGGTCATTAAGATTGTGAATGTGGTCATTAATTTAGGATTGAGTATTTTCTTTTTATTGATTTTACCGGGACTTGCTGAAGGCAACTCTGAGGGGCTATGGAGTTTAATCTATGAACCGAATTTTGAGATCACTTATATATTCATCTCAAACTTGATTGCCAGTGCTGTGACGCTTTCTTTAATGTTGGGTATTTATTTGGATATGAATTTCTCCTTCGATACCAAACTTTGGAAACGCATGATGAATTATGCTTGGCCTGTTTTGGTCGCAGGAGTGGCATTTACCATAAATGAGGTTTTTGACCGAATTTTGTTGGAACAATTGCTCGATCCCTCAGTGGCCAAAAGTGAAGTGGGAATGTATTCGGCATGTTACAAATTAGGATTGTTCATGACGCTCTTTGCAACGGCTTTTAGAATGGGCATTGAGCCTTTCTTTTTTAGTCATTCCAAGAGTGAAAATCCTCAAAAAACCTATGCCCAGATCACGAACTACTTTGTGCTATTCGGAAGTATTATTCTTTTGACGGTAATTGTTTTTGCAGATGTGCTTAAAGTTCTATTTGTGCGAGATGAAGCCTATTGGGAGGCCATGCCAATAGTGCCCATCATTTTGTTGGCGAGCTTCTTTCTAGGCATTTATCACAACCTTTCGGTATGGTACAAAGTAACCGACAAAACTCGTTTTGGAGCTTTTATATCGGGCATAGGAGCGATTATAACAATTGGTATAAATTACATTTTTATTCCAAAGATCGGTTATATGGCCTCGGCCATTGCAACCCTTTTGGCCTATGGCACCATGATGGTGCTATCGTATTATTTTGGCAAGTCAAGATACCCTGTGCCCTATAACTTTAGAAAGATTTTGTTCTACCTCGGAATTTCCATTTTATTCTCTGCAATTTCTTTTTATGGTTTTGACAGAAATCTTTGGGCAGGAATTCCGCTCTTCCTCCTTTTCTTAGGATTGGTGTATAAGCTTGAAAATGATAAATTGAGACAAATATTCATAAAAAAATGAAAATAAACATCATAAATAAATCCGATCATGACTTGCCACATTATGAAACAGGAGCCTCTGCGGGCATGGATTTAAGAGCCAATATATCTGAAATGGTTACGTTACAACCATTAGAGCGCGCAATCATTAAAACGGGCCTTTTTATGGAGCTTCCGGTGGGTGTTGAGGCACAGGTCAGACCACGAAGCGGACTCGCGGCCAAAAAAGGAATTACAGTTTTAAACGCACCTGGCACAATTGATGCGGATTACCGAGGAGAAATAGGAGTGATCCTTGTGAATCTATCCGATGAGGCCTTTGAAATTAACAACGGAGAGCGAATCGCCCAACTGGTCATCACAAAACATGAGCGGGCTGAGTGGATGGAAGTAAATGAACTCTCAGAAACAGCTAGGGGCGAAGGTGGATTTGGCAGTACCGGAACCAAATAATAATTATCGCACGCTGTGTTATTCGGTACGAGAAAGTAGAATACTGAAATGAAAGTAGTTTTCAGCATAACGGCAATTTTTATAGGTGTATTAATCACACCACGGTATGCTCTTGCCCAAGAGGAAAAACCAATTGACATTGAAAAAAGCGCTGCCGTTTTTCTTGAAGACTATACTGATGAATTTCAAGAGAATTTTTTTGAGGCCTTGAAACAAAAAGGCATTGAAAATTATGATAAGGCCATCAACTTATTGCTGAAATGCAAGCAATTGGATTCCGTGAAGACAGTTATCGATTATGAATTATCAAAAGCATATCTATTGAACAGAGAATATGTTTTGGCCAAAGAATATGCCCTACGCGCTCTTGAATCAGAGCCAGAAAATATATGGTATACACAATCTCTCGTTGAGATTTTGATTGCCATGGGTCTTTCAGCTAAAGACATTGTCGCTATTGTGCCGAATACGAATTACCCATTAATGGAAAATTTGGCGTCAATATTTTATAAACGAAAACAGTATCAACAGGCGTTGATTGTTCTTAAAGAAACAAAGAAATCTAAATTCACTAAAGATTTAACCCGAAAAATCAACGATTCTTTAGAGAAGAAGTCAAAGGTTGAAACACCATCCGAAAATATTCCTGAGATAAAAACGGAATCCACAAGTGAACTTGACGCGTACAAGAAAAGGGTTGATGAACTGATGAATTCGGAGAACATGACGGCGCTTTTGGCGGAATCGCAATCGGCTATTGAAAACTACCCCTCACAACCTTATTTTTATTATACCAATGGGTATGCGCTTAATAAATTGGCTAAATACAACCAAGCAATCGAAGTTTTGGAAACCGCATTGGATTATTTGGTGAACGATGTAAGTTTAGCAAATAAAATTTATGAAGATTTAGCCGTTGCCTATAACGGTATCAACGACCCTGCTAAAGCCAATAAATACCTCAGCAAGATCAAGAACCCATGAAAAAACTCCTTTTTATACTAGTCGGTTTATTTATATTTTCTTCTTGTAAGACCAAAAAAGTCATTACTGATGGCACTCTTGATAATACCCTTTCTGCCAAGTCGATCATCAAAAACCATTATCAAAATGAGCTTGATTTTAAGACCATAGTAGGTAGAATGAAAATTGATTACTCAGATGGTGAATCATCACAAGGGGTTACCGTTAGTTTCAGAATGGAAAAGGACAAGGCCATATGGATGAGCGCCACCTTAAGCTTGGTTAAAGTTTATATTACTCCTGAAAGGGTTACTTTTTATAATAAATTGGAGAAAGAATATTTTGACGGCAATTTTTCGTACTTAAGTTATTTGTTAGGTGCCGAATTGGATTTTGAAAAAGTTCAAAACCTACTTTTGGGCCAGGCAATATTTGATTTAAAAGAAGGAAAATATAATTTATCGGAAACGGATGGTACGTATCAATTGAAACCAAAAAAAGAACATGAGTTGTTCAAGATTTTGTTTGAGATTGAACCGAAGAATTATAGGATGGCTGTGCAACAGTTATCACAACCTTTAAAAAAGCGCTTACTGCAGGTCAAGTATAAGAACTATCAAAACATATCAAGTTATGTGGTACCCAATATTGTTTTGATAACGGCCATCGACCAAGAAACTCAAAATACCATTGACATAGAATACCGCAATATTGAATTTAACCGACAATTATCATTCCCTTACAAAATACCTAAAGGATATAAAGAAATAATTTTGGAGTAAAATGGCCTTTGATACCAGCCGTATTGTTTTTCGGGTTTTCCTATGGGCAGTATTTCTGCCCATGAATTTCAATGCTCAAAGTACAGAGCAAAAAGAATTGGAGTCAAAACGCGAACAACTCCAAAATGAGATTCGAGAAATCAACCGATTGTTGTTTTCTGAAAAGAAGCAGCGCGGCTCGGTGTTGAATCAATTGGGGGCGTTGGACTATAAAATCAATGTTCGAAACCAGTTGATTCATGTAACCAATCGTCAGTCAAATTTTTTAAATCGAAAAATCAATTCAAATATCAAGAAGATTTCTGACTTGCGTAATGAGCTTAAAACCTTGAAAGATGAATATGCGGTCATGATTCAGAAGTCTTATCAAAAGCGTTCGCAGCAAAGCAAGCTATTGTTCTTGTTGTCATCAAAAGATTTTTTACAAGCTTTTAAGCGCCTTCAATACATGAAGCAATACTCAGAATATAGAAAAGAACAGGGCGCTGAAATCATGCTCAAAACAGATGACTTGTCACGATTGAATAAAGACTTGAACGAAGAACGTAAAGTAAAAGAAGTTTTATTGGTTCAAAACAGAAAGGCAAGAAGGCAATTGCAAAAAGAAATACAATTACAAAAAGACCTCTTGGCAACTTTAAGGAAAAACGAAAGTAGATATGCGGCTCAAATTGAAAAGAAGGAAAAAGAAGCGAAAAATATTGATCGTCAAATCGAGAAGTTGATTCGAGAGGCCATTGCAGAGGCGAATGAAAAAAGTACTGATGATAGTGCCATCAAAAATACTGATACGAGTAGATTCTATTTAACCCCAGAGGCCAAGTTAATTGCCAATAATTTCACAGCCAATAAGGGAAGGTTGATTTGGCCTGTTGAAAAAGGGATTAAAAGTCAAGGTTTTGGGGTGTATTCAGATCCGGTTTATCCCGGAATCAAACATGAAAGCAATGGCGTCATAATCGCGACCGACGAGGGCGCAAGGGCAAGGGCTATTTTCAAAGGGGAGGTCATTGCGATTTTATCCGTTCCGGGGGGGAAAAAGGGAGTGCAGATCAAACATGGAAATTTTATCAGCACCTACTACAATTTGTCAGTAGTCTTTGTGGACAAAGGTGATGAAATTGAGGCGAAACAAGAATTGGGTAAGATATATACCAATCCCGTTGATGGTCAAACCCGTCTTAAATTCTACCTTTTTGAAGATACCAATAGACTAAACCCTGAAGAATGGGTTTATCAACTATGATTTCTTTGATCAAGAATCCCTAAGAAATAAGGCTTTCAATTCAGTTGCCTCATCAGCTTTCATTTTTCCGGCCAATACCAAACTGAGTTGCTTTCTTCTTAAAGCCGCATCATAGCGTTCTTGTTCCAAATCATTGGTAGGAATCAACCCCGGAACCTTTTTCGGCGTTCCAGACTCGTCTAAGGCGACAAAAGTATAAATACCTTCATTCGCTTTTGAACGCTCTTTCGTCAGGCGATTTTCAAACCAAACATCTATGTACACTTCCATTGAAGTAGTGAATGCCCTTGAGACCGAAGCTTCAACGGTAACAATGCTTCCTAAAGGCACGGCTTGATTAAAGGCAACATGATTGACTGAGGCGGTTACAGTTATGCCACCACTATGTCTTCCGGCAGCGATACTGGCTGCTCTATCCATTCGGGCCAAAAGTTCTCCCCCGAAAAGATTTTTGAGAATATTGGTCTCCCCAGGTAGGACAATATCGGTCATTACGGTCAATGAATCACTAGGTGTTTTTACCGCCATATCATAAGTTTTACACAAAGATACAAGCTATCGAAAAGATAAAAGGGTTATTCGCTTATTTTGTAGACAATAACCAAGCATCAATTGATTGCGTACGCTTGATTTTTTTGAGCACTTTCAAAGCTGTGCTGGGGTCTGTATGTGAAGCATAGGCCACCAAATGCAACCCATGCGGATTGGTGCCTATGTAAGAAGGTTCAAAACCCCTTCTTTTCAATTGGCGTATTTTTTTGTCGGCATTTCTTTTGAAACGGAAAGCCCCGGCCACAATATGATGCAAACGCTCTCGTCTCGGCGTTGAACCTCCCACTTTTTTGACCTCTTTTTCATCTAAAACTTTCAAAGAAAGTGTTGACAACTCCAATGGCGTGATATCAAAGAAAGTAGCTTCTTGAATATGTTTTGAGACCTCTTCGGTCGCATTTTCCTCAGCCAATCGGTGTTTCTGTAAACCCTGGTTCACGAACTGATACCCTGCAATGGTAGTGGAGACCGCCAGCAAAAAAATCGCTGCATATTTAAGATAAGACCCTGAAGAAACTGCCTCTCTTTTTTCGGGTGTGAACGTAATTGGAATACGTTCTTCCATGGCCACAATTTCCTCTTTCAAAGTTTCACGTGCAATAGGTGATGAAATAAAAGATGACAAACCAAAAGAAGAGGTTAAAAAGTTTACTTTTTCAAAAGGTTGAAAACAGATGGCACCCTCAGTGTTGGTCCATAGTTCACCAATAGTATCGAGTTTAAGTCTTTTCCCATTGTTTAAATTGACTTTCCATTCTTTGGAAGTTTCAATAACAAGTTGCAAAATTGCTTCATAGTCCGAATTTTCAGCTTCAGCAATATGCGAAATCAAAAGACCATCATTCGAACTTACCTGTTCATTGAAAGAGATTGATTTGGATGGCGGATAAATGACATTTGTCGCAGCATTGATTCTTGCAGATTGGGTCTGCGCCAAAAAGGCACCGAAATCTGGCACTACCACACAGTTGTATCTATACAGTAATTCTGCTATATAATGTTCTACCCTCATTTCGAACAAATATGATAAAAAAATAGACCTGCTCAAAACAGCTATCATATCTTTTATTAACATTATTTTTTATGTACTTTGTGCATAACTATGTCCGATGTACAATTGCCTGAAGAAGAATTGATTGCCCTCCTAAGGTTACAACACGTTCCTCATATTGGCGACGTTTCCGCAAAAAAGTTAATTGCCCATTGCGGTAGCCCCAAGGCCATTTTTTCCCACAAAAAACAACAGTTGCTTAAAATTGATGGCATAGGCACTTATACCCTGAATGGCCTTTATGACACGGAACATTTGGAGGCTGCGGAAAGCGAATATGAACACATCACAAAGAATGGCATAGAGTATTCTTATTTCATGCATTCTGACTATCCAAATTATTTAAAACACTGCATTGACGGGCCAATTCTCTTATTCAAAAGCGGAGCAATTGATTTGGAAGGAAGAAAAATCATAAGCGTTGTGGGCACCCGAAACATTACCAGCTACGGCACGGCTTTTTGCGAACGTTTTATTGAAGAGATTGCACCACTTAATCCAATAATAGTGAGTGGCTTTGCCTATGGCGTGGATATTTGTGCGCAGAGAGCGGCTATGGAACAGGGTTTACAAACCATAGGATGTCTGGCACATGGACTCAATCAAATATACCCGAAGACACATTCGAAGTATCGCGGTGCGATTGAAATGAATGGGGGATTCTTCACTGAATTTTGGAGTTCAAGCAATCCGGATCGTGAGAACTTTTTAAAACGAAACAGGATTATTGCGGGTATGGCAGAGGCTACCGTTGTGGTTGAATCTGCTGAAAAGGGAGGTAGTCTGGTCACTGCAGATATAGCCAATAGTTACAATAGGGATGTTTTCGCGGTGCCCGGTAGAGCGGAGGACAAGTTCAGTTTGGGCTGCAATAATCTTATCAAACAACAAAAGGCCCATATGTTGACCTCTGCTGCTGATTTGGTCTATTTATTAGGATGGGATGTTGAAGAAAAGAAACCAAGTACCGTACAGAAGCAACTTTTTGTTGAAATGGATACCGTTGAGAAATCAATTTACAGCTACCTTCAAAAACAAGGAAAACAAATGCTCGATAGTATTGCTTTGGAATGTAAGTTGCCCATATTCAAAACATCTTCAACGCTTCTGAATATGGAGATGAAGGGTATTATTCGCCCGCTTCCCGGTAAATTGTTTGAGGCGATTTAATAAATTCTTCTTGCAATATAAAAAGCTCAATTTTTTGGCCAACTTTTTAGTTTTTTCAACTCAAGCAAAATTTCAAAAACTAAAAATAGGCCTGGCGTTTTCTATTTCTTTTTTGGGCGATGTAAAAAAGGAAAGAAGCAAATGAAAATATGAACGCTTAATATTCATTTCTTTTGAATGTCCAAAGAAACGAAACAAAGAAAGGACACTTCTCCACAGGAATTTTTTCTTTATAAAACCAATTTCGAAACTTGGCCATTCCGCTTTTAGCAAAACGGGTACCACCCGAGTTTTCTCAATTTATTCTTTGGAGAAGACACTTTATAATAACCATTCTAGTTTTAAAGCTTCCCTTTATTTCTGAAAATCAATCTTGGTTTTTACTCAAAACTAGTGGAATGAAAATCTTATCTGGGTTACTCCCTTAGATTAATACCCAACTTTCGAACGCACTCTGTCCAAAACCGCATCAGCAACCAGCCTGGCTTTTTCTGCTCCTAAATTCAGGGCCTCATCAACTTCGGCAAGATGGTTCATATAGTAGTCAAATTTTTCACGTGCCTCACGAAAGCGATCTAAAATCACTTCAAAAAGTGCCTGTTTTGCGTGTCCGTAGCCATAGTTACCCCCTTCGTAATTTGCCTTCATTTCTTGAATTTGACTATCAGATGCCAAAATTTTATATAGTGCAAAAGTGGTATCGTTTTCAGGGTCTTTCGGATCTTCCATAGGGGTGCTATCAGAAACAATGCCCATGATTTGTTTTCTTAGCTTTTTATCAGTTTGAAAGAGGTTGATCAAATTACCTTTGCTCTTGCTCATTTTTTCTCCGTCAGTACCGGGTATGTACATGGTTTCTTCTTGAACTTTGGCTTCTGGTAAAACAAAGGTCTCTCCCATTTGGGCATGAAAACGAGAAGCCACATCACGGGTCATTTCAAGATGTTGCAACTGATCCTTACCTACCGGAACAATATTGGCGTCGTACAATAAAATATCAGCGGCCATTAGCATGGGGTAAGTGAAAAGTCCCCCATTTACATCTTCCAATCGATCGGCTTTATCTTTAAAAGAATGGGCCAATGTCAAACGCTGATACGGAAAGAAACAACTTAAATACCATGCCAACTCTGCTGTTTGCGGCACATCGCTTTGTCGGTAAAAAACGGTTTTGTTGATGTCAAGCCCGCATGCCAACCAAGTTGCTGCTGTGGCATAAGTGTTATTTCGCAATTCATCACCGTTTTTTATTTGGGTCAATGAATGCATATCGGCAATAAAAAGAAACGATTCGTTTGAAGCATTTTTTGCCATTTCAATCGCAGGTAAAATTGCACCTAGAATGTTTCCTAAATGTGGGGTTCCTGTACTTTGAATACCTGTCAAGATTCTTGCCATTGCGTCACTTTTGAAAGAAGACAAAGGTAAAACAAATCATAAAAAACACAGGCATTTTCCTATTTTTGGTGCCATGTTGCGACTTTTCAAAAACATAGGCCACGTCATATATCGTATTTGGTTTTATACAATGGTTGCGCTTTTGATTTTTTTGTTTTTCCCATTATTGTTTCTAACCACATTATCAGAGAAAACCTATTCTCAATTTTTTTGGTTGGCGAGAAATCTTTGGGCTGCACCTATCTTATATGGCATGGGCTGTCCTCCAAAAATTAAATATGAGCAAAACCTCGAGAAAGGCAAGAGCTATATGTTGGTGGCCAACCACACCAGTATGTTGGATATCATGTTGATGTTATGGGCCAGTAAAAATCCGTTTGTTTTTGTGGGGAAAAAAGAGTTGGTGAAAATTCCTGTTTTTGGCTTTTTCTACAAACGTGTCTGTATTTTGGTAGATCGTGAAGACACTAAAAGTCGAACAGGGGTTTATCGTCGAGCTCAAAAAAGATTGAATCAGGGTTTGAGTATTTGTATTTTTCCCGAGGGAGGCGTTCCTGAAGAAGACGTTTTATTGGATGAATTCAAAGATGGGGCCTTTAAAATGGCCATAGCACATTCAATACCCGTGGTGCCCATGACTTTCTATGATTGTAAAAAAAGGTTTTCGTTTACTTTTCTAAGTGGCGCACCGGGCGTATTGAGGGTCAAAGTACATTCGTTTTTAGAAACAGGAATGCTTGAGGAGGAGGACAAGTCAACCCTTAGAGAGGAGGTGCGCGATTCGATTCTAAATGAACTGCAGGGCCAACTAAAATAAGAACGCCTCGCAAAAATTGCGAGACGTTCAAATCGTCATTAAGAAGTAATGACCAACCTAACCAAATTTTAAAACCTAAAGTTCAGACCGCTATACACTCCAATAGAAAATGGCCGAAAGGTACCATCAGTTTGAGAAAAGGTATTCAATTGATATTTGAATACCGGATCAATGTTCAAAGCTATGTTTTTGGTAAAATTATAGTTCAAGCCCAAACCAATATTGGTGCTGAAATTGAGATTGTTCAAATTGTTGGCCTCTCCCATTTCGGTAGTCAAATTTCCTGAGGAAAGGGAAACCATGTTGTCAACCAAAAACAAAGAACTGAACCCCCCAATTAAATTGACCCCTAATTTATTGTCAATCAGCGCATATTCCAATTCAACAGGAATTTCGAGATAACCAAATTGTTGTGACATAACTCCATTTTGGGTCACTGTTGATATAGCTGAAACATCAGATGCATTTTGGGCAAACTCAGATGTTGTGGCGTTGATTTTAGCAGCATTACTTTGAACAACCAGATTTCTTGAGGTGGCATTGTAATCAATGTTGTCAATACGACCGGCATCAGCACTTTCCAACGAAGAGGAAAACCCAACTTCATTGGTGTCATACCCAAAATCAACTTTATGGACCCCAGACCTAATTTTCATTCGACTATTGATTTCATAGGCAACCGAAAGACCGTAACTCATGTTTAAATCCCCTGTTTTGCTGTTAGGAACAAATATGGAATGGATAGGTGATCCTTCACCAAATGAATTGAAATAGACTGGGGCAATACTTGGCCCCGCCGACCATCTGTTGCCATCGTTTTCAGCGATGGCCTCTTCTTCTTGGTCTTTGATTTCATCAAAAATCGATTTTCTCTTGTCTTCTTTGATTTTGACCTCATCCTTTTTTTCATCGACCTCGGCAATTTTTGTTTCTTCCTGTTCGGACAGCCCAGGCAGTGCCTCAAAATTACGTTGGGGAGTTTTATTTAAAGGGGGGTCTGTTTTTTCGGCACCTACTTCATTCACTTTGTTCCTTTCCGAGGAAGCAATGACATCTTGCGGGCTTTGATCAAATTGCAATACAGTGCCTTTCGAATTGCTTGAATTTGTTTGTTTTGATTCCGCCATTTCAGAAGATTTCTTGAGAATTTCTTGTTTGAAATTCGCATTGGACTTATCAGCCACTTCTTTTTCCGAACTATTTTTGATAATCGCTGAACCATTCTCAGAAACCGCATCATCTTGCGCCTGTTGATCAGAGTTGGCAATGCCAGATTCTTTTTGAATCATTTTCTCAACTTTGTTGGGGGCATTGATTTCAGGGTTTGATTCTGGCGCAGAATCATTTTTCTCACTTTCAACAACTGTTGGTGAAACGTTGGCACCTTCAAACGGATTAATAACCCAAATGGCAACAGCTAGAAGAGCAGCAGCTCCTCCCAGCCACCAAAAAGGAATAATTCTTCTTGACTTTTTCTTGCCGTCAAGAGAAGTCTCTATGGCTTGCCAAACTTTTTCATCTGGCACTTCAGAGAAGTTTTTGAGCTTCTCTTGAAACAGTTTGTCTAATTTCTTTTTACGCATTTTTCAATGTCTTAGGTCACAATTTTTTTTGATGTTTCTTTCAATCATTTTCTCTAGCAAAGAAAACGAACAATCCTATTACAGATTGGTTATGGTCTTTTTCAATTCTTTCTTTTAAAATCATTCTTGCTCTGGCAAGATTTGATTTTGATGTTCCTGTCGATGTACCCAGTTGTGCACTTATTTCTTTATGACTATACCCATCAAGAACGTACATATTAAAGGTCAATCTATATTTGTTCGGCAGCTCTTGAATATATTGAAGAAGGGTTTGAAGTCCAATTTGTTCATGTTGTATGTCGACTTCCACTTCCTCTTCCTGATTTTCTGAAACCACATTCAAATGCTCCGTTTTTCTATATTTTTGCATTACCGTATTCATGGTAATTCGTTTCATCCATCCTTCAAAAGAACCTTCAGACCGGAATTGGTTTACTTTATCAAAAATGGTCATGAAACTATCATGCAAATTGTCTTCCGCTTCGATTTTGTTGCGCGAGTACTTTAAGCATATTCCAAAGAGTATAGGAGCATAAGTCCTATATAATTCTTCTTGTGCCTTTCGTTCTCCTTTCTTACAGTGGTCTATAAGCGTTTCTAAACTCAAAATCTTGGTTAGATTATAAAGTTGATTTTAGTTCACCGGAACTTCAATCTCTAAATATTGTTGATCTCCATTGGCATCTTCTCCCTGCCAAAATCGAAATAAATAGGGCTCATCATATTGACAGTTAAAGGTAAAAGAGGCTTCCGCTTCTTTCACAACTTGTGCACATGCCTGACCATCGGTTTGAACAGTGCCAAAAACCACAACATTGCGTGTGGTCAAGTCACTCTGAGATACCTCAAAACCTCGAAAACCAGTGCAGGCATCAGGCAATTGATACATAACCGTAATTTCATAGGACTGATTTAATTCGAAGAAATCAGGCATGTCAGCACTTAAAATCCTAAGGGGGCTAAAGTGAAAATTAGGTTCTGAATCATCTAGGGTGCAACCGCTTGTACTTAGGGCAATGGCAACAAAAAATGTGAAAATCAACCTTTTCATTGGGTTAACCTTTTGTTTAAAGATGTATGGAAAAGGTAAAGGTTGCGTTTATCCCTGGGGTAAAAAATTACTTTACGGCATTGATTGCTTCACGAATTTTCCCATCAAGTTCTTCGAAAAGCTCAGGGTTGTCGAGCAAAAGTGATTTAACCCCATCTCGGCCTTGACCAAGTTTAGTATGTCCATAGCTAAACCACGAACCACTTTTTTTGATGATTTCATATTCAACACCCAAATCAATGATTTCACCTACTTTGGAAACCCCCTCGCCATACATAATATCAAATTCCGTGGTTCTGAAAGGTGGGGCCACCTTATTCTTTACCACTTTTACTCTTGTTTTGTTTCCTTTTACGGAACCATCTGAATCTTTTATTTGGGTGGACCTTCGAATATCCAATCGAACAGAGGCATAAAACTTAAGAGCATTTCCGCCCGTTGTGGTTTCAGGGTTACCGAACATGACACCAATTTTTTCTCGTAATTGATTAATGAAAATAACGGTACAATTTGTTTTGCTTATTGAGCCCGTCAATTTTCTTAGGGCTTGAGACATCAAACGTGCATGAAGTCCCATTTTTGAGTCGCCCATCTCGCCTTCGATTTCACTTTTTGGGGTCAATGCAGCAACGGAATCTATAACAATGATATCAATTGCACCAGAACGAATAAGGTTATCGGCAATTTCCAAGGCTTGTTCTCCATTATCCGGTTGTGAAATGATAAGGTTATCAATATCAACACCCAGCTTTTCAGCATAAAACCGATCAAAAGCATGTTCAGCATCAATAAAGGCGGCAATGCCACCTTGTTTTTGAGCCTCTGCTATGGCGTGAAGTGTCAAAGTGGTCTTACCAGATGATTCCGGACCGTAAATTTCAACAACTCTACCACGCGGATAGCCGCCAACTCCCAACGCAATATCCAAACCCAAAGAACCAGAGGGTATGACATCAACATCTTCAATGACGCTATCGCCCATTTTCATTACCGCACCCTTGCCATAGGTCTTGTCAAGTTTGTCTAATGTAAGTTTCAAGGCTTTTAATTTCGCGTCTTTTTCTGTGCTCATATCATTTTTATTAGGGACGCTAAATTAAGGTTTCTTTTCATTTGTTACAATGACCACGCAACCTTTTTAAAAAGGCAGCGTCTTGTCTTAAAATAAGCTATCCAATCTCAAAAAATTATCTGCTATTTACTCAAAGCAGGCAGTGGTGGCCATTACCTTTTTTAGTGTTTTTGAAAGTGCTATGAAAAAGATTAAACAGGATGGCCATAAAAGAGTCTCGATTTTTCGAGACTCTTTTTTTTGATGATGTATGAGGGCATTCTGATTTTGATGAGCATGGAAATCTATGTATTTTCGCCCCTCATTACCATTCTCCTTTTAACTTAAATTATTGGTATAGCATGCAACTGTACAATACACTAAGTGCGAAAGAAAGAGCAGCCTTAATTGAAGAGGCTGGGCAAGAACGGTTTACCATCTCTTTCTACAAATATGCGCACATTGGTAATACATCCATTTTAAGAAATCATTTGTTCATTCATTGGAATGAATTGGAAGTTCTGGGCAGAATCTACGTCGCAAATGAGGGGATCAATGCGCAACTATCCGTTCCAGCAGAAAACTTTGCGGCTTTCAAAGAACACTTGGATGGTATTTCTTTTTTAAATGGGGTTCGCTTGAATATTGCCATTGAACAAGACAATCTTTCTTTTTTGAAATTAAAGGTAAAGGTGCGCAAAAAGATTGTTGCTGACGGTCTGAATGATGATACTTTTGACGTTACCGACAAAGGTATTCATGTGGGGGCAGCGCAATTCAATGAACTTGTTGAGGATCCTGATACGATATTGGTCGATATGCGCAATCACTATGAAAGTGAGATTGGGCATTTCAAAAATGCGATCACCCCTGATGTGGATACATTTCGTGATTCTTTGGATATTATCGAAGCTGATTTAAAGAATCATAAAGAGGATAAAAAACTGGTTATGTATTGTACCGGAGGCATTCGATGTGAGAAGGCGAGTGCTTACTATAAACACAAAGGCTTCAAACAGGTGTATCAGCTTGAAGGGGGAATCATAGAGTACGCCAGACAGGTCAAAAACAATAATTTGGAAAACAAGTTCATGGGTAAGAATTTTGTATTTGACCATCGAAGAGGAGAGCGTATTTCAGATGATGTCATCTCGAATTGCCACCAATGCGGAAAACCATGTGACACCCATGAAAATTGTGCCAATGAGGCCTGTCATTTATTATTCATTCAATGTGAGGATTGCGCCGAAAAAATGGATAATTGTTGTTCTGATGACTGTAAAAAAGTACATAACCTACCATGGGAAGAACAAAAAAAACTGCGCAAGGGCAAAGTGTTCAGCAATAAGATTTTCAAAAAGGGGCGATCTGAAGTTTTGAAGTTCAAAAAGTAGTGGAGTCTACTGTTTTTGTTGTCTTTCGTCGCACGACAAATTATCCTATCTTTACAATTAAGATTAATATGAACCTTTTTTGGTTGTTTACTCTTGAAATAACCAAATCAATATATAAAATATGGGTTGTAGCAGTTGTTCGACTGGCAAAGACGGACAACCTCGCGGATGCAAGAACAACGGCACTTGTGGTACCGACGGTTGTAATAAATTAACGGTTTTTGATTGGTTATCAAACATGTCCCTTCCAAATGGCGCGCAACCATTTGCCTTTGTTGAGGTGCGTTTTAAAAATAGCCGTAAAGGCTTCTACAGAAACCACGAAAATCTTTCACTTTCCATTGGTGATGTTGTGGCCACCGAAGCAGAGTCTGGTCATGATGTGGGCATGGTAACTTTGACCGGTGAACTGGTGAAAGTGCAAATGAAACGCAAAAAGGTTGACTTTAAAGACCCTGACCTTCCCAAGATATATCGAAAAGCATCGCAAAAAGACATTGACATCTGGCAAAAATGTCGAGACCGCGAAGAGGAAATTAAAAAGAGAGCCCGCGAGATTGCCATTATCTTGAAGTTACAGATGAAAATTTCAGATGTTGAATTTCAAGGAGATGGTTCAAAAGCGACGTTTTACTATACTGCTGAAGAAAGAGTTGATTTCAGACAACTTATCAAAGACATGGCCAAGGCCTTTGGTATTCGTATCGAAATGCGCCAAATAGGTTACCGTCAAGAGGCGCAGCGCTTGGGAGGTATTGGTTCATGCGGAAGAGAGCTTTGTTGTTCAACCTGGCTGACCGATTTTAGATCGGTAAGTACGTCAGCTGCCCGATATCAACAATTATCCTTAAATCCTCAAAAGCTTGCAGGGCAGTGCGGCAAACTCAAATGCTGCTTGAACTATGAGCTTGATGTGTACTTGGATGCTTTGAAAGATTTCCCTCCTTCTGACACAAAATTACACACTGAAAAGGGACTCGCCTTTTGTCAAAAAACAGATATTTTCAAAGGGAAACTTTGGTTTTCATATAAAGAAGACCCCTCAAATTGGCACGAACTTACAAAAGAGCAGGTACAAGAGATTCGTCAGAAAAACAAAAAGAAAGAAAAGGTTGCCAGTTTAGAGGAATATGCCATTGAAAATCTGGTTGAGATCGAAGAAAGAATAGTTTTTGAAAACGTGGTGGGGCAAGATAGTTTGACGCGTTTTGACAAGCCCAAAAGAAAGAAGAATAGAAATCGCAACCGAAATCGTAATAAGAACAGAGGGAATAGAAATGCCAATCCCCAGAATAAAAACAATGCCAATAAAGGCAATAGCAGAAATAAAAACCGAAATTCTAGAAGAAAAAAAAGCCGCGCCAAGAATGATTAAAAATGTGGCCATAGCAATTGCGTTGTTGTTATTGATGTTCTCTTGTAACCCCAAGACGGTCAAGTCTGAATACAGGGCAACCTATGACGGGTCTTGGAGCAAAGAAAATCTGGTTGAATTCACCTTTTCTGATATTGACACCATTCAAAAGCATCACATGTTCATCAACATCAGAAATGATGAGACTTTTCCTTTCAACAATCTATTTTTAATCGCCGAATTGGATTTTCCTGATGGTAAATCGGTAACCGACACCTTGGAATATCAAATGGCCGAGGCAGATGGCACTTGGTTGGGCAAGGGCAATGGTAGTTTGAAAGAAAATAAATTATGGTACAAAGAAAACATCGTTTTTCCAACCTCTGGCGTATATACCTTACGAGTATCACATGCCATGCGCAAAAATGGCGATGTCAACGGAATTTTAAACCTTGAGGGAATTACTGATGTAGGGTTTGAAATTGAAAAAAGCAACAATTAAAAATGGCCGAAATCGTAAAAAAAAGAGCCTCTTCAACAAAGAAGAAAGAAAAACCATCTTTTTCGAAATATGTAAAATGGTTTTGGCTATTGTTTTTAGGAGGCATTTTGGCAGGGGTTCTTTTCTTCCTTGCGGCCTCCTGGGGTTGGTTGGGGCCATTGCCTAGTTATGAAGCCCTTGAAAACCCGCAGACCAACTTGGCTTCGCAAATCATTTCTTCTGATGATGAGTTGTTGGGCAAGTTTTATTTAGACGACAACCGCACCGATGTGCCTTATGATTCGCTGCCGCAGAACTTAATAGATGCTTTGGTGGCAAGTGAAGATGTTCGTTTCTATGAGCACTCGGGCATTGATGCACGAGGCACCCTAAGAGCACTGGCTTTCTTGGGCAAACGTGGAGGCGCAAGTACTATTTCACAACAATTGGCAAGACAAATTTATGTGGGGCCAAGATCACGAAGCACTTTTGAAACCATCAAGCAAAAAGCGAAAGAATGGGTCATCGCAACTCAACTTGAAGAAAGGTATACTAAAGAAGAAATTATTACCATGTACTTGAACATCTATGATTTTGGCAACAATGCTGATGGTATTCGTTCTGCTTCCAGAATTTATTTTGGCAAAGAGCCCAATGCGCTGAAAATTGAAGAATCGGCCATGTTGGTGGGAATGTTGCAAAACTCATCTTATTTCAACCCTCTGCGGCGTAAAGAGAAAACACAAAACAAAAGAAATCTGGTATTAGGTCAGTTGGCGAAATACGAGTATATCACGAATAAAGAAAAAGATTCACTTCAAATGCTTGAAATTGATTTGAATTATAACCCTGAGTCTCATCGAGACGGATTGGCCACCTACTTTAGAATGTACACGCAACGTTTTATGAACAATTGGATCAAAGACAATCCAAAACCTGCATTGGAGGGCGAGCGTGACAAATGGAATTTGTATTTGGATGGCTTGAAAATTTACACCACCATTGATTCGAGAATGCAAGCCAATGCAGAGGCTGCTGTTGGTCAGCATATGAAAAAACTTCAAGCTGAGTTCTTTGTTCAAAATACTTCAAAAAGAAACCCGACAACTCCTTTTTTGGATATAGAAAAAGAAGAAATAGACAAAATCATGTTTCAGGCCATGAAGACCTCTGAAAGATGGCGAAAAATGAAAAGTGAGGGAAAATCGGAGAAAGACATTCGAAATTCGTTTCATAAGAAAAGAGAAATGTCTGTCTTTGACTGGAATAGCGAAACCCATGAGAAAGACACCATCATGACCCCGATGGATTCCATTCGTTATTACAAATCCCATTTACGCACAGCCATGATGTCAATGGAACCTCAAACCGGACATGTTAAAGCTTGGGTAGGGGGCGTTGATTACAAACATTTTCAATACGACAACGTCTTTCAAGGAACACGACAAGCGGGTTCAACTTTCAAGCCTTTTGTCTATGCGGCGGCTATTGACCAATTGCGATTATCACCTTGCGATACCTTACCAGACACGCAATATTGTATTGAAGCTGAAAAGCACGGTAATCCTGAGCCCTGGTGTCCGAAGAACTCAAGCGGAAGGTATTCGGGAAATGTGTATACCCTCAAGAATGCTTTGGCCAATTCAAAAAATACAATAACGGCCCAGCTGATCGATTTGGTTGGCCCTAAATCTGTTGCTTCAATTGCCCGAAATGCCGGGATCTCAAGTGAAATATTAGAAGTGCCTGCAATCGCCTTGGGCACTCCTGATATCAATGTTTACGAAATGGTGGGATCTTATGGAATGTTTGCCAATCAGGGTGTTTACGTAAAGCCAGTAATGATTACCCGTATCGAAGACAAGAATGGTACCGTGCTCTATGAGTACGTGCCTGAGACTAAAGATGTATTGAGCAAAGAGGTTTCTTATGCCATGTTAAATTTGATGGAAGGAGTTACTGAAGGGGGCTCTGGTAGAAGACTGAGAACGGTCGGGGAAAATAGATACAAACCTGAATTTGATGAGATCATAACGGGGTATCCTTATCAATTTAAAAACCCCATTGCAGGAAAAACGGGTACCACACAAAATAACAGTGATGGTTGGTTTATGGGTATGGTCCCAAACTTGGTTACCGGTGTTTGGGTAGGTGGTGATAACCGAGCAGTTCATTTTAAAACCATCAAGTATGGCCAAGGGGCTGCAATGGCATTGCCCATCTGGGGAATTTACATGAAGAAGAATTATGAGATCAAAGACTTAGGAATTTCAGATGAAGCCTTTGAGAAACCAAGCAACATATCCATTAGATTGGATTGCGAAAGTTATTTTGAAGCTGCGAAAGAGAATGCAGATCCTGATGATGATTTGGATGATCTGGACTTCTAGTTCAAATTTATTTCAAGTATTTTAATTGATAAAAAAGGATGCCCTGCTTTGACACAAAGTTCAGGGCATTTTCTTTTTAAAGCAGTAAATTAGTATTCAAAAGGTATTCAACGAAAACAGAAGGTATGATCAAAAAGGTGGTAAGTAATGTTCAAGAGGCCGTTGATGGGGTGCAGAACGGCATGACGCTTATGCTTGGGGGCTTTGGCCTTTGTGGTATTCCTGAAAACGCAATTGCTGAATTGGTTGAAATGGGCATTAAAGATATTACCTGTATCTCAAATAATGCAGGCGTTGATGACTTCGGACTTGGACTTCTTCTTCAAAAGAGGCAAATCAAAAAAATGATTTCATCCTATGTTGGTGAAAATGACGAGTTTGAGCGTCAGATGCTGAGCGGCGAATTGGAAGTTGAACTTACCCCACAAGGTACTTTGGCTGAAAAATGTAGAGCGGCCAAAACCGGTTTCCCTGCTTTTTATACACCTGCAGGCTATGGTACTGAAGTTGCGGAAGGAAAGGAGACAAGGGAATTCAATGGCAAAATGTATGTTTTGGAAAACGCTTATAAAGCTGACTTTGCGTTTGTAAAAGCTTGGAAAGGCGATGAGGCAGGCAATTTGATTTTTAAGGGGACGGCGAGAAATTTCAATCCATGTATGTGTGGCGCTGCCAAAATCACAGTTGCAGAGGTCGAGGAATTGGTTCCGGCAGGTCAATTGGATCCAAACCAAATTCATGTATCGGGTATTTTTGTGAAACGTATTTTTCAAGGGAAGAATTATGAGAAACGTATTGAGCAGCGAACGGTGCGTGCTAAAATTTGAAAATGAGGTTACAATTTAGATGTTCCAGTTGCAAGCGGGTGAATTATTTTAAGCCCAAAATGAATTCCCGCGCTCAATTACAGATGAATTTTGGTGATTTCGTCAAGGTGAATTGCAATAATTGTGGAAAGCAAGATAAACTGCATTTGAACAAAATCAGCGCCGTAGTTGATAATAGACTTATTTTGGGAGGATTGATTTGTGGGATAGCAATAGTCGTTTTAATCGGAATCTTTTTCGATGTAATCACAATTTACGCCTTTTCACTTTGGAAGGTGTTCGCTTTTTCAGGGTTCGCAATCTCAGGGCTCCCTTTTTATTTTTGGAATACCGAGAACAAGGCTGTCGGCCATTTTAATCGCTACGCGATAAAAAAATGAAAAAATAAATAACGACTAGAACATTGATGGAATGTTAGATAAAAACGGAATAGCAAAAAGAATCGCAAAAGAGGTCAAAGATGGATACTATGTTAACCTCGGAATAGGCATTCCCACTTTGGTTGCCAATTTTGTACGTGATGATATTAGTGTGGAGTTTCAAAGTGAGAATGGGGTGCTTGGCATGGGTCCTTTTCCTTTTGAGGGCGATGAAGATGCCGATATCATTAACGCGGGCAAGCAGACGATTACCACTTTACCCGGAGCTTCTTTTTTTGACTCGGCTACAAGTTTTGGTATGATACGGGGTCAACATGTTGATTTGACCATTCTGGGTGCCATGGAAGTGGCTGAAAACGGAGACATCGCCAATTGGAAAATTCCCGGTAAAATGGTCAAGGGAATGGGTGGTGCCATGGATCTTGTAGCCTCTGCAGAAAATATTATTGTGGCCATGATGCATACCAATCGCAAGGGTGCATCAAAACTTCTTAAAAAATGTTCATTGCCGCTTACAGGGGTAGGTTGTGTTAAAAAGATAGTGACCAATCTCGCCGTTATTGAGGTTGTGCCAGATGGTTTTCTTCTTTTGGAAAGGGCACCTGGAGTCAGCATTGACGATATTAGAAAGGCGACCGAAGGAACACTCCTTGTTCAAGGCGACATACCTGAAATGAATTTTTGATTGTACGGTTAGTGCAATTCATCGAATATTTTTACCCCTTGTGTTTTTCACAACATTTTAAGGTCACTTTACAACAATACTTTCCCATTCAATGCGTTAGGTAGTACATTTGGTTCATAATTATTTATAAAAACGCCCACATCTTATTAATCCCTTGAAATATGGAAACTCAAATTAACCAAACATCTGCTAGTGAAGAAATTCAGGTTTACAGAAATGAATTCTTCAGTGGAATGATACTATTAATGAAAAGACTATTTATGCTATAAGTCTTTTACCTTAAGATTTTTAAAGAGCGGTTTTCCCCAAAGGCCGCTCTTTTTTCTTTTCCTATTTTTACGGTATAGCTCTTGAATATGCCGATTCGTTATAAAAAATGTACCCTACTTGACTTACACGATTTGATCCGTATTTCGAAAAAAACGTTTGTTGACGCTTATGAAAAAGATAATGATCCAGAAGATTTCAACTCCTATATAGATTTCGCCTTTGACGAAAAAAACATTTCACAACAACTTAAAAACCCCGAGTGCACATTTTATTTTTGTTATTGGAACAACCACTTGGCAGGATATTTTAAACTAAACGTCAACCAAGCACAGACTGATTTAAAAGAAAGAAACAGCATAGAATTGGAACGTATTTATGTGTTTCAAGAATTTCAAGGCAAACAGATAGGAAGTTTTATGCTTGACTTCATCAAGCGAATTGCCTCCATAAAAAAGAAGGACTTTGTCTGGTTGGGTGTTTGGCAAAAGAATGAAGATGCTGTTCGATTTTATGAGAGTCATGGCTTCATCAAATTTGGAACCCATCCGTATTACATAGGTAAAGACAAGCAAACCGATTGGCTAATGCGGCATGAATTAATTAACTTTCATGAAAACTAATATTCAAGAAATGAAACATTATATATGCCTCTTTTTCTTTTTGGTCAGTGGCACTTTTATGCATTCGCAAAATGTCGATTACTTTCCAGAGCGCAATGCCTCTTGGCAAGAAAAATCAACTCAAGAAGTGAAATTGAATTCAGCCAACTTGCAAAAAGCCGTTGCTTTTGCCGAAGAAAATGAATACTCAGGATCAAGAGATCTACGAATAGCAATTCTAAAAGGATTTGAAAGAGAACCTTTTCATCAAATACTAGGGCCCACCAAAAAACGAGGCGGACCGGCAGGCTTGATTCTAAAAAATGGGTATCTGATGGCAAAATGGGGAGATATAAAAAGGGTTGATATGACTTTTAGTGTGACTAAAAGTTTTCTCTCTACAATGGCAGGCTTGGCTGAAGACCATGGCCTCATTACCAATACAAATGATAAAGTAGGCCATTACATTTGGGATGGTACTTTTGATGGCGAACACAATTCAAAGATTACTTGGCACCATCTTTTGCAACAAAATTCGGCTTGGTCAGGAGAACTTTGGGGAGGAAAAGATTGGGCTGATCGACCTCCAAAAGAAGGGGGTGTTGACGACTGGAAATTTGAAAAACCGAAAGAACCGGGCACTGTAATGGAGTACAATGATGTTCGTGTAAATGTATTGGCATATGCACTTACACACGTTTGGCGAAAACCAATGCCCCTAGTTTTAAAAGAAAATATCATGGATAAAATTGGGGCTTCAACAACTTGGCGATGGCATGGCTATGATAACGCTTGGACAGAAATAGATGGACTCAAAATGAAATCTGTGACCGGTGGTGGACATTCTGGGGCGGGTATTTTTATTAGTGCAGAAGATATGGCACGGTTTGGTCTGTTGTTTTTGAACAATGGCAAATGGAAAAATGAGCAACTGATTAGTGAAAGCTGGATTGAAAAAGCCGTTACGCCCTCAAAACCAAATGTGAATTACGGTTATATGTGGTGGCTGAACAAAAAGGGCAATCGTCATTGGGAAGGCCTCTCCCAGAACATTTATTATGCCGCGGGTTTTGGGGGCAACTTCATAGTGATTGATAAAGAACATGATTTGGTTGTGGTTACCCGTTGGCTTGAACCCAATAAAATAGGAGAATTCATGAAACTGGTAAATGCTGCGATTGATTAAAGATTGTTGAGTATTTCGGCGGCCTTCAATAGGGTCTCCTCTTTTTTCGCGAAGCAAAAACGCAGTACATGATCATCTCTATTTTCCACATTAAAAGATGATATGGCGATACTGGCCAAATTATGATCAATTATCAATCGTTTTGCAAAGTCCTCATCGTGTTCTTTTGTTATTTCAGAGTAATCCAACAATTGAAAATAGGTGCCTTCCGAAGGTTTTTGAATGAATCTTGAATCTTTGATTTGATTTATAAAGAAGTCCCGTTTATTTTGATAGAATTTATTTAACTCAAGGTAATGGGCCTCATTTTTGAGGTATGTGGCCAAGGCTCTTTGTACCGGATGATCCACACAGAAAACCTCAAACTGATGCACTTTTTGAAATTCATGCATTAATTCAGCAGGGGCTGCGCAATAGCCCATTTTCCAACCGGTGACATGAAATGTTTTTCCAAATGATGCGCAGATTAAGCTTCTTGCTGCCAAATCTTCAAAACGAGAGGCACTCTCATGTTCGTCATCATCAAAAATAATGTGTTCATAAACTTCATCACTTAACAGAATGATGTTGGTTGGGCGCAATATTTCCTCTAATTGAAGCATGTCTTGCTTGGTAAAAATCCGCCCACTTGGGTTGTGCGGCGTATTGATAATGACCATCTTGGTTTTTGGTGTGATTTTCTTTTTGAAAGACTCCCAATCAACCTTATAGTCGTTGGCATTTAATTGATAGTAGACGGGTACGCCCCCATTTAACGTCACAGCAGGTTCATAACAATCATAAGCCGGTTTGATGATTATGACCTCATCGCCAGAATGTACAAAGGCGGTCACAGCGGTATAAATAGCTTGGGTGGCTCCAACGGTTACGGTAATCTCATTCTCTGGGTGATAAAAACGATTGTGAAGCTTTGCGATTTTTTCCGAAATCACTTCACGAAGCCCAAAAAAACCTTGCATTGCGGCATACTGGTTATGTCCTGATTGCATAGCGTGCGATACTAATTTCAAAAGCTGGGGATCCGCTTCAAAGTTTGGAAACCCCTGTGATAGATCTATTGCCTTATGTCTTCGTGCCAGATTGCCTATAGTAGTGAAAATGGTGGTTTT
>CAYSPL010000038.1:0-30781 GCA_964432915.1 uncultured Maribacter sp.
CTGGATTCAAAATCCAGTTCCTTCGGAGTGTGGGTTCGATTCCCACCCAAGGTACCTTAAAAGCCTTCTTATTAAACTGGAAGGCTTTTTTTATTTTTGATGTTAGAGAACAATAACTAAATCAAAACTCTCTGACCTTGATATTTTTAAAAGAGACCTCGTCGCCATGGTCTTGAAGTAATAGCAACCCTTCGGGCAAGCGCCCGAAGTCTTTCCATTTTTCATACTTACTTTTTTCAACCAAGGCTTTGAAGACTTGACTGAAGCGATCAAATTCAACTACTTTCACATGATTGAGCCAGTGCTCAACATGACCATTTTTTACCAAGATTCGTGCATTGTTCCATTTACCAACTCCTTTGAAATTCTTACCTCTTGAACTATCTGAATTTTCAGCACGTATTAGATCGTAAAGTGAGCCAACCGTTCTGTTTCCGTTTTTCCCTTGTCCTGCATCCGGGTGCTTTTTATCATCGAGAATTTGAAACTCCAATCCAATGGCGGAGCCACTACCTTTGTTCAGTTCTGAATCAACAAAATATTTGATACCACTATTGGCACCTGCGGTGATTTTAAAGTCAACACTAAGTTCAAAATTACTAAAGGGCGCAGTGGTGACAATATCACCACCGTTGGCCGATTCGCCACCACCAGATGATACAACGGTAAGAATACCATCATTCATTTTCCACCCCTTCACAGGAAAATCAGCTCTTTTCGCTCCTCGCCATCCGTTGGTGGTTTTTCCATCCCAAAGAAGTCGCCAACCTTTGCGAATCTCGCTTTTGGTTAGTTCATTCTTCAAATAACTTATTTCAGTGGCGTTTTGATCAACGACTTTTCTTTCATTCTCCAAACCATCTGTTTTGATTTTAATGTTTTTCCATCGTACGGTTTTGCCTTCCAATTTTGCATCGCCAATACTATGAACTTGAAATGCTATAAAACCCTCTGCGGTAGTATCATCTACCAAATTGGCGCACTGAATATTATTGACCCAGGTTCTGATTGACGTTCCTATCGCCTCAATTCTGTAATGATTCCATTCCCCAGGAATAAAAGCGTTTTTGCCTTTTTCATTTCTTGTTAAGGGGTATAACCATCCGTTTCGGGCTTCATCATATACCCCTCCTGCCCATTTTCTAGAACTGGTCTCTATTTCACATTGATACCCATGCACGCGACCTTTCATGATATCAGGAGAACTGATACTTCTGAACTGCACCCCTGAATTGAGTCCGTTTTCAACCAAAACATCAAATTCAAGAATGAAATCACCATAGGTCCGTTTAGTCGCCATAAAACTATTGGGCGTGTTTTGTCTTGAAATGCCAATCATTTCACCATTTTCCACTTTGAAGGTGGCATTGCCATTAAGTTGTTTGAAATTCTTTAGGTCTTTACCGTTGAATAATTGTTGCCAATCATTTTGCGCAGACAATAATGAAGTGTTTAAAAGTATTAGAGCCAATAGGAGTTGTTGAACAGATTTCATAGATAGCAGTATTACGGTTACCAGAATGTTGTGGTAACGAATATATGTTTTTTTGAATAGGTAATCTGTTCTCTGTTAAATCAACCGCTGCTCAATGGCCATTTTAACCAATTGGGCAGCGTTGGTGACACCCATTTTCTGAATCAGATTTCGACGATGTGTTTCAACGGTCAAAGGACTAATTATTAGTTTATCAGCTATTTGGGGTGTGGTAATGCCCTCCGCGACCAATTTTAAAATTTCCTTTTCACGTCGTGTTAATTTCGGAATATGGTCATTGTCAAAAATGGAGTCGGCTAATATTTTCTGTATTTCGGCACTAAAATATGATAGGCCTTCATGTATTTGATGAATGGCAGCACCCAATTCTTTTGAGCTGACATTTTTTAGTAAATACCCTTTTGCCCCATTCTTGATCATTTGCTTGATTATACTTGGGTCATTATAGGTGCTCAGTCCTAAAACCTTGATATGTGGGTATCTTTTATTGAGGGTTGCACAGACTTCGACACCATTGATGTCAGGCAAATTAACATCTAAAACCACAACATGGGTCACTTTTCTTTTGAGATAGGCAAACAAGCTTTCGGCATTTTCAAAACATGCCATTACTTCTATTGTTTCATCAATGCCCATTGATGATTTGAGCCCCTCAATAACTAACGGATGGTCATCGACCACGACAACTTTTATCGTGTTCTTTTTCATGTTCTTTCGATTTGAATGTTTATTGAAGTACCTTCATTGGTTTCTGTTTGAATGTCCATGACCCCATTGATATAATCCACACGGTTTTTAAGGCTGGTCAGCCCTAATCCTATGTTTTTTGAGTGGTCATTGTTTTTGAGTCCTATACCATCATCTTCAATGGCAAGGTCAATTTTATCATCTGTGACAATACATTGCACCAATATTTCAGAAGCTTTGGCATGTTTGACAGCGTTATTGATCAACTCTTGTATGATGCGATAAATGGTCAATAATTCATTTTTTTCGGTGATGTTCTTCGTATTGTAAAACTGCAGTGTAATGTTTGTATACTTAGCACTTAAGGTACTGCAGTAGTCTTCAACAGCCGCTTTTAATCCGTATTTGAGCAAGGTCTCTGGCATTAGGTTACGGGCCACACTTCTGAGCTCTTGAAGCGAGTCATCAAGATTGGCCAATATGTCATCGATATGTTTGGTAAATGATCGTGCCTCTTTATTTTCCGATAATCTCGAGAGTTTAATGCTGATGCCAGATAGTCTTCCGCCAAGACCATCATGCAAATCAGCGGCAAGGCGTTTGCGCTCTTGTTCTATGCCCTCCATCATGACCCCGAAAATCTTACGTTCTTGGGCAACTTTCAGTTGCTGTATTTCTTGTTCTTGCGCCTGCTCTTTAAGCATGGCTTTCTTCTGTCGATTGTTATAGGTCAAATATCCGGCGAGGGATATGAACAAAAGGGTTCCCAACAAAAAATACAGCAAATAGTTTTGTGATTTTTTTCGTTCTAGGTCAAGATCGGTCTGACTATTCAGATTTTGTAATTCAAGTATTTCCCTGTCTTTTTTTTCTTTTTGGTACAGTTTTTCCAATCGGGCAGCTTCCTTTTCCTTTTCATCGATATTGATACTGTCATTCAGATCAAAATATGCCTTAGTGTAAGACATGGCCTTTTTGTAATTTTTATCTCTACTTTCATATTTGGCAAGTTGTTTCAAAGCATAAAGTTCTTCTGATCTATTCTCCTCTTTGACTTGTTGATAAAACTTATACATGTATTCTTTTTCACGTTTAAAGTCTCCCATTTCTTTGTAGGTTTCAACGTACTGTAAATATTGTTGGGGCAACGCGCCGAAGTATTTCTGCTTCTTTATGATCTGCATTGAGCGTTCAAATTGCTGAAGCGCTTCAGGAAACTTTTTCATCTTCGAATAATATTCTCCTATTTCTTGGTAATACAGATGCCATCGTGGTGTATTCGGCGTTTTTTGGAGAAGTGCATAGGCTCGATCCAACTCTTTTTTGGCCCCGGCAAGAGAATCCATTTTCATGAGGCAACTCGCAAAAATAAGCCTGTCGACTGCGAACTGTGAATATGCTTCTGTTCGCTCATAGGGAATATGGTTTTCTTTAAAATAGAAGTAGGCAACATCATAGTCAGCATCATTGTAAAATGATATTCCCAAATTGCTATTGATCAATGCCAACACCTTGTTGTTCTTAAATTTTTTTACCACCGGGGCCAGTTCCATCAAATACTGCATTTCTTCATTGGCCCTACCTTGATTACCAATACTTGCAGCTAGGTTTAGTGACGTATCGGCCCATAGATTGACGAGTGTTTTTGAAGAATCTTTTTTCATTTGTGCTTCAAAAAGCTTTTTGGCCTTTTCATAATACTGTTGTGACTTGCCCATTTCATTATAATCATAAACTACATAGCCCATGGCGGCGTATGCTTTTGCAAGACCAAAAGAGTCGTTTTGTTTCAAGAAGAAATTCAAGGCGTGATAGGCTTTGGTATATGCTTTTATTGAATCAATGCCCGATGCTGCCCTTGCGATATCAGTTGAGATATAGGCTTTCTGAAACTCATTGTCTGTATGTGTCAATAAATTTTCAAGACTATCGATTTTGCGCAGCGGGTTTTCTTGACCAAATGCAAGATTGCCCATGGTGAAACAAAGAAGAACTGCCGCTGTGTAAAGTTTCGAAGACACACTCAAGATTTTACCACAATATATTTAATAAGATTCAGATCTGTCAAAAAGCCTAAAGAAAATACCTGTAAACTAGTAGAAAAAAATACGCCCATGCTGCGATTTCGTAAAAGGTGTTTTCAAAATACCTTGCACTCGACTATTTAAAACAAATTTTGAACAGCGTAATTAATTAAATAAGTGATTATGAAAAATTATATGAGGATACTTCTTTTAATGACCATGGGTCTATTGTGTTATAACGCTACTGCACAGTTCGGAGTGAAAGGCGGACTTGGTTTATCGAGCCTCTTGATTAAAGACAATGATGACAATCTAACAGCACAATTCGGCAATGCAGGTTTCAGTTATCATATTGGCGCAGCCTATGAAATTGACTTTAGCGATCAGTTGTCGTTTGAACCTGCATTGCTGTTGACGCAGAAGAAATCAAGTTTTGACTTGAACACTCTGGTCACTTTTAACTTCATGTATCTTGAAATGCCTTTGCAAATGAAGTTTTACTTTATTGATCTTGGTGAAATTAGATTGTATGGTTTAGGAGGGGGTTCTCTGGGGTACTTACTATCTGGAAAACGAGATAACGATCGATTGAATATTGGCAATAGGGCGAATGATGATCTTAGGCCGTTGGATTTAGGAATCAATTTTGGCGCGGGAGCACAGTTTTTTGATGCCTTGAATGTAGATCTGTCAGCAAGTATAGGTGCCACCAACCTTTCGAATGACGTTGCGAACGGACTTAAAAATAAGAACAGTGTGGTCAGAATTACGGTTACCTATCAATTTGGTGGCTAGTAGGGTTCTATCATACGAACTGTGGTGAATTTGGCTGAGCCATTCAATCATTGAGTTGATACAGCTTTTTCATGGTTGATTTTCTTTGGATTTTTCACAATGCGACCAAAATAGTTTTCTTTTTACTTGATATGGAAAAGAGCCGCGTTTTTAGGCGCGGCTCTAGGTGTAAATCAATTAAAAAATACATAAAATTCTGTATTACCTGTAGAATAATTGGGTGTAGTATTTTCTTCCGTTTTCATCTTTTGAAATGCTGATCACGGTATAGTTGTAATTGCCCTCTAAGGTGTTTTTGTGAGACTCACTGTTCAACCACCCATTTAAAACGCTTTCATTGGTGTTGAAGAATCGAGCAACGTTTTCAGCTACTATTTTGGCCGATGTTGTTTTTTTGACCTCGTTTGAGCGAAATGAAAAATTGTCATGGCTGATGGTGTTGTTCTCCATCATATAGCTGTTGTGTGCCTGAGCATAGGGGTAAATAACTGCTTTCATGGTCAATTCAGACTTTCCTACAGATATTCTATATTCATTGATGATGTTCAAAAGGGCTTTCTCTTCATCTGAAATAGTGATTTCTGATGCGGTCTCCACAGTATATAGTTCGTTTTCCTCTTCTATTGAATTCGAGGTGCAAGCGGTTAAAGTGGCTAGAACGATAAGCGTGATGATTTGATGAACTTTCATACGGTTATTGATTCACACCGCTAAACTACCCCAGTGGCCATTTTGGGGCAGATAAACTCTTTGACCGTGGTATAAAAATCGTTGAGTCGTAAGAATCAGGCTACGCAGGTGCTCATCGACGAAAGGCAAGAAAAATTCATCTTAAAAAAGGGTATTTTATCGGTATTTTGATATCAAATCGGATACATCATATAGATGGTCGATGGTCAAAAAATCGATATTCAGTCAAAGGGTGAAAAAGCAAGGTTGAAGGGTTTTTTAAAGGATGGATTTTTTATAAGCAACACTTTAAAAATTATAATTTAGCGATTATCAACACTGTAAAATACTTCTGAATACCCTACTTTTCCATTTGGCGTAATTCCTTCACAGATCAGTACCATCTTTCCCGTGATGTCACTATTAAAAAAAGTTGTCTTTGCCTGACCGTTTTTATCTGTGATAATATTCGGCTTCCAAAATAACATTGTGCGTCTGTCAGGAATACTCCAGTCTATTTTTTCGGGGTTATGATATTCAGGAACATAATATTCGCGAATTGGCGAATATTGGTGAGCCGTATCATTTATTAGATTGGTTCTTTTAGTTTTAGGGAAAGCTCCTGACAAGCCTTCCCCCGAATAAGTATAAATAGCGAGTATGGCGGGAAATGGTGGAGGCGGACAAATTGGCGCACAATCAAAAACCTGATTGTGGTAAGTGTTGGCTGAACTTGTATTTCGAATGATTTCTGCACTTTTAACCGCACTTACAGGAATATTACCGATAAGGCCATAATCTCTTTCACGTACAGGAATACCATCAATAACCACATAGGTCCATTCGGCACCATAAACATAGGCCAGTTCAAATCCTGTTCCATTAAGAGTTCTAGTGACTCTTATATCATTGGGATAATTAAAGAGCAACCACCTATACAAGCCTCCGGTCCATTTCTTTTGTTTTTTTATCAACTCTTCGTTGTCTATGACAACATCCGGCATACCATGTAGTTCTAGCATTTCAGAACGTTCTGGAGTAATTCTATAATCACTTACTTCCACTTCGTCAAGGGCTATGGTATTTGGCAAAAGAAAGGGATCTAGACGAATATCCTCTTCTATCTTTTGAATCATTTTCTTTTCGATAATACTATCCACTGGAGCAATGACTTTTTCCATTTCATAGGATATATCAGGTACTTCATACTCATTGATATTGATTTTTAAATCGCTGCTTTTGTTGCTTACACCTGTAGGCTGTATAACAAACTTTCTGCCAATTCCGAAGCTGTCATTCAACATAAACTCAAAATGCCCCCTGCTGTCGGTATCTAACGTATAAGCTTCAATGGGTTCTCCCATTAGAAGTATATTTAACTCATATTGTTTATCCTTTGAAATACTCCTTTTGCTTCCTTTACTTATGTTAGTAACAGTACCTTTGACCTGCAACCCTTTTTCCGCTTTAAAAAGTTTAGGCTTACTCTTCTCTTCGTATTTATAATTGGTCCAGCCCTGAGTGAGCATCAAATAATCCAGTTCTAATAGGTTTTTACCATTTTCAAAATAGTACGATGGGTTTTCGACATTTCCTTTTAGGTCGGATTGCAGCAGAAAATATGAGACAATGGTATTCCTTTCTAGATTTGTGCCATAAAAGTAGGTGGAGTCCACTGCCATAAGAGAGACCGATGCCGTTACAGATTGGTTTTTTTGCAGCGTCGATATAGAAACCTGAATCTTATCGCGAACAAAATAACTATCCCTATCCGTTTCTACTATTATATCAAGGTTCTCTTCTTTTGGTTTGTTAAAAAAATGACGTTCTGCCACAGGTGCATAATGTTTATCGAAAACCGTAAGACCTATGACGCCATGGGGCAAATCTTTACACTTAAATTTATGCGAAAACATCCCATTTCTGAATCTCGCTTTTAGAAAGAATAGGTTTTTGCCCCTGTGGAATAGCTTAACAAAAAGACTATCACGATTACTTTCTTTATTCCAAATTCGTAATACTTTACTCGAGTCTCTGTGAGCTAAACTCAAAACCTGGCCCACCTTTTTTGCTTTGGGCAACTCATATTTAAAGGTGTTCCCGATTTTGGTAGTTAAATGAGCGTAATAGGTTTGTCCTGCTTTTGGGGTCAAGATTACTTTGCCCATGCCCAAAACATTACTTTTGAATTCGGCAACTACGTTAGAATAATTATCTTCTATTATACCTTGTACTTCAGCACCTTTTCCCCTAAAGTCCAAATACTTGAACCCGACCACACTTTGCAAATCCTCTACCAAAGAACCACCTTCTGGAAAAAACCGTAATGAACCGTATTCATTGTCGAGGACTATCGACTTTGTGAATTCCTCATTTTTGGTCTCTAAGCGATAATTTATTATCGGTATATCTATCGGGACCCTATGTTGAACATTGATATTAGGTTTCTTTCTTTTTGGACTTATCAGAATAGAATCTGCTCCTCCTTTCCAATTGATATATAAGATAGCGTCACCAGTATGAAGACTATCCAGTTCTTTGATAGCGACTGTCGACGATAAAAAAAACTCATTGGAAGCACGGTCTTTGGTAAAGACAACATCTCTTATGGGGTAAGGTTTGCTGTCTAATTTTTGTATGCGGTACAGCGTTATGGGAATTGAAGTAATGAAGTCTTGACCAAAATTTTTATTCCATTCGGTATATGCTCTAACCATATAATTGCCTTCGCGGTAACTAGAATGCAATGGAAAAAATCCACTTGAGATGCCACTACTTATTTTCAGAAGACTTTTATCAACTATCCGATTATCCAATGGGTCAATTAGTTCCACATGAAGTACTCCACTTTTTTTTGTAGGTTTATGGTAAAGCACATCTGTTACCACGGCCTTGAACCAAATAGTTTCAGAGGTATTAAAGGTAGTACCGGAGAGTTGCAAGTATATTTTTTCAGCATCAACGTTATTAGCAAAAACCTCTTTTTCAGTTTCTAAATGCTGCAAAGCCAAAGCATGGTTTGCAAATACTAAAGTATTAACAAAGCCAATTAAAATATAAAAAGCCTTCAAATTCATAATTCTTTGTTGTTACTTTAATTTACTGCTATTTAGCAGTTTGCACAACTTTTTCTAAATGTAGTGTGGGCTACGAACATAAATTAGGAAATAATCCATATAATTGGAAATAATCCATATATTAGCTATCCCAATTTTTTAGGATAGCGTATGCAAAAGACCATTTTACATCTTGATCTCGATACTTTTTTTGTATCGGTAGAGCGATTATTGGATAGTCGTTTGAAAGGTAAGCCCATACTTGTGGGCGGACTCAGTGATCGCGGTGTGGTAGCTGCCTGCAGTTATGAAACCCGCGGCTACGGAATTCACTCGGGCATGCCCATGAAAATGGCAAAAGAACTGTGCCCTGAAGCCATACGGATCAGAGGCAATGCGGGTACGTACAGCAAACACTCCGATCTCGTTACCGAAATCATCAAACAAGATGTACCCGTTTTTGAAAAATCAAGTATTGATGAGTTCTATGCCGATCTTACCGGAATGGATCGCTTTTTCGGCACCTATAAATATGCCTCTGAATTACGGCAAAAAATCATCAAAGGAACCGGTTTGCCTATTTCTTTTGGCCTCTCGGTCAATAAAGTGGTTTCAAAAGTGGCAACCGGCGAGGCCAAACCCAATGACCAACTGAAAATCGATTTTGGTATGGAGAAATCTTTTCTGGCCCCTTTGTCGATTAAAAAGATTCCCATGGTAGGCGATAAAACCTATCAAACCCTCCGAAATCTTGGCTTGCGAAAAGTACAGACCGTACAAGAAATGCCCATGGATGTCATGCAACGCGTATTGGGCAAAAACGGCACCGTGATCTGGAAACGCGCCAATGGCATCGATCATACACCTGTAATTCCGTTTTGGGAACGCAAATCCATCTCAAACGAGCGCACTTTTGATAAAGATACGATTGATGTGGTGAAATTGAAGGGGCTCTTGATTGCCATGACCGAAAATTTGGCTTATCAATTACGACGGGGCGAGAAGTTGACGGCCTGTGTTGCTGTGAAAATCCGGTATTCTGATTTCAATACCTACACCAAACAAGCACGTATTCCGTATACCAGTGCCGATCATATTTTGATTCCGAAGATTCTTGACCTGTTCAAGACTTTATACAATCGACGGTTATTGGTGCGCTTGATCGGTGTCAGATTCAGTCATTTAGTGAGTGGAAATTATCAAATCAACCTATTTGAAGATACCGAAGAAGCTTTGAACCTATACCAGGCAATGGATCATATTCGAAACAAGTACGGCGATAAAAGTGTGGTGCGTGCTGCGGCTATGGGCAAGAATACGATAGGGCGAATGCACAATCCGTTCAACGGGCAACCACCTATTGTATTGGCACATCGAAAACAGTAATAAAATCTCAAATAACAAAATCCAAATTCTAAAAATGATGAATAAAAACAAGGTTTACAATTTAGAAGATAGAACATATTTGTTTGCAAGAGAGTGTCGCTTTTTTATAAAGGCACTACCCAAAACCCCAAATAATATTGAAGATGGAAAACAACTTATAAGAGCTTCTGGATCAGTAGGTGCAAATTATATAGAAGCTAATGAAAAGCTTGGAGATAAAGATTTTCTGATGAGAGCCAAGATTGCTAGAAAGGAAGCTAAAGAAACGGAATATTGGCTCAAACTTCTGAAAGATATGAATACGAATCATCACACAAGTGCTGAGGAATTGATTGCAGAAGCTGCTGAATTAAGAAAAATCTTATCAGCTATTATTAATAAAAGATCATCTCTAAAGGCTTAGTACTTGAAGTTTATCATTTGTCATTTGTCATTTGTCATTTGTGATTTGGAATTTGTTTTTTGTATCTAAACTGCCACACATACTACAGTCTTCGCTTCGGAACCTTTTCCGAGAAGGAACTCTTGCGTCTTGCTCAAGAGAATCACGTAACACAATTGGTGCTGACTGATATCAACAATACTTCAGCTGCGCTCAATTTTGTACGCTTGGCCCCTGGGTACAATGTAAAACCCATTTTGGGCATTGATTATAGAAATGGTGTCGATCAATGTTTTGTAGGCATCGCCAAAAACAATGAGGGCTATTTAGAACTGAATGATTTTTTATCGGCACACCTTCATGAAGAAAAAGAGTTTCCTATTAGTGCTCCAGAATTTGAACATGCGTATGTGGTGTATCCGTTTGAGAAAGTACTTGAAAATGAGATGTATACTTTCAAGCCGAATGAGTTCATAGGCATCTCATTGGCCAATTTGCGAAAACTTCCGTTTTCGGGCCTATTGAAATTAAAAGATAAATTGGTGGTGCAACAACCGGTTACTTTTCGCCACAAACGAGATTTCAACGCACACCGATTGTTGCGCGCCATTGACAACAATATATTGTTGAGCAAGCTTCATAAGAGCGAAGAAGGCAATGAAAACGAGAAAATGTATCCTATTGCAAATCTTGCGGATGCTTTTTCAGAACATCCTTTCATCCTTGAAAACACAGCGTATTTATTGAACTCCTGTTCCGTTTATTTTGATTTCTCAAAAGACCGTAAACCGCAGAATCTTCAAACGTACTATGCCACAAAAGAAGAAGATGAAAAAATGATCGAGCGTCTATGTAAAGAGGCTTTGCCGCAGCGTTATGAAAACCCGGGCAAAAAGATATATGAGCGGTTGCGAAAAGAGTTGGATCTCATTAAAAAAATGGGTTTTGTCTCTTATTTTCTGATCAATTGGGATATTGTTTCAGAAGCGCAAAGAAGAGGTTTTTTCTATGTGGGCCGCGGTAGTGGTGCCAATAGCATTGTGGCCTACCTACTGCGGATCACTGATGTGGACCCGATAGATCTAGACCTGTATTTTGAACGTTTTATCAATTTGTACCGAGCCAATCCGCCTGATTTTGACATTGATTTTTCACATCATGATCGCCCTGTCATGACCCAATATATTTTCAAGAGATTTGATAATGTAGCCCTTTTGGGCACTTATGTCACTTTTAAAGATAAAGGCGTCATTCGCGAATTGGGCAAAGTGTTCGGCTTACCAAAAAGTGAGATCGATCTTCTTTCTGAAGGCAGATATGATATGACAAAGTTGGATGCCGTTTCACGTTTGGTCATCAAGTATGGCGATTTGATAAAAGGCATGCCCAATTACCTCAGTATTCATGCCGGCGGTATTTTGATCGGTGAAAAGCCCATACACTGGTTTTCAGCTACCCATTTACCGCCCAAAGGGTTCGCTACCACCATGTTTGATATGGTCATTGCTGAAGATGTAGGTCTTTTTAAGTTCGATATTCTGGGGCAACGCGGTTTGGCAAAAATCAAGGAATCATTGGAAATCATCAATTACAACCAACCAGACAAAGCCAATACCATTGACATTCACGACATTAAAAAATTCAAGGAAGATCCAAAGATCAACGGTCTCATAAAAACCGCGCAATGTATGGGTTGTTTTTATGTGGAGTCGCCCGCAATGCGCATGTTGCTCAAAAAATTGGAAGTCGACACCTATTTGGGTTTGGTGGCCGCCAGTTCGATCATTCGCCCCGGTGTTGCCAAAAGTGGCATGATGCGCGAGTATATTCTTCGGCATCGAAACCCTGGGCGAGATAAAGAAAAAGCCCACCCTGTAATGCTTGAGATCATGCCAGAAACCTATGGGGTCATGGTCTATCAAGAAGATGTCATCAAAGTCGCCCATCATTTTGCCGGTCTTGATTTGGGCGAGGCCGATGTTTTGCGTCGGGGTATGAGCGGTAAGTTTCGTTCACGTTCAGAGTTCGAAAAGGTCAAAGAAAAATTTCGGAGGAATTGTATCAAAAAAGGATATACTGAAAAATTGATTGACGAGGTCTGGTATCAAGTGGCAAGCTTTGCAGGTTATGCTTTTGCTAAAGGGCATTCTGCTAGTTATGCTGTGGAGAGTTACCAAACCCTGTTTTTAAGAGCTTATTTTCCGTTGGAATATATGGTGGCCGTGCTCAATAATGGCGGCGGTTTTTACCGTTCTGAATTCTATGTGCACGAAGCTCGCATGATGGGGGCGAGTATTCATCCGCCCTGTATCAATAGAAGTTTCAATGCCAATGTGATTTATAAAAAGGATATTTTTCTCGGGTTTGGCTATCTACGTGATTTGGAAAATCGGGTGTCAGAACGCATTTTGAAAGAACGTATCACCAACGGAAATTTCACTTCGTTGGAAGATTTTCTAGATCGGGTTTTCATAACAGTGGATCAGATAAGTATTTTGATCCGTATCGATGCCTTTCGGTTTACGAAAGTCAATAAACATAAATTGTTATGGAAGGCGCATTTGTTTCTCAATAAAAATGTAAAAATCGATCATCCAAAACTGTTTCCGCCACGACATCAGAATTTCAAGATTCCGCAATTGCATACCACCAATCTTGAGATGGCTTTTACGCAATTAGAACTATTAGGCTTTTGTTTGTGCAGTCCGTTTGAGTTATTGGCAACACCTCCAAAAAATCAACGTGGAGTCAAAGACTTAGCGCGTTTTCTCAATAACCGTATTGATATTTATGGGTATCTGGTCACGGTAAAAAACACAAAGACCCATACGGGCAAGCCCATGCATTTTGCCACGGCAATCGATCAAGAGGGTAAAGTGTTCGATACGGTGCTTTTTCCGCCCGTGGCAGCCAAATATTATTTTAAAGGCAAGGGTGTATACCGTTTTTATGGTAAGGTGGTCAGTGAATTTGGTTTTTTAAGTATTGAAGTTATTAAAATGAAAAAGCAAGATTTTATTCAAGATCCGAGGTATGCCGATATGAAAACCAGCGTAAAAACCTTTCAGAAGAAGAAAAGAAGGGTTGTTAAATAGGGTAAAACCCTATTAAAAAGACTGAATTTTCAAAAATTAATCGATTTGCCAATTATTTATTACATTGTACCAGTATCTAATAAAATAGTTCCCCAATGATTAATACGCCTTCCTCACCAATAGGTAATGAAGAACCTGTAAGCTTGCTATCATTTATAGCAGATGTAGGTCCTGTTTTGTTGGCATCACTGTCATTTTCAATGCTCCTGTTTTTGGCTTGGTACTTTGTGGTTGAACGCAGAAACCAACTAAAGAAAAGAGAGTCATGGTTGTTGAACAATGAGAATTTGATACACCAATACAAGAATTTGCAGTACCTACTTGAAAATTTCGGACAAGAAATCTCAAGCTGTGCCAATTGTAAAAATGACCAAATGCAACTTTGCAACTACCAGAAAGAAGAATTATTGGTGGTTCGATGCGGATCGTGCAAAAGAAATTACACCTTCACAAAGCAATACAATGAGTTGATACCCTTGATACTAAAACAATTGGAGGGTGTGATAAAACTGCTTAATACGGTGGTGGTTCATCGTGATAACTCGCTGGGTGAATTTTTGATGGATCAACTTGCCCTTGACCCCAAAAAAATCACTTCTGATGTTCGTCCCCTTGAATTGATACACTTTAAAACCTATCTAGAAGAGCAGAATACCCCAATTATGGAAATATTCATAAATGAATGGCAAGTGGTGCCTTCAAAAACCACTAGATTATTGGCCTCGTAAGTTTTTGACGATTGTTTCGTTTCTATAACTTTTCTCATTGGCCCGCTGAATATCTGTTTACGTTTAAGAGTGTTGTATCCATTTTTTAAATACGGTACTTCTTGGGTCACACTCAAAAAACCGATAATTTCGTAAGAAGTGCTTCTTAGTTATGAAAATCAAAGTCGTTGAGCTTTTTGCGGGCGTAGGTGGGTTTCGAATTGGGTTAGAGGGGTATCCGAAAACCCAAGATTCAAACTATGAAGTAGTATGGAGTAACCAATGGGAGCCTTCAACCAAAACCCAACATGCCTCGATGGTTTACGAAGCTAGATTTGGGTCAAAAAACCATTCCAATCAAGATATCGCTTCGGTTGCTATTTCTGAAATTCCGGATCATGATTTGTTGGTAGGGGGTTTTCCTTGTCAAGATTATTCCGTTGCTTCGAGTCTTAAGAATTCAAAAGGTCTGATTGGTAAAAAAGGCGTACTCTGGTGGTCCATTCACAAAATACTATCCGAAAAGAAAAACAAACCCAAATACCTTTTTTTAGAAAATGTAGACCGCCTTTTAAAATCGCCCTCAAATCAACGCGGTAGAGATTTTGCCGTCATGCTCAAAAGTTTGTATGATTTGGGGTACGCCGTTGAATGGCGTGTCATTAACGCTGCCGAATATGGCATGCCTCAAAGACGACGACGTGTTTTCTTTATCGCCTATCACAAATCAACAGTTATTTATCCGAGAATTAAAAAGGCAAAAACTGATTGGTTACTTGAAGAAGGAACCATTGCAAAGGTATTTCCAGTTTCAAAAACCACAACTTCAGATGTAGAGTTTGCGTTAAAAGGAGATTTAGTTAAAATCACAAATTACTTTAATAAAGATGAAAAGCTATCTCCGTTTCAGAATACGGGGTTGATGATTGACGGAAAAGTAGTGACTTCAAAAACAATTTCTAATTATGACGGCAGAAAAACGGTTTTGGGCGACATACTTCAAAATGGCGAAGTAGCCGAAGAATTTTTTGTTCCAGAAGAAGAATTGCATAAATGGCAATACCAAAAAGGCGCAAAAAAGGAAATCAGAAGAACCAAAGAAGGGTTTGAATATAACTACAGTGAAGGGGCTATGGTATTTCCTGATGCACTCGATAGTGCTTCACGAACAATCATAACGGGTGAAGGAGGCAAATCAGCCTCACGCTTCAAACATGTGGTCTCCACTAAAAAGGGCCTGAGAAGATTGACCCCGATTGAATTGGAGCGTTTGAATATGTTTCCCGATGACCATACGAAACTAGATGGTATTTCTGATACCAAAAGAGCTTTTTTTATGGGCAATGCCTTGGTGGTTGGGGTGGTTCGAAAAATAGGGGAAGAACTCTACAAGCAAATGAATAAAGACAAGATTTAATTACATAAAAACCCAACCGTCTAAAACTAGAAAAGGTCCGATCAATTAAGTTCGGACCTTTTACATGAGAACACTATATGAAAATGAAAAAATTTATTTCTTTATTACGATGTAAAAGTAGGCATGTATGCCGTGTTTTGAAAAGAAATGATGTGAACTAAGGCAAAGTTGTGGTCAATGCCTATGAAAGTGTTTTTTGAATAATTTGCCCTTTTCATTGAACAAATAAAGCTTACATTTAATCGAACTAATCCGAATCCGAATCCGAAATTAAACATGGATCCAAATTTTCGAAGAAAAGTTTCTTTGACCGGTAGACAAGAGTTTACTGAACTCGAGTTAAAAGAGCCTGTGCGGCAGGCCGCTGGGGCTTTGGGGGTAAAAGAAGCTTTGCGCCATGGTTTTAAAGAAATGGGCGTTGTAAGATCTATGGGAGCCTTATTGAAGATGAATCAGCATGATGGTTTTGATTGCCCAAGTTGTGCATGGCCTGACCCTGAAAAACCTTCTAAAGTTGCTGAATACTGTGAAAATGGGGCAAAAGCCTTGGCTGATGAGGCGACTACAGCCAAAATAGATGCTGCATTTTTTAAAAAACATTCTGTTGAAGAACTGTCTTTGTTGTCCGAGTACGAACTGAACAAATTTGGTCGGTTGGTCGAACCTTTGGTACTCAGGGCAGGTAGTGTTCATTATGAACCCATAGCCTGGCAAGAGGCCTATGATTTGATTGCCACGGAACTGGAAAAATTGAGTTCGCCTGATGAGGCCATATTCTATACCTCGGGTCGCTCGAGTAATGAAGCGGCTTTTCTTTACGGAATGTTCGCACGAGCCTATGGTACAAACAATATGCCTGATTGTTCTAATATGTGTCACGAATCAAGCGGAAAAGCCCTTAGTGAGACTTTGGGAATTGGTAAAGGCTCGATTAAGTTGGAGGATTTGTACGAAGCTGAGGTGGTCATAATAGCGGGTCAAAATCCGGGCACCAATCATCCGAGAATGTTATCGGCCCTGGAAAAATGCAAAAACAATGGCGGAAAAGTGATCAGCATCAATCCGTTGGAAGAATCAGGGTTGGTCAATTTCAAAAATCCGCAGCATTTAAAAGGATGGTTGAAAAGTACCGATATCGCTGATTTTTATTTGCCCGTCAAAATCAATCAAGATATTCCGTTGGTTAAATTGATCCTGAAAAAATTAGGGGCAATTGATGCCCTGAGTGGCGAGGTGTTTGACCATGCTTTTTTAAAAAAGTATGTTGAGGGTTACCAAGAATTGTTTGATGATTTGAAGCAGTATGATGATAAAGTGCTGTTGAAAAAATGTGGAGTTAGCTCAAAATCGATCAATGAAGTGGTCGAACTTTTGGCCAAGAAATCGAAAATAGTGGTGTGCTGGGCCATGGGTTTGACGCAGCATAAAAATGGTGTGGAAAACATCAGGGAATATGTGAATTTGCTGTTGCTCAAAGGAGCCATAGGAAAACCCAATGCAGGTACCTGCCCAGTTCGAGGGCACAGCAACGTACAGGGCGATCGCAGTGTGGGTATTATGCATTATGTTGATGCGGCGTTGAATGAGCGGATAGAAAAACATCTGGGTTTTCAAGCGCCCGATAAAGAAGGCTATGATACGGTGGGGGCCATAAAAGCAATGCATGACGGCCACGCCAAGTTCTTTATGTGCTTAGGGGGGAATTTTTTAATGGCTGCTTCAGATACCGACTATACGGCAAGGGCCATTCAGCATTGTGATTTGACTGTTCAAGTGAGCACCAAACTGAACCGTACGCATTTGGTCACAGGAAAAACAGCCTTGATTTTACCAACTATTGGGCGTTCTGAAAAAGATATGAAAAATGGTAAACCCAGATATTTCACTGTGGAAAATAGTATGGGTCGTGTGACCCAATCCAAAGGAATATTAAAACCTGCGGCAGAAACTATCAAAAGCGAACCCGAAATCATTGCCAATATTTCGGATACTTTTTTTAAGGGAAATCATTCGGTGCCTTGGAAGAAAATGGGAATTGATTATTCATTGATTCGAGAGAAAATTGATCTGGTGGTCAAAGGGTTTGAAAATACTGAGGCCAGATCAAAAGGAGCGGGGTATTATTTGCCCAACAATGTGCGTGAACTTGATTTCAGTAAACTACCCAACGGCAAGGCGCAATTAACCGTTAATAAATTACCTGACCATGAATTAAAACCTGAAGAATATCTTTTGATGACCATTCGTTCTCATGACCAATTCAATACCACAATCTATGGACTTGATGATCGATACAGAGGAGTATACAATGAACGCAGGGTTTTGTTCATGAATTCAGATGATATGAAATCAGCCAATTTGCAGAAGTTGGATGTCGTTGATATTTACAGTCATTATGACGGAATAGAAAGAAAAGCTCATAATTTCAAAGTGGTTCCGTATGCTATTCCGATGGGGAATCTGGCGGCTTATTTTCCTGAAACCAATAGGGTAGTGCCCTACAACCATTTTGCTGAAAAGAGCAATACACCAATCAGTAAATCGATAAAAGTTACTTTGAAAAAAGTTGAAACTAGACACTAGTGGTCAATCCGAACAAAGTGAGGAATCGTACAAAATGATGACATTACGAAAATAGTTCCATCAAAAACCACCTATTTAGTGTTACCAAACTGCTAGCTTCAACGGTTTAGCATTTCCCTCCTGCGTCCGTAGGACAGAATTGCTTTTCATTTTCTACTTAAAAGCAGCATGGCCCGTAATATCCATTCCCGTTATCAATAAATGAATATCATGTGTACCTTCGTAAGTAATCACACTTTCTAGGTTCATCATATGGCGCATGATGCTGTATTCGCCTGTAATGCCCATTCCGCCCAAAATTTGACGTGCTTCGCGAGCTGTTTTTATCGCCATTTCAACATTGTTTCGTTTGGCCATGGAGATTTGTGCGGTGGTAGCTCTGCCTTCGTTCTTTAATTGACCCAAACGAAAAGCCAATAATTGCGCCTTTGTGATTTCAGTGATCATCTCGGCCAACTTCTTTTGTTGCAATTGAAAAGCCGCAATGGGTTTTCCAAATTGAATGCGCTCTTTAGCATATCGCAATGCCGTATCATAACAGTCCATCGCGGCACCAATGGCACCCCATGAAATTCCGTAACGCGCAGAATCTAAACAACCTAGAGGCGCCCCTAATCCTGATTTGCCTTCCAAAAGATTTTCTTTGGGTACTTTGACATCTGAAAATATCAATTCACCCGTTGCAGAAGCGCGAAGTGACCATTTGTTGTGCGTTTCAGGTGTTGAAAAACCTTCCATACCGCGTTCAACTATGAGTCCGTGAATACGACCCTCTTCATTTTTTGCCCATACTACAGCTACATCGCAAAAAGGGGAATTGGATATCCATAATTTAGCACCATTCAAAAGATAATGGTCGCCCATATCTTTGAATTTGGTTTCCATACCACCTGGGTTTGAACCGTGATTGGGTTCGGTCAACCCGAAAGAACCCATCCATTCGCCAGAAGCTAATTTCGGAAGGTATTTTTTGCGTTGTTCCTCATTTCCGTAGGTAAAAATCGGATACATGACCAATGACGATTGAACGGAAGCTGTGGAACGAACGCCACTATCGCCGCGCTCTATTTCTTGCATGATTAATCCGTAGCTGATTTGATCCAATCCTGCCCCACCATATTCTACGGGAATATAGGGTCCGAAAGCCCCTATTTCGGCCAAGCCTTTGATTATTTGTTTTGGAAACTCAGCTTTTTGAGCGTATGCTTCAATGATTGGCGACACATCTCTTTTGACCCATTGTCGGGCCGCATCACGAATCAATTTGTGTTCTTCAGAAAGTAGCTCATCAAGGTTGTAATAATCTGGCGCTTCAAAAAGGTCTGGTCGCATAAAAGCTCATTTTTTATCAAAGGTAAATAATAAAAATACAACAATACACGGGGTAAAAGTTACATTTTCAAGTAGAACGCTTTGGTCAATTCTTGGTAAGCGAACGTGTATTCGTGACGCTTTATTTCAATAATCAGTTCTTCTTCCGTGGCTTTTGTTTCTTTAAAGCTAAATTCTAAAAGGCTTCTTTTTATTTCTGCGGACGGATTTCCTTTTACACGTAAAATTCTGTTTGGGAAAAGTCCGTAGGAGGCTGCTATTTTGATAAAGTCTCTTTCCTCTTTAAAAGGAATTATGGTTGTGAAAAGTCCATCCTTGGAAAGTAATTTTGATACTCCCTCCAACAATTCATTAAAAGGAAGTGAATCATTAAATCGGGCTTTTTTTCGCGCGCTTTTCATTGGCGGTCCCCCTCCGCCTTCGGCATCTCCTCCTGAGGGGGAGGGAAAAAAGGGAGGATTTGAAATGATGAGATCATAAGGTTCATCCAATTCTTCAATGAATTCATCTAAACCGGCATGGTAACAGAATAAGCGATCTGCCCAATCAGAGGCCTCAAAATTTTCAACACATTGCTCATGGGCCTCTTCATCAATTTCAATGGCATCAATGGTCTCAGCAAGGCTTCTTTGCGCCAACATCAATGCAAGTAGCCCAGTACCAGCGCCAATATCAAGAATGGTATTCGGATTGTTTTCAAGTGATGCCCATGCGCCAAGTAGTACACCATCAGTGCCCACTTTCATGGCACAGCGATCTTGATTGATCGCGAATTGTTTGAATTTGAAGGGTTTTATCATAGATAGGTTTTAGCTCCTCCCTTTTGATAAGGGGAGGTGGACCCGCCAGCCGGCGGGGACGGAGGGGTTGTAAAAGCAACCTCCCCTTTCTCATCTGACCGATGGCGGATGATTCATTTCCCTCCTCAGCTGAGGAGGGAAGCAACTAATCAATTCGCCCTGCTTCTCGCGTCTCTGCTCCTTCCAAATCGAATAAAGAATCCCCCAAACGCGTACGCATGTTATTGGCGAGCAGTTTTATTTTTTCAATCACTTCAGGATGTTCTTCTGCAACATTTTTGGTTTCACTGATATCATTTTCCAAATTATACAGTTCAATTTCTTCCAAATCGATCATTTTGTAGTTTCCAGGTAGGCCATCCTTACCTAATTCTTGTCCGTTCATGGTACGGTAGCGATGTGGAAAATAGAGTTTCCATTTGCCATAACGTACCCCAAAAAGTTCATTCACACGATAGTAAAAGAAATAGGCCTCTTGCGGACTTTCATTAGACTCGCCGGTCAACACCTTCCAAACACTTTTACCATCAATTGTTTTGAGCGGAAGTTCAGCCTCCGTGATCTCTGCAACGGTGGGCAATATATCAATAGCCATAATGGGCATGTCGAGAACAATACCTCCTTTTAGCTCAGCCGGGTATTTCATAATGAAGGGTTCGCGCTGACCACCTTCCCAAGCCGTTCCCTTTCCTTCTCTCAAAGGATACGCGCTTCCAGCATGATTTCCGTATGACAGCCATGGGCCATTGTCTGAGGTAAAAATGACAATTGTGTTTTCCTCGAGACCGTTGGTTTTAAGAGCCGAAATTATCTCTCCTACTGACCAATCTATTTCCATGATGACATCTCCATATAATCCCCGTTTTGATTTTCCTTTAAACTTATCTGATACAAATAAAGGAACATGGGGTTGTGGATGGGGGACATACAAAAAGAACGGATTGTCTTTATTGCGATTGATGAAATCAACACTTCTTTCAGTAATTTGCGTGGTCAATTGCGACTGATCGGTCAGCGTGTCGATAATCGAATCATTTTCGTACAAGGGCAGATTTGGAAAATCAAAAATTGATCCTTGTTGCGGATGCAATGGCCACATATCATTGGAATAGGGAATGCCGAACCATTCATCAAAACCATGTTTATTGGGCAAAAACGCTTCGTGGTCGCCCAAATGCCATTTGCCAAATATTCCTGTATTGTAACCCTTGTCTTTGAGCATTTCGGCAATGGTTATTTCGGAAGGATTTAGGCCAATTTTACTATTGGGCATCAGGGCATTGTGTATGCCAATTCGGTTAGGGTAACATCCGGTCAGAATTCCTGCTCTTGATGCAGAACAAACGGCTTGAGCTGAATAGAAACTGGTCAATTTGATTCCGTCTGCAGCCATCTGATCCAGGTTCGGAGTGGCGATATCAACTGCACCAAAAACACCAACATCTTGATAGCCCTGATCATCTGTGAAAATCAAGATAATGTTCGGAGGTCTTGAAACAGGCTGTGATGACGGTTTTTCTTTGCAAGCAAGTAGAAAAAACAAACAGAAAAATAGAAAAAGATGTCGCATGCTTGGGTTTATCTTTCGATAAAGATAATCGGAATATCAACGGTGCGCTACTCTTGCCCCAAGTATAAATCAACCAAACCATCTGGTGTGGTCACATGAATGGTCTTGTTTTGGCGATCTACTTTGTCAATAATGTTGTCATTGATGGGCACCAACAATTGCTTGTCTTCTTTTACTATTTCAAACAATGCCTGCGAGGTAGTATCATTGACACTTTGTATAATGCCAATAGGGCCATGTGAACTATCGATCACTTCAAAACCTATAATCTCATGAAAGTAGAACTTATTGCCCGTCAATTCGGGCAAAAAAGAAAGTGGAAGGTACAGTTCCGATCCCATGATTTTGTCAGCATCATCTTCTGAATTGACCTCTTCAAAATCAATGCGTAATAACTGGGATTTGTGCAGGCGACACTTTGTAATAAAAAATGGAACCAGATTGTTTCGTAATGAAACAAAAACCGATTCCATGTTTTCGTATTGTTCGGGCTCATCGGTATCGATTTTCACGAGAACCTCGCCCTTAAAACTATATTTAGAAACGATTTTACCAAGGTAGAAACAATCTTCCTTCTTCATCGTTTTAAAAAGATTTACTCTTCTTCGGCACTCGCAGCAGGTGCAGGGGCATCTTCTGAATCAGTAGCCTCTTCTTGAGCAGGCGCTTCTTCAGCTGGAGCCTCAGCCTCAGCGGTAGGGGTTTCCGCAACAACCTCTTCAGTTGCAGCTTCAGCAGTTTCAGGAGCGGTCTCCGCAGCAGCATCCGTAACCGGTTCGGTTGTCTCGCCTTCAGCCGCTGTTTCTTCTCCTTCAGCTGGTGCTGGTAATTCAGCTTCTGCTGCGGCAAGTGCACGCTTCTCACTAACTTCTTTCTCCGCTTTTAAAGCCTCTGCTTTCGCCTTTTCTTTCGCTTTTGATAGGGAATCAACCTTATTTGCTACCGATTTTTCTTTTTCTACTACCCAAGCAGCAAATTTCTCTTCAACTTGTTCTTCGGTCAGAGCGCCTTTTCTCAGTCCACCTAATAAATGGTGCTTTAACATGACACCTTTATATGATAAAATAGCTCTGGCCGTATCAGTGGGTTGTGCACCGTTTTGCAACCAGGTAACGGAGTTATCTATATTCAATTCAATTGTTGCTGGATTGGTGTTCGGATTGTAGATTCCTAATTTTTCCAAAAATTTACCATCTCTCTTTGCTCTTGAATCAGCTGCTACGATCCAATAAAAGGGTTTTCCTTTTTTACCGTGTCTTTGTAATCTAATCTTAACTGGCATATCACATTAATTTGTAGGGTGCCCGACCCTGGTATTAATTCTATTTTAACTGGCTTATCGCTAAGCGGATGCAAATATACCTCAATTTGGAGAATACGCAATAGGTTTATGATATTAAGTGGTTTTACCTTGAGCGTTTTTGAAGCGTATATTATTGAAATAAAAAATATTCAAAAGGAGGTTAATAACTCCTGACAACTCCCTTTTATCAAACTATACCTTTTCTGTATTTTTATCCACACTATACACTGAGGTAAAGTCCAAATAACAAGTACCAAATTCAATTTGTCAGAGTTTGTAATTTGGGATTTGGCTTCTTTGGAATTTGATAAAAATCGTATGTATTTAATCTTTGATACTGAAACCACCGGACTTCCAAAAAACTGGAACGCGCCCATTACCGACACTGACAACTGGCCACGTTGTATTCAAATTGCATGGCAGTTGCATGATGCTATGGGCAATCTGGTCGATCAGCAAGATTATTTGGTCAAACCTGAGGGGTTCAACATTCCGTATGAATCGGAACAGATTCATGGTATTTCAACGGCATTGGCAGAACAAGAAGGGGTGCTACTTTCTGAAGTTTTGGAAAAATTCAATACCGCCATGACTAAGACCAAATTCATTGTGGGTCAGAATGTAGGTTTTGATTTGAATGTAATGGGTTGCGAATTTTATCGCATGGGTGTTGAAAGCCCGCTGCAAGAGCTTCCTCTTTTAGATACCTGTACTGAAGAAACAGCATTGTTGTGTGAAATTCCCGGTGGGCGTGGCGGAAAGTTCAAGCTTCCCACTTTGACCGAGTTGCATCAATTTCTTTTTGGCGAACCTTTTGCTGAGGCGCATAATGCAACAGCCGATGTTGAAGCTACCGCGCGGTGTTTTTTGGAACTCATCCGAAGAAAGCATTATCCTATTGAAAAATTGGATGTGCAACCTGATTATTTTCAGAATTTCTCAGAGGCGAATCCTCAAGAAATACAGCTCATAGGTCTTCAACATATCAACCTCAAAAATGCATCAAAGAAAATTGCGGATGCCCTTTGGGAAAAAGACACAGGTGGGGCCACCGAGGCTGAATTGGAACAAAATGTGGCGACTTTGGAAGAGGCTGCTTTTGCCCATTTGCACAATCATTCACAATTCTCAGTTTTACAGTCCACCATTGCAGTACGCGATTTGGTAGCTGCGGCGGCAAAAGAGAAAATGCCTACCGTTGCCATTACCGACCATGCGAATATGATGGGCGCCTTTCATTTTGTCAAAGCTGTAAAGGCCAACAACCAAGGTGTCAAAGAGCGAAATGCAGCGGCCATTGAGAGGGGAGAACTCCCCACTGAAACAGAACTAAAACCAATCATCGGTTGCGAATTCTTTGTTTGTGATGACCATTTGAATAAAAATGTCAAAGATTACGGTTATCAAATAGTCTTACTGGCTAAAAATAAAAATGGGTATCACAACTTGGCGAAAATGTCATCAATCGCTTATACCGATGGTTTTTATTATGTGCCCCGCATCGATCGAAAAATAATCGAGCAGTATAAAGAAGATATTATTGTGCTTACGGGCAATCTTTATGGCGAAGTGCCTAGTAAGGTCTTGAATGTTGGCGAAAAGCAAGCTGAAGAAGCGCTATTGTGGTGGAAGGCCCAGTTTGGAGACGACCTGTATATTGAAATCATGCGCCATGGACAAGAGGATGAGAATCGCGTGAATAAAGTGCTGATTGAATTCGCCAAAAAACATGATGTCAAAATGATCGCCTCAAACAATACCTATTATTGTGAAAAGGAGGATGCCAATGCTCATGATATTCTGCTTTGTGTGAAAGATGGCGAGAAACAGGCGACGCCGATAGGAAGAGGACGTGGATACCGCTACGGCTTGCCCAATCAAGAATATTATTTCAAATCTCAAGATGAGATGAAGGCGCTTTTCAAAGATCAGCCAGAGGCCATTTTGAACATTCAAGAAGTCATTGATAAAATCGAACCTTTTGATTTGGCAAGAGATGTATTGCTGCCCAAATTTGATATTCCTGAAGAATTCAAGGTCGCTGAAGATAGTGATGGGGGCAACCGTGGAGAGAATGCTTACCTACGTCATTTGACATATGAAGGAGCGAAAAAGCGCTATGGTGAAATCACACCTGAAATTTCTGAACGTCTTGATTTTGAATTGAATACGATTAAAGAGTCAGGCTACCCCGGTTACTTTTTGATTACCGAAGATTTTATACGCGAGGCTCGAAATATGAATGTTTCGGTGGGCCCTGGTCGGGGTTCGGCCGCAGGTTCGGTGGTCGCTTACTGTTTGTGGATCACCAATATAGATCCCCTGAAATACAACCTTCTTTTTGAGCGTTTTTTGAATCCGGAAAGGGTATCGATGCCCGATATTGATATTGATTTTGATGATGAGGGCCGTGGGCGCGTGATGGATTATGTGATCAATAAATATGGTTCGAATCAGGTGGCACAGATCATTACCTATGGTACCATGGCAGCGAAATCATCGATTCGTGATACGGCCCGAGTGCTTGATTTGCCTTTGGGAGATGCCGATCGTATTGCAAAGCTGATTCCTACCATGTCGAAACTTGGAAAGATTTTCGGAAAGTCTGATACTGAGTTGAAAAAGCAATTCCGTAGTGATGATTTGGAAAAGGTCAATCAACTTTTGAATATTTCAGAAACCGATGATTTAGAGGGTCAAACCGTGAACATGGCGCGAACCTTGGAAGGTTCTGTGAGAAACACGGGTATTCATGCTTGTGGCGTCATCATAACCCCTGATGACATTACCAATTTTGTTCCAGTGGCCACGGCCAAGGATTCGGATTTATACGTCACGCAATTTGATAACTCGGTGGTGGAGAGTGCGGGACTTCTAAAGATGGATTTCTTAGGATTGAAAACCCTGACTCTGATCAAAGACACCGTCAAAATTGTCAAAGCCAAGCATGGTATTGAATTGGTGCCCGATGATTTTCCGTTGGATGATGAAAAAACCTATAAACTCTTTCAAAGAGGGGATACTGTGGGTATTTTTCAATATGAATCTCCGGGGATGCAAAAGCATTTGAAAGATTTGAAACCCTCGGTTTTTGATGACTTGATTGCCATGAATGCGTTGTATCGTCCGGGGCCGATGGAGTATATTCCAGATTTCATCCAACGTAAAAACGGAATCGCCGAAATCAAGTATGACCTTCCTGATATGGAAGAGTATCTGAAGGAAACCTACGGTATTACGGTATATCAAGAGCAGGTAATGTTGCTTTCCCAAAAGTTGGCAGGTTTTACAAAAGGAGAGGCTGACGTACTTCGTAAGGCCATGGGAAAAAAAATATTCGCCACACTGCAGAAAATGAAACCCAAATTTCTGGAAGGGGGGCAGGCCAATGGTCATCCTGCTGAAACGTTGGAAAAAATTTGGAAAGACTGGGAAAAATTTGCGGCTTATGCGTTCAATAAAAGCCATTCCACCTGTTATGCGTATATCGCCTATCAAACGGCCTATTTGAAAGCACATTATCCGGCGGAATATATGGCTGCGGTATTGAGCAATAATATGAATGACATCAAGCAGGTTACGTTCTTTATGGAAGAATGCAAGCGTATGGGCTTAGCCGTTTTAGGTCCTGATGTGAACGAATCCTATTACAAATTTGCGGTCAATAAAGAAGGGGCCGTTCGTTTTGGAATGGGAGCTATCAAAGGAGTGGGCCGTTCGGCGGTGGAAACCATCGTGGAAAATCGTAAAAAAGATGGTAATTTTACCTCTGTTTTTGATTTGGCAAAACGTGTTGATTTAAGAGCTGCCAATAAAAAGGCTTTTGAGAACTTGGCAGTCGCTGGTGGATTCGACTCTTTTGGCAGTACGCATCGAGCGCAATACTTCCATACTGAAGGGGATAGTATCACTTTTTTGGAAAAAGTGATTAAGTCAGCTGCTAAGTATCAAGAAAACAAAAACTCCTCGCAAATGGATATGTTCGGCGGAATGAGTGAAGCACAAATTCCAGAACCTGAAGTGCCGCCCTGCGAAGAATGGGGCACAATGGAAAAACTGCGAAGAGAAAAGGAAGTGGTGGGCATCTATATTTCCGGCCATCCGCTTGATGATTTCAAAACTGAAATAAAAGCCTTTTGCAATGCTGAAGTCTCCAACGCCAGTGAGCTTGAAAATTATCTGAACAGAGAGCTATCAATAGCTGGTGTGATAACCGATGTTCAACATCGAGTGTCTAAAAACGGCAAGGGTTGGGCTATTTTCACCATGGAAGATTACACAGATTCATTTGAATTTCGAATTTTTGGGGAAGAGTACCTGAAATTCAGACACTTCTTGATGATCAATTCCTTCGCCTATGTAAAAATGTTTGTCCGTGATGGTTGGGTAAATCGTGACACGGGTAAAAAAGGAGACCCCAGAATACAGTTCAATAGTTTCATGCAGTTGCAAGATGTTATGGAGACCTATGCCAAAAAACTGACGATTAAGTTGAATATTGACAATCTTCAAGAAAGGCGTATACAAGTTTTGAAGGATACTATAAAGTCACATAAAGGTAATCACGCCCTAAATTTTGTGGTCTATGAAATGGAAGAGGAAATCAAGGTCAATTTAAGCAGTAGAAAACAAAAGGTGCAGATTTCAAGTGAGTTATTGCATGAGTTGGAAGAGAATGAGGTTCACTATAAATTGAATTAGAAATATAAAGCCCCCTTCCTTTTGGGGAGGGGCCCATAAGTTCGGTTGATGGTACAATAGTCAAAATGAATCACACGTTAGTAAGTTATCGGCACAATATTTGACTAATTTTGTGTAATTCATAAATAATACAATAATGGCATTAGAAATAACAGATGCTACTTTTGACGAAGTAGTTTTGAAAAGCGATAAACCTGTAGTGGTTGATTTTTGGGCAGCATGGTGCGGACCTTGCAGAATGGTCGGACCTATCATTGATGAGGTAAGTAATGAATACGAAGGCAAAGCCGTGGTTGGTAAGGTTGATGTGGATGCCAACCAAGAGTTTGCAGCGAAATACGGAGTACGTAATATACCAACAGTATTGGTTTTCAAAGACGGGGAAATCATTAGCCGTCAAGTAGGCGTATCCCCTAAAAAAGTATATACTGACGCAATTGACGCGTTGTTGTAGTACTTTGAATCTTAAAATGAAGAATCCCATCTTTTTCTGATGGGATTTTTTTTGTTACCAGAATTAAACCTCATTTTGATCGGAGTAGTGATGACTTTCATATCTTAGAAGTGTGAATCTGCAATCAGAATTAAATAAGTCTTCCTTATTCCAAAATTTAGAACTTATGGCGAATCAAGTCGTCGAGGGTTTTATCAGTGGAATTCATAAAAGTCCCTTTCACGGGTTTTCGGCAGAATTTGCCGAACATAAAATCTATAATGTGGGCGAAAGCACCAAACACATTGATTGGAAGCGTTTTGCCAAAACCGATAAATTGTACACCAAGCGCTATGAAGAGGAAACCAATCTAAGGTGTCATATGATATTGGATAATTCAGCTTCGATGTACTATCCTGAAGTCGATGTTCTCGGTGTCAATAATTTGAACAAAATTGGTTTCGGTGTGTTGGCCATTGCCGCTTTGATGAACATTCTAAAAAGGCAACGTGACGCGGTTGGTTTAAGTGTTTTCTCTGATAGTTATAATTATTATTCCCCAGAAAAAGGCAGTGAGCGCCACCATCAAATGCTACTTGCGAAACTTAGTGAGATAATTCTGAACACAAAACCGGCAAAAGAAACAGACACCTATACGTATCTGCACTTGATTGCTGAAAAAATTAAAAGACGAAGTTTGATTTTTCTGTTTACCGACATGTTTCAGACCGCTACAGATGATGAAAAGTTATTTGATGCCTTACGCCATTTAAAGTACAATAAACACGAGGTGGTTTTATTTCATTTGATCGATAAGTCAACAGAACAAAAGTTCAATTTTGAGAATACACCAAAACGCTTTTTGGATGTTGAGACCGGTGAGCATATTGATTTGTATGCTGATAATATCAAAGAGGCTTATGAAAATAGTGTTGTTGAATATTTTGATGCCCTCAAATTGAAATGCATTCAATATAAAATCAAATACGTTGATGTTGATGTTAGAGTAGACTTCTCGAGAGTGTTGAATACCTACTTGGTAGAGCGGCAAAAATTTCGGTAAATCCATTTTATTTTTGGGTCAAATTGTTTGCGCAATTCAATAAGCACCGTATATTTGCAGTCGCCCGCCAATAGGCGGGCATTTTTTAACAAGATTTGAATTCCGCTGTTGCGGGAGTCCCGAGATTTCGAGATAAAATCATTGGTCTGGTAGTTCAGTTGGTTAGAATACCTGCCTGTCACGCAGGGGGTCGCGGGTTCGAGTCCCGTCCAGACCGCTAGAAATTGTTCAAAATTATCCAAAAAGCCTGTAAATCAATGATTTACGGGCTTTTTAATTTTAAATAATATCAAAAATCACCATATAATATCATATAAAAAGGGCGGAATTCGGTGCGTATTTTACCCCTCAAAAAACCCGCACCTAAATCGCTGTAATTGACTGTTAAAGAAAACTTTACAGAGAAATTTTAACATTTTTTTTCATACCTTTTGGTAAGGATTTAAAACCCGCACCTATGTATGGAAAGATAAACATCCTTTTTTACCGGAAAAATCAGAGAGAAATGATGACGGAATGGTCATGATTTATGCCCGTATAACCATAAATGGTAGGCGTAGTGAATTTAGTTTGGGTCGACGTGTAGACGAACATCGATGGGATTCACGTGGTGGAAAGCTAAGAAGAACAACTACTGAGGTATCGAATTTCAATCGATTTATGGACAATGTCAAGAATAGGCTTTATGACATTTATGATACGCTTTTGAAAGAACGAGAAGATATTTCCGCTTCAATTATCAAGAATATCTATCTGGGGAAAGAGGGCAAAGAATATATGGTTCTCGAAATCTTTCAAGAGCATAACGATGAAATCGAAAGTTTGCTTGGCAAAGGTTTTACCAAAGGAACGTTGCAACGCTATAAAGCTGCCTATAAACACGTATCAGCATACATTCAGTAGAACTACCATAGAAATGATATTCCCGTTCGTAGGATCGACCATAAGTTCATTACGGGATTGGAATTCTTTTTGAAATCGCAACGAAACTGTGAACATAATACCGCCATTAAATATGTCGTGAACTTCAAAAAGATTATGCGAATCGCACTAGCCAATGAATGGATTACCAAAGACCCCTTCTTTCATTGGAAAGCTAGTTGGAAAACAAAGGAGAAGCAATATCTGACCAAAACAGAATTAGATGCACTGCGAGATAAGCAGTCTTTTTTACCGCGTCTTGATTTGGTCAGGGATATTTTTGTTTTCTGTTGCTATACGGGTTTGGCCTATTCGGATGTACAACAACTAAAACAAGAGCATATTATTATAGGGGTCAATGG
>CAYSPL010000039.1:0-26762 GCA_964432915.1 uncultured Maribacter sp.
GTTTTCAAACTAGACTCACTAAAAAAACAAAACCCACCCTCAAAAAAATCAAGGATGGGAAAAAAATTGCTATGAAAAAGAAAATTATCGTTGGTTGCCCAACGATAATCAAATATACGTTTTTATTTTAAATGGCCTTAACATATTACCTAAGAGAACATATCTTTTACCTTTTCGAAGAAGGATTTGTCTGATTTCTCGGGCTTTGGCTCAAAATTTTCATTGTTTTGCATGCGCTTAAAAAACTCTTTTTGCTCTTTATTTAGCTCTTTTGGTGTCCAAACATTGACATGAACCAGCAAATCTCCGCTTCCATATCCGTTTAAACTTGAAATTCCCTTACCACGCAAGCGCAATATTTTGCCCGATTGAATGCCGGGTTCGAGTTTAATACGCACCTTACCATCAACGGCATCAATTTCTTTTGAGGTACCCAAAACCGCCTCTGAAATGCTCACATACAGATCATAATGAAGGTTATCGCCCTCACGCTTCAATGTTTGATGACCCAAAGTTTCTATGGCCACCAACAAATCTCCGGGCACTCCATTACCTGGGGCTTCATTTCCTTTACCGGGCACTTTCAATTGCATTTCATTCTCGACACCCGCGGGAATATTTATCGAAACTGTTTCTTCAGCCATTTTTAAACCTTGGGCATCAGCATCACTGGGTTTCTTATCAATCATTTGACCAGAACCACCACAGCTGCTACAAGCAACAGCCGTTTGCATGCGACCCAAAATGGTGTTCTGAACTTTGGTTACTTGACCCCGACCATTACAGGTGGTGCAGGTTTTATAGGTAACCCCATCGACCTGTTTTTTTCTTTTGACTTTTACTTTCTTCTCCACACCATTGGCAACTTCTTCCAAGGTCAGTTTGACCCTGATTCTTAAGTTGCTTCCCTTCACGCGACGTTGTCCGCCACCACCAAAACCTCCAAATCCGCTAAAACCACCACCAAAAGCACTTCCGAAGATATCGCCAAACTGGCTGAAAATATCCTCCATGTTCATACCACCACCGCCAAAACCACCGCCACCTTCAAAGGCCGCATGGCCAAATTGATCGTAACGTGCTTTTTTATTGGGGTCGCTCAAAACCTCATATGCCTCGGCCGCCTTTTTGAACATTTCTTCGGCTTTTGGATCATCAGGATTCTTATCAGGGTGGTATTGAATCGCTTTTTTACGGTATGCTTTTTTGATTTCGGTCGCCGAAGCGTTTTTGGTAACCCCTAGAATTTCGTAATAGTCCTGTTTCATCTGTTACCTTTTTATTTACCAACAACCACTTTTGGGTGTCTGATGATTTTATCGCCCAATTTGAACCCTTTTTCAACCACATCAATGATTTTGCCCTTCAACTTCTTTTTTGGAGCGGGAATTTGAGTGACGGCATCATGGACTTCAGCATCAAAAACATCGCCTTGCTTTGTGCCGATATCCTCAAGTCCTTTGTTTTTCAATGCCTCACGAAACTTATCGCGAATCAGTTCTACCCCCTTGAACATTTCTTTATCCTCTGATTTGGACAGTTCTTTCAAGGCCCGATCGAAATCATCAATGACTGGTAGCATGGAAACAATAACCTCTTGTCCGGCGGTTTTGAAGAGTTCCATACGCTCTTTCGAGGTGCGTCTTTTATAATTTTCAAACTCCGCGAAGAGCCGTAAAAACTTATCTTTTTCCGCTGCCAGTTCTTCTTGAAGCTTTTCCTCTGCAGATAGCTCTACCTCCTCGTTTTCCCCAACTTCTTCCGCAGCTTCTTCTGTTCTTATTGCTTCAGTTTCAGATTTGATAGCCTCCAAATCTTCAGAATTGTCTTTTTCACTCATTTTTAAACTACTTTTTACGTACGCCAATTAGGTGGCAAAAGTACTGCCAATTCTTTAAAAATGTCATAATGTCACCTAAAAAGACAAAAGAGCGTTGCCTTGAAGAGATAAGATGTCAGATGTGGGTGCCTAGCCCTCGGCTAGAAGTATGTTTGGGTTATTCTCGGTGTAGATTCCTTCCAATGCGCTGGAAATATTCGAATATGAAAATACAAAACCCGCTTCTTCTATTTTTTTACTACTCACACGCTGACTTGCGAACAATAGATATGCCATTTCACCCAAAATGGACTTCATGAAAAACTGTGGTACATTGGGCAACCACAGGGGTCTTTTCAATACCTTGGCGAGTTCACTGATTAATTTGGAATGAGTAACAGGATTTGGCCCTACTCCGTTGTATGTTCCGGAGCGCTGGTTTTCAATTATAAAAAGAAACATTTTCGCCAAATCGGTGATATGGATCCATGGTTGCCACTGTTGACCACTGCCAAAAGTGGCCCCTACATAATTTTTGATGGGTTTCGCCATTTCAACCAAGGCACCACCTTTATCAGAGAGTACAATTCCGATTCTAACCTTAGATACCAAAAAATCGAATTTTTGAAAGGTATTGATTTCCTCTTCCCACACTTTTACGACTTCGCCCAAAAAACTATCATCAACATCGGTATCTTCTTCTTCATAATAACGGGTCAGCGAATTCGGATAAATTCCTATTGCTGAGGCCGATACAAAGTGTTTTATACTCGAGGCGTCGATTTGATCTAGGGCCTTGTAAAGTGTTCGCAAAGAATCAATTCTACTGGAGATGATTTTCTTTTTGTACGTGTCAGTCCATCGTTTTGAGATACTGGCCCCCGCTAAATTGATGATTGCCGAAACCCCTTCAAAACAGTTCAAATCGATTTCATTTTTTTCAGGATTCCATAAAAATCCTGATACGCCTTCCGAGGATTGAACTTTGCTTTGACGCGTAGTAAGATAGTGTACGTCGATATCGCGCTTTTGGCATTGGCGCACGATTTCGCCTCCTACTAAACCCGTCGCCCCTGTGATCAATATTTTCATAGGTCAAATGTATTCAATTTCAAGAGGGACATTGCTACCTTTAATTCTCATTTAACAGTATTGTTCAATCTTATAAGAAGCCCTTCACAAGCTTTTCAGTTATTAACCTTTTACGAAGACTTTTTGGTAGCCCGCAACATTTCCCTTTTTCCGGGTGGGCCAGGCAGTCGCTCCACGGCAAAACCAACCGCTTGCATGGCGCGGCGTACACTACCTTTCGCGGCATAGGTAACCAAAACACCCCCCTCTTTTAGGGCATTGAACATGCTTTCGAAAATGGCTTCCGTCCAGAGCTCAGGTTGTACCCTTGCCCCAAAGGCGTCGAAATAAATGAGGTTAAACAGATTTGCATCTTCAATTTTCATAAAATCCTTTTGTTGCTTGTGAAGTACAAAAGAATCGGAAATAGGGATATCTATTTCCCATAGGGAAGCATGCATTTTATTGAAATCTTTGGTCAGCGAATCATCATTCAAAGCTTGGCCATAACCCAACTGTTCAACTTCTTCGGAAGCTAACGGATACGCCTCAACACCGGTATAATGAATTTGTAAATTCATTTTCGGTGCCTCTAAAACGGTAATCAATGCATTTAGGCCAGTGCCAAAACCAATTTCAAGAATAGCCAGTTCTTGGTTTTTGAATAGGGAAAGTCCTGATTTTATAAAAACATGATAGGCCTCTTGAATGGCCCCGTGTTTGGAGTGATATTGCTCGTTCCAATCGACCAATTGAATGGTTTTAGAACCATCAGCAGTGGTAATGATTTCGCGTTTCACTATTCTTCCAACAAAACACCATCAGCCTCAAAACCAAAGGTTTTCTTTACACTGATGATTTTGGCAATCTCTTCAGCTGATTTGCCTGCATCTTTGGCATAGTGTTGTTGATCGGCGATACTCATCTCTTCGACAAAAGCCTTTCCATTCACAATCACTTGTTTTCCAGCTATATCTTTCGGCATGAAAAATCCGTAGTCTTTGAAACGCACCATGGTTTTTGACCCGTCTTCAAGCTGCAACTTCATCCAACATCCTTTTGATTGACAAACATCCGTCACGGTAGCCTTGAATTTAGTCTGCAACGTATCATTAACGGCGAGCATTTCGTATTTATCGGTCATATCTTCGACATTCATAGCACCGGATGCCTCGATTTTTTCACCAAAAGAGGCCAATGCAGAAACTTTAGGCTGAGAATCTTGTGCCTGAGCACCCCAAATGATTAAAAGAAATACAAGGAATGTGTTAATTCGTTTCATATCTGACAAGGTTTTTATGAGTTCAACAAAATTGGTCATTTTAAACCTAAAAAAGAAGGGCAAATACCAATATTTAACTAATTTTATTGTGCAAATATCATTCCAATGGAAACAAATTTAAAACAACCCATCAGCATTCAAAAGACCGAAATATCGAAAATCGATCAGATTGATTTTGATAATCTGGCGTTTGGTCAGGTCTTTTCGGATCACATGCTGGTCTGTGATTATAAAAATGGAGCATGGGAAACGCCAAAAATCGTTCCTTATGGTCCCATTTCTTTGGAGCCTTCGGCGAAAATTTTCCACTACGGACAATCTATTTTTGAAGGAATGAAGGCTTATAAGGATGAAAACAATGATATTTTATTGTTTCGCCCTACGGATAACCACAAGCGCTTCAATATTTCGGCAGCACGTATGTCAATGCCCGAAATACCCGAGGAATATTTTATGGAAGGATTGAAGGCCTTATTGAAATTGGATGAAAAATGGATTCCGACAGCGGCGGGAAGTTCCATGTATATCAGACCTTTTATGTTCGCCTCAGGAAAAGGATTTCATGCCTCACCTGCAGATGCGTACCAATTCATTATTGCCCTTGCCCCTTCGGGAGCATATTTTTCTGGGGAGGTTCGTGTCAAAATCGAGGAAGCCTACTCAAGATCCGCAAATGGTGGTGTGGGTTACGCCAAGACCGGTGGCAACTATGCTGGGCAGTTTTACCCCACGCAATTGGCGGTCAAAGAAGGGTATCAGCAGGTCATCTGGACAGATGATCACGAACATGAATATATAGAAGAGGCCGGTGCCATGAACATCTTTGTCAGAATTGGCGATACCTTGATCACCGGGCCCACCAGTGATCGTATTCTCGATGGTATTACGCGAAAAAGTGTCATTGCCATTGCAGAAGACCTCGGAATCAATGTAGAAGTTCGCAAAGTCACGGTCACTGAAGTTGTCGCTGCCGCAAAAGACGGAAGTCTCAAAGAAATGTTCGGTGCGGGTACCGCAGCGGTCATTTCGCCCATCTCTGGTTTTGGCTATCGCGATGCGGACTATGAACTACCCAAATTGGAAAATAGTTACGGGGCCAAATTCAAAAAAATCATTACTGATATTCAGTACAATCGCTCAGAAGATAAATTTGGATGGCGCATGAAGCTTTAATGAGACCAGGTGTTTAACAACCCGGCTTTTTCCTATACACACGTACATAGTCAACCTCCATTACCGCTGGTAATTCTTCAATGTTGTTATTGGCATCATTATGGGGCTCCGTTAAATAATTTCCGCCAACGGCCATATTCAAACGTAGATAAAATCCAATATTGAAGGGTCCTGGGTGTTCAGCGGCATTGGGTTCTTTAAAATCATTGATGGTGTGGTAATGTTCTCCGTCAATAAAGAAGTTCAATTCCCCTTCTCTCCAGTCCACGGCATACACATGCCATTGCGTGGCATCTTCAAACTCATAGGTGCCCTTTTCCTGTCTTTTATCAGCACCAGAATTGCCCCAATGGGCATTTCCGTAAGATTTGGTCATGTCATGCCCTTTGATCTCAAAAATGTCAATTTCCCCGCTTTGCGGCCATTCCCCATAAACAGGGTCTTGCGGACTCATCCAAAAGGCGGGCCAAGTGCTATTTGAAGCTGGTACTCTTACTTTGGCCTCAAAATAACCGTAGGTCCAATCTATTCTGTCCTTAGTTTGAACAAAGCCAGATGTGAAATCTTTGGTCACGTTGAAGCAATCATAGCCAGGTTCGTATTTGGCCGTGATTTGCAGTACACCACCGCTTACCGCGGTATTCGCATCAACATAACAATTTTGTACGTTTGATCCATTCCAACCACCTCTTTGGTAACGCCATTTTGTTTCATCTAGAGCATCGCCATCAAACTCATCTGACCAGATCAAATCGGTCTCCTCAGGCATAGGCCCCTCGATGACATCATCGTCAGAATTTTCAGTGGCATCATCTTCATCAACTGCTTCCATTTGTTCTTCAACATCGATATTCTCGTTATTGTTTTCCTTCGGAGAGCAGGAAAATATCACAAAAAGAAAGATCAAAAAGAGAGATTTAATCGGGAACATCGTTTTCATTTTATCAAAATCAATTTTTACTTTTTTTATCAACCCAAAAGATTGCGAAGTATGGCACAACGTTGCAGAATATCCAAGCGGTTTTGTAAATCGCCATCGAATAATATAAAAAGTTTGAAAATTCTTCTTTCGAACCTGTAAACCATTGGCTGTGTATTTTATAAATTTCATCGGATAAAATCACACCAATGAACATCAAAATCAACATGAAAAAATTAATGACCAAACATTTCCATAAAATTGCTTTGAATCTAGATGTGGCCTCCATGAGTGGTGTTTAATACCTTAAAATTACGGAAAAAAGCCAAAACCCTTGTTATCAAATAGATACTGGCTCGCCATACAAATCGAAGTCGGCGGCATCAGTGATTTTGATTTCGTGAAATTCACCTTGTTTCAGGTAGAATTTTGTGGCATCTATCAAAACCTCATTATCCACATCAGGGGAATCAAACTCAGTGCGACCAACAAAATAATTGCCTTCTTTACGATCGATGATGCAGCGGAAAGTGTTTCCTATTTTTTGTTGATTCAACTCCCATGAAATTTGCGATTGTATTTCCATGATCTCATTGGCACGGTCTTGTTTTATTTCCTCAGGAACATCATCCTCCAGATTATAGGCATGTGTATTCTCTTCATGGCTATACGCAAAGCAGCCCAAACGCTCAAATCGCATGGCTTCGACCCATTTTTTGAGGGTTTGAAAATCTTCTTCGGTTTCGCCCGGATAACCCACAATCAAGGTGGTTCTTATGGTCATTTCAGGCACAGCTGTCCGAAATTCTTGCAGTAGCTTTGTGGTCTTGGCCTGTGTGGTTCCACGGCGCATACTTTTCAAAATGGAGTCGGAAATATGTTGCAATGGAATATCGAGATAATTGCAAATTTTGGGTTCGCGTTTCATGACTTCCAAAACTTTCATCGGAAAGCCCGTAGGAAAAGCATAATGTAAACGTATCCATTCAATGCCCTCAACTTTGACCAATTTTTCCAAAAGCTCGGCCAGATTGCGTTTTTTGTAAAGATCCAATCCGTAATAGGTTAAATCTTGGGCGATCAAAATCAATTCTTTAACCCCGTTGGCGGCCAATTTTTGGGCTTCCACCACTAATTCCTCCATCGGTTTACTCTTATGCTTGCCCCGCATTAAAGGAATTGCGCAAAACGAGCAGGGTCGATCACAACCTTCGGCAATCTTCAAATACGCATAGTTCTTAGGGGTGGTGGTCAAACGCTCGCCAATCAACTCATGTTTGTAATCGGCACCGAGTGCTTTCAATAAATTGGGCAGTTCACTTGTGCCAAAATATTCATCAACATTCGGAATCTCCTTTTGCAAGTCAGGTTTGTAGCGTTCACTCAAACAGCCGGTCACAAAAACCTTGTCAACAGTTCCCGCTTCTTTTTGTTTTACATACTCCAAAATGGTATTCACACTCTCCTCCTTAGCATTGGCGATGAAGCCACAGGTATTGATGACCACCACATTGCCCTCCTCTTCATGCACCACGTTCTTGTCATTGGCTCGCAATTGCCCCATCAGGACCTCAGAGTCATAGACGTTTTTTGAACAGCCCAAAGTGATCACGTTGATTTTGTTCTTTTTCAGTGTCTTTGTACGCATACCATTTTTCTGGGAAGCAAAAATACAACAAGGCTTTTTAACCAGCTGATTCTAATCAAATTTCTTACCTACCACATTTGTGTTAGGCATCAACCGAATATTCTAAAAGGTTTGGGTCAGTTTAAAAAATCGAAGGTCTTCGGCGAATGACCGATGCTATGTTTTGGAGAAAAGCTTGGGCGAAAAAATGTTACGAAAACCGAATTAAATAGTCTTCTCTATTGCTCTGATTTACTTTGCGCTTGCCAAAGTTCAATATTCTTTTGGTTCATGCGAACGAACTCATCTTTACCTAGACTGTCAGCGATTTTCAACGATTTTTTGGCAGATTTTATAGCCGATTGATGATGGCCAAGAGCAGCTTCGGCCAGTGATTTGACACGATGGAAGTAGTAGGTATCGCCACCCAATTCCAAAGCCTTATTCAAGTATTGCAGTGCCTCTTGGTAGTTGGTTTTCTGTTCAACATAATATCTTGCCACCTCATAATAAGTCTGTGCTGATGGACCAGGTTGTAGTGCTTTTTCAATTTGTTTGTACATCATGCCCTTGGTATCAACAGTAATGGGAATCACAACTCGAGTCTTTGCCCAATGCCAGATCATATCACAAGAATCGTGTGAAATATTGTCGAAAGAGATCAAAAAATTTTCTTGATGCGAAGCAGTCGATAGCGGTTTTACCTTTATTCGAAAGACATCTTCCTCAGGATTATATTGGGTACGCCCATCGCCCCAATGGGTTATGTTGTTGTGAAAAACAACTTCCCATTCATTTTCCTTTGGAAAAGCATAGAGTGCATAAGTGCCTTTCGGAAGTTTATTTCCCAAAACCGCTATTTCAGTATCGATTGTGATTTTGGTGGATGCATTTGCACCCACCCTCCAAATACGGCCATACGGAACCAATTCCCCAAAAATCGCTCTGCCACGCGTAGCCGGTCTTGAATACTTTATTTCAATGTTGGTAAAACCCACCATTTGGGAAATGGTGGCAGCAGGACTCGCCTTTGGATGGTCTAACTGGGAAAATCCAAAAAAAGAAAAAGCAAGAAAGAAAACAAAGGCAATTTTTTTCATTAATCCATTTTGAAAAACGAATCCACAAACTCATATTTATTGAAAACCTGAAGATCTTCGATGCCCTCACCCACCCCGATATACTTCACAGGAATCTGAAACTGATCGGAAATGCCAATCACCACACCACCTTTGGCCGTACCGTCTAATTTAGTAACCGCCAATGAAGTCACTTCCGTGGCCTTGGTGAATTGTTTCGCTTGTTCAAAGGCGTTTTGACCTGTAGATCCATCCAATACCAACAAAACATCGTGAGGCGTATCTTCAATCACTTTTTGCATGACCCTCTTGATTTTAGAAAGTTCATTCATCAAGTTTATCTTGTTGTGCAATCTTCCTGCCGTATCAATGATAACCACATCAGCATCTTGATTGACCGCTGAGCTCAAAGTATCAAAAGCCACAGAGGCGGGATCGCTACCCATATTTTGTTTTATGATGGGAACATCAACTCGATCCGCCCAAACCTGAAGCTGATCTATCGCGGCCGCCCTGAAAGTATCGCCAGCCCCCAAGACCACTTTCAGACCTTGTTGTTTGAATTGATGGGCCAGCTTGCCTATGGTGGTGGTTTTACCCACACCATTGACGCCAACCACCATGATCACATAGGGTTTTTTGTCTTTCGGAATACTGATTTCGGCATCTTCACCCACATTGGTTTCAGATAAGAGTCCGGCTATTTCTTCACGAAGAATGGCATTCAACTCATCGGTACCCACATATTTATCTTTGGCCACCCGCGCCTCAATACGATCAATGATTTTCAAAGTGGTGTCGACCCCCACATCGGAGGTAACCAAAACTTCTTCCAAATTATCCAACACATCATCATCAACCTTTGACTTACCAGCCACGGCCTTGGTCATCTTGGATAGAAATGAGGTTTTTGACTTCTCAAGACCTTTGTCTAAGGTCTCTTTTTTCTTGGAAGAGAATATATTTTTAAATAAACCCATGGGCACTGTTGCAGTTTTATCAAAGATAGAGAACTTGGGGCTATTTTAGGCTAGGGCAAAACTAAAAGAACACGTAACCAACACTCAAAATCAAGCTCCCCTTTCTCAGAAAGTAAAAAAACAACTTCCCCGATTTTGGCTAAGCCAAAAGCTCCTCCCTTTGGATGAAGGGAGGTGGCTCCGCCAAGGGCGAAGATGGAGGGATTGAAAATACATACTCAAAATTAATTACAACCTCGTCTTTCTCAGCCAACTGGCTGATTCATTCCCCTCCTTAACCAAGGAGGGGAACCATACTCGTACTCCAAAAAGTTTAAACTTGAAAAATGTGCAAGCTACCAAACAAAAAAGCCCCTTTCGAATGAAAGAGGCTTGAACAATTTTTATCGGAATATTATTTCTTGGCAATCCATTCATTGACCCTTTCAGGCGCCATAACGCTTTCAACAAAAGTATATGCACCACTTTTTGGGGACTTTACCATTTTGATGGCTTTTGTCAATCTTTTTGAACTTGTCTGTAAACTTGCAACGGTCTTCTTTGCCATAATAAACGCTTTTATTGTCATTCCCTCGAGAGAAGGAAACTTATGCTTTGTCTAGATTTCTCTACTTGATTTCTTTGTGAACTGTCATACGCTTCAAAATCGGATTGAACTTCTTGATTTCCATCCGTTCTGGCGTGTTCTTCTTATTTTTAGTGGTAATGTAGCGCGAAGTACCCGGTTGACCAGATTCTTTATGCTCTGTACATTCCAAAATAACTTGTATTCTATTTCCTTTTTTTGCCATTGGTAATTTCCTTTATGGTCATTCTTGCTCGAGCAAGAATCTGCTAATTAATCAGGATTTACTTGATTTTTCCCTGTGCTTTTGCTTCTTTCAAAACAGCAGAAATACCTTTTTTATTGATAATCTTCAATGCCTTTGCCGAAACTTTGAGAGTTACCCAACGGTCTTCTTCAGGAATGTAGAAACGCTTCTTTGAAAGATTTACATTGAATCTTCTTTTCGTCTTGTTGATAGAGAAAGAAACATTGTTACCGAACATCGCTCTCTTACCCGTTATTTCACAAACTTTTGACATTGTGCTGATTTTTTTACAGGGTGCAAATTTATGTCATTTTTGCCTTATGCACAAAATTCTAATTCAGAATTTTACAATTTCTTTTTGAAGCAGTTCAAAAGCCTTATTTACAGTCTTTTGCACAATTCTTTCACGATGATTTCCCATCATGAATTTGTGCGCTTGAACTTCTTCTGGAGTCGCGATGGCAATATAAACTGTGCCCACATCTGCATCGGAATCTCCTTTGGTGGGTCCGGCGTTACCCGTGGTAGCAATGGCGAAGTCCGTTTGCAGTAGTTCTTGAACGTTTTTGGCCATCGATTCGGCCACCTCGGCGCTGACCACCGAATGTTTGTCAATCAACGCCCCAGAGACCTTGAGCACATTGATTTTGGTTTCGGTGGCATAACTGACCACGCTACCTTTGAAATAGGCCGAAGCTCCGGGCAAGGCAGTAATATGCTCAGCTATCTTTCCGCCCGTGCAACTTTCGGCTGTGGCCAAGGTCAATTTCTTATCTATAAAAAGTTTAGCTACCACTTCCGGCAAAGTCTCCTCATTTTCAAAACCATATATGATATCGCCGATCAGGGCAGGCAACTTATTGAATTCATCATCAATCGCCTTTTTCAATTCCTCTTTGTTCGGGCCCTTGGCCGATAGACGTAATCGCACCCTACCCAAATTAGGTAAATAGGCGAGTTTTATGAACGTAGGTAGGTTTTCTTCCCAGTGCTCCAACTTCTCGGCAATTGCGCTTTCGCCCATTCCATACGTTACCAAGGTTTTATGCAAAATATGTGGACGTTCGAATTCGTCAATGATTTTGGGAATAACTTGATCTCGTATCAGGTTTTTCATCTCAAAAGGAACCCCTGGCAACGAAACAAACACCCTATCATCATCATTGATCCACATACCTGGTGCCGTACCATAGGCATTGTGAAGAGCCTCTGCCTTTGAAGGAATCAAAGCTTGTTTTCGATTCACATCCGATATTTTGGTGGTAGTGATATACTTTCTGAAAAGTTCTTCAATATGTTTCAAAACGGCCTCATTTTGAACCAAGGTATCATTGAAAAACTCACAAAAAGTGTGCTTGGTAATGTCATCTTTTGTAGGCCCAAGCCCCCCAGTGACAATAATGATCTGCGCTCTTGATTTGGCCTCATCAAGGGCTTTTAGTATATGATTCCGATCATCTTGAACTGACGTGATCTGGTAGACTGAAATACCAATCTTATTGAGTTCTTTGGATATAAATGCCGAATTGGTATCCACAATTTGACCAATGAGAATTTCATCGCCAATGGTTATAATCTCAGCTAACATTCAAAATTTGTTTTTACAGTCGTGGTACAACGGAAGCTTCAGAGACCAAAATCATTTCGAAGTTCTGAAATAACTTGCTCGACATCTTTTTTAAGGTCAGGAAAAATACGCTTGATTTCTTCCATATTGGCCTCATTTTTACCCAAAGTTTCTATTTCAAGGGCGGCAGCACGTGTTTGCTCCATACCCAACAAATCAACATTGGGCTTTATTTTATGGGCCAGTTGGTATACCTGTTGGTAATTCTCCTCTTCCAATGCTTTTTCCAGTCCTGCTAAATCATCAGGCACTTCATCCAAAAAAACCGAGATTACAGATTCGATAAAATCTTTATCCCCATCCGCCATTTCATTTAATTTATCTAAACTATATATCATCACTTTATTTTTAAATTGAAAAGTTCTTGACCCTCCAAAACGCCTGAAAGATAGTCATTTGGCTTAATTCTTCCAACTCCGGCAGGGGTGCCTGTAAAAATAACATCGCCCTTTTTCAACATGAAGAAGCGCGAAACATAAGAAACAATCTCATCAATTTTATACAACATCAATTTGGTGTTTCCTTTCTGAACTTCCTCGTTGTTTTTGAACAATGAAAAGTTCAAGTTGTCCACATTTTCATAATCACTTTTCGACACCCAATTTCCGATTACGGCCGAACCATCGAATCCTTTGGCTTTTTCCCAAGGCAATCCTTTTTCCTTCAATTGTTGTTGCAAATCCCTTGCCGTAAAATCAATACCCAAACCTATTTCGTCATAATACGTATGTGCGAACTTTTCATCAATATGCTTTCCTACTTTCTTGATTTTGACCAAAACCTCAACCTCATAATGAATATTATCAGAGAATTCAGGAATATAAAAAGGTTGTTCTTTGGGCAAAATCGCTGAATCGGGTTTGATAAAGAGAATGGGTTCAGTGGGTTTTACATTATCCAGTTCTTTGATATGATCTGAATAGTTACGACCTATGCAAACGATCTTCATTTGATATGAATTTGGGTTTCGGGTTTCTTTAAACTATTATTCTTCTATATTCAACTTCAAACTGACCGCCGGTATGAAATTCTCAACATTGTTACGTGAACGCACTTTAAAATCGCGCCATTGGCCCATACCATAGATCTTGACCTTGTAATTTTGGTTTTTACTGTAGACCCCGGCAAAGGTAGGCGCAAAACGGTCTTCAACAACGCTTTTGTTGGTTAGCGGATGTTTTGAGGTTTCCTTAAACCAATTATAGGGTACGAAAAGCCATTCCAATCCGATGTAAACCCCCTTTCTCGGGACCTCAATATTCAAAACGGAAAGATCTATGGATACAAATTCTTTATCCACATCATGTTCTAAAACAATACTTTTTCGCAATAAATCCCGACTAGGTTTTCCCGTGGCCTCGTCCACATCATACACACGAATTCGGAATTTGGCGACCTTTCTTTTAAAGCCCTCGTTTTTCTTCATGAAAACCGTCACCTTGTCCACAAATTTTCGCTGCGCCCCGATATTGGGAAAGTAAACTGCCAATACCCACGGCGTGGCGGAGGAAGAGAATCCGCTTCTTAAACTATAGCTGCTGATTGGGTTCAAGACATTCACATTACCCAATTTTTCAGCAACCACCACCTCATCCAATTCAAAAGATTCTTCAACCATTTCAAAGCGTTTGGACTGATAAATAAGTTTCGGGTCGACTATGGTATCCTTATAACCCAATGACGAAATGTGCACTTGTTTGTCTAAATAGGGTGAAGGTAAATCAATATAGAAATGTCCTTTTTCGTCAGTTGAAGTACCTTTTAAAGTGTTCAAAAAACTTAGATTGACATAGGGTATGGGCTTTTTGGTTTTGTTATCGTAAACATGACCTTCAAAAAGCACTTCTTGCCCATTCATCTGAAGCACAAACAATAGGGGAATTAAAAGAAATCGCATAAAGCCTAACTTAATTTAGTGTTCAATTTGCTTAATTTGATTTGGGTCAATACCCTTTTGGTATAAAGCGGAAAATCAGCATTCAACAACCAACTGAAGTACCCCGGTTCTGTCTCTAAAATGTCATGCACCTTCTTTCCCTTATGCTTTCCAAAACCAAAAATTTCATGGTCATGCTCGTCCAAAACTATAAAACCGGCAAAATCCACCGTTCTTTTATGGGAGGAAAACTCCGCTAATTTTTTGATATTATTCTCCAAATCAGGATAGCGTTGCAATTGCCCCAAAAGCACTTCGTAGGTGGCATTGGTATCGGCCTCTGCGCTGTGGGCGTCTGTGAGATCTTTATCGCAATAGAATTTATAGGCCGCTTCCAAGGTTCGTTTTTCCATCTTATGAAAAATCGTCTGAACATCAACCGAAACCGTATTCTTCATATCAAAATCAACCCCGGCCCGAAGCATTTCTTCAGCCAAAAGAGGGATATCAAAACGATCTGAATTGAAGCCTCCCAGATCGCAATTTTGAATCAAGCTGTAAATTTCTTTCGATAATTCTTTGAATGTGGGTTCATTGGCCACCTTTTCGTTTGAAATACCATGAATTTTACTTGCCGCAGCAGGAATGTGCATTTCAGGGTTTACCAACCATGTTTTGCTCTCCTTGTTTCCGTTCGGGAAAATCTTTAAAATCGAAATTTCCACAATTCGATCCTTGGCAACATTTACGCCAGTCGTTTCCAAATCAAAAAAACAAATGGGGCGTGTCAGTTTTAATTCCATCTTCAAAATTTCTTGATACAAAGATAAATAGAAGGATGGTTAGTTGCTTCGAAGTTTGGCTTTAAAATCTTAGCTACACCTCTCGGTTTACATTCCAAGCCTCAAGGTAATCTGCCACTGATTTTGCGAACATACTACCTAAGGCACCATTGACCACGCGATGATCATAACTGTGCGAGATATACATTTTACTGCGAATACCAATGAAATCGCCCTCAGCGGTCTCAATCACGGAAGGCATTTTACGAATAGCACCCAAAGCCAAAATACCTACTTGCGGCTGATTGATGATGGGTGTACCAAAAACACTGCCAAAAGTACCGACATTGGTAACCGTATAGGTGCCATCTTGAATCTCATCAGGTTTCAATAGGTTCTCACGTGACCTTCGAGCCAAGTCATTCACCACTTTGGCCATGCCAACAAGGTTCAGCTGGTCAGCATTTTTGATGACCGGCACGATCAAATTACCATCAGGTAAGGCCGCGGCCATACCTATATTGATATTCTTTTTCTTGATAACGGTATCGCCATCGACCGAAATATTCATCAATGGATATTTCTTTAAGGCTTTCGCTATCGCCTCAATGAATATGGGCGTAAAGGTTAATTTTTCGCCTTCACTTTTCTCAAATTCGTCTTTGACCTTATTGCGCCAATTGACCACATTGGTCACATCAACCTCGATGAAACTTTGCACATGTGCAGAAGTGGAAACACTATCGACCATATGTTTGGCAATCAATTTGCCCATGCGCGACATCTGAATTACCTCATCGGATCCGGTGGCCTGAACTCTAGATACTTGATGAACTTCTGCTTTTGGTACAGACTTCTCAACAACGGCCTTAGCAGGAGCAGATACATCAGCGGCCGGAGCAACTTTTTCGGTGCTAACACCCCTGTTTTCAACTAAGGAAAGGATATCTTTTTTGGTCACACGACCCTCTTTGCCCGATCCTTGAATGGCGTCAAGCTCAGCAACCGATATGCCTTCTTTTTTAGCGATGTTCTTGACCAAGGGAGAATAAAAACGTTCTGATTTCCCAAAATCAGGGGTTGGAGCACTCGCAGTTTCCTTTGCGATAACAACTGTATTTTCTACTGCGGCAACTTCAGCTTCGGTGGCCGTGTTTGCCGCCTCTTGAATGGGTGGTACTGTAAGAACTTCACCTTGGCCCTTGACCTCAATGATAGCTACCGTTTCGCCGATTTTAATGATGTCATCGACTTCGAAAAGTTTTTCCGTCAGAACCCCTTCTACCTCGCTCGGCACCTCTGAATCAACCTTGTCGGTTGCAATCTCAAATATGGCCTCATCCATTTCGATGGTATCGCCCACTTCCTTCAACCAAGTTGTCAAAGTGGCTTCGGCAACACTTTCACCCATTCTAGGCAATTTGAGTTCAAATTTTGACATATTCTTATAAAAGGCTCGTTTTTTACTTATTTTTTGCGAAAATACAATTTATTTACACTTTTTGTTGTACATAATGTATTTACTGGTTTGATTTCAATTCGCTTTCAATGACCCTTCAAACGGAATTCTATTAAGAATACTTCGCCCTAATGTGACCTCGTCTGCATATTCCAATTCATCGCCAACGGCAATACCACGTGCTATGGTAGAGGTGTTGATATTCAATCCGTCCAACTGTTTGAAAATGTAAAAATTGGTCGTGTCACCTTCCATCGTTGAACTTAACGCAAAAATCAACTCTTTTATTTTTCCTTGTTTCGCCTTTGCAATCAAGGAACCAATGGTCAAATCTTGGGGACCAACACCTTCCATCGGAGAAATTTTTCCACCCAACACATGATACAATCCCTTGAATTGCCCCGTATTCTCAATGGCCATAACATCTCGAATATCTTCAACGACGCAGACTATACTTTCATCACGCTTCAGATTGGCACATATTTCGCAAAGGGCGACATCAGATATGTTGTGGCAATTTTCACAGAATAAGATACCTTCTCGCAACTTTTTCAAAGCACCTGCCAGGTTACTTGTCCGTTCGCTAGGTTGCTTCAGTAAATGCAAAACCAAACGCAAGGCAGTACGCTTACCTATACCAGGTAGTTGCGAGACTTCATACACTGCGTTTTCGAGAAGTTTGGACGAAAATTCCATGGTCACGAAATTACGATTTTAGATTTTGTAATTTGCAATTCGTAAACAAAATCAAATGACGCCAACCAACATTCTTCAGCTAATCGTAGGTTATTTTCTGGTTCTGCTACTCATCGCATACGTTACAGGAAAAAATGACACCAATATTGATTTTTTCAAGGCCGGAAAAAAATCACCGTGGTATTTGGTCGCATTTGGCATGGTGGGTGCATCACTTTCAGGGGTCACTTTTATTTCAGTACCTGGGTGGGTGCAGGCCTCTGAATTGAGCTACATGCAAGTAGTGCTGGGTTATTTTGTCGGCTACTTGATTACCTCATTTGTTCTTTTGCCGATTTACTATAAACTCAATGTGACCTCAATTTATGAATACTTGGAACAACGTTTCGGATGGCATAGTTATAAATTGGGGGCCGTTTCATTCTTTATTTCAAGGGTCTTGGGGGCTGCCTTTCGTCTGTTTCTAGTGGCCATTGTGCTTCAGCAATTTGTATTTGAAGCATGGAATGTTCCTTTTGAGGCAACAGTTACTTTTTCCATCTTATTGATCTGGGTATACACGTTCAGGGGTGGTATCAAAACCATTGTGTGGACGGATACCTTACAGACGCTTTTCATGCTGGTCGCCGTGGGCCTATCCATTTATTTTATTCTTGAAAAACTGGATTGGAGTTTTGGGGAATTCCTCGCTTCAACTGAATTCAAAGAATACAATCAAATCATCTTCACTGATGACTTCTTTGAAAAGCAACATTTTATCAAGTCTTTTTTAGGGGGAATTTTCATTACGATCTGCATGACCGGTCTTGACCAAGATATGATGCAGAAAAACCTGACCTGTAGAAATCTGAAGGATGCCCAAAAGAACATGGTCAGTTTTAGCGTGGTGCTAGTGGCAGTGACTTTCGTTTTCATGCTATTGGGGGCACTTCTTTATATCTACGCTGAGAAATTTCAAATTACCATTCCGTTGATGAATGGCGAACCGAAGTCTGATTTGTTATTTCCTGAAATAGCATTGAACAGTGGTTTGGGCATTGGGGTGGCCATCACATTTATGCTCGGATTGATCGCCGCCGCCTATAGTAGTGCCGATAGTGCCCTTACCTCTTTGACCACCTCACTTTGTATTGATTTTTTGGGTATTGAAAAAAAACCTGAAGGTCAGAGAAAAGGTATTCGAAAATCAACCCACGTTGGCATGAGCGTTCTTTTGATTCTTGTGGTCATCATGTTCAAACATGTGTTGAACACCAATGTCATAGATGGTCTTTTACAAGTTGCTGGGTATACCTACGGGCCACTCTTAGGGTTGTTTTCTTTCGGAATCTTCACCAACTATATGGTAAAAGACAAATATGTTTGGGTTGTGGCATTGCTATCAGTCACCATAGTGCTTGTGCTGGCTAAAGTGCCTGCGGAGTATTTAAACGGGTACGCAGTAGGCTACGAACTTTTACCACTTAATGGGCTACTCACTTTTATTGGTTTGTGGTTGATTCGTGATAAGGGAAAAGTGAATACCTTGCTTGCCAAGTCAGCGTCGTGATTTCAATGAAATTCTTCGATAAATGGCTTGATTTTTCATATAAAGAACGTGCCAATATGTTAAAGTTTACGCGTGAAATAAATTTAACGCGCCACTGAATTTTAATATTGACCTGTAGAGAGAAGCACCAAAGTACAGGCTTCCTCAATAGCTATTCCATTGTCTTTGAGAATTTTATAAAATTCGGGGTTTTCTGTTCCTGGATTAAATATAATTCGACGCGGATTGATTTTTATGATATTTTCATAATACATCGGTTGGTTTTTTTTACCGACGTACATGCTAATGGTATCTATATCCTCAAAATTGTCTAGCTTTGTTTTTATTTCGACACCGTTGATTATACCTGCTTTTAAACCAAAAGCTTCAGTTTCTGTCCTATTATCAACAAGTCTCTTGACCGCCATATTGCTATATCGATATGGTTTGAGTGAAGCACCAAAAACTAAGGTCTTATTCATTTGTTCATTTTAAACTGAATTGAAAAGGAAAATACGAAGTAGTTTATTGATAAAAAATCAAGAATAAAAGTTGTTGAGAATGCTATATGTTTATAGTTAATGGTTAGTGTTTAGTATAGCGCAATCGACAACAGAGAAACCCTGACTTTACGTTGGGGTTTCTTGTTTATATAGCTACCATCTTATGATTACGCTTCCCCAGGTAAACCCACTACCGAAGGCCGCCAACACTACTAAATCTCCCTTTTTGACCTTGCCTTGCTCCCAAGCTTCAGTCAAAGCAATAGGAATTGAGGCCGCTGTGGTGTTACCATACCTCATGATATTATTGAAAACCTGATCGTTTGATAAACCGAACTTCTTCTGTATGAATTGAGATATTCTAAGGTTGGCCTGATGCGGAATCAACATATTTATATCTTCAGGCGAAAGTCCGTTTTTTGAAAGTCCCTCCATGATGACCTCACTGAATCGGACCACGGCATTTTTAAAAACCAATTGTCCGTTCATGATCGGCAAATAAGAAACATCATTTTCGGGGTCATTTTCGGCAACAATATCATTGACCCATCGGCCGCCCATACCCGGTGCCAATAAGGCCAATTCTTCCGCAAACTGTCCTTCAGAATGCAGATGGGTTGAAAGAATACCTTTGTCTGTATCTTCTTCCCTACTGACAATGGCAGCTCCTGCACCATCCCCAAAAATTACTGAAACACCTCTTCCCCGAGTGGTCATATCGAGACCCTTTGAATGTATTTCAGAACCAATGACCAATACGTTTTTGTACATGCCACTTTTTATGTATTGATCGGCTATGGAAATGGCATATACAAAACCTGAACATTGGTTTCTTACATCAAGTGCCCCAACCGTATGCAAACCCAAATCCCTTTGAACCAAAACGCCCGGGCCAGGAAAATAATAATCAGGACTCAAAGTGGCGAAAATGATAAAATCAATATCAGCTTTATCAATTCCGGCTCTTTCAATAGCCACTTTGGCAGCTTTTACGCCCATTTTGGTCGTGGTCTCATCACCTTTCGGGTCAACATGTCTGCGCTCTTTGATACCCGTGCGCTCTTGGATCCACTCATCACTGGTATCCATTATTTTCGAAAGGTCATCATTGGTAACCACATTATCAGGTACATAATGACCCAAGCCGGTAATTTTTGAATTATACATAATGCTACTTGATTGTATTTTTGGAATTTGGTCGGGTTTTATAGAATGGTACTAAGATAGTCAAACCGTCAAAATAAAACCGTCAAAAGTCAATCTAAACCCCATTTAAAGATGTCAGTTTGTCATTACCTGTGATTATGGTATTTTTTTTGACTTGATAGGTATTCAAAATATATTTGAAAACAATATAGAATTAAATCAAAATTGATTCCCACCCTAATGGGAATAAAAACAAAACAAAATTTATATGGCAAAAGGTAAAATCAATGTGTCAGTAGAAAACATTTTTCCGCTGATCAAGAAGTTTTTGTACAGTGACCATGAGATCTTTTTAAGGGAATTGATCTCAAATGCGACCGATGCAACACTCAAACTAAAACATTTAACATCAATTGGTGAAGCCAAGGTTGAATATGGCAACCCCATTATTGAAATCAAGGTCGATAAGAAAGGAAAAAAAATACATATCATAGACCAAGGTCTTGGTATGACTGAAGCCGAAGTCAAAAGTTATATCAATGAAGTGGCTTTTTCGGGTGCTGAGGAATTTTTGAATAAATATGAAGACGGGGCCAAAGATGCCGGAATCATTGGGCATTTCGGACTCGGTTTCTATTCCTCATTCATGGTGGCTGACAAGGTGGAAATCATTACAAAAAGTTATAAAGACGAACCTGCCGCACATTGGAGTTGTGACGGATCGCCCAATTTCAATTTGAAAAAGGGTAAGAAAGAAGACCGAGGTACCGAAATCATTTTACATGTTGCTGATGATTCTAAAGAATTTTTAGAAGACAATAGAATTAAAGAGTTACTTACCAAATACAACAAATTCATGCCAATACCCATCAAATTTGGCATGCGCACAGAAACTTTACCAAAACCAGAGGGTGCGAAAGATGAGGATCCAGCTCCCACCCAAGAAGTGGATAATATTGTCAACAATCCGAATCCGGCTTGGACCAAACAGCCCAAAGATTTAAAGGATGAAGATTACAAAGATTTTTATCGTGAATTGTATCCGATGCAATTTGAAGAGCCCCTTTTCAATATACACTTGAATGTTGATTATCCTTTCAACCTGACGGGAATACTTTACTTCCCGAAATTGACCAACGATCTCAATATTCAAAAAGATCGCATTCAACTGTATCAAAATCAAGTATTTGTGACTGATAATGTTGAAGGGATTGTGCCAGAATTCTTGACCATGTTGCGGGGTGTCATCGATTCACCTGATATTCCGTTAAACGTATCAAGATCATATTTGCAAGCTGATGGGGCAGTCAAGAAGATCTCTTCTTACATTACCAGAAAGGTTGCCGACAAATTGAATTCCCTATTCAAAAAGAATCGTGAAGATTTTGAGGCTAAATGGAACGATATCAAAATCGTCATCGAATACGGAATGCTATCTGAAGAGAAATTCTTTGAAAAAGCAGACAAGTTTGCCCTTTACCCAACGGTTGATGGCAGCTATTTTACCTTTGAAGAGCTTCAAGAAAAAATAAAAGCCACCCAAACTGACAAAGATGATAAATTGGTCATTTTGTATGCATCTGACAAAGAGGCACAACATAGTTATATTGAAGCAGCAAAAGCCAAAGGTTATGAGGTTTTGTTGATGGATTCGCCTATTATTGGTCATTTGATGCAAAAACTGGAAACCTCAAAAGAAAAGATTTCATTTGCAAGGGTTGACGCTGACCATTTGGACAACCTCATCAAAAAAGAGGATACCACAATCTCAAAACTCTCTGACGATGAAAAGGAAAAAGTAAAGACCAACATTGAAGGGGTGTTGGGTGAACAAAGTAATTACACCGTGCAATTGGAGGCCATGGACAGCAGTGCATCGCCCTTCATTATCACAGAACCTGAATTCATGCGCCGTATGAAAGAAATGCAGCAAACCGGGGGAGGCGGTGGCATGTTTGGTATGGGCAATATGCCTGAAATGTACAATCTGGTTGTGAATACCAATCATGAATTGGTTGGAGAGATTTTAAATACCAAAACTGCCAAAAAACGAGAACGGTTAATCAATCAAAGTATTGATCTGGCCCGACTGTCAAAAGGATTGTTGAAAGGAGAAGAATTAACTGAATTCATCAAACGCAGTTATGAGATGGTGAAATAAATTTTATACGCTGAAGTGTACCTTAAATTCTTCGATTAAAGTAAGTAAAGTGCAATCAAAGATTTAAAATCCGTCCTTCATTATCGAGGGGCGGATTTTCTAATTTATACGTCCCCCGAAAAAACATATAGCCTATAGAATGAACTTTTTTGACCACAAATAGTGATGGCCACTTTTATGCAGTAACAAAATAACAACTACATCAAGCTTACTGACATGGTTCTAAAATTAGAAAAATCAACCTAATTTGTTATAATCCATAAATTTTAGTTAAAAATATTTTTTACAACTGTAAGTTTTTGATTTTCAAGCGTCAAAGCACAAAGAAAGTCAAAATACTAACACGCCCAATAGTGCATTTTAATGACCAATAATTTGGTTTGCTATGAATAAGACAACAATAAATGAGAAAAATAATTTCTCAACTTGGGCTGTGGAAATCGTCAACGAAATGAAATCTGCGGTAACTCAAATGAATTTGGGAGATTTACTTTTTGAAAACGACCTATTTAAACTTTGGACACTCACATTGGAACCAAACGAACGAATTCCATTTTCAATATTCAACACCTTTACACCTTTAATTTTTTAACTGACGGACTGCTATTAACCAGAATTTGTACCGGTCAAATTGATTTGATTCGTTTTGCAAAAGGCGAATCTTTGACCTTTAATCAAAAAAATCGCCAGATTAAAAAAGACCTTCAAAATGTTGGTGATACCACCTTAAGAATTAACATTTTGCAGCACAAATAAGAAAAATAACTTTCTTTTAATTGATTTGTTCTTATTGAAAGATACATCTAAAATTGTTTTTCTACTTTTAGAAAATGAAAGTTATTTCAACCAATTTGGGCAAGCCCACAACTTTTGAATGGAACGGTAAAAAAGAACAAACCGGTATATTCAAAAAACCCGTTTCCGAATCGTTGCAACTGACCAAAATTGATGTTGCAAATGATACCGTGATCGATCGTATACATCATGCAGGCATTAATAAAGCGTGCTACCTGTTCGCTGCTGAAAATTACCCCTACTGGAAGACTATTTACCCTGACCTTGATTGGAACTGGGGCATGTTCGGAGAAAATTTGACCATGGCGGGTCTGGAGGAGCACAAGATGCGTATCGGCGATATTTATAAATTGGGCAGTGCACTGGTACAGGTTTCACAACCCAGAGAACCCTGCTATAAACTGGGTGTTCGATTCGGAACCCAGAATATACTCAGACAATTCATTGCCCATAACCGATCGGGCACTTACGTGCGAATTCTAGAAGAAGGAGAGGTCAAAACAGGTGATGAAATGATCCTTGTTGAACAATCAGGCAACACCTTGACCGTTCAGCAGTTTTTTGCTTTGATGTTCGCCAAAGAAAAAGACAAAGAGCTGTTACAACTTTTCATGACTAATGAATCCGTTCCACAGTACAAAAAAGACCGCTACCAAAAATATCTTTGAGTTTTGAGTTACCCTTGGCATATCTATTTGATGGCGTCAATGTACATTTTGGCAGGTATCATGCATTTTTTAAGACCCAAAATGTACCTGAGAATCATGCCTTCCTATTTACCAAAGCCCAAATCATTGGTGTTTTGGAGTGGTATTGCTGAAATAGTTTTGGGTATAGGCATCTGCTTTCCAGTTACAAGAAAATGGGCACTGATTGGTATTATACTGATGCTGGGCGTTTTTTTAACGGTGCACTTTTATATGTTGCGAGGAAAGAAGGAAGGAGCGGGTATTCCGAAATGGATCTTACTCTTGAGAATTCCACTTCAATTTGTGCTCATGTATTGGGCTTACATTTATATGAACTGAAAAGCCCTCAGAATCAACTATGCTCTGAAGGCCTTTTCACTTGATATATGTGTTTCAATTAATTGATAACAACTCTTTCGTAATACGAAGTAGCTCCTTTTTTGACAATTATGGTATAGGTGTCGGCGAGGGCATTCTGAAAATTAAAGGTCTTTGACACTATGGGCTCATTTTCAAAAGTTTCACTATACACAGTTCGGTTATCTCCAGAGAAGATCTTGACGGTTACTTTCCCCTCATCAACATTCAAAAAGTTCAATGAGACCCGATCTTCTTTCTTTCTGAAAAATGGTTTCGATTTCTCTTCCTCAGCTATGATTTTCACACTTTCTTCGGTCAATGAAATGGTATAAATCAGTTCTTTAAACTCGGTTTCAACACTCATGTAAAATGTTCCTTTGTCAAGCCTTTTAAGGTCAAATTTCTTTGAAATAAACTTCTGACCATCTATTTCCTCATAGTAAACCACTTCACTTTCAACATCGAACATTTTTATTACCGTTGCCTCTTTTTGAGCCTCAAATTCAAATGTCAAAACTTTTTCTTCTGTAGTACTCAGAATGATTTTCGGTGTATTTGCAAACACATTTGCAATGAAACAAACTACAACCGCCACTGTTAAACTAAATTTTCTAAACATGATTTTTTGTTTTTTGAGATACCTGTAAGCATCTCGATTACTAATTATTTACCATGCAAAAATACCCTCAGCCAGCAGGTTAAACTTCCTCTGAATTTTCGAATTTATATTTTAAATTAACATAAATATTAATTTTTCAGATTATATAGGGTAAAATAGAATATAATCTGGTTAATTTTGTATACTTACTGCTTTCTGAACAGTGATAATTTTGAGATATGAAAAAAGTAGAGACCGTTTTACAAAAACCTATTCTGAAGGCAGTTGAACCCTCATTTGGCAGTTCATTTACCTACATGAAGTTCGATAAGAACCGGGTTAATCGATATACGGAATGGCATTATCACCCAGAAATCGAATTGGTCTTTGTGAATGGTGGTTCAGGCAAACGACAAATTGGAAGTAATTTGTCTTATTACACCAATGGCACGCTTATTCTTGTGGGCAGTAATTTGCCCCATTGTGGTTTCACAGATGAACTCACTGGTAATCGAAGTGAAACGGTGGTTCAAATGAAGAGAAATTTTTTAGGGGCTGACTTTTTTGATATCCCAGAAATGGAAAAGGTCAAAAACTTGTTTGAAATAGCCAAATCAGGAGTTGTTTTTTATGGTGAAACCAAAGCTATTTTGGGTCATAAACTAGAAACTCTTGAGACCAAAAATAATTTTGAACGTCTACAGACCTTGCTCGATGTACTTTATGGTCTCAGCACTACAGATGAATTTAGAATTCTCAATGCAGAAGGTTTTTCAATGTCAACTGATAAGAAAGACAATGATAGGATCAATATTGTCTTCAATTATGCGAAATCAAGGTTCAAAGAAGAAATCACTTTAAAAGAAATCGCCAATTTGGCAAATATGACCATACCCTCTTTCTGTAGGTATTTCAAAAAGATGACCAACAAAACATTCACGCAGTTTGTCAATGAGTACCGTTTGGTTCATGCCTCAAAATTATTGGCAGAACAGCCATTGAGTATTACAGAAGTGTGTTTTGAATCAGGGTTCAATAACTTCTCTCATTTCAATAAATCATTCAAAAAATTTACAGGGTTAAGTCCGTCAAAATACAGAAATGAGCTAAAGGAAATAATCAACTAATGGAGCTATTTGACAAAGAATTAAGGTTAAATCTGCCGCAAAGCGAAATAACCTATTTTCCAAACTTTTTGAATAAAGACATCGCAAACGCTTATTTTGAACTTTTGAGAACCAACGTGCCTTGGCAACAAGATGATATCAAAGTCTTCGGAAAAACATATGCGCAGCCCAGATTGACAGCCTTGTACGGCAATAACGGAAAGCCTTACTCCTACTCCAACATCAAGATGCAACCTCATGAATTCACCACTGAACTCTTGAAAATAAAAACCAAAATCGAAACAAAAACAGAGGTTAAGTTCACTACATGTCTTTTAAATTTATATCGTAACGGAAAAGATAGTAATGGGTGGCACGCCGATAATGAAAAAGAATTAGGTCAAAATCCGGTTATCGCTTCGATAAGTCTTGGTCAAGAACGCTACTTTCATTTGAAACACAGAAAAGATAAAACACTCAAACATAAAATTCTCTTGCAACATGGAAGCCTTATGCTGATGCAAGGCGAAACCCAACATCATTGGCTGCATCAAATACCAAAAACGGCCAAACCCATTGTGGAGCGAATAAACTTAACTTTTCGAGTAATCAAGTAAATAAAAAAATGTCTGCCAATTGGCAGACATTTTTTTTACCCTTTTTACGAGTGGTCA
>CAYSPL010000040.1:0-26689 GCA_964432915.1 uncultured Maribacter sp.
AGTTAGGGGAGGAGCAGCGAATCCATCGCCACCGGTTGGACCCGCCTTAGGTGCTGCCGGAGTTAACATTATGGAGTTCTGTAAGCAGTTCAACGCGCGTACGCAGGACAAACCGGGCAAGGTTTTACCAGTTGTTATTACGGTCTATACAGATAAGTCATTTGACTTTGTTGTAAAAACACCGCCAGCGGCAGTTCAATTGATGGAAGCAGCTAAGATAAAAAAGGGATCTGGCGAACCTAACCGAGTTAAATTAGGTAGTGTTACCTGGGATCAGATCAAGGCAATAGCCGAAGACAAAATGGTCGATTTAAATGCCTTTACGGTAGAAGCGGCAATGACAATGGTTGCTGGTACTGCACGTTCGATGGGTATGAAAGTAGCAGGAAAACGCCCTTTTTAAAATCTTAAAAAAGCAATTTAAATGGCAAAGTTAACAAAGAATCAAAAAGGAGCCCTTGCCAAAATAGACAAGGATAAACTCTATTCTCTTGAAGAGGGGTCTGCTTTGATAAAAGAAATTACCACAACAAAATTTGATGCATCTGTCGAATTGGCCGTTCGCTTGGGAGTTGATCCAAAAAAAGCGAATGAAATGGTTCGTGGCGTGGTTACCCTTCCGCATGGTACGGGTAAAGACGTGAAAGTTTTGGCGTTGGTTACCCCCGATAAAGAGGAGGAAGCCACCAAGGCTGGTGCTGATTTTGTAGGGTTACAAGAGTATTTAGATAAAATCAAGGGCGGTTGGACCGATGTTGATGTGATCATCACAATGCCAAGTGTCATGGGTAAGTTAGGTCCTTTGGGCCGTGTTTTAGGACCACGTGGTTTAATGCCCAATCCAAAGACGGGTACCGTGACCATGGATGTCGGAAAAGCGGTAACCGATGTTAAAGGAGGTAAAATTGACTTTAAAGTCGATAAATCAGGAATCGTGCATGCTGCAATCGGAAAGGTATCTTTTACTGCCGATAAAATTGCAGGCAATGCAAAAGAACTGATAGAGACTTTGAATAAATTGAAGCCTAGCTCGGCAAAAGGTATTTACATGAAAAGTATTTTCATGTCTAGTACCATGAGTCCTAGTGTTCAATTAGATCCTAGAACAGTTTAATCACTGGTAGTTAAAAATTTTTGACATGACAAGAGAAGAAAAAGCAAACGTTATTGAAGATTTAACTGCACAGTTGGCTGACAATTCAACCATTTATTTGGCTGATATATCAGGTCTTGACGCAAAAACAACTTCTGATTTAAGAAGAGCATGTTTCAAGTCAAACATTAAACTGTCTGTAGTTAAGAACACCCTGCTTGCAAAAGCAATGGAAGCTTCAGATCGAGAATTCGGTGAATTATCGGAAGTATTGAAAGGTAATACCTCATTGATGTTCGCAGAGGTGGGTAATGCCCCTGCAAAACTTATAAAAAATTTCAGAAAAAAATCTGATAAGCCTTTATTGAAAGGAGCCTTCGTTGAAGAATCAATTTATATTGGTGACGAGAATTTGGCAACCTTGGTTGACATCAAGTCCAAAGAAGAACTTATTGGCGAGATTATTGGATTGTTACAGTCCCCAGCCAAGAATGTAATTTCTGGACTTAAAGCCAGCGGAGGTAAACTTTCTGGTATCCTGAAGACATTATCTGAAAAATAATACGCACTAAAACTAATTATATTTAAAATTTTATTAAACGATAGAAAAATGGCAGATTTAAAAGATTTCGCAGAACAATTGGTTAACTTAACCGTGAAAGAGGTTAATGAGTTAGCTGATATATTAAAAGATGAGTATGGTATAGAGCCTGCAGCTGCTGCAGTAGCTGTTGCTGCCGGTGGTGGTGCCGCTGCTGGAGGTGGTGATGCCGCTGAAGAAAAGTCTGAATTCGACGTGATTTTGAAAGCAGCAGGTGCTTCTAAGCTTGCTGTTGTTAAGTTGGTTAAAGAACTGACAGGACTTGGATTGAAAGATGCTAAAGACATCGTTGATAGTGCACCAAAGGCCGTTAAGGAAGGTGTTGCTAAAGACGAAGCTGAAGGAATCAAAAAATCATTGGAAGAAGCAGGAGCAGAAGTTGAGCTTAAATAATAGCGACAACCATATAGCAATTTTGGTTTAGGTCTTTTCCCATTGTAAATGGGGCTAGACCTAAACCCTTTTATAGAAAGCGTATATAAAGCTGTATACAACCCTCATTAGTATTCACTGTCAAAATACTGTCCATAGATGCTCAAAAACACTACTGAAAGAATAAATTTCGCATCCGCTAAGAACACACCGGAATATCCCGATTTCTTGGACATTCAGATCAAATCGTTTCAAGATTTTTTTCAACTTGAAACCAAATCTGACGAGAGAGGCGATGAAGGATTATACAATACCTTCCAAGAGAACTTCCCGATAACTGATACTAGAAACCAGTTTGTACTTGAGTTTCTTGATTACTTTATCGACCCACCCAGATATTCAATACAAGAATGTATTGAGCGTGGTTTGACATACAGTGTGCCATTGAAAGCAAGACTGAAATTGTACTGTACAGATCCTGAGCATGAAGATTTTGAAACTATCGTTCAAGATGTATATTTAGGAACCATTCCCTACATGACTCCTTCCGGTACTTTTGTCATCAACGGTGCTGAGCGTGTGGTTGTATCACAATTGCATAGGTCACCAGGGGTTTTCTTCGGACAATCTTTCCATGCAAACGGAACAAAATTATATTCAGCAAGAGTCATTCCTTTCAAGGGATCTTGGATTGAATTCGCTACCGATATCAATGGGGTAATGTACGCCTATATCGATAGAAAGAAAAAATTACCTGTGACCACACTTTTCAGAGCTATTGGTTTTGAAAGGGATAAGGATATTTTGGAGATTTTTGACCTTTCTGAGGAAGTGAAAGTCTCAAATGCAGGTTTGAAAAAGGTGTTGGGTCGCAAATTGGCAGCAAGGGTTTTGAACACTTGGCATGAAGATTTTGTTGATGAGGATACTGGTGAGGTGGTTTCAATTGAAAGAAATGAAATTGTCTTGGACCGTGATACCATTTTGGAAAAAGATCATATCGCCCAAATCATGGAGGCAGATGTGAAAACCATTCTTTTACACAAAGAAAATAATGCGCAATCTGATTATGCCATTATTCACAATACGTTACAGAAAGATCCAACGAACTCTGAAAAAGAGGCCGTTGAACATATCTATAGACAATTACGTAATGCTGAGCCGCCCGATGAAGAAACGGCTCGTGGCATAATTGACAAATTGTTCTTTTCAGACCAGCGTTACAATTTAGGTGAAGTTGGTCGTTATAGAATGAACAAAAAATTACAATTGGATATCGGAATGGACAAGCAGGTCTTGACCAAAGAAGATATCATCACCATCATCAAATACCTTATAGAGTTGATTAACTCTAAGGCTGAAATTGATGATATTGACCACTTATCAAACCGTCGTGTAAGAACGGTTGGTGAACAATTGTCTTCGCAGTTTGGCGTAGGTTTGGCACGTATGGCAAGAACCATTCGTGAGCGTATGAATGTTCGGGATAATGAGGTTTTCACACCTATTGATTTGATCAACGCAAAGACGTTGTCTTCTGTGATCAATTCATTCTTTGGCACCAATCAGTTGTCTCAATTTATGGATCAGACAAATCCTTTGGCAGAGATAACGCACAAGAGAAGATTATCTGCCCTCGGCCCAGGAGGTCTTTCAAGAGAGCGGGCTGGTTTTGAGGTTCGTGATGTGCACTACACCCACTATGGCCGACTTTGCCCGATTGAAACACCTGAAGGTCCCAATATTGGACTTATTTCTTCCTTGGCGGTTTTCGCAAAGGTCAACCCAATGGGCTTTTTGGAGACTCCTTACAGAAAAGTTGACAAGGCCAAAGTCAACACAAAAGAGTATAGGTATCTAAGTGCTGAAGAGGAAGAAGGTATGAAAATTGCGCAAGCGAATATTCCTTTGAAAGACAATGGCCAGATTGATTCTGATAAGGTTATTGCAAGAGAAGAAGGCGATTTTCCTGTGGTTGATCCAAAAGAGATTAATTATACAGATGTTGCACCTAATCAAATAGCCTCTATTTCGGCATCATTGATTCCTTTCTTAGAGCATGATGATGCGAACCGTGCCCTGATGGGATCAAACATGATGCGTCAGGCAGTACCTTTATTGAAACCACAATCCCCAATTGTGGGTACAGGTTTAGAGCGTCAAGTAGCCTCTGATTCAAGGGTTTTGATCAATGCAGAAGGTGATGGAAGTGTTGAATATGTTGATTCACAGAAAATAACTGTTAAATATAAGAGAACTGATGCCCAGAAGTTGGTAAGTTTCGATGAAGATTCCAAAACGTACAATTTGGTAAAATTCAGAAAGACGAACCAGGGTACGAGCATCAACCTTAAACCAATTGTCAAAAAAGGCGATAAGGTCAAAAAAGGACAAGTTCTTTGTGAAGGATATGCAACAGAAAAAGGTGAATTGGCTTTGGGAAGAAACCTCACCGTAGCCTTCATGCCATGGAAAGGATACAATTTTGAAGATGCGATTGTAATTTCAGAAAAAGTGGTTCGTGAAGATATTTTCACTTCCATTCATGTTGATGAGTACTCATTAGAGGTTCGTGACACAAAGTTGGGTGCGGAAGAATTGACCCACGATATCCCTAATGTTTCTGAAGAAGCAACCAAAGACCTGGACGAAAATGGAATGATTCGTATTGGTGCTGAGGTCAAGCCAGGTGATATTTTAATTGGTAAGATCACTCCGAAGGGAGAATCCGATCCAACACCAGAAGAGAAATTACTTCGTGCGATTTTTGGAGATAAGGCCGGCGATGTAAAAGATGCCTCATTGAAAGCCTCGCCCTCATTAAGAGGTGTGGTTATCGAGAAGAAGTTGTTCTCAAGATCGATTAAGGATAAGCGTAAGCGATCTGAAGATAAAGAGGCCATTACAGCTCTTGAAATGGACTATGAAGTTAAGTTTCAAGAATTAAAGGATATACTTATTGAAAAACTCTTTGTTTTGGTAAGTGGAAAAACTTCTCAGGGTGTTTTAAATGATTTAGGAGAAGAGGTCTTGCCGAAAGGTAAGAAGTATACCATGAAGATGCTGAACGCTGTCGATGACTTCGCTCATTTGGTTGGCGGAAGCTGGACAACAGATAAGGCAACCAACGCTTCACTTGCTGATCTATTACACAATTACAAGATTAAATTGAATGACCTTCAGGGTAATTTGAGAAGAGATAAATTTACCATCTCTGTTGGTGATGAATTACCTGCTGGTATCATGAAATTGGCGAAAGTCTATGTTGCCAAAAAGCGTAAGCTTAAAGTTGGTGATAAAATGGCTGGTCGACATGGTAACAAGGGTATTGTTTCTAGAATTGTACGTCAAGAAGACATGCCGTTTTTGGAAGATGGAACTCCTGTTGACATTGTATTGAATCCGCTGGGTGTGCCATCGCGTATGAACATTGGTCAGATCTATGAAACCGTATTGGGTTGGGCAGGTCTAAAACTAGGTAAGAAGTTTGGAACACCAATTTTTGACGGAGCCACACTTGAGCAAATCAACGGTTACACGGATGAAGCCGGTATTCCAAGATATGGTCATACATACCTGTATGACGGTGGTACTGGTGAACAGTTCGACCAACCAGCTACTGTAGGTGTGATTTATATGCTGAAATTGGGTCACATGGTAGATGATAAGATGCATGCCCGTTCAATTGGTCCTTACTCGTTGATTACGCAACAACCTTTGGGTGGTAAAGCCCAGTTTGGAGGTCAGCGTTTCGGGGAAATGGAGGTTTGGGCCCTAGAAGCATATGGAGCTTCGGCCACTTTACGAGAAATATTGACGGTTAAATCTGATGATGTGATTGGTAGGGCAAAAACCTACGAATCTATTGTCAAGGGAGAAACAATGCCAGAGCCTGGGTTACCTGAATCTTTCAATGTATTGATGCACGAACTGAAAGGTTTGGGCTTGGATATTCGACTGGAAGAGTAATTCTATTTAACACAACACATTAGAACACCATTATATTATGGCAAGAATACACGATAATACACCACAAAAAAGGTTTGATAAGATTTCCATTGGTTTGGCGTCTCCAGAAGCGATTTTGGCAGAGTCACGCGGAGAAGTACTAAAGCCTGAAACCATTAACTATAGAACACATAAGCCTGAACGTGACGGTTTGTTTTGTGAGCGCATCTTTGGCCCTGTAAAGGATTATGAATGTGCCTGCGGAAAATACAAGCGTATTCGTTATAGAGGAATCGTTTGTGATCGTTGTGGTGTTGAGGTAACTGAAAAGAAGGTGCGAAGAGATCGCGTGGGTCACATTAATCTTGTGGTGCCTGTTGCCCACATTTGGTACTTCCGTTCGTTACCCAATAAAATAGGATACCTTTTAGGTCTGCCATCCAAGAAATTGGATATGATCATCTACTATGAAAGATATGTGGTCATTCAACCGGGCATCGCAAAAGGTGAAGAAGGGGCCGAAATCAATAAAATGGATTTCTTGACGGAAGAAGAATACTTGAACATTGTTGATGAACTTCCACAAGAAAACCAGTATCTGGATGATAGTGATCCAAACAAATTCATTGCCAAAATGGGTGCTGAATGTTTGATCGACCTTCTCGCTCGAATTGATTTGAAAGAGCTTTCGTTTAGTTTGCGTCACAAGGCAAATACTGAAACTTCAAAGCAACGTAAGACAGAGGCCTTAAAGCGCCTTCAGGTGGTTGAAGCTTTGCGTGAGTCTCAAGAGAATCGTGAGAATAATCCTGAGTGGATGATCATGAAAGTGATTCCGGTTATTCCACCAGAATTGCGTCCGTTGGTTCCTTTGGATGGGGGTCGTTTTGCAACTTCAGATTTAAATGACCTATATCGAAGAGTGATCATCAGAAACAACCGTCTGAAAAGATTGGTTGAGATAAAAGCTCCTGAAGTGATTCTTAGAAACGAGAAACGTATGCTTCAAGAAGCGGTGGATTCCCTTTTTGATAATACCAGAAAGGCTTCAGCCGTAAAAACAGAATCAAATAGACCTTTGAAATCCCTTTCTGATTCATTGAAGGGTAAGCAAGGTCGTTTCCGTCAGAACCTTTTGGGTAAGCGTGTTGATTATTCAGCGCGTTCGGTAATTGTTGTTGGTCCGGAAATGAAATTGTTCGAATGCGGACTTCCAAAAGATATGGCTGCTGAATTATACAAACCTTTTGTAATCAGAAAATTGATTGAAAGGGGTATTGTAAAAACGGTCAAATCGGCTAAGAAAATAATTGACAAAAAAGAGCCCGTTGTTTGGGATATTCTTGAAAACGTATTGAAAGGTCATCCGGTGCTATTGAACCGAGCCCCAACACTTCACAGATTGGGTATTCAGGCCTTTCAGCCCAAATTGATTGAAGGTAAGGCGATTCGTTTACACCCTTTGGTATGTACGGCGTTTAATGCGGATTTTGATGGTGATCAAATGGCGGTACACCTTCCATTGGGTCCTGAGGCTATTTTGGAAGCACAACTACTGATGTTGGCATCACACAACATTTTGAATCCTGCCAATGGTTCGCCGATAACGGTACCCTCCCAAGATATGGTTTTGGGTCTTTATTACATGACCAAAGAGCGTAAGTCAACTGATGAAGTGAAAATAAAAGGTGAAGGACTCACTTTTTACTCTGCTGAAGAAGTGGAAATCGCTTTTAATGAAGGAATGGTTGATTTGAACGCGGGAATCAAGGTTCGTGCAAAAGATTTTAATGAAGAAGGTGAATTGGTATATCAAATAATTCCGACCACGGTAGGTAGAGTACTTTTCAATATGGAAGTACCCGAAGCTGCTGGTTACATCAATGCCGTACTGAATAAAAAGTCATTACGCGATATTATCGGTAAGATATTGGCAGTAACCAATGTTCCGGCAACAGCCGAATTCCTTGATAAAATCAAGACCATGGGTTACGATTTTGCATTCAAAGGAGGATTGTCTTTCAGTCTGGGAGATATTATCATCCCTCAAGAAAAACATGAAATGATTGCTGAGGCCAATGGTCAAGTAGATGGCATTATGGCCAACTATAACATGGGTCTTATCACAAACAACGAACGTTACAATCAAGTAATTGATGTTTGGACTCAAACAAATGCGCAATTGACTGAATTGGCAATGAAACGTATTCGTGAAGATCAACAAGGTTTCAACTCGGTTTACATGATGTTGGATTCTGGTGCTCGTGGATCGAAGGAACAAATACGTCAATTGACCGGTATGCGTGGTTTGATGGCCAAGCCCAAGAAATCGACTGCCGGAGGAGGTGAAATTATTGAAAACCCGATTCTTTCCAACTTTAAAGAAGGTCTTTCAATTTTGGAATACTTTATTTCAACACACGGTGCACGTAAGGGACTTGCAGATACAGCATTAAAAACCGCTGATGCAGGTTACTTGACGCGTCGACTTGTTGATGTGTCTCAAGATGTTATTGTTAATATTGAAGATTGTGGAACTTTGAGAGGTGTTGAAGTAACGGCCTTGAAAAAGAATGAAGAGATTGTTGAAACGTTGGGTGCTCGAGTACTTGGTCGTGTTTCACTAAACGATGTTTATGACCCACTGACTGAAGAGTTGTTGCTCACTGCCGGTCAAGAAATCATGGAGTCTGATGTGAAGAAAATAGAGGCATCGCCGATTGAGAAAATCGATGTTCGATCTGCATTGACTTGTGAGGCACCAAAAGGAATTTGCGCTCAGTGCTACGGTAGAAACCTTTCAACCAATAAAATGGTTCAAAGGGGCGAAGCGGTTGGTGTTGTTGCGGCGCAATCGATTGGTGAGCCGGGTACACAGCTGACCTTACGTACATTCCATGTGGGTGGTATTGCCGGTAACATTTCTGAAGAGAACAAGCTTGAGGCGAAATTCGGAGGTGTTGCTGAGATAGAAGATTTAAGAACCGTTAAAGGTGAAAATGCCGAAGGCAAGAAGGTCGATATCGTTATTTCTCGAACTTCTGAATTGAAGGTGGTTGATCCGAATACGAGTATTACCTTGAGTACGAATAACATTCCATATGGGTCTGAGATTTTGATAAAAGACGGAGCGAAGATCAATAAAGGAGATGTTATCTGTACATGGGATCCCTATAATGGTGTCATCGTATCTGAATTCTCTGGTAAGATTGCCTATGAAAATATTGATCAAGGTGTTACTTTCCAGGTTGAGATTGATGAGCAAACAGGTTTCCAAGAGAAGGTGATTTCTGAATCAAGAAACAAAAAGTTGATTCCTACCCTATTGATTCAAGACAACAAAGGAGAAACGATACGCTCGTACAACCTTCCGGTAGGTTCGCATATTATGGTGGATGAAGGCGAGAAGATCAAAGAAGGTAAGATTTTGGTTAAGATTCCGCGAAAATCGGCAAAAGCAGGTGATATCACCGGAGGTCTTCCAAGAGTTACCGAGTTGTTCGAAGCGCGTAACCCATCAAACCCTGCGGTTGTTTCTGAGATTGACGGTGTGGTTTCCTTCGGAAAAATAAAAAGAGGTAACCGTGAGATCATTATCGAATCGAAAACAGGTGAAATCAAGAAATATCTTGTAAAACTTTCAAATCAGATCTTGGTACAAGAAAATGATTATGTTAGAGCAGGTATGCCATTATCTGATGGCTCAATAACACCTGAGGATATTTTAAAGATCAAAGGGCCTTCTGCCGTTCAACAATATTTGGTAAACGAGGTTCAAGAAGTGTATCGATTACAAGGTGTGAAAATCAATGATAAGCACTTTGAAGTGGTGGTGAGACAGATGATGAGAAAGGTAAGAATTCAAGATCCGGGCAATTCAATCTTCTTGGAAAACCAATTGGTTCACAAAGATGATTTCATCAGAGAGAATGATGAGATTTATGGCAAGAAAGTTGTTGAAGATGCTGGAGATTCAGAAAACTTGAGAGCAGGTCAAATTATCACTGCTCGTGAGTTGAGAGATGAGAATTCCATTCTTAAGCGTTCTGATAAGAATTTGGTTGTGGCAGTAGATGCGGTTGCAGCAACTGCAACGCCGATACTTCAGGGTATCACTAGAGCGTCGCTACAGACCAAATCATTCATATCAGCCGCATCGTTCCAGGAAACGACCAAAGTATTGAATGAAGCTGCGGTAAGTGGTAAAGTCGATACCTTGGAAGGTCTGAAGGAAAACGTTATTGTTGGGCATAAGATTCCGGCAGGAACGGGAATGCGTGACTACGAGAATATCATTGTAGGCTCGAAAGAGGAATATGATGAAATAATGGCACGCAAGGAAGCGTTGAAATTCTAAACTAAATAAGAACCCTCGATAGAAATATCGGGGGTTATTTTTATACTATGGGCGATAAAGAAAAAAAACAGAAACAAATCAATATAGAGCTTGACGAGAAAACAGCGGAAGGTGTCTATTCAAATCTTGCGATAATCAACCATTCGGTATCTGAATTTGTTGTTGATTTTATCAGTATGATGCCAGGGGCTCCCAAAGCCAAAGTGAAAAGCAGAATTGTTTTGACTCCGCAACATGCAAAGAAATTTCTAAAGGCTTTAAACGATAATGTACAGCGATTTGAAAAAGCGCATGGTACTATAAAGGATTATGAACAACCCCCGATTCCCCTTAATTTCGGACCTACGGGAGAAGCATAGTAAAAAACCCTTGAATAAATAAATTCAAGGGTTTTTTAGTGTCAATTGGTTTCTTTCTCAATCAAATTCGGAAGTAAAGTGAAATTTGACTGATGGATATTTTTGCTGAGTCATTTGCAGTGAAAAGCTTGAATCAGCTAAAAATACCAGCTGTCCTCTTTTATCAAGTGCAAGAAACTTTTGTTTTACCCTTTTGAATTCTTTGAATTCATCATTTTTGGGATCCTCTGGAGCTACCCAACAGGCCTTGTGAACAGGAAAGTTCTCGTAGGAGCATTTCGCACCGTATTCATGCTCTAATCTATATTGAATGACCTCAAACTGTAATGCCCCAACCGTTCCAATAACTTTGCGACCGTTAAGTTCAAGGGTGAACAATTGCGCCACACCTTCATCCATAAGTTGATCGATACCTTTATACAGCTGTTTTGATTTCATGGGATCGGCGTTGTTGATATACCTGAAATGCTCAGGAGAAAAACTGGGTATCCCTTTATAATTCAATTGTTCTCCCTCACTTAAAGTGTCTCCAATCTTAAAATTACCAGTGTCGTGTAAGCCCACAATATCCCCAGGATAAGAGATATCAACAATTTCTTTTTTCTCAGCAAAAAAGGCATTCGGACTTGAAAATTTCAATTTTTTCCCTAATCGAACGTGTAAATACGGTTTGTTTCTTTCAAAAGTTCCTGAGACCACTTTGACAAAGGCCAAGCGATCTCGGTGTTTGGGATCCATATTAGCATGAATTTTGAAAACAAAACCTGACATCGCCTTTTCATCAGCCAGAACTTCACGTTCTTCCGCCATTTTTGCTTTAGGTGACGGGGCGATTTCAATAAAACAATCAAGCAATTCGCGCACCCCAAAATTGTTCAGTGCCGAACCAAAAAACACGGGTTGTTGTTTGCCACTTAAATAGCTTTCTTTATCAAAAGCAGGGTATACCCCGTTTACTAGTTCGAGGTTTTCACGAAGTTCAGTAGCAGCAGAATTTCCTATGATATTCTCTAATTCAGGATTATCCAAGTTGTCAAAAGCAATGGTCTCCTCAATATTCTTTTTATCGTTTCCACTGAATAAGTTGATGTTCTTTTCATAAATATTGTAAATGCCTTTAAAATCATATCCCATGCCAATGGGAAAACTTAGGGGAGTAACCGAAAGTCCTAATTTTTGTTCAAGCTCATCAAGTAAGTCAAAGGCATCTTTTCCTTCCCGATCCAATTTATTCACAAAAACCAACATTGGTATACTTCGCATTCTACAGACTTCCACCAGTTTTTCAGTTTGCTCCTCAACGCCTTTTGCCACGTCAATTACTACGATGACGCTATCTACTGCCGTAAGTGTTCTGAAGGTGTCTTCTGCAAAATCTTTGTGCCCTGGAGTATCAAGAATATTGATTTTCTTATTTTTATAGATGAATGCAAGAACTGATGTGGCGACAGAAATTCCGCGCTGTCTTTCAATTTCCATGAAATCACTGGTCGCTGATTTCTTGATTTTGTTGTTTTTAACAGCCCCAGCTTCCTGTATTGCACCTCCAAATAATAGTAATTTTTCGGTTAGTGTGGTTTTTCCGGCGTCAGGGTGAGATATGATACCAAAAGTCTTTCGTCTATCTATTTCTTCCTTAAATCCCATCTAAAAAATTTGCACAAAAATAAGCTAATTATAGTATTTGATGTACCCCCATATTTTCACTCAGAACAAGTAATAATAGGGAAATAATAGCATTGCACCAGTTCGCAAGAGTAGTCGATTAAAGGTGTGTTTGAAATACAATGGGTTTTAGGCTTTGTGTAAGGCTTAAATCGTTAAACTTCAGTATTTGAGCAATTCATCGGTAAAAATGGTTTTTCGACTGATTTTTAACAGTGAATGCCCTCAAAACAATTTGAAGATTAAAATATAAAATCTATCTTGTACGTCTTAAATGTGAGGTCCTAAAGTCTTATACATTGTTTAATTTTTGATGCCGTGGTGATTGTTTTATCAAAACTTTCATCATATGATAAATTTGATATTTTGTGGCTTTAAGATTAAGGTTTACAAGGTTTTTACCCTTTTGACATTTCTTCTGTTGTTTCTGTCGAACTCGTCATTCGACAATTCTTTTGAATTAGTAAATAGCAATACAATGTTGTTGTTGGACACGGATGCCGATGGCATTCCAAATGACTTGGACATCGATGACGACGGTGATGGAATTCTAGACTTGGTTGAAGGTGAGAACATTGATACTGATGATGATGGAATACCCAACTCGCTCGATCTCGATTCGGATAATGATGGCATTTTAGATAACGTTGAAGCTCAATCTGCGATTTCTTTCATCGTGAAGTCGGCAGAGGATGCTGATGGTAATGGCCTTGATGACGCTTATGAAGATATGCCCGGAGATGGGAATGGACTGACACCCATTGATACCGATTCGGATACGGTGCCTGATTATTTGGATTTGGATTCTGATGGGGATGGAATTTTAGACAACACCGAAACAAGTGTTTTAAGCACTGATTTTGATTGTGATACGGTGCCAAATCTTAATTTTAGCAATGCACCTACCTTGGAATCAGGAGATGCTTTCAATGAAGGAACGGTGTACCGTTTTTCAGATATTAGTGATGGCATCGATGCCCTTGTCACTGTTGCCAAAGTGGTCAATGGTGAAATCTTCACACTCGATCAGAATGCGGTAGATCCCGAATTTTTTAAACCTGAGATTTTCTTTACAACAACGGATGAGGTCAGAAACCCCTATGTTGATTTGAGAATCACACTGGTTAATTCAGGTACCAACGATTTGGTTGTGCTGAATGAGTTGATTGCCAATTTTATTGATGTTGATGGTAATACGCGTTATCAAGAGTTCAACAGGTTTGACACCCCCGCCAGTTACACCTTCAATGATCCGAAAGACATTTTAGTGGAAAATACAGGTAGTGGTCTCTTGGTCAGCGGCGGTACCATTGAATACGAGGGCATATCAAATCAAAATCCGCAGGTCAATGTGGCGGTCGAGTTTGTGAATATTTCAACCTTCATATTCAGATTTGGAATAAGTGCTTCTGGTAATGAAAATTTTACGACTGAGGTTCCACGTCAATCAGGTATTCAGTTTTCTTGTCTTGAAAACTTTGTCAATCCGCAGACCATCAATTTCCTGACCGATGTCGATTCTGATAATGATGGCTACCCGAATAGAGTGGATATAGATTCTGATGATGACGGAATACCTGATAACATTGAAGCGCAAACCACCAGCGGGTATGTTGCCCCGCTACTCGCTGATGAAGATGGTGATGGTTTGGATAATGCCTATGAAGGAGCGGGAGACGCTGGTTTGAATCCTGTGAATACAGATGGTACAGATGAGCTGGATTATTTGGATTTAGACAGTGACAATGATATGGTGCCAGATAATAATGAAGGTAATGACTTCAATTTTGATGGTGTACCCGATGAAACTTTCACAGGCAATGATGCGGATGGCGATGGATTGGATGACGGTTATGAAGGAAGTGATAGCAATGATGGTTTTGATGTCAACGACGAAATCGACGACCCCGCCAATGACCTACCCGATACCGACGGAACAGAAGATGTGAACTACCGCGATATTGATGATGATGGAGACGGTATCGAAACTCCTGATGAGGATCTTGATGGAGACGGTGATCCCACCAATGATGATACTGATGGTGATGGAGTGCCAGATTATTTAGATCCTGTGAATGAGCCTCCCGTTGATACAGATGGTGATGGGGTGCCCGATAGCGTTGATTTGGATGATGACAATGATGGTATTCTTGATATGGATGAAGATCCGAATTTAGATGGAGATGATGATCCCTTGACCAATCCTCTTGATTCTGACAATGACGGAATTCCAAATCATATGGATATTGATGCCGACAATGATGGTATTCCTGATAACGTTGAAGCACAGACAACAGCTGGTTATATTGCACCTAATGATGATGATGAGGCCACCTATCAGGCCAATAATGGTCTGAACTCGGCCTACCCAAATGGCATAATCCCAAATAATCATGACGGTACAGATACCCCTGATTACATTGATTTGGATAGTGACAATGATTTAGTACCAGATAACAATGAGGGCAATGACTTCAATTTTGATGGTGAACCCGACCAAACTTTCACAGGCAATGATACCGATGGCGACGGATTGGATGACGGTTACGAAGGGAGCGATATCAATGATGGTTTTGATGTCAACGATGAAATTGATGATCCTGCAAATGATTTACCCGATACCGATGGCACAGAAGATGTGAACTACCGCGATATTGATGATGATGGAGATGGGATTGAAACTCCTGATGAGGATCTTGATGCAGATGGTGATCCAACCGATGACGACTTTGATTTGGACGAAATACCAAGTTATCTTGACGATAATGAATCAGATGAAATTGTTGTCATTGAATTGATTACACCTTTTAAAGATGGTAAAAATGATTTCCTATACATTGATAACATCGAACAGACCACGAGCAACAGTTTTAAGCTCTACAATCGTTGGGGGGTAATTGTTTACGAGGGAGAGAATCTAGATAATCAACGAAACACCTTTGATGGAAGGTCTCGAGGCAGATCAACATTACTGGTTGATGATTATTTACCAGCAGGTATATATTTCTATATATTTAAGTATTCGACCAGATTAAGGCAGAATGTTGTTGATGATGGATATCTGTACATAAGTAAATAAAACGACCCATTTACATGAAATTAAGTAAGAACTTATTTTTGCTCTTTGTGGCAGCTTTTTCCATTCTTTTTGAGATAAATGGACAGCAAGATGCCCAGTATACACAATACATGTACAATACCATGAGTGTGAATCCGGCATATGCTGGGTCTCGTGGTCAATTAAGTGCTGCAGCCCTTTATCGTTCACAATGGGTGGGCTTGGCCGGTGCCCCTGAAACTTTCACCATAAATCTTCACTCTCCCATTCGTGATAGCAAGTTGGGCTATGGTATTTCTGTTGTGAATGATGCCATAGGTGACGGAGTGGTACAAGAAACCTATTTTGATGCGCTACTTTCATATACTGTTGACGTGTCACTGAATGGTAAACTATCTTTTGGCCTCAAGGCAGGTGGTAAATTGTTCAATTTGGATTTCTCGGGTCTAGAACAATTGACAGACCAAGAACAAGATGTGGCTTCAGATAACATTGAGAATAGATTTTCACCCAATGTTGGGGTAGGGGTTTATTATCATACCGATAGATTTTACGCGGGTCTTTCTGCTCCGAACCTATTGGAAACGGAACACTTTGACACAGCAGGCAATGATGCCAATGATGTTGGTTTTTTGGCAAAAGAACGAATCAATTTTTACCTGATTACGGGTTTTGTATTTGATTTGGGAAGAAACACCAAATTCAAACCGGCATTGCTTACAAAGGCAGTAGGTGGGGCCCCGCTGCAAGTTGATGTTTCAACAAGTTTCCTTTTTAATGATAAATTTTCAATAGGTGCAGCTTATCGATGGGATGCTGCCTTAAGTGGTCTCATAGGTTTTCAAATGTCTGACCAACTGACACTTGGCCTCGCTTATGATAGAGAGATTACAGATCTTGGTGCCGCGGTATTCAATAACGGCTCTTTTGAAGTTTTTTTAAGGTATGAATTGGTAAAATCATTTCAAAAATTGGTATCACCCCGCTTCTTCTAAAACACTGACATGATGCGAAAAAAACTACTTTATCCCATACTCGTGATTTTCTCTTTTGGAGTATATGTCAATGCTCAAGATGTCAAAAAAGAAGAACGATTGGTGTCAAAAGCCAATGCAAACTATGAAGATTACTCTTTTAGTCCAGCGATAGATATTTTCGAAAAAGTTTTGGAAAAGGGATATGTTTCTTCTGATCTCTTAAAGAAGTTGGGCAACTCTTATTATTTTAATGCAGACTACAAAGATGCGGCCAATTGTTATGGAAGATTGGTTGAAGAATTCAAAGCAGATACCAGTCCTGAAGATTATTTCAGATATGCCCAAACTTTAAAAACTTTGGGCGATTATGAGAATTCCAATCAGATGATGACAAAATTCAGTGAGGCCACTGCCAATGACAATCGGGCCAAGGTTTTTGAAGAAGAAAGAGATTATCTGGAAGAAATAAAAAAGAATTCAGGCAGATATGATTTAAACCCTTTTGAATTCAATTCGAGTTATTCTGACTTCGCTCCTTCCTTTTATAAAGAAGGAATCATTTTTTCTTCCGATAGGGATACGGGAAATTTAGCCAGATACAGACATACTTGGAATTCCAAAGATTTTCTTGATTTGTACAAGGTGAATTCAGATAGTATATCTACCAATCAAGTGACCAAACTGGATAATAATGTGAATACGCGACTTCACGAATCAACATCTGCGGTGACCAAAGATGGCACTACCATATACTTTACCCGAAACAATTATAAAGAAGGCAAATACGTAAAAGATGAAGAGGGCGTAATTCGTTTAAAAATATTCAAGGCAACGCGACAAGACAACGAATGGTCAAATATTGTTGAACTCCCATTCAATAGCGATTCATATTCTGTGGCACATCCTGCGCTAAGTGCTGATGAAAGAACACTCTTTTTTGCTTCCGATATGCCCGGAACAAAAGGGCAATCTGATATTTTTAAAGTTTCAATCAATCAAGATGGAACCTTCGGCACACCACTTAATCTTGGTGGCACCATCAATACCGAGGCGCGTGAGACTTTTCCTTTTATAACGGAAGCAGGGGTGCTTTATCTTTCTTCAGATGGTCATCCGGGTATAGGTGGTTTGGATATTTTTGCCACGAAAATTGAAGATGAGAATTTTGACAACCCTGTTTTCAATGTCGGAGAGCCGGTAAATAGTAGAATGGATGATTTCACCTTCATTATTGATGAGGATTCCAAAAAAGGCTATTTTGCCTCAAACAGACCCGAGGGTCTGGGTGCGGATGATATCTACGTTTTTGTTGAAAATACTCCTCTGCAAATGCAATGTGTTCAAGAGATAACGGGTGCCGTGAGAGATAAAATATCAAATAAAGTATTAGTTGGTGCTTCGGTAAAGATCATTGATGAAAACAATGATGAAATTATGTCCACCATTACCGACTCTGATGGTAATTATACACTTTCTTTGAATTGTAACCAAGGCAACTTCGTGCGCGCAATGACCCAAGGATATGTACCCTATGAAGAGTATTTGGAAAAGTCTGACTCGAAACCAAAAATCATTGATTTTTATTTAGAGCCAGATTCGGTAACCGCTGGTTTTGGTGATGATTTGGCAAAACTTCTCCAATTGAGCACCATTTATTTTGACTTTGATAAATTTAACATTAGAAAAGATTCTGAGGTTGAGGTTCAAAAGGTCATTGCAGCAATGGAAAAGTACCCCAGTTTGAAAATAAAGGTTAATTCGCATACTGATAGTAGAGGTAAAGATTCATATAACCTGTGGCTCTCAGAAAAAAGAGCTGAGTCTACCGTAAATTACATGATATCGAAAGGTATAGCATCAGAGCGCCTTCAAGGTAAAGGTTTTGGTGAAACCAAGCTGATAAATAAATGTGTCAATGGGGCAAAATGCTCGAAAGAAGAGCATGAGCTCAACCGAAGGTCTGAATTTATCATTTTAGAATGATTTTCCATTTGAAATTGTTTAATATTTATTCTGGTACTTCTTTTATTTTATTATTTCTTTCTCGATTTTTAAGGGGTTGACCCCTCTTTTCAAGCTATTCACATGCTATTTTGGTTAGTACACAACATAGTTTTATCCATCCCGAGCCGTAGCCATATCTTTATAGATCAAGTAACCTAAGGAAAGAAACTGATAAATGAGAGTTTCACTAATTGTGTTGGCACTTTTGCTATGTACAGACTTAGCGTTTGGTCAACAGACATATCGAGATAATTTTAGTGCCGCTTCATACTCAAATAATGATGGGAATACAAATTTTTCCACCAATTGGAATGAAAACGGAGAAACTGATAGCCCAACAGGTGGGCGTATTCGAGTAAATAGTAATCAATTACGATTTCGAAATTTAGATGGGATCAGTATTGAAAGAACCTTGGATATTGCTGGAGCTACTTCCGTAACACTTAACTTAAACTATAACCGTACAAACGGTAATGAGTCTGTCAGAGTAAGGTTGTGGAATGGCACAGGATGGGTTACCAGAGCTATATTGGCTGGTTCAGGAACAGTAAATTATACATTGGCCGCCAATGAAATATCAGCTGATTCTCGAATCCGTTTTGACTCGGGTAGTGGGGGTTGGGGTAATAACGAAACTATTTTTGTTGATAACGTACTTTTCACCGCCACTTTCAGTCCAAGCTTGGTAATTGATGATGTATCAATTGCAGAAAATGGAGGTACGGCAACATTCACTGTGACGCACGACGGCATTAATTCTGCCGGCCCTTTCACAGTTGATTACAATACCGCAAATGGTTCAGCGATAGCAGGCGAGGACTTTACTGCATCATCAGGTATTTTGAGCTTTAACGGCACTGTTGGAGATACCGAGCAAATTACAGTTGCCATTTTAGATGACATTCTGTTCGAAATTGACGAAACCTTCAACATCTCATTTTCCAATGTTTCCGATCCAGCAGTCGATATTTCAGATACTGGTACGGGTACCATAACCGATGATGAGGTTATTTTGAACAACCCCAATTTGGTTTTGACCCATGAATTGGATGGTTATATTGGATATACCTCAACGGGTGGTTCACTGAGAACCCAAGACAATAATACGAATGCCTGTGCGGTAACCACAACATCGAGTAATACGCTTACATCTTCCATACCAGTTGGAGCCACAGTTGACAGGGCGTTCTTATATTGGGCACATTCGAATTCCACCCCAGATTCTCAGGTTACTTTTGAGGGTATAAATGTCAATGCTAACCGGATGTATACCACTTCGATTACAGGAGGTAGGGTCTTTTATGGTGCTGTGAGTGATGTGACGAGTATCATTGCCGGAATCGCAGATCTGAATGCAAATACTTTTGATTTTACTGATTTAACCATTGACACTTCAGCCACATATTGTAATTCAGCCACCGTGCTTGGAGGATGGAGTTTGATGGTTTTTTATGTAGATACCAGTTTACCAGCCTCCACCGTAAATGTCTATCAAGGTTTTCACGGAGAGAGTAATACTTCCTCTACATATACCCTTGACGGCTTTTTTGCGATTGGAGCATCGGGTTCGAAAACTACGGTATTATCATGGGAAGGTGATCAAACCCTAAGCAATAATGAAGCCCTTGAATTTACTACCGGTTCTGGTACCTTCGATCTCATAGGTGATGGAGATAACACGGCGGTAGATCCAAACCCGTTCAATTCAACAATATTCGATAATACAGGTGTACCAGTTGTGAATGATGCAACATCGTACGGAGTGGATTTGGATACTTATGATGTTTCACCCTTTATCGCAGCGGGTGAATCTTCGGCAACCACAAGGGTTGAGTCGGGTCAAGATTTTGTCATATTGAATGCCGTGGTTTTGAAGGTGCCATCAAATTTGATGACCGGTACCGTATTTGAAGATCTCAACTATGGTGGTGGGGCAGGTAGAGATTTAACTGCCTCTTCAGGTGTTCCCATACCAAATGTTGATTTAGAACTATATGATTCTACTGGAAGTTTGATTCAATCCACCACTACTGATGCCGCAGGGTCATTTGTCTTTGGGGGAATGGCCAACGGCACATATAGACTCCGTGTTGTCAATAACACCGTTCAATCTACTAGAACTGGTGGTTCGTCATGTAGCAATTGTATGCCAGTTCAGACATTCAAGACTGATTATATAGCAAGCTCACTAGTTCCTGATTCCAACTCCGTTGGGGGCGAGGACCCGACTGCTGAAGATTCGTCTGCAGGAAATATAGCGGGGGCTCAGACCATATCTAATGTAACTATATTAAATGAAGGGGTGGCAGGAATGGATTTTGGCTTTAACTTTAATACAATCGTGAATACCAATGTTGATGGACAGGGATCTTTAGAACAGTTCATCGTAAATTCGAACGCTCTCGATTCTTCCGGGTTGGATATTGAAACAAACAGCTTGTTCGATCCAGCAGCGGGCGACGATACATCAATATTCATGATTCCACCAACTGGCGATTTATTAGGAAGAACCGCTGACGCAAACTATGTAAGTGGGTATTTTGACATTGCGATTTCAAATGGAAACCCATTGAGTGCAATAACAGGCTCAAATACAGTCATTGACGGGCGTACACAAACCGCTTATTCTGGTGATACCAATACTGGCTTGATTGGAGCTGGAGGAACAGCGGTGGGAATTTCAGCTACCCTCCTGCCTGATTTTGAACTTCCAGAAATTCAAGTACATAGAAATAATGGTAATGTATTTCAAGTTCAGGGAGATAATGATGTTATTCGAAACTTGGCCATCTATGCTGACCAACTAAGCGCAGTGCTTTTCAGTAATGGCAGTAATAACACGGTTTCCAATTCCCTTCTCGGGGTAAATGCGCTTGGTTCAAACGCGGGCAATGTGAGCTATGGGGTCGAGATTGAAGGCACTTCTGTAACCAATGTTTTTGTTACGGGTAATTATATAGCCACCTTAAGCAACGCCGGTATACTGGTAAACGGAGGTACAGGAGCCAAAACCATTCAAAACAATCATTTTTTTGATATCGGCGATAACCCTTGCAGTTTGGGTGTTGATATACGAAATGGCAGTACAGGAGTTCTTTTGCAATATAATTTAGTGCAAGATTCACAAGGCGTAGGAATTAAATCCACAGGTGGTTTGGGTGGTACCAATATTTTCGAAAATACAATTACTGGCTCAGGTCAAAATACTGGCACTTGTTTAGGAGACCCAGACGATTACGGAATTTTTTTAATAGGCGGCAGCAATAACCAGGCAGTAAATAACATAATTTACGATAATGGGGGTTCAGGATTGGTTTTAACTGGTTCAAGTTCAGGTAATTTAATTTCAAGAAATTCTTTTTATAACAATGGAATAAATAATGATGCTTTAGGTATTGATTTAAATGAAGATGGGGTATCACTGAATGATTCAGGAGATACTGATAGCGGACCAAATGGCTTGATAAACTTTCCGGTAATCGAGGCTGCTTACAAGTCAGGCTCAAGTATTGTGGTATCTGGTTGGGCACGACCAGGTTCGACCATAGAATTCTTTCTGACCGATGTCAATCAAGGCACGGCAACCACGGGTGACAATCAACTTGGCCAGTCCGTGGATTATGGTGAAGGACAAGTATTTTTGGCTTCAATGGTTGAGGGCAGTGCATTCGATACCAGTTTAGTAATTTCCTCCTATACAGATGATGACGGTAATGCTGACAATACAAATAAGTTCAAGTTTACTTTTCCAGTTCCGCCCAGTGTGGTTTTGGGTAATGACATAACGGCTACAGCCACAATTGCCAATTCGACATCTGAATTTTCACCCATTAGAGAACTAAAAGCTTTCACTGTTATTACCAATAGGAGAATAACCTATAGGGTAAATAAAGATTGAACTTATTGGTTGTGAATTTTAAAGAGTTGTTTTTGAGTTGGTTATTACTGAAAAACTCACACCTCATAACATCAAATCTGAAGGCAGAGACCTCGATTTATCCCTAATTAATGGTGCAAATGTCGAACTACACAACATTTACTTTAACTAGCACCTGGCCCTCCATAAATTGTATACTTAATCAAAAAGTTAGAGGTTTTTTAGTCCTTAGAATGTTCTATTGTCTCCAAATGCGCTACTTCACGAATCTTAAGTTTTTCAGCACATGGGTGTGTAAGATACTCATGTGTTTTACGTTACTAGGTACTTGTGCCGTGGCCTCTCAAACCACTTTTACAGAAAATGCTGCCGCTTACGGACTAAACCTGAACCTATCTAAAGATGGCGGCCATGCTTGGTCTGATTTTGATGGTGATGGCGATTTGGACGTTTTGGTACTTGAAAGTAACAATAATCAGAGAAGCTTTTTAATGAGAAATGATGCGGGTACCTTCGTAAACGTTCAAGCAACTTTGGCGCCGGGCATGTTAGGTGATAGAGCAGAAAGACAGGCGGCTTGGGGCGACTTGAATAGTGATGGTCGCCCAGATTTTATGATTAACTCTTTCGGTGCCTCCAACGCGACTGTCGCAATTCAAATATTTTTACAAAATCCATCGGGCACTTTCGGTGATGGTGCTGGTGGTACTGCACCTATAACTGTTGGCCAGAATGCGAGTGCAACACTGACCATAAATGAGCTCAACGTAGAAGGAGCCGGTTTTTTTGACTTTGAAGGCGATGGGGATTTGGATATATTTTTTGATAGCCATCAATATGGCATTGAACTCTTACGTAATAATTATTTGGATCACACTACAAACACCGTGGTCAATCCTCCTTCGGCATCACTTTTTACCCACATCACGCCAGGTAATGGGCCAGGAGTGGTGGAGTATGGTTTGAATCAATTTGCAACGGATGGTGATTATGGATCGGCAGCCGATGTCAATGACGACGGTTGGGTAGACATCTTCATGAGAAAACGCGATGAAAATGACTTCTTTCTCAACCAAGGAGGAACTTTTACCAATGGCTCAGATTTGGCACAAGCGGATAATGGAAATAAGGGAGGAAATGGACTTTGGGATTTGGATAATGATGGAGATTTAGACGCAGTCTGGACGGAAAATGGTTTGAATCAAATTTTTAGAAACGATGGTCCAGGTATTTGGACCGCTCTGGGTGCAGCGACTTTTCCGGGCCTACCCCAACCAACAAACATTGATCAAGGAAATTCCTCAAACCCTATTGATGCACTTGCGGGCGGAGATATTGATAATGACGGTGACATTGATATTTTATTTGTAGGTGATAATCGCAGTTACTTGTACATTAATCAATTGAATAGTCCAACTCCCGCTCCTGGTCAGGTAGGCAGCGGGGCAGCCATGACATTTACATTGGATAGTGAACCCTTCAACTCCGGTAGAGATGGTGAAGGAACTACTATGGTTGATATTGATGATGACGGTGATTTAGACATTTACATGAATATCAGCGGCAGAAATCAACTGTACATCAATAATCTGCCTGCTGCCAACAGGGTCAACCATTTGATTATTGAGGTTACAGAAGATAGGGATGCGGGTGGAATGACCGGAGGATTACCAGACAGAGTGGCAATAGGTACAAATATTCTTATTCGAGATTGTGAAGGAAACATCATTAGCGGTTTGAGACAAGTAAACGGGGTGTATGGGCACGGTACGCAATCTCCAGAACAAGTACATATAGGCTTACCATTGGGAGAAAATGAAACCTATACCGTTGAAGTTCGGTACCCCAATTTTTATGATCCCGTTGTCGGTTTCAAAAGACTAATAGGTACCATAATTGCTACTCCTAGTACTATTCCTGGCACAAATCATTATACTATAAATTCAACGCAAGCTGAAGCAAGCGAGAATATAAATGCCCCTATTGCCCATGATGATATCGAAATTGTACCAGTAGGCACCTCGGTTTCTGTTCAAATCAGCTTGTTTGAGAATGATTACGAACCTGATAATGAACCATTTTTCATTTCTGATATTGTTCAACCGGCAATAGGCTCTGTGGTCATTGATGATGCCAGTTTGGGTTTGGTTACCTACACCTATAGTTCTGGAACCTTTTTTCCTGGTACCACGTTTGAATATTCTATTTCTGATTCCCCACTTACTGCCTGTCCCTCATTGGGTAAAATTGATACCGCGACCGTAACTATCTCCGAACCTTGTGCAGACCCCTCTGGTATTGACACTGATGGAGACGGCATCAATGATTTGTGTGACTTGGATGATGATAATGATGGAATTTTTGATTGCGATGAGTCAAGTGAAAATTTGGGATACGCATTTGCGGGGTGGAATATGAATTTTCCCTCCGGAACAAGATCAATGGACAATAGCAGCGGACCTGAAATTTTGGATTGGGTATTTGATTCGGTTGACGACTTAACGGAAAGTGGAATTACGGTTTCAAGCCCCGGTAGTTCCATTCATATTCTCAACATGCCATCTTCAAATTTAGGAGAGGCAATTGCAAACAATGACTATTTTCAAGTCACCTTTACAACAGGATCTGAAGTGGTCAACCCAGAATTGACAAGGGTCAGATGGTCTTATTGGGATGTGCCTAATATGCGAGACTCGTATTATATGAGCTCTGCCATTTCGGATGATGGTTTTGCTAGCTCAACTCTTTTGGCGACAAATGTGTTTATAACTGCAAAACCCAGTGGGGCATTTGATATGATGAATACCTCATCATATAAGTTAACTCCCAATACCACTTATACCGTGCGTTTGTATACTTATGGTCAAATAGATGATACTACTTATGATTATTCTGTTTTTGATGATTTGCGAATTGTGATTGATGCTTGCAGGGCAACGAATTCAGATATTGATGAAATTCAAGATCATCACGATACTGATAGTGATAATGATGGTTGTGGCGATGCTGATGAGGCATATGGAGATCCAAATACTGATTCTGATGATAATGGTATGTACGGAAATGGTAATCCACCAATTAACAATGATGGTACAGTTATAGCTGCATCTTATGCTGAGCCGGCTGACGGAGACTCCAACAACACTTATGACTTTCAGGAAGCAGGATCGACTACAAGTATACTAACAACACCAATGAATACAACAACCTGTCCGGGTTGTAATGCCACATTTTCAACAACAGCCAATAATGCTGACATTTACCAATGGCAGATTTTGAGTGGGGCTTCATGGGTTGATTTAACAAATTCCGGCATCTATTCTGGGGTGGAAAGCAATACACTCACACTAACTCAAGTGACCCCAAACGATAACGGAAATCAATACAGAGTAGTGGTCTCTTCCTCCAATAACGTCTGTGTGAATATCATTTCCAATACCGCAATTTTGAACGTAAATGTGAACACTGTAATTACAAATAGACGAATTACCTACAGGGTGAAAAAAAACTAATTTGGGAACTTTTTTCTCTTAAAATCTGCTTTATTTGAATTGATCTTTCCCAATCTTAAGAGGTCGTGAATGTGCTGATTTACAGCCTTTCGTCGATTAATGGGGCTGCTAAAAACCTCAACTTTTAAGCCCTATACAATGCATTTCGTCGATTACACAACATTTATTTTCCTAGGGCGGCTTTAGAGTTAATTTTGTAAAGTGTTAATGAACCATTCAATGTGATAGGTATTTAACAACCCAAAATATGGATAACTTAACCGAAATCTAAAGAGGTTTTTTAATGAAAACCCGATGGCAGTGAAATCTCATCAGAAGTCCCATTGTGCAGACGCCATAAATTTTAGAGCACAATCATTTTCGGTAGCTATTCCAAAATTTTATAACTAAACACTCTCTTTTCCTGGATAGGGGGAAGAGGAAAGGGGAAAATATAAAAATTGAAAAAGTTTTTAGAAAGTAAAGTACTGATCATGAAAAAAATAATTTTTGTCCTCATTTTTCTGATTTCCGGATTTACATTCGCACAGACTACCGTTACATTGGAAGATCAATGTAATTGTGAAGTATTGAGCGGAGTGGAGGTGACGGCACCTGGAATGGATACCCCAGCTGGAGCTGATACGGGAGATGTGTATGTAAACACAATTACGGGAACCATTTATTTCTGGGATGGGGATTCGTGGGAGTTAACCTCCTCCGATGACCAGCAATTAGAGACTTTCACTTTTGACCCTCTGACAGATCAATTGACCCTTACTTTGGAAGGTGGGGGAACTTTGATTGCGGATCTAGCTTCGCTAAGATTTACGGAAACGGTAACGACGATAGTCGAGAACGCCAATGGCACCTTCACCTATACCGAT
>CAYSPL010000041.1:0-21393 GCA_964432915.1 uncultured Maribacter sp.
TTGCATAAAAAAGCCCGACTAAATAGTCAGGCTTTGTCTTATGGTGACCTGGCTGCCCGCCCGGATGAATCCGTTCGGACGGGGGGCTCACCTCAGCTATGCTCGGCATAGACTTCTTAGCCCAATTTATTGCATAAAAAAGCCCGACTAAATAGTCAGGCTTTGTCTTATGGTGACCTGGCTGGGGCTCGAACCCAGGACCCTCTCCTTAAAAGGGAGATGCTCTACCAACTGAGCTACCAGGTCAGAATTTTAATAAAAGGATTTCCCTTTTGCGGGTGCAAATATACATTGATTCATTTATTTTACAAGAGCAATTCAATATAAAATTTTCATTTCTTTGCCAGCGTTTACAATTAATGCAACTTTGCACAAAATCGAGCAAATGAAAGTAATTCTGGTGGGCTATATGGGTAGTGGTAAAACCACCGTTGGAAAGGCGATTGCCGATAAATTGAATATGTCCTTTGTTGATTTGGATACCTATATCGAATCCAGGGAGAAGATGACAATTTCTCAACTATTTGAAGATAAGGGCCAGATTTATTTTCGCAAGGTCGAACATCAATATCTTCAATATTTGCTTGATTTGGATAAAGCTATGGTAATCTCAACCGGGGGCGGGGCACCTTGTTACGCTGGTAACATGAATCTAATACTCGAGGCAAGTCCGAACGTTATTTATTTAAAACTTTCGATAAATGAGTTGATTAAGCGATTATATCCTGAAAGGGAAAAGCGACCTTTAATTGCTCATTTGACGAAAGAAGAAATGCCCGAATTTTTTGGTAAACACCTTTTTGAGAGAAGTCCTTTTTATGAAAAAGCCAATCAAACGGTTAATTGTGATGGCAAATCTGTCAGCGAAATTACCGAGGAAATCGAAAAGTTCTTAGTCTAAATATACCAAATCATTGCTCGCTTGAAACTTCACGTGCACATGTTCTTGTAAAGAGGTCGATAAAGAAATTCCCTTATAATCTGCTTTAACCGGATATTTCTTGTGATTTCTGTTGACCAATACCGCTGTTTTCAATTGTTTTAAGGGAGTTTTCAAAAAATGATGTACCCCATAGATCAGGGTCGTACCTGAATTTAACACATCATCAACCAATACCACTGATTTGTTTTCATACTCGGCCTCAGGTATTGAGGTAATAATCGCTTTCTTCAAAGGGTTGGCTTTGTTCATGGTAACGCTGCACAATGATATCTTGGCATCAGTTATAGCTTCGAGAACATGCTGTATTTTTTTGGCAAATTTCAATCCCCCGCCATCGATACCCGCGATGATAATTTCCCTTTCATCCACATTTGCCTCAAAAATTTGATAAGCAATACGCCTGATTTTATGCTGTATTTGGTCGTGCGAAAGTATTTTGTTTTGCATTGTGAAAAGATGTGTTTTTCAAAGATAAATAAACTTACCCTCAAATCTTAGCGGTGTTGAAACGAAGGCTGTCATTCCCAATCTGAATCGGATTCTTCCAAGTAGTCATCAATGTCACGTCGTTCTTTTTTCGTGGGTCTGCCTTCCCCTTTTTTTCTGTAATGGTCTTTTGAAAATTGAAGTAACTCGCTATGTTCAAGTTCTTCCTTAGGCGTTGTGTCCACTCGATATAGGGCAACCAATTTGGCGCCAACACGACTTTTGGGGATATCCAATACGGTAAGCTGATAGTTGATTTGATTTTTTCGAACGATTATTTTATCCGTTGGATAAACCTCTCGAGAGGGTTTTGCCACTTGGCCATTGATTTTGACGTGTCCTTTTTTACAGGCAGCGGTGCCCATATTTCTCGTTTTGAAATACCTAGTGCTCCATAAGAACTTATCAACCCGCATTTGCAATTAAAAATCTTTGTTAACGTCTCACACAAAAATAGTGGAAAATCGTATCTTGCGCACCTTAAGTGAAAATGTATGAAAAGGATACCATATTTTGTTCTTTCAGTCTTATTAATTTCGGTCTTTGCCTGTAGAAAAGATGATGAAAACCCTGATGCTGTTGACGCGCCTTTACGTCTTTTAAGTGAGGTTGCGGTTGAAGATGATGCAGAGATAAGGGAGTATTTAGAGTCTCATTTTTACAATTATGAGGAGTTTGAAAATCCGCCAATTGATTTTGATTTCAAAATAAAGTTCGACACAATCGCCGGAGATAATGCGGATAAGAAGCCAATTATAGATGACATAAAAACCATGAATGTTCTTGTAGAATCTGCCTCGTTTGGAAGGACTGATGGTGAAGAAATTGACCATACTTTGTATTATATTGAAATTAGCGGCCTAGGCTCGGATGAGAAACCAACTATTGGTGATTACTCTGTAGTTCAATATGAAGGACTTTTATTGAATAATACTTTGTTTGATGCAAATTCTAATTACCCAGTACGCTTTTATTTAAGTGATCCAGGTTTAAGAATAGGCTTTGCCAAGGTCATGACCAAGTTAGGAACAGGTCAAGGCCCTATTGAAAATGGTGACGGTACAATACGTTACGAAAATTTCGGAGTTGGAGCTGTGTTTATGCCCTCTGGCTTGGCCTATTTTGGTAGTTCACCAAGTACAATTGTTCCAGCTTATTCACCCTTAATTTTTACTTTACAAGCTATGAGTTTTGAAAAAGATACTGACTTTGATGAAGATGGAATTCCCTCCATTTTAGAGGATGTTGATGGTGATGGTAACCTGAACAACGATAATACTGATGGTGATTCAGAACCTAGAACTGTTTACTTGGCCAATCATAATGATGCAGATGATGACAATGATGGGGTGCCAACCATTAATGAAATAGAAAAAGATGCTGACGGTAATTTTGTAGGTTTTATTGATGCTGACGGTGATGGTATTTGGGCGCATCTTGATGATGATGAAACGGTCGAATATGATTAGTAGACAAAATACATGAATAAAAAAAAACCCGCTTCAAGCGGGTTTTTTTTGTTGATTGCTTTTTCAAAATTTTACCGAGAGTGCAAAAATCACTTGTGATTGTCTTGAATCTACACGACCATCAATATTGGTCACATTTTGACTGATAAACTCTGATTCATTCTCAGAGAACCCTCTTTCGTAGCGAACATCGAGCCCCAATTTACCCAGATTTACACCCAAACCTGCATGAAGACCCACCGTGAAATTCTTTTCGGCGTCATTGATGTCAAAACCTTCAAGGTCATTGCTCAATTGGTACTCCAAAGCCGGTCCTGCGAATACATGTAATGGGCCAATTAAATCCAAACCTACCAAAACAGGCAAATCCAATTTTGTGACATCAAAAGCGGTCTCAGTACCATCAACAGAATAACTACTCTGTGTTTTGGTATAAAGAAGCTCAGGCCTGATGTAGATTTTAAGCATTTCGATTTTGCCGAAAACCCCAACATGGTAACCAATTTTACCTTTTGAACCCTCAATGATGTCTGTTGCAGCATTACCTACTGATGCAATGAGATTACCATTTTCATTGTAGTTGAGTCCACCTTTGATTCCGAAACCTGAACCTTTTTGAGAGAATGTGGCCATACTGACCATGGCAAATAAAGCAAGAAGAAATGTCCTTTTCATAATGAAGCGTTTTTAAGATATCAATAGTGATATCAAAAACGATACCACTATTACTTTCTAGTTAATACCTTTGAAACGGCGTTTACGATGGCTTTATTGTTAAGTCCATATTTCTCCATTAATTGGGCAGGAGTGCCACTTTCTCCAAAGGTATCTTTGGTGGCGACAAACTCTTGTGGTGTGGGATGTTCAGTAGCCAGCATTCCTGCAATACTTTCTCCCAATCCACCCAAATAATTATGTTCTTCGGCAGTAACAATACATCCTGTTTTTTTAACGGATTGCAGTATGGCCTCCTTGTCAAGTGGTTTGATGGTGTGTACATTGATGACTTCGGCTGATATGCCTTTGGTCTCTAATTCCTCTGCGGCATTCAAGGCTTCCCAAACCAAATGACCGGTAGCGACTAGGGTCACATCAGTGCCTTCGTTCAGCAATACTGCTTTTCCGATTTCAAACTTCTGGTCAACAGGTGTGAAGTTCGCCACTTTGGGTCTTCCAAAGCGTAAATAAACAGGACCTTCGTAATCAGCGATGGCTAGGGTGGCAGCCTTTGTCTGATTATAATCACATGGGTTGATGACCACCATACCTGGCAACATTTTCATCAAACCAATATCTTCAAGAATTTGATGTGTGGCACCATCTTCGCCCAGAGTGATTCCTGCATGCGAGGCACATATTTTTACGTTTTTGCCTGAATAAGCTATTGACTGGCGGATTTGATCGTAGACCCGTCCCGTTGAGAAGTTGGCAAAAGTTCCCGTAAAAGGTATTTTTCCGCCAATGGTCAGTCCGGCAGCTATGCCCATCATATTGGCCTCTGCAATACCCACTTGGTAAAAGCGCTCAGGATTTTCTTCAATGAATTTTTGCATTTTGAGCGAACCTACCAAATCAGCGCAAAGTGCCACTACATTGGGGTTGGTTCTGCCCAATTCAGCTAAACCGGCGCCGAAACCACTCCGTGTGTCATTCTTTCCTTGGTCAATATATTTTGTCATAAGCCTTCCCCGACCCCTCCAAAGGAGGGGAGTATATCGGGTCTTTTTTAGTTAGTTATTCATTCAATTAGTCCTCCATTTTGCAGAGGGTTTGGTGGGGTCAATAATCCCCTAAAGTTTCAGCATTCTGTGATAATGCGGTTTCAAGTTGTTCATCATTCGGTGCCTTACCATGCCATGCATGTGTATGCATCATGAAGTCAACGCCGTTGCCCATCATGGTATAAAGCAAAACACAAACGGGTTTGCCTTTGCCAGTTCTTGATTTTGCTTTTTTCATTCCCTCAAGAATGGCAGCAATATCATTTCCTTCCTCAATTTCCAACACATCCCAACCGAAAGCTTCAAACTTGGCTTTCAAATCTCCCATGGGTAGTACATCATCTGTAGCCCCGTCAATTTGCTTCCCGTTCAAATCGATGGTGGCGATAATATTATCGACATGGTTTCCCGCGGCATACATAATGGCTTCCCAATTCTGGCCTTCCTGTAATTCACCATCCCCATGAAGGGAATAAATCAATTTGTCATCCCCGTTTAATTTTTTCGCCAATGCAGCCCCCAAGGCGACTGACATTCCCTGACCTAGTGAACCAGAGGCAATTCTCACACCTGGTAGACCCTCATGTGTAGTAGGGTGCCCTTGTAATCGGGAATCAATCAAACGAAACGTATTCAATTCATCGACCGGAAAATACCCACGACGAGCCAAAACACTATAATAAACAGGCGAAATATGTCCGTTTGACAAGAAGAACAAATCCTCACCATGACCATCCATGTCAAATCCCTCATTGAGATCCATGAGCTCATGAAAAAGGCAAACGAATAATTCCGTACAGCCTAGAGACCCACCCGGGTGTCCTGAATTCACCTTGTGCACCATGCGAAGAATATCTCTTCTGGTCTGCATGACAATATCTTGAAGTTCCTTTATATTGGGCATTTATCCTAGGTCTTAAAATTCGCAACCAAAAATACTGGCAAACTTTTGCCCATACAAGATGTAGTTATCATATTTTATCAACCAAAAAAATTCTAGACGAAAATCAATGTAAATTTACTTTTCCTGATCGCTAGAGTACTGAACTTTATTTTTTTGTTAAGGTATTCATGCTGGCTAGTTGCCTATCTTTGCCCATTGAAATCACGATTTGAAATTTACCCTAGAACATACAGACCCTAAAAGCAAGGCAAGGGCAGCAACCATGGTTACTGACCATGGAGTTATCGAGACCCCGATTTTCATGCCCGTGGGTACTGTGGCCACCGTCAAAGGTGTACATCAAAAAGAACTACGAGAAGAAATCAAACCTGATATCATTCTTGGCAATACCTACCATCTCTTTCTAAGACCTAAAATCGATATCATCAAAAAGGCGGGTGGGCTTCATAAATTCATGGAATGGCACAGCAATATTTTGACTGATAGTGGTGGTTATCAGGTGTACTCACTTTCAGCAAATAGGAAGATAAAAGAGGAAGGCGTGAAATTCAAATCGCATATTGATGGTTCTCTTCACACCTTCACACCAGAGAATGTGATGGAAATTCAAAGGGTTATTGGTGCGGATATTATCATGGCTTTTGATGAGTGCACACCGTACCCCTGCGATTATGAATATGCGAAAAGATCAATGCATATGACCCATAGATGGTTGGATCGCTGCATAGCGCATTTGGAAAAAACACCATTTGAGTATGATTATGCACAGACCTTTTTTCCGATAGTTCAAGGTTCAACCTATAAAGATTTAAGAAAGCAATCTGCCGAGTATATTGCCAATGCAGGTGCAGAAGGAAATGCCATAGGAGGCTTATCAGTGGGTGAACCAGCCGAAGAAATGTATGCCATGACCGAAGTGGTCTGTGAAATATTGCCTGAAGATAAACCGCGTTATTTAATGGGCGTGGGAACGCCCATAAATATACTGGAGAACATCGCTTTGGGTATTGATATGTTCGATTGTGTGATGCCCACCCGAAATGCAAGAAATGGAATGTTATTTACCGCACATGGCACCATCAACATCAAGAATAAAAAGTGGGAAGATGATTTCTCTCCAGTTGATGAAATGGGCCACACCTGGGTTGATTTGGAATATTCAAAAGCCTATTTAAGACATTTATTCGCGGCAAATGAATATTTGGGCAAACAAATAGCGACCATTCATAACCTTGGTTTTTATCTCTGGTTGACACGGGAGGCTAGAAAACATATTTTAGCTGGCGACTTCGCCGACTGGAAAAATAGGATGGTAAAACAAATGGACAAACGACTTTAAGGTGACTATTTTAGATAAGTACATACTAAAGCGATACCTCGTTACTTTCATTGTGATGTTGCTTTTGTTCATTCCCATTGCGATTATGGTTCATTTGGCTGAGCAGATAGGCAAGATTCAAGACCAAAAGGCCCCTTTTGAAGAGGTGCTGGTTTATCTGGGCAATTTCAGTATTTACGTAGGCAGCTTGTTGCTACCGATATTTTTGTTCATATCCATAATCTTTTTTACCTCGAAACTGGCCAGTAATACTGAAATAGTCGCCATGTTAAGTTCGGGTATTTCATTCAATAGATTTCTCAGGCCCTATATGATTGGCGCCAGTATCATCGCCTTGCTGGTATTGGTGGCGGGCATGTTCATTGTGCCTTCTGCGAGCAAGGGTTTCAATGAATTCAAGTTCAAATATTTAAAAAGGGGCAAGCAAGAAAGAGAGACCACCAACATTTACAATCAATTGAACGAAAATGATTTTATCTATGTAAGTAGTTTTGATCCAGCAAGGCAAATAGGTTATAATTTCACTTTCGAGCGCTTTAACAAAGAAAACAAATTGGATTTTAAGATTTCATCATCCAATATTCGATGGGTTGAAAAAGATTCGCAATATCGGCTGACCAATTATCGTAAGAGAACCATAAAGGGCGATACCGCCATGGTTTTTAAAACAAGAAGATTGGACACCCTATTCAACTTCAAGTTGAATGATTTGACTCCGGTATCTTATATTGCCGAGACTAAAAATTTGCTAGAACTTGATGAATTTATTGTGGACCAAAAAAGAAAAGGTGCTTCGAACATCAATACCTACACCCTTGTCAAATACAAGCGTTGGTCACTGCCACTATCGGTTTTTATATTGACCATTATCGGTGTGGCCGTTTCATCAATGAAACGTAGAGGAGGCATGGGACTCAATTTGGCTTTTGGCATTGTGGTGGCTTTCGTGTTTATCTTCTTTGATCGTATTTTTAGTACATTGGCTGAGCAAGCTGGTTTAGAACCGCTCTTGGCCGTGATCATACCAAATGCCATATTTGGTGCGCTTGCCTTTTACCTTCTTCAAAAAGCAAAGCGTTAAAAAGCATGCGCAGCAATTTGAAAAATTACCTCCACCTACATTTTATCGTTTTCATATGGGGCTTTACCGCGGTTTTGGGCAAATTGATTTCAATAGCGGCCTTGCCGTTGGTGTGGTATCGAATGAGCATCGCGGCACTTTTGATCGTGCTTTTCATTGCATTTAAAAAATACTCGCTGTACGTATCAAAGAATACTTTTTATAATTTGGCAACGGCAGGGGCGGCTTTGGCATTACATTGGGTCACATTTTTCTGGGCCATCAAAGTATCCAACGTTTCCGTAGCACTCGCCACAATGTCCACAGGGGCATTTTTCACAGCCTTGTTAGAACCCATTTGGTACAGACGAAAATTAATTGGGTATGAGTTATTATTTGGGCTCATTGTGGTAGCCGGACTTTTCTTGATTTTTAAGGGGGATGCCCAATACGGAAAAGGAATGCTCATTGCCATGGTTTCAGCACTTATGGGGGTGGTTTTCACATTGATAAACGGAAAATTGGTTGCCAAGGAAAAAGCAACGATCATCTCATTTTATGAGCTGGCAATTGGGGCGATTTCAGTAACTCTTTTTTTAGGTTTTCAAGGAAGCTTGAAAAGTGAGCTTTTTGAGATATCTACCAAAGATTTGATGTACATTCTAATTTTGGCCTCCATCTGTACGGCTTATGCATTTATTGGCGGTGTACATGTTATGAAGCACATTAGTCCGTATACGGTGATACTGACGGTCAATTTAGAACCGGTTTATGGTATTTTGATGGCCTATTTCATTTTTAAAGAAAGTGAGCAAATGAACCCCATGTTTTACTTAGGCGCCCTTATAATTTTGACCACCGTCATTGCCAATGGTATCCTGAAAAATAAGAGTTCTACAAAAAGCCATGAAGGGTCAAAAGAATAGCTGATTATATTTTATATTTGCCTTTAGAAACAAACTGATCTTTACCATGGAATATCTTGATTTTGAACTCCCCATCAAAGAACTAGAAGAGCAACTCGACAAGTGTATGATTATTGGGGAAGAAAGTGATGTTGATGTAACCGAGACTTGCAAGCAGATTGAAAAGAAGCTGGCGGAAACAAAGAAAGATATTTATAAAAATTTGACCGCTTGGCAGCGAGTTCAACTTTCAAGACATCCGAGCAGACCGTATACCTTAGATTATATCAATGCCATTTGCGGAGATACTTTTTTGGAACTTCATGGGGACAGAAATGTGCGCGATGACAAGGCAATGATTGGCGGATTGGGTAAGATTGGTGATCAAAGTTATATGTTCATCGGGCAGCAAAAAGGGTTCAATACCAAAACAAGACAATATAGAAATTTTGGTATGGCGAATCCTGAGGGCTATCGAAAAGCACTACGCTTGATGAAATCTGCTGAAAAGTTCGGTATACCGGTGGTGGCCTTTATTGATACTCCGGGCGCCTATCCGGGTATTGAGGCCGAAGAAAGAGGTCAAGGCGAGGCAATCGCCAGAAATATTTTGGAAATGACCCGTCTGAAAGTTCCTATTATCTGCGTGATTATCGGAGAAGGGGCATCAGGTGGTGCCTTGGGCATTGGAGTGGGAGATAGGGTATTGATGTTGGAAAATACGTGGTATTCCGTTATTTCGCCGGAGTCATGTTCTTCAATTTTATGGCGTAGTTGGGAGTATAAAGAAACCGCTGCCGAAGCCTTGAAATTGACGGCAACCGATATGAAAAAATTAAAACTCATTGATGAGATTGTTCGTGAGCCAGCTGGTGGTGCACACAGCAATAGAGACAAAGCTTTTGAAATTGTCAAGAACAAAATCTCAACACATTTTAAAGAATTGGAAAAGTTATCACCAAAAGAATTGGTTAAACAACGTATGGACAAATATGCCCAAATGGGTGTATTCAATGACTAGACTACCATTTTATCAAGCTGGTCGAAATCTGGAAATTCAATTTTCCAGATTTTTTTTTTATTAACACAAAATCGTAACTTATGAACAGGCAAAATGTTAGTGAGGTGTTGATATCACCATACCCATTTTATACTCAACAAGAACATATTTGCATACATTCGTCGCTATGGAAAAACCAAACCCGGTTATAGGTCGCAAGGTTGACAAATCAACACTGATTAATCTGGAGCGTGGCAAAATACCACCACAATCAGTTGATTTAGAAGAGGTTGTACTCGGGGCGATGATGATTGACAAAAAGGGGGTTGATGAAGTAATAGATATCCTACATCCTGATGTGTTTTATAAAGATGCACATCGATACATCTATGAGGCGATTTTCAAATTATTCGAAACTTCTGAACCGGTCGATTTATTAACCGTTTCTTCGCAATTAAAAAAAGATGGTCGTCTAGAGGCGGTTGGGGGCGATTTTTACCTGATAAAATTGACCCAAAAAGTGGCCTCATCGGCCCACATTGAGTTCCATGCCCGAATTATTCTTCAAAAATACATTCAACGTAGTTTGATTAAAATTTCGAATGAAATCATTGAAGATGCTTACAATGACGGCACTGATGTTTTTGATTTGCTGGACAATGCGGAATCAAAATTGTATGATGTTACCCAAGGCAACCTAAAACGCTCTGCTGAGACAGCACAGAACTTGGTCATACAAGCAAAAAAACGTATTGAGGAAATTGCCAATAAAGAGGGGCTCAGTGGTATACCTTCAGGTTTTGACAAAGTTGATAAATTGACCTCGGGCTGGCAGCCCAGTGATTTAGTGATCATTGCCGCGCGGCCTGGTATGGGTAAAACGGCATTGACGCTTTCGATGGCTCGAAATATGGCCGTGAACAATGATGTGCCGGTAGCTTTTTTCTCTTGCGAGATGTCATCGGTACAATTGATAACGCGTTTGATTTCATCTGAAACCGGACTTTCATCAGAAAAATTGAGAACGGGTAGATTGGAAAAGCATGAATGGGAGCAGTTGAACGTCAAAGTAAAGGCATTGGAAAAAGCGCCGCTTTTCATTGATGACACGCCCTCACTCTCTATTTTTGACCTGCGGGCAAAGGCAAGGAGATTGGCCTCACAACATGGCATAAAACTCATCATTATTGATTACCTGCAGCTAATGACGGCGGGTAGCAATCAAAAAGGAGGCAATCGTGAGCAAGAGATTTCCACCATTTCGAGAAATTTGAAAGCCTTGGCGAAAGAACTCAACGTGCCGGTAATCGCGCTTTCACAATTATCACGTGCGGTAGAAACCAGAGGTGGTAGTAAAAGACCTATTCTTTCTGATTTGAGAGAATCTGGTGCGATCGAACAAGATGCAGATATAGTCTCGTTTATCTACAGACCCGAATATTATAAAATTGATGAGTGGGATGATGAAGAACGCACACCAACCCAAGGGCAGGCTGAATTTATTGTGGCCAAGCACCGTAATGGTGGGTTGGACAATATAAGACTCAAGTTCATTGGCCAACTCGGTAAATTTGACAATCTTGAAGATTTTGATTCGCCCTTCGAATTTCAATCAAAAATGAATGATGGCGATGAAAATCCGTTTATTACAAAAGGCCTTCCTGATGCCAATGAGGCTTTTGGCAGTTCATCAAATCATGATTCTGATTTTGAGGAGGATAACGATGTTCCTTTTTAAACTTACTTTCCTTTTTTTCTGTTCATTAATTTTATTCCAGAGATGGCTACCCTCCTTAGTTAATAAGGGGAGGTTTTGGCATTACCAAAAGCGAGGAGGCTGTGTTTGAAAATATTGCGAATTTTTCTCAATCCCTCCGAACCATGCTGAATGCATGGCCCACCTCCCTTTATCCAAAGGGAGGAGCTCCATAATATCGGTTAATCCAAGATGGCTCCCCTCCTTGGTTAAGGAGGGGTGGTTTTGGCTTTGCCAAAAGCGGGGAGGTTGCTTTCAAAAGTTTTCAAGTGGTTGTTTATTCAATTCCTCGGTTTCCGTCTTTGGCGGATCCACCTCCCTTCTCTAAAGGGGGGAGCTTTTACTCTTAGTTATTATTAAAAATTTCAGTTCAGAATCAGCTCCCCTCCTTGGTTAAGGAGGGGTAATTTTGGCTTTGCCAAAACGGGGAGGTTGCTTTTAAATTTTATATTCAAAACCATACCTTATTACATCTGTTTTAAAATACTTTAACGTCCATCAAAATACTTTCAGCGTATTTTTCGTTTACCTTTGAGTAGGTTACAATACATTCTAAATGCGAAAAAGTCTTTTTTCTCTTTTCTTTTTTCTCTTTACGCTTCAGATTTCAGCCTCTTCCATTTTGATTCCTATGGATGCGGAGTATCAAAAAAACCATTTGAAAGCTTACGGCATTACCTATTGGGTGCTGACCAAGCAGCAAAAAGTGCAATGGTTATTGAATTATCGCGGAGGGTCTTTTTTGTTGCCAGATGGAGAAAGTATTCGAAAAGAATGCCAAATCAGGGGAGTTTCTTTCGAGGTGCTTTCAGATGGTCAAACCCAAGGAATTTTGGAAGAAATAAGTAGTCCTTCTCAAAATCAGGAAGCCGTGATCCTTGAAAAGGCACCTAAAATTGCGGTGTATTCCCCCAAAGGCAACCAACCTTGGGATGATGCCGTGACCATGGTACTGACCTATGCTGAAATTCCATATGTCACTGTTTATGATGAAGAGGTATTGGATGATAAATTGGCTATCTACGATTGGTTGCATTTGCATCATGAGGATTTTTCAGGTCAATACGGAAAGTTTTACGGAAGCTACCGCGCTGCGCCCTGGTACATTCAACAAAAAACGGATGCAGAGGCACTGGCCTCGAAATTGGGTTTTTCAAAAGTATCTGAGGCCAAAAGGGCGGTGGCCATGAAAATCAGAAATTATGTCATTGGTGGTGGATTTATGTTCGCTATGTGCTCGGCGACAGATAGTTTTGATATTGCGCTTTCTGCCTCTGACGGTGTTGACATTTGTGAACCTATGTTTGATGGCGACCCTTCTGATGCCAATTATCAGGGTAGATTGAATTTTGACAAGACCTTTGCATTCACCGATTTTATTTTAGAAAGAAGTCCTTTGAAGTATGAATTCTCTTCAATTGATATGACGGCCAAACGCGGTCGGGTTCAAAAAGAGGCCGATTATTTTTCTTTGATGGATTTCTCAGCAAAGTGGGATCCTGTACCTACCATGTTGTGCCAAAATCATACAGCATTGGTAAAAGGATTTATGGGGCAAACAACTGCTTTTGATAGAAATAGTGTTAAACCAACTGTAATGGTTTTAGGCGAAAATAAAATCAATGAAGAAGCCCGATATATTCATGGCATCAAAGGAAAAGGTTTCTTTACCTTTTATGGGGGGCATGACCCTGAAGATTACCAACATAGAGTAGGAGACCCTAAAACGGAACTGGAACTACATCCAACTTCTCCGGGATACCGACTCATTTTAAACAACGTGTTATTTCCTGCCGCGCAAAAGAAAAAGCAGAAAACGTGATTTGATTTATTTCTTGCCTTCTTGTTTTCCGGTCTGTGATGAATAGGTGCTTTCAAAAATTTTGTCAGCGTTGGCTGATTCAAATCCGTCACGACGGTGTTCTTTATCGAGTTTGTCGTTCGGCAGGCTTTTATATTGGGGCAATGGCAAACGTTCGGCGAATTCAACATAGCTGCCCGATATTTCCAGTTTTTCCCCATTTCTGAATTCGGCCTCAACCATTTTTGCCACTGAACTGCTTTGTTTCAATAAACCATCCTTACTTTTTTTGATGACACCACCCGAGTCATTGAGCTGAATGCCGATTTCCTCAAGCAGGGCATTGAATTCCTCTAAGGTATTGTATCCATCCATGAGATTATGCACACTGATCGTGTAATGGTTGAGATAATAACGGTTATAGATTACCCAAGCAGCGTACTCACTCTCTTCGGCGAGGGTAAGATAGTCATCGATACTGGGCAATTGCCAAATGGGTTCATAAAAGAATTTACCTACCTCCTCAGTGTTGTCAAGGTCAATATGATCAATTGGATCTTGTTCCGTCTGATCGGTATAGCTCGCAATAATTTTCTGTGATTTGGCCGATAGGTCGCCAACCCGCAATTCGCTTATGAATATTCTCGGATATTCTTCACTGGGCGGCGCGTACCAAAAGGCGTCTAATTTCTTTTTATCGAAATGATAATAGTCTTTTTTTTCGTAGCCATAATGTAAAAAAATTTTTTCAAAAGACGCAATGCCCAAATGTTTGACCCCCAAGGTTCGAAAGGCAATATGATCGTTCACAATCTCATCGACATCAGAGATGATATTACGTTCGATAAGCGCATTGGAAATTTTGCTTACATCGGTCACGTTTATTTTGTACGGTTCAAATAATGAACGCATTATGGCATCTAAGGCAGTATTTTGGGTAAAATTCATAAGATTATTTAGCAGATATAAAAATAACTATGCATTAAGTGATAAATATAACATCAAATTCTTTTGAAATAACATTTTTTTCAAACACTTATTGGCTTTTAAGAAAGTAATTTTTCGAGTATGCGCTCCACACCGAAATCGTCATTACTGGTGGTTTTGTATTTGGCCACCTTTTTGATATTTGCATGGGCATTTGCCATGGCAAAGCTGTTCGGGGTCAAAGACAACATTTCAAGGTCATTGTTGTAGTCGCCAAAGGCCAATATATTTTCTGGCCTTAAATTAAAGTGATTCATGACATGTTGCAGCGCATAGCCTTTATTGGCTTTGCTATGATTCAAATCCACCCAATTTTGTCCGGAGACTTTAACCTTAAACATATCATTATATTTTTTCAATGCAGGAAATATGTATTCCTCAGCACTTACAGGATGGTATACCGCGATCTTTACTATCTCATCGGTAATATGTTCATAAGAATCAAGAATTTCATATTTGCTGTAATATTCTTTGAGTTGGTCAAGAAATGAAGCTGATTTGCCATCAAGGTATGAAGTGTATTTTCCACATAACATGGCATGAGCCCCCTCAATTTCATCGATGACTTTCAATAGTTCTTTTCGTGAATCGGGCTTCAAAGGGGTAACCAAAAGTTCTAGCTCTTGTTTTTTGACCAAGGCACCATTTTCAGCAATGACAATAATATCATCCTTTATTTGAATAAGCTTTTCAACTATACTGTGATATTGACGCCCACTGGCGGCAACAAAGAGAATGTCACGTTTTTTAAGTTCTTGAAAAAGTTCTAAAAAACGTGGGCTGACCTCGTGATTGGAATTCAACAGCGTGCCATCCATATCAGAGACCACCATTTTTATTTGAGCTAAATCCATAAGTTTGAAAAGAGTCAAAGGTAACAGAATTTAAAAGGTCTTATATGAAGTTTGTAGTAATTTTAAGGTTCTAGGTTGAGCTTCTTTTTCAAAGAATAGATGGAGAAAGCTTCGAATGGTACTCGTCCCACGAAGGTGGGATGGCGAAGTTTCGACATGGGTTTTTCGTAGAAAAAATTCCTGTGAAAAAGTTCCCTTTCTTTTGATTCGTTTTCTTTGGTAATGCAAAGAAAATGAATGAAGCAAACTAGTACAGATCTGGTATCAGACCTATTAGAAATTAAATCATTAGAAAATGAAATTCCACCAAAAAGAATTCAAATTGAAACCGCATAGTCGGGGTTTTCATCTAATTACAGATATAGTCATTAAAAATATTTCTGAGATAGATTTAATCAAAACCGGAATGCTACAGATATTTATCAAACATACTTCGGCAAGTCTCACAATAAACGAAAATGCCGACCCCACGGTGCGGGTCGATTTTGAAAGTCACATGAACAAAATGGTTCCTGAAGATGCGCCATATTACATTCATACTTACGAGGGGGCAGATGATATGCCTGCCCATATCAAGACCTCTTTAATGGGAACTTCGGTTCAAATACCCATAACCAATGGAAAATTGAATTTAGGAACTTGGCAGGGTATTTATTTATGCGAACACCGGAATAATGCCGTGGGTAGAAAATTGGTGTTAACCGCTTGGGGCATTTAATTTTATTTCTTATTTTAAGTAATAACCATTCCTATTATGACTACAGAAGAAGCTATTTTAAATAAAATACAAATATTGATTACCAATCATTTTGAAACACCTGAAGAGGCATTTAGTTTCTTTGATGCAGATAGCAGTGGCAAACTCAAAAAGAGTGAAATAAAAAAGCTATTACAAGAAGCCGAGATCAATGGTTTTTTAAGAGGTATTGTTAGTTCAAAGTTGATAGAGGGTTATGATAAAAGTGATGATGAACTTATTGATTGGCAAGAGTTCAAAGCTGCGGTGGATAAGATAAAGACGGCCTAACACAAAAAAAAATCCGTCAGCCAACTGGCTAACGGATTTTTCAAGTGAGATAAGTTATTGCACTATTTTATTTTGTCAACAATTGCTTTAAAAGCATCAGGGTGGTTCATCGCTAAATCAGCCAGAACTTTTCTGTTCAAGTCAATTTTATTCGCTTTTACTTTTCCCATGAATTGAGAGTATGACATACCGTGCATACGCGCTCCTGCATTGATACGGGTAATCCATAAAGCTCGGAAGGTTCTTTTCTTGTTTCTTCGGTCTCTGTAAGCATACAACATTGCTTTTTCAACCGCATTCTTGGCTACTGTCCAGACGTTTTTACGTCTTCCGAAATAACCTTTGGCTTGCTTCATTACCTTTTTTCTTCTGGCTCTTGAAGCGACTGCATTTACTGATCTTGGCATAATTTTTAATTTTTTTGTAGCAGGCGGCGCGCAAGGCACGTACTTAATTACTCACTCAGACGCAAAGTCTTTTATTGTAGCCCAACTCCAGGGTTATTGATTTACCGTTTTGAGAATTACTTTAAACGTAATTGCTCTTTTATACTATTGACATCTGATTTGTGAACCAAGGTGTCATGAGTTAAAGCAAGCTTACGCTTTTTTGATTTCTTAGTCAAAATATGACTTTTGAAAGCGTGCTTTCTTTTGATTTTACCCGTACCGGTTAGCTTGAACCGCTTCTTAGCACTGGATTTTGTTTTTTGTTTAGGCATTTTCCTAATTTTAATTATTCTCACTTAGCATGCTAAACGCCGCTCATTAAGGTAAGAAGCGTTCAGTATTTTATATTGAATCGAACAATGTTCGTTACTTTTTTGTTTTCGGAGCGATGAACATGGTCATACGTTTTCCCTCTAATTTTGGCATTTGTTCAACCTTGCCCAATTCTTCCAATTCCGACGCCAGTCGAAGCAATAATATTTCCCCCTGGTCTTTATAGACAATCGATCTTCCTTTGAAAAAAACATATGCTTTTAATTTTGCTCCGTCTTTCAGAAACTTTTCAGCATGCTTCTTTTTGAATTCATAATCGTGATCATCGGTATTCGGGCCAAATCTTATTTCTTTGACCACCACTTTTGAGGCTTTAACCTTCATTGCCTTTTCGCGCTTTTTCTGCTCGTAAAGAAACTTTTTGTAGTCAATGATCTTGCAAACAGGAGGATTAGCTTTGGGCGAGATCTCCACCAAATCCAACCCTTCTTCCGCTGCCAGTTCCATGGCCTTGGCCAATGGATAAACACCTACTTCAACGTTATCACCAACTAATCGCACCTCTGGCGAGATTACTCTTTCATTAATCTTGTGAGGGTTCTTATTTTCCCTTCTAGGTTGGGGCCTAAATCTTTTACGTATTGCTATGACTAAATATTTTTAATTAAACTTTCTTTACAAAAGGCCAATTTCACTTTCACTACTCCTGGTGGAGTGGTCTAATTTGCAATGGCAAATTCGTGAGAGGCCTTTTAAAACGACTTTAAGGTACTACTTATTTCCGATTCAACCAATTCAGCAAAGTCATTCACCGATATTGCTCCGAGGTCTTCGCCTCCATGGCGCCGAACCGAAATTGTATTTGCCGTTTCATCGTTTTCCCCAACAATCAGCATAAATGGAATTTTATTCATTTCTGCTTCCCGTATTTTCTTGCCAACCGTCTCGTTTCTGTTGTCAACGAGCGCGCGAATTTCGTTATTTTCTAGGGATTTCAAAACTTTTTCAGCATATTTTTCGTTTTTCTCACTTACCGGTAAAACAATTGCTTGTTCAGGAATCAACCATAGCGGAAAGTTACCACCCGTATGTTCCAGTAGCAAGGCTATGAAACGCTCCATGCTTCCGAACGGCGCACGATGTATCATAATGGGTCTATGTGACTCGTTATCAGAACCTTTATAGGTCAAGTCAAAACGCTCAGGTAATGTATAATCCACTTGAATGGTGCCCAGTTGCCATCTCCTTCCAAGCGCATCCTTAACCATAAAATCAAGTTTAGGGCCATAAAAGGCAGCTTCACCTTCCTCGATCACATAATCCAAGCCTTTTTCTTTTGCAGCGTTGATAATTGCATTTTCTGCCTTATCCCAATTTTCAACGGTGCCAATATATTTGTCTGGGTTTTCTGGGTCTCTCACGGAAACCTGTGCCGTAAAATTTTCAAATCCCAAAGATCCCAAGACATACAACGTCAGGTCAATCACATTTTTGAACTCTTGGTCAATTTGATCGGGGGTGCAAAAAATATGCGCATCATCTTGTGTAAAACCCCGAACACGGGTAAGGCCATGCAATTCCCCACTTTGTTCATATCTGTAAACGGTGCCAAATTCAGCATAACGCTTGGGTAAATCTTTGTAGCTGAACGGTTTGTGTTTGAAAATTTCACAATGATGAGGGCAATTCATGGGTTTTAACAAAAACTCTTCCCCATCTTTTGGGGTATTGATCGGTTGAAAACTATCCTCACCATATTTGGCGTAATGCCCCGAGGTCACGTACAGTTCTTTTTGTCCGATATGCGGACTCACCACCATTTCATAGCCAGCTTTCTTTTGCGCTTTTTTCAAGAACTGCTCTAAACGCTCTCGTAAAGCTGCCCCCTTGGGCAACCAAAGTGGTAAGCCTTGACCAACTTTTTGTGAGAAAGTGAAAAGTTCAAGCTCTTTTCCTAATTTTCGATGATCTCTTTTTTTAGCTTCCTCTAATAATTCAAGGTATTCGGTAAGTTCCTTTTGCTTTGGAAAACTAATACCATAAACACGGGTCAATTGAGGCTTGTTTTCATCACCTCGCCAATAGGCACCGGCAACATTCAAAATTTTTATCGCTTTGACAATTCCGGTATTGGGTATGTGCCCGCCACGACATAAATCCGTAAATGAGTCATGATCACAGAAGGTAATGGTACCATCTTCAAGGTTTTCAATGAGCTCTACTTTATATTCATTTCCTTCAGATTTATATTTTGAAAGCGCTTCAGCCTTAGAGACGGAACGCATTTTAAAGTCATGTTTACCACGGGCAATTTCGATGGCCTTTTTCTCAATGGCGGCAAAGTCCTTGTCTGAAATACTTCCATCAGGCAAATCAACATCATAATAAAACCCGTTTTCAATAGCTGGGCCAATGGTCAATTTTATGCCAGGGTATAATTCTTCCAAAGCTTGTGCGACAATATGGGAAGTAGAGTGCCAAAAAGCCTGCTTTCCCTCGGTATTGCTCCAAGTATATAAGACTAAAGACCCATCAGTGGTCAATGAAGTCGAAGTCTCAACAATGGTATCGTTGAACTTGGCAGAAATCACATTTCGCGCCAAACCCTCACTGATGCTCATGGCAACCTCCATCGGAGTGATTCCACTATCATAATTTTTAACACTGCCGTCGGGTAAGGTAATTTTGATCATGGTATTTAGCTGTAAGATTCGCAAAGATAGCACCTTGCTTTAAGGCAAGCAATAAAGACGGTTATATTGTTAAAAGGAAAAGCTTGACATGCTTGATTTGAAAATCTTGACCAAGTATCTAAGTCCTTTTTTTCATATTTTAGAACAAGATTCGGGTAATATTGACTTTAAATTAGAGGTAATGTCAGAGGCAATCAAAAAAGAGAAATTCAAAAAGTGGTTAGATATACTTCAACAAGAAAGTTGGCAGTTGGAACTTATTATATCTGGATTTGCCATTTATGGTCTTTTCATGATTGTCGAGCCCATTCAAATCGCACTGCTGGAAACACAACAAGCAGAGAATATGTACGCAGGTGTGTTGTACGGCGGTTTATTGACATCGTGGTTCATTTTAGCCACAAATCTCTTAGCGCATGTAGTGCTTCGGGGGCTTTGGATCGGTGCGATTGGATTGCGATATGTGTCTGGCGAAATTGACTATGACTCTTTTAAGTACAGTCCAAAATTTTTAGACCACATTAAAAAAAGGGTGGGTTCTTTTGATGAGTATGTTGAAAAATTAGAAAAATATTGCAGTATCATATTTGCAGTTACTTTCCTACTTGTTTTCTATTTACTGGGTCTGTTGATTGTTGTTTTTCTGATGAATTTGATCGGTTTTTGGGTTGATGCCGGTGAGGAAAGTTACCGGCCATGGTTAGGAATTCCCATGCTGGTTTTTTTGGTGGTAGGATCGATTATGACCTTTATTGATTTTGTTACACAAGGTTGGTTGAAGCGAAAAAAATGGACGACTTTATTGTATTACCCTATCTATTGGGTCTTTAAATACTTGACCCTTTCATTTTTGTATCGACCGATGGTTTATAATTTTTTGGATACAAAATTTGGAAGAAGATTAAGTTTTATAATGGTGCCGTTATATATAGGAATAGCAATTTTGGCGGGGATTGAATTTAGAACTTCAAATTATGTTTTTGAGGATTCCAATTCTTCATCGATAATTGCCAATGTCAAGAACTATCATAGTCAATTAGTTGATAAAACAGATTTTGTTCAACTTGCTTCAATTCCAGATAAAGTAATTACCAATAAGTTCTTACAGGTCTTTATAGTATACGGAAGTAATGTGGAAGATGACGTATTTTATTTCAATAAAGACCTGAAGCCAGAGAAAGATTTAAGAGGTTTAAAGCTACCCATCAGTATGTCATCAGAGAATTGGAATATGCGAAATAAAAACAGGGTCAAGTATGTTAAGGCTCTTGAAGAGATGTATGATTTGAGGATAGATAGCATTGGTTTTGATCCAAGTTTTGTGCTTACCAAGAATGTGAGACATCAGAAAGGATATGAGACCTACCTTGACTTGAAAGATATGGCCCGGGGAAAGCATTTGTTGCGAATAAGTAGAAAAGATCATTTGAAAGACAGTGTTTACGTTAGAAAAATTATAGAGATACCATTTTGGTATTACCCCGAGTAGGTTCTACAGTATACTTTATTCTCTCCATTTTTTGGCTGTGATTTCTTGTTCTATTGATTAATTTTAACTAAATTGTTAAGCCTTTTTTCATTTTTATTTAGACCTAAATTTCTAGTTTTTAAAGGATTGAAATATAGGTTTGGAGAAAATTTTAAAAAAGATTGAAATAGGCGTGCTAATTTAAAAAACGGTTATATATTTGCACCCGCTTTGGCATTGATGCCTTGTTTTGAGAAG
>CAYSPL010000042.1:0-10890 GCA_964432915.1 uncultured Maribacter sp.
TAGATTGTAATTCTGAGCCAACTAATGAGGAGTCAAAAACCTATATACCCGATGAAAATTTCGAACAAGTCCTTATCGATTTGGGCTATGATGATGTGCTCGATGGCACTGTATTAACGAGTAATATTGAAACCATTACTGAATTAGTCCTCTTCAGCAAAGGCATTCAAGACCTAACAGGTTTAGAAGATTTTGTCGCACTAAAATCGTTAGATGTAGCAGACAATCCTATTACTCAAATTGACGTTTCAGCGCTTACAGCTTTAGAAATATTGTTATTAGGGAATACGGCAGTTTCAACGCTTGATGTTTCAAACAATGGCCTATTGAGAATTCTTGATGCAAACGGCACCCAAATTAGCACACTTGATGTGTCTCAAAACCCTAACCTAGAAAGGCTTGAAATAGCAGATGGAAGTATAGGTGCTATTGATGTTTCAGCGAACCCCGTTCTTGAGAACCTTAATGTTTTTAATACCGCAATAACAAATCTTGATTTAGCAAACAATCCGTTATTAAAAACTTTAAACATAAGTTCTACGCAGCTTATCTCTGTAGATCTTTCTAATACTAGTGAATTGAGCACCTTAATGGCAACTAACAATCCGCAATTGGTTTGTATTCAGCTTAATGAAAATCAGTTAAATGCTATTCCCGCAAGCTGGACAAAAGATGATTTCGCTCAGTACACTTTAGATTGTACAGGTAGCGATTTAGATACTGATAATGATGGCATTGCTGATAGTGTAGACCTTTGTTCTGATACGCCCGAAAATATTCCTGTTGATGCTTCTGGTTGCCCCTCGCAATCAACTATCGCTGATTTAGTAATTGAAAACATTAAGATTACTGCAGGTTCTGATCCTTGCACCAACAACAGTGGTTATGTTACTATTGAGGTGTTAAAAAATGTGCCTTTGAATGTTTCGATTTCAACAAGTGCTTCTTCTGTTTTTGATGGCGTACTTTCTGCAGAAACTCCGATTGTTTTAACTGACTTATCAGAAGACAATTACACCATTACGGTTTCAAATCCATCGATTTTAGATGCTACTTTTATATGGAATGTAAGTTTTACCGAAGAAAGTAATTCAGTAAGTGTTGAAGTTGCCGCTACACAACCTAACTTGGTCTATACCTTAGGGGTTTCAGGAAGCAAAAATTATCAAGTAACCGTAAACGGTTCTACAACTGATTTTGACTTTAAAAATATAGGGCTAGAAGAACTTGAAATACCATTAGTAGTTGGGGTAAATGCTATTACCGTATCTGGTACTCTAGATTGCAATGCGCCTGAAGATGGTGGCAAGAGCGATAATTTGTTACTTTTTCCAACTCTTTCTGACGGCATGATTACCATTGACAATAATCAAGAACACCAAATAAAAGATATTTCAATTCGCAGTTTGAACGGTGTATCAGCAAAATATATGGCTATCAATGATAATCCGAAAAAGATTGAAATAGACGCCAGAGGTACTTCAACAGGAATGTATATCGTTCGCATTGAATTGGCCTCGGGCCAAGTTGAATTAATGAAGATTTTACTGAGATAGTTATTAAAGTCTTATTTCTTGATGACAGCCTCTTTAAAACCTTCACTCATATATTCTTGAGTTTCTCCAGCTTCATTGAGGTAAATAATGTAAACTTCTAAATCTTCCTTTTTGCTTACAAACTCAATAACAGTTTGCAAGTCCATTACCATAAAAGCAGTGGCGTAGGCATCTGCTACAGCGCAGGTATTTGCCAATACATTTGCACCTAAAGTTTTTGAATTTTTGGTGTATCCTGTTTTAGGGTCAACCGTATGCACATATTTATTTCTAGTAACAGAATCAATTCTGAACTTTCGATAGTTACCCGAAGATGCCATTGCCCTATTCTCCAAATAAATGGCGTTTCTGGCACGCTCCGCCTCAGGATCCTGTATTTCCACACCCCAACGTCTTTTGGCAAAAGTGTTTTGACCCTTGGCCAATACTTCTCCGCCTACTTCAATAAGGAAATTATTTAACCCCTTTTGAACTAATAAAGCGCCTAAGCGATCTATCGCATAGCCTTTCGCTATTGCATTGAAATCAAAACGGATGGCTGCATTGGTTTTTGAAATAGTATTATTGTCATTTAAACGCACCTTATCAAAACCTACAAAGTCCATTAGGCTGTCAATGCGGGTTTTATTCATTTGTAATTGCTTTCCAGGCCCAAAACCCCATGCATCAACTAACACCCCAACGGTGGGGTCAAAATGACCATTGGTCTTTTCATACACCTCTTTTGACAATTCAAAAACATCTCGAAACTTTTGATCTATCACTACTGTAGAATCGCCCTGATTGATTTTTGAGATATCTGATGTTGGTATATACGTAGACATCGATTGATTGATAACTACAAATACGGAATCAATCTCTTTTTGAAAATCAAGCCGGTCTTTTGACAGGTAAATTAGACTATAAGAAGTGCCCAATGCACCGCCCACATTTTGGTTTTTGTAGATTTTGGGTTCTGAGGTGCAGGAAAATAAAAGGCATCCCACTATCGTCAAAACGCCCCATCTAAAACTTTTTAGAAATTGATAAACAGATTCCCGACTACTCAGGAATGACAAGTTAGATTTTAACCAATCCGTCATAATCAACTATGTATTCTTCATTTAAATAAACAGGCAAATTATAATCAGTTTTGTTGACCAAGCCCACAGGAGCATAATAGGTATCTGCTTCAAACTTATCAGCATGTGCCCTCATCTTATTCAAATCAGCCCTGTAGAATTCCATATCCTGTGGATCACCCGGGTAGGCAATACTCTTGACCACAATGAAATGCAGTTTCTTTTCTTTAAGGCAAACAAACTGGGGGTTTTTTCCGATCTGACTATTGACCGACATAAATTCATAACCATCGGATTGCAATTGTTTGCCGACAATATTCATGGCCAAATTATGAAGTTCTTGTTCTGTTAGGGGTTGCATTGTAGACGGCTCTTAAAGAGAATTCTTTTCTCTATTTAAAAAAAACCGATGCGCAGAGGCATCGGTTTGTAATTTTTTTAACCTCTCGACTGCGCTCGAGGGGACCTAATCGAGGCCTATCCTCCGAAATCATCAAATCTGATGTGCTCATCAGGTATGCCGAAATCCTCACCCATTTTCTGAACCGCTTGGTTCATCAATGGTGGGCCACAGAAGTACAGCTCTATGTCTTCGGGCGACTCATGATGGTTTAAATAATGTTCGATGACACAATTGTGTATAAATCCAACAAAACCATCGCCTGGGGCATCAATGCTCTCTTTGATCTTCCAATTATCTTCTTCCATTGGTTCTGAAAGTGCAAGATAGAATTTGAAGTTCGGGAAGTCCTTTTCTAACTGATAAAAGTGATCTAAGTAAAACAATTCCCTTTTCGATCGACCACCATACCAATAGGTCACTTTTCTGTTGGTCTTCAACGTTTTGAACAGGTGGTACAAGTGCGAACGCATGGGTGCCATACCAGCTCCACCACCCACATACAACATTTCAGACTCTGATTCATTGATGAAGAATTCTCCATAAGGACCGGAAATTACAACATCATCACCGGGTTTCAATCCGAATATGTAAGAAGAAGCAATACCAGGATTAACATCCATCCAACCATTTTTGGCTCTATCCCAGGGTGGGGTGGCAATACGTACGTTCAACATGATCTCACGCCCTTCGGCAGGAAAAGAAGCCATCGAATAGGCTCTTTCAACAGTTTCAGGGTTTTTCATGACCAAGGGCCACAAATTGAACTTATCCCATTCCGTTTGGAATTTATTGGGTTCGTCATGCTCTTCAGGATGCGCCGTGATATCAATATCAGCATACTTAACCTCGCACTTAGGAATTTCAATTTGAATATATCCACCTGCTTTATACCCCATATCTTCAGGGATCTCAACAACAAATTCCTTTATAAAAGAAGCCACATTGTAATTGCGCACCACTTTTGCAGGCCATTTTTTAATTCCGAAGACCTCTTCAGGTATGGTAATTTCCATATCCTGCTTAACCTTGACCTGACAGGCCAAACGCGCTCCGTGATTCAATTCTTTTTTAGAGAAATGCGGAGTTTCAGTGGGTAGCGCCTCTCCCCCACCAGAAAGCACATGGCACTCGCACTGAATACAAGTTCCACCACCACCACAAGCCGAGGGCAAGAAAACTTTTTGATTACCCAGTGTGGTCAAGAGTGTACTTCCTGAGGCGACCTCAATTTTCTTTTCACCATTTATGGTCAAAGTGACCGGGCCCGAAGGCGACAGTTTTTGCTTGGTAAAAAGAAGTCCAGCAACGAGAAGCATTAAAATCAGTAAAAATGCCACTACGGTAATTGTGATTGTACCTAGGGTACTTGCAGCTAAAATCATCCTTAATTGTTTGTTATATCGTTAAATGAGACCTCCTTTTCCAAGGCCTCAGCCTTATCAGTGGTCAGGTCTTTTTCCATTTCCTTTTTGTCTTCCATTTTCAATTCTTGAGCAGTGGTATTATCCACCTCAGCGGGTGCTTCATCACCACCAGTCAACATACCCCCAAAACTCTGGAAACCTATACCCATTAAACCAGTGATTATAAATGTGATTCCCAGCCCCCTTAACGGAGCAGGCACATTTGAATAACGTATTTTTTCACGAATGGCAGCAATCGCCAAAATGGCCAAGAACCAACCAATACCAGAGCTTATACCATAATTCAATGCCAATGTAAAAGTTTCGATTTCCCTTGCCTGCATGAATAAAGATCCTCCTAAAATGGCACAGTTCACGGCAATCAATGGTAAAAAGATTCCCAATGAATTATATAAAGAAGGAGAGAATTTCTCGACCACAATCTCTACCAATTGCACCATGGTCGCGATGGTCGCAATAAATAGGATGAACGATAAGAAACCTAGGTTGTAATTGGCATACTCAGGACCTAACCAGACCAGCGCTCCATCCTGCAACAAATACTTGTCTAACAACCAATTCAATGGAACGGTAACGGCCAAAACAAAAATTACAGCGGCACCCAAACCTACTGCAGTTGCCACTTTCTTTGAAACGGCCAAGTAAGAACACATTCCCAAGAATACGGCAAACACCATATTGTCTATGAAAATGGATTTAAAAAATAATTCTATATGTTCCATAATAACTATTAAGTTGTAAGTGTTCAGTTTTCAGTGATCAGCACTGGTTCTAAATGCTTTTTAACCATTTAAAATTCATCTGATCATCCAACTTTTAGATTTTGTATTTTAATACTGCCCATTACTGCTATCGCAAACCGGGCCATTTCTTAATTCTCCTCTACCAATGCCGGGTTCTTCATACGTTGCACCCAAATAATGATACCCACCACAATCAACGCAGCAGGCGGTATGATCATAAAACCGTTGTTTTCATATCCGGTTGCATAAAGTCCGGTCTTCGCAATTGGGTCTCCTAAAACGGGGATTCCTAAAAGTGTACCCGAACCCAAGAGTTCTCTGAAGAACCCCACAATAATCAAAATGATTCCGTAACCCAATGCATTTCCAATTCCATCGAGAAAAGATTTCCAAGGTCCGTTACCTAGAGCAAAGGCCTCAAAACGACCCATGATAATACAGTTGGTAATGATCAATCCGATGAAAGCGCCCAGTTTTTGGCTTAGCTCATAGGAAAAAGCCTTTAATACCTGATCTACGATAATTACCAAGGTTGCCACCACAATCAATTGCACAATAATTCGAATCTTTGACGGAATGATATTTCGCATTAAGGAAACAACTACATTGCCCACGCCAAGAACAAAAATTACAGCAACGGCCATCACGATTGACGCTTCAAGTTCAGCCGTAATCGCCAGTGCCGAACAAATACCCAAAACCTGAATGGTAATAGGGTTATTATCCGCTAGAGGATCTAAAATAAGATTGGTATCTTTTTTTGAGAGTAGTCCCATAATTATTTTACTCTAATAGTTTCTAAATAAGGTTTGTACAAATTGACACTTTCCTTAATCATAGCGGCTACCCCATTACCTGTAATAGTCGCACCCGCCAAAGCATCAACTTCATTATCATCTTTTGTTTTATTCAAAGGATCGTTATTTCCCTTGGCCACTGCAATACCCGCATATTGCGTACCTTTCAAAATGGTTTCCCCGGCAAAATCATCCAAGAAATAGCGCATTTTGATATTGGCACCCAAGCCCGGTGTTTCACCTTTATGGTCAAAGTAAACCCCTTGAACGGTCATGCTTTCGTCTAAGGCTAAATAACCCCAGATAGCATCCCAAAGGCCCTTACCATACATGGGAATGATGTAAGACTTCTTACCATCTTTCTCACCAATAAAAACAGGTAACTTATACGGTTGGCCTTTCTTTTTGGCCGCAAGTTCTTTCTTGAGATCAATTTTGTAGGCAGTAGAATCCAACACCGCGTTGCTACCATCAATTATATATTGTTTTATAAAGGCATTAAACTTTCTCTCCACCATTTCAGTTGGCACAAAATTAACCGCACCAGTATCGACTGAATCCTTAGCTTCCTCATCCCATTCCATGTTCTCATTCACACCCATGGCATAAAGGATGTTTTGTTGTTTTGCGAACCGCTCGTTCTTTTGAATATTCGGTCTTAAATATGAAGCCAAAAACGCAAGAATAGAACCGACCACTACAACCATTATAGCAGCAAATAATACGGTGTAACTGTTTTTATCTGTATTGATAGCCATAACTAAACTGTTTCTGCTTGAAGTTCTGCTGCTGCTTTTCCATCAGAATCTTTAGGATGTACAACTGCGTTTTGTAATCTTTTCAATCTTCTTTTAACGTTGCCTCTGACCACATAATGATCGATGGTCGGGGCAAATACATTCATCAATAAAATGGCCAAGAATACCCCTTCAGGGTATGCCGGATTGAACACCCGTATCATTACAGAAATAAAACCAATAAGGAAACCGTAGATCCATTTTCCTCGATTGGTCTGTGCTCCGGTCACGGGATCTGTTGCCATATACACAATACCGAAGGCGAGTCCGCCCACAATCAAATGCTTCCAATATTCAAAGCTCATCAGACCGTAGAACTTGCTGGTTTCTGTAATCCATCCCATTTCCACCACTTGGTTGAAGATGAGTCCCATCACCAAAGATCCGATCACCGCACTGACCATAATTCTCCAGCTTGCGATTTTGGAGAAAATCAAAAATGCAGCCCCGATCAAACATAAGAAAGCCGATGTTTCACCCACGGAACCGGGAATGAATCCCCAAAAAGCATCCCACATACTGTACGATATCTCAGCTCCTTTGTTCTGTGCCAGATATCCTAAAATAGTTTCACCAGAAATGGCATCCACATCAGTGGCTCCAGCAAGAATGGCTTCTGAACGCTCACGCGCCTCGTATACCCATACCTTATCGCCACTCATCCACGTGGGATAGGCGAAAAACAAGAATGCCCTAATCGTCAATGCAGGATTCAAAATGTTCATACCTGTACCGCCAAAGACTTCTTTTCCAATAACCACCCCGAAAACCACGGCCACGGCCAACATCCATAAAGGGGTATCCACAGGTACGATCAGCGGCACCAACATTCCTGTTACCAAATAACCTTCTTCGACTTCATGACCTTTGATCACGGCGAAAATGAATTCCACCAAAAGACCAATTCCGTAAGAAACAGCTACCAACGGCAATACTTTTATGATTCCGATCCAGAAATTTTCCCCAGTGAGAAAATGCTCCATTACCGAGAAATTCTCAGGAAAACCATTCAGGGCCGAATAATGCTGATACCCAGCATTGAACATTGAAAATATCAAAATGGGCACCAGCGCCATAATCACCGTATTCATGGTGCGCTTCAAATCATCGGCGCTTTTCACATGGGTACCGTCATGGGTTGTTTCATTAGGCGCGAAGAGAAATGTATGAAAGGCATTGAAGGCGGGTGCCATCTTTTTGCCCTGATACTTCATCTTCAGATCATGCAATTTACTTTTTATGCTCATTTCTTATCCTATTTCTTTTTGTAATAAATCAAGCCCTTCACGAATGATTTTTTGATGTGGTTGTTTGGAGACACATACAAATTCAGTCAACGCAAAGTCTTCCGGCGCCACCTCATAAAGCCCTAACTGCTCCATCTCATCCAAATCTTTGTACATGCAGGCTTTCAACAATTGCATCGGAAAAATATCCAACGGAAAAACCTTTTCATATTGACCCGTCAAAACAAAAGCCCGGTGTTCACCATTGGTATTTGTTGTGAGGTCGAATTTTTTATTGGGCAACATCCAAGAGAAGGTCAAGGCCCTTGTCGCTGATATTTTGTTGAAAATAGGTTTGTTCCATCCAAAGAATTCATAATCATCACCTTCAGGAATCGCCGTGACGGTGTTATTATAGTAACCCAAATACCCATCAGGACTACTTTTACTACCCGTCAAGACATCGCCATTGATCACACGAATATTTTCAGAATGTACTCCACTACCATATAGAAAGGTCGAAACTTCGGTACCGATTTTTGTTTTGTAGTATTTTGGGGATTTCACTGAGGAACCTGCCAAAGCGACCAAACGTTCGGCATTGAACTTTCCGGTCAACAAGAATTCACCCATCATGACCAAATCTTGCGGAGCAACCGTCCAGACCAATTCACCTTTATTGATGGGATCGATTTTATTGATTTGTGTACCCACCAAACCTGCCGGATGCGGGCCAGATACCTTATGTATTTCTGCACCATTGATTCCTGCCAGCGGAGAATTTGATTTTGCGCCTATCGACACGTGAACTTTACCGGGGGTCAATTTACCAAGAGCGGTAATGGCTGCCTGCAATTCATTTTCCTTCCCTTGCAACACATAATCGTAATCAGCCGCCAAAGGAGCCGTTTGATAGGCTGAAATGAATATCGCTTTCGGGTTGGTATCGGGGTCAGCGATCACATCATACGGCCGCTGCTTTATGAACGGCCAACAACCCCCTTTTAGGAGATAACCCTTAATATCTTGGGTAGTGGCACTGGCAACATCCAATTTTGAATGTGTCAAGAAATGCTGCTCTTTATCTGCCAAAATCTTTAAGGTCAAAATACGTCTTCGCGCCCCGCGTTCGATTTCAATCAACTCTCCACTAACCGGGGATACAAAAAACATATCTTCTCTATTTTTGTTATAGAAAAGTGCTTCGCCGGCTTTTACCTCAGCCCCTTGTTTCAAGAGCATTTTGGGAGTGATTCCGTGAAAATCATCAAGATTTAGTGCGTATACATTGCTTAAAACGGCTTTTGATGTAGTTGGCTCAGCCGCGCCGACAAGGTTGATGTTCAAACCCTTTTTAATCCGAATGTCTTTAGACATATTTCTGTAGATCTTAGGTTGTATAAATTCGGTGCAAATTTAATACTTAAACGTTCATATTCATAATTATTGCCTATAAATTTGGGCATTACATCGAGCATAATTTTTTAGGTATGCTTTTTGTTTACCTTTACCGTAAAATAATAGTCTCAATGCCTTTATTTCTTAAACAGATTGTCTTTTTATTGTTGCTGCCTACGCTCATTTTCGCCCAGGTACAAGAAGAGATAAATCCGCCAGACCATATTCGATCCATAATTTTTGAAGGTCCCACTGGAGATCAATTTCCTGTGGTGCAATTGAATGAACCCATTTACCTGGAATTCGATGATATGACGGCCAGTGAACAAGACTATTATTATAAAATCATTCACTGCGATTATGATTGGACCCCCTCTCAACTTTTAAAATCACAATACTTGACCGGTGTTGACAATCAGCGCATCATCGACTATGAAAATAGCTATACAACTCTACAGCCCTACAGTAATTATCGTTTGACCATACCCAACAATGCGGTACGTTTGAAAGTGAGTGGCAATTTTGTGCTGGAAATCTACAATTCAATCTATGAATTACAATTTTCTCGAAGGTTCGTGGTATATAAAGATGTGGTCAAGGTCGGTGCCGTTGTAAAGCGTAGCCGAGACTTCAATTACTTGAATGAAAAACAGGTGGTGCAGTTCAAGATCAATGCGGGAAACTTTCGTTTGGTAAATCCGAAGAAAGAGGTCAAAGTGGCGATCATTCAAAATTATTATTGGCCAACCACCCTGTACAATATCAAGCCTCAATTCACCTTGGGCAATGAACTCGTGTACAAATACGATCAAGAAACCAGTTTTTATGGCGGAAACGAGTTTTTGAATTTTGATACCAAAGACCTGCGTGCCCCCAGTTCTGTGATTTCACACATTGAATTGGATGATATTTACCAACATTATCTGTTCAGCGATCGTTTCAGAAAAGCGATACCCTACAATTATTTTCCTGATATCAACGGCGATTTTGTGGTGCGCACCTTACAGGGCGATGATCAGTCTAGAGAAGCAGAATACACCAACCTGCATTTTAGTTTACCCTATGATGAGGAGATTGGCTTGGATGATGTGTATGTTTTTGGGAAATACAACAATTACGCCCTGATGGAGGACAACAAAATGACCTATAACGAGGAAAACGGTATGATGGAAGCCGCCATTAAAATGAAACAAGGTTTCTACAATTACAAATATGTCATCAAAAGGGAAGATGACTCCGTTGAACTGAACACGGTATCGGGTAATTTTCATTTTACCGAAAACACCTATTTGGTACTCGTATACTATCGCGATTTTGGCGAAATCTACGACAGCATTATTGGCGTGGGTTCTGCAAATTCAAGGGATATCAGTAATTAGTCTTTGGGCTTTGGGTGTTGGCTGTTGCGTGCTGGCGTGAAAGTATTACGAATAAATTCCAAAAGTCAAATTCCAAATTCCAAAAGTCAAATTCCAAATTCCAAAA
>CAYSPL010000042.1:10990-20312 GCA_964432915.1 uncultured Maribacter sp.
TCAAAATACCAAATTCCAAAAAGTCAAATTCCAAAGTACAACTTCAAAGCTAGCTGTTGGCAAAAATGTATATTTGAGCAGTAGCACGATGTCATGAGTGAAAAGCCCAGCCTATATCAAAAAGGAAGATACCAACTGCAATATCGCGGTGTGGAATGTACCAATTGTGGTCATCCTTTGGATATGAGCGATCGGTTTTGCCCGAGCTGCTCGCAAGCCAACAGCACTAAAAAGCTTACGCTAAAAGATTTTTTCGACGAGTTCTTCTCCACCTTGATTTCCTATGATTCAAAGCTTCTGAAAACTTTGACGGCCCTCTTGATATATCCGGGAAAGATCACCAAAGACTATTTGTCTGGAAAAAGAGTGTCATACACGAACCCTTTTCGGTTTTTGTTGAGCTTGGGAATCGTCTATTTTTTACTATTGAGTTTTTCAGGCGATTTTGAAAAATGGGATGCCTACGGGGCCGATAAAAATGGTAGCTGGTTCAAAAAAGACGGCTCTTTCAGTTTCGATACCGAAATCGATGATGAAAACAAAGCCGCTTTGGCACAACTCGATTCACTCAATTTGTCAGAGAAAATTGCCAAAAGTGACTCCATTTTACTGAGTAACCCGAAAAAACACTTCGAAAAGATAAAATCAAAAGGTTTTTTTGACCGCCTATTCGCCCAACGTGAGTTCCATAGCGCTGTATTCAGAGCAGAACAGGTTTATGATTATGACAAAATCATTGAAAAACATGGCATTGAAGATTCACGTACCAATCAATATGCCCATTCTATGGCAACAAGCCTTATGCGCCTGCAACAACAACCAGGCAGTTTCTTCAGTAGTGTGATTTCAAAGGTGCCGTTCGTCGTGTTTTTCTTCCTTCCAGTCTTCGCCCTCTTCATTTGGTTCGTATACATCAGAAAAAAATACAATTATACCGATCATTTAATCTTTAGCTTTCATAATCAAGCACTCTTGTTTATCTTGCTGATTATTAGCTTTGTGATAGACGCTATTTTCGACGTTTTTAGCAGTTGGATTTTCATATTCATTTTTGGAATTTACCTGTTTATGGCCATGCGAAAATTCTATAACCAAGGCAGGTTTAAAACCCTACTGAAATACATGTTCCTGAATTTTGTCTTTTTGATTTTGGCAATTTTCGCGATAACTATTTTGTTTGTAGGCGGAATTTTTACTTTTTAAGAGAACATTATTATGATTACACAAGTAACCAAAGGCATTAAAGTTTCGGTCAAAACCACTTTTGAGGGCACTTTCTTCAAGAACTACAAGACGCATTTTGCTTTTGGGTATACCATCACCATTGAAAACCAAAGCAAAGATTCCGTTCAATTGACGGCACGCCATTGGGAGATTTTCGATGCCCTAAATGATGTGGAGTATTTGGATGGTGAAGGGGTAATCGGTAAAAAACCGGTCATCAAACCCGGGGAGTCACATACCTACAATTCCGGTTGTCTTTTGGCTTCGCCCATCGGGGCCATGAAAGGTCATTACAATATGGTCAACTTCAGCTCTACTGAAAAATTCAGGGTTTTCATTCCTACCTTTAAGTTCAGTGCGCCTTTTGCGTTGAACTAAAGTTGGTAGTTGGCTGAATTTATAAATATCATTTTTCGCCTTCATTTCTACCAAACTTTTTTCTTTTTATTTCTCGGTTACAGTACTCTCAGTTGATGTAGACTTACCAAATGAAGTGCTTCACTCTTTGAACATTCTAACCAAATACTTGAACGCTTAGCGGTAAATGCTTTTTGAAACGTTGCGTTGAATAATTTATAATTTATAATCAACCGTTTGCTTACCTTTATGCCCTAAAATTTTTAAAAACATACTTCTATGGGCAAAGGTTTTTTTCAAGTACCCACAGCATACAATGAACCTATAAAAAGTTACGCACCCGGAACTCTTGAAGGAGAGGCGGTTCTCAAACAATACAAGAAATATTATGAGGGTTCTGTTGAAGTGCCCCTGTACATTGGCAAGAAAAAAGTAAAGACGAATAAGACCAAACCCATGTCGCCACCACATGACCATAAACACAAGGTGGGCAAATACCATATCGCCAATAAATCACATGTCACTGATGCCATTGAAGCCGCCTTGAAAGCCAGAAGCGCTTGGGCCGATCTAACATGGGAACAACGAGCGGCCATATTTTTGAAAGCCGCTGAATTGATTGCTGGCCCGTATCGCGCCAAAATCAATGCCGCGACCATGATCGCGCAATCAAAAACCATTCATCAAGCTGAAATAGATGCCGCCTGTGAGTTCATTGATTTTCTGCGCTTCAATGTAGAATACATGTCTCAGATTTATGAGGAACAACCTGATTCTGCCGAAGGAATTTGGAACCGCGTTGAATACAGACCTTTAGAAGGATTTGTGTACGCCATTACCCCATTCAACTTTACGGCCATAGCGGGCAATTTACCTGCCAGTGCCGCGATGATGGGCAATGTGGTCGTGTGGAAACCCAGTGACAGTCAAATATTCTCTGCCAAAATCATTGTTGATATTTTCAAGGAAGCCGGTTTACCAGACGGCGTCATCAATGTCATTTACGGCGATCCTGTCATGATCACCAAGACCGTTTTGGCGAGTGCGGATTTTGCAGGCATACACTTCACGGGATCTACCCATGTTTTCAAAGAGCTGTGGAAACAGATCGGCAACCAGATACACACCTATAAAACCTACCCAAGAATAGTGGGTGAAACAGGTGGTAAAGATTTTATTTTGGCCCATTCATCGGCCAACCCAAAACAAGTTTCAACGGCCATAACAAGGGGAGCCTTTGAATTTCAAGGACAAAAATGCAGTGCGGCCTCCCGCGTATACCTTCCTAAGTCAAAGGCGAAAAGAATTTTGGATCTGGTCAAAAAAGATGTGGAGTCATTCAACCCTCCGGGTTCACCGGAAGACATGTCCAATTTCATAACCGCAGTGATCCATGAGCAATCCTTCGACAAGTTGGTCAAGTATATCAATCAAGCCAAAAAAGATAGAAAAGCCAAGATACTCGTTGGTGGGGGTCATGATAAATCAAAAGGTTATTTTATTGAGCCGACAGTGATTGTCACTACCGATCCAAAATACACCACTATGGAAACCGAATTGTTCGGTCCGGTAGTGACTGTTTATGTTTATGATGATAAAAATTGGAGCAAAACCCTGCAATTGGTTGATGAGACTTCAGAATACGCATTGACTGGTGCTGTTCTTTCAACCGACAGGTATGCCATTGACGAGGCGACCAAGGCATTGCAAAATTCAGCAGGTAATTTCTATATCAATGACAAACCCACCGGTGCCGTGGTAGGTCAGCAGCCCTTTGGTGGTGCACGTGCCTCAGGCACCAATGACAAGGCCGGTTCTGCACAGAACTTATTGCGTTGGGTATCACCGAGATTAATCAAAGAGACCTTTGTATCGCCAGAAGATTATCGTTATCCGTTTTTAGGATAATTTTTTTTAAATCAGTATATTAAAAACATCAAATACAATGAAAATGAAAAAATTAATTTTAGCTATCACCTTTTTGGCCGCTTTTGTGAGCCATGCTCAAGACAATTTAGCTCAAAGTACTATTCAAGCCGTACTTACAGGAAATCAAGCACAGGTCATACAGTTGGCCGAAGCCTTTTCTGAAGAACAATACGATTGGCGCCCTATGGAAGGTGTTAATTCCGTTGGTGAAGCGCTACTTCATGTTGCGGGAGGAAATTACTTTTTGGCCTCAAAATTGGGTTTTCCTCCACCAGAGGATGTTGATATGATGAACCTCGGGAAAATTGAGGGAAAAGAAAACATCATTGCTGCCCTGAAGAAATCAAATGCTTTTGTTTTGGAAAAAATAGTGATGGTGGAAACGGCTTCCTTGAATGAGGAAGTTGATTTCGGTTTCGCCAAAATGAACAAGTTAGGCGGTCTTCTGGCCATCATGGAGCACAACGGAGAGCACAAGGGGCAATTAATTGCCTATGCGCGTTCGAACAATGTTGTTCCGCCATGGAGTGTGCGGGCTGAGTAAACAAAAACGCATACTTTCATTCCGACAGAGTGAAAGCGACTCGCAATCAAATAGATACATAAACCAAAGCTAAGATTCCGCTCTATGTTCGGAATGACAAAATAAACGGGAATCTCCAAAATCTTTTCCCCTGCCCTAAAGGGGAGATTTTGTGGAAATCGGAAATCGTTGCCCCAACTTTGAATTGGTGGATTTGCAAAATCTACAAAAATCTTTTCCCAACCCTGAAAAGGGTATTTGTGGAGATTGCACCTACCGCTGCGGCAGGTAAATGACTGAGGTGCTTTTTTAGCCTTTGAACTTTTGTGGTAGGTATACCACTTTTTTGGTTTCGAAGAAATCTTCTTTGAAGTAATCGGATAGGTCAAAAATTTGGGCGGTTTTATATTCTTTCAGTTCTTCGGTGAGGTTTCCCCCTTTCAGATATAGAATTCCGTTTTTGCGATCGTGTTTTGATTCTTTCTTGATTTTTCCCTTTGTCCATCGAACAAATGACGGCATGGCCGCCACTGCCCTGCTGACAATGAAATCAAATTGTTGATTGACCTCTTCGACTCTTTCGTTTATCGCAGTGACATTCCCCATACCTAATCCTTGAACCACCTCATTGACCACTTTTATCTTCTTTCCTATCGAATCAACCAAGGTAAACCGTGTTTCAGGAAAAAGTATCGCCAACGGAATACCCGGAAAACCACCTCCGGTGCCCACATCGATCACCGTACTGCCCGGCTTGAATTGTTGAATCTTGGCAATACCCAATGAATGAAGCACATGCCTTAGGTACAATTCATCAATATCTTTGCGCGAAACCACGTTGATTTTCGCGTTCCAGTCTTTGTAAAGGTCAGCCAAGTGTTCAAATTGCGTTTGCTGCAGTTCACTGAGTTCTGGAAAATAATCATAAATCAACTTGACATTCATGGCGTGCTAAATTTCAAACAAAAGTAGTATATTGAGCTTGTTAATTTTTCCTTTTTTTAGGAAACCAAACCAAGCAATCGGGGCGTAAAGGCCTATCTTTGACGAAATAAAAATTCCACATGGATTCCACAACCATTCGATTTTCAAGAAAAGACTCAGCACAATTTTTCAAGACGTTGAATAAAAGAGTGAACAACTATTTCAAAGAAAACAAGATCAAGAAAACCGGTAATTGGAAATTACATCTCAAAACGGTTATCATGTTCGCGTTATTTTTGACCCCTTATTTTTTGATACTGACCTTAGACCTGCCGATCTGGGCATACCTCTTACTGACCATTGTCATGGGCGTGGGCATGGCAGGTGTAGGCATGAACGTTATGCATGATGGCAATCACGGATCGTATTCGAATAAAAAATGGATCAATAAATTAATGGGAAGCAGCATCTATATCTTGGCCGGCAATGTCTATAATTGGCAGGTGCAGCACAATGTACTGCATCATACGTACACCAATATTCACGAGCATGATGAGGATATGGAAGCGGGACGCATCTTGCGCTTTTCAAAACATGCCAAATGGCACAGACATCATAAATTTCAACATTATTATTCTGTTTTTCTGTACGGATTGTTGACCTTCAATTGGGCCATTACCACTGATTTTTTGCAGATGTACCGCTATACGAAACGCAAACTGGCTTTTGGCAAATTTCCGAATCCGATTGTGAATTGGAGCACGCTTATCATCACCAAACTCATCTATGTGACCATATGGATCGTACTGCCCTTACTATTCGTTGATATTGCTTGGTGGAAGATTCTTTTGGGCTTCTTTATCATGCACTACGTGGCCGGGGTCATACTGAGTGTGGTCTTTCAGTTGGCACATATTGTTGATGATGCGCAAACCCCTTTACCTGATGAGAGTGGCACCATGAAAAACACCTGGGCCATACACCAGTTGTTCACCACGGTCAATTTCGGCACCAAGAACCGTATTGTGAATTGGTTCACGGGTGGTTTGAACCATCAGGTCGAACACCACATTTTTCCGAATATCAGTCATGTGCATTATACCAAGATTTCAAAAATAGTGCGGCAAACCGCCGCCGAATTCAACTTGCCCTACAATGAATACAAGACCACGCGAATGGCCATCATCTCGCATTTCAAACATTTGAAAGAGTTGGGCAAAAAACCCGCTTTTCAATTGTAGGGCCTCTTCAATAGCAGCCGTTTTCTTGTTACAAATATGACATGCGTCGAGGTTTTGGTTACCGCTGTAAAATGCACACGTTTTATGTTTTCAGAAAATGGCAAATGTTCTACTTTTGTGTTGCACTAAAAGAAACCTCTTGTATGGAATTTCTGCCCCAGTCTGCCGACCGGCAGGTTCGCAGAAATAAAAACGAAATCATATGAATCAACTTTCTGACCGAATCAACAGCGTAACCCCTTCAGCAACTTTAGAAATGGCGGCGAAAGCCCGTGAATTAAGGGCTGCGGGAAAAGATATCATAGGCCTAAGTTTGGGAGAACCCGATTTCAACACTCCTGATTTCATCAAAGATGCGGCCATTCAAGCCGTGAACGACAATTACAATTCCTATACCCCAGTAGATGGTTATGTGGAGCTGAAAAATGCCATTATCACGAAATTCAAAAGGGATAACCAACTTGATTACACAACCCCTCAATTGGTGGTTTCGACCGGGGCCAAACAAGCTTTGTACAATGTTGCCCAAGTGGTTCTGAACCCAGGTGATGAAGTGATCTTGCCCTGCCCCTATTGGGTTAGTTACAGTGACATCGTAAAATTGGCCGGGGGCGTGCCAGTTGAAGTGGCCACCAGTTTGGATACTGATTTCAAAATGACCGCGGCACAATTGGAGGCGGCCATTACCCCCAAAACAAAAATGCTTTGGTACAGTTCGCCCTGCAACCCAAGCGGTTCGATTTATAGTAGGGAAGAATTAAGGGCACTGGCCAACGTGCTTCAAAAACACCCTAAAATCATCGTGGTCAGTGATGAGATCTACGAGCATATCAATTATGGGGTCACGGCGCACGCCTCAATGGCTGCTTTTGAAGATATGTACGATCGCACCGTAACGGTCAATGGAGTGGCGAAGGCTTTTGCCATGACGGGTTGGCGTATTGGTTATATAGGAGCACCAGAATATATTGCCCGAGCCTGTAACAAACTTCAGGGGCAAGTGACCAGCGGCGCCAATTGCATCGCCCAAAGAGCGGTCATTACCGCCCTGATTGAATCACCGGATCGTGTGCAATACATGGTCGATGAATTCAAAACTAGGCGTAAACTCATTTTAGGACTTTTAAACGACATAGCGGGCTTTAGTTGCAATGAACCTGAGGGCGCTTTTTATGTTTTTCCGGATATCTCAGCTTATTTTGGAAAAACCTTGAACGGCACAACCATCAACAATGCCTCTGACTTTGCCATGTACTTGTTGGAAAAGGCAAATGTCGCCACGGTCACCGGTGATGCCTTTGGCAACCCAAAATGTATACGCATTTCATATGCTGCTTCGGAAGAAGAGATCAAAAAGGCCATTGGTCGCATCAAAGATGCCTTGGTTTAAATCTGCATCTGATTAGCCATATATGCTTGCCAGGTGACCAAGATATATTTATCGACCCCTTTTTCGCTTTTTTTCAAAAATCCGTATTCATAGGCAAATAGATAAACATCACCTTTTTGACTTTTCCAATAATGGGTGAAAAAAGATGGATTGAATCCTTCTTTGATTATCACACTTGCCCTAATTGTGGTTTTACCCGCCTTATTGTACGCCTTGAGTACTTTTCGATTCTTCTTCAACTGGTTATCGACCCTTACATAGAATGATTGCGGATTTTCTTTGGACTTTTGGTATTGGTAGGCACTTTTACAATGCTGATCACAATATTTTTTGTCAGCTCTACCAGATAGTTCTCGCCTGCAATAAAGACATTCTTTTTTGATTTCAACAGGATTCATATATTTTTTATTCAAATATTATTCGTTTAATATACGTATAACATACTATTAAAATAAGTTTTTAGACTAGATTAAACGTATAAACCCTATTTTGAGATGAAGAAGTTCAAGGTTGTTTTAGGAAAGACCCACCATACCATACCTGTGTTTTTGACCATTAGATTTCAATATAATGAACGCCTTAAAAGGCATGTTGAAAGTCATAAGGGTGTTACGTGGAATTCAAAATACCAGTACTTTCAACTGCCTTTTTCGAACATGGCCGCGAGTCAGCTCATTACCTATTTGCAAGCTTTTGAGTGTTATGTCGATTACCGCCAGTTAAAAAATTCAAAAAAGAACACCACCGTAAATCATGCCGGCGAAAAGGCAAATGGCAGCGATTCCAATATAGTGCTTGAAGGGCTCAATGCCCAACGCTTCAATGGCTATTTGAATTATTTGAGGGGAATGCGGTTAAGTCAGCGAACCCAATTGGTTTACGGAAGTTTTGTGAAGCAGTTTTTACACTATCATAAAAAAAGAACGTTGAAATCGCTTGAAAAGGAAGATTTCAGGTTTTTTGTGGAATCAATTATCAAAGAGCGCCAATACAGTATCAGCAGCCACCGTCAATTGGTCAGTGCACTGAAACACTTTTCTACTCTTTTTATGACGATGCCCTATGAGGGAGAACTTCTTGAACGCCCTAAAAGAAGTCAAACTTTGCCTACGGTATTGAGTCAAGAAGAGGTCATTTGGCTGATTCGTGTGACGAGAAACTTGAAACATCGCGCCATACTGGCCTTACTGTATTCAGCCGGTTTACGCATTGGTGAATGCCTCAACTTAAAAATAAGTGATATAGACATCAACAGACAACAAATTCGTATTGAGAACTCGAAAGGCAGAAAAGATCGGTATACGGTATTGGCAGAAAGTTTCATACCCTTATTAAAGAATTATTTGAACACCTATGCCCCAACCCATTATTTTATTGAGGGGCAAAACGGAGGTCGCTATTCAGCCTCAAGTATTCGTAAATTTTTAGGAAGGTCATGCCGACGTGCGGGAATACAGAAAAAAGTCACACCCCATACTTTACGACACTCTTATGCCACTCATTTGATTGAAAACGGCGTAGGATTGCGGCATGTGCAGGAATTATTGGGTCATTCAAAACCGGAGACCACGATGATCTATACGCATGTTGCCCAAAAGGATCTTTTAAGTATTCGGAGTCCGCTTGACATTGCTGTGGATCGTTTTCGAGTTTCCGGTAAAAAGCCATCAAATGTCTCGTTATCTGGACGTATGAACAAATAAAAGTGTATTTTGGTGGGGATATAACGAGTTG
>CAYSPL010000043.1:0-9982 GCA_964432915.1 uncultured Maribacter sp.
AAATGGTGGTTGTAGCTCAGCTGGTTAGAGCGCTGGTTTGTGGTACCAGAAGTCGCCGGTTCGAACCCGGTCTTCCACCCAAAATAATGATCGAAGTCCCTTCAGTAAAATGTCGGGACTTTTTTTATTTCCATGAAAAAGGTAGGGTCAGAAGCCTGTACCGAAGTTTCCATAAACTTTTTATGCGCTGCTTGTCATTTCAAACATAGCGGGAAATATAATGATGCAGACAAAATCATGGGATTTCTCTTCGTGCCTCATTCGAAATGACAAACTGCTGATAAAAGAATTTGATTCTTTCATTTAATGAGTTGCCGTTTTATTCGCTGGCCTTGTCAACAATCACTCTTCTTTCTCTATTCGCTACCTCCCAAGCCGTGTGAAAAATCAATCGAGATCGATTTTGCAATAGATCATAATTGATTTTTTCTACCGTATCACTGGGCTTATGGTAATCAGCGTGTGTACCGTTAAAATAAAAGATTATCGGAATATTGTTCTTCGCGAAATTGTAATGATCACTACGATAGTAAAAACGATTGGGGTCATTTTCCTCATTATAGGTATAGTCCAATTCAATGTTTGCGTATTTCGTGTTCACTGTCTCAGAAAGTTCATGTAATTCTGTACTTAACTTGTCTGAGCCTATCAAATAGATATAATTTCGATCGCCCTTCCTTTTTGGATCAATACGGCCGATCATATCAATATTTAAATTGGCCACAGTATTCTCAAGCGGAAAAATAGGCTCCATATCAGTGTAATATTGAGATCCCAAAAGACCTTTTTCCTCACCTGTAACATGCAAAAAAACTATAGATCTTTTCGGTCCATTGCCAGCATCAGCTGCCTTTTTAAAGGCTTGTGCAATTTCCAACATAGCCACGGTGCCCGATCCATCATCATCAGCGCCGTTGTTGATTTGTCCATCAGCTTCCACACCAATATGATCTAGATGGGATGAAATGACCAAATACTCATTGGGTTTTTCCGACCCTTTGATTATAGCGGCCACATTTTCTGAAATCACAGGATCGCTTGCACCCATTATCTTAAATTCCATCTTTTTTTCAATGGACTTGGGCGTGTGATCTGAATCGATATCAGGTAGAATCGCTTTGGCAAAATCCCCATTGACGTAAAGTGCCGCAAAATCATCAGCCGATCCATTCTTTAGGCTGACATTTCCGCTGTCGTTGTTTTTCATATAATCAAAACGACTTTTGAACCTTCCGAAATTACCTTCATCATAATAAATGACGCCTTTAGCACCTTTGTCTCCAGCTATTTCCATTCTTTTGCCAAGAGCTTGAAGCGTACCCCACATTGATTTTTCAGCAGAACCAGTCAAAACGTAGGTTCCATCGGCATTCATAGGCTCACCTGTTTTTACCAAGACCAACTTTCCGGTAACGTCTAAATCATTATAATCAGAATAGGCTTCATCTTCTATTCCATAACCCGCATACACGACGCCATCAACTAATTCTTCTAGGGTTGAAAATGTCAAAATGGCTTCTCCCACATCGAAAATGGTACTTTCAATCATTACAGAGCCCGTAGGCAGTTTTTTCATTTCGAGGGGTACATTCTGAAAATAATCTCCATCTGCTTTTGCCGCTGCCACACCCATTTTTTCATATTGTTCTTTTAAATAGGCAACCGCCTTTTTCTGACCTGGCTCTCCTGTCTCACGACCTTCAAATTCATCAGAGGCATAAATGTATAGGTGTTCCTTTAAGTCCTCTTCGGTAATAGTGGCTGCATATTCAGTAGGTTCAGCCACTTTATTAGACGGTGTTTTTTCAGTTATGGTTTTCTGTGAAGAATTGCATGATAGGGCCGAACCCAATGCAAGTAGTAAGATTTTTTTCATTTTCGTATTTCTTGAATTGTAGTTTTCTAAAAGTACTCAAAATATGGACGATTTCACACCACTTGCTTGAACTGATTTTATGCTAAATTCAATTCATTATTAGACATAGCTTATAGGAGCCAAATTCCTTACCACTTTGTTAACGCTTAAGCTCTTTTTGTCTTAAAACCCAACATCATCTTGAGGTGCCCAATAAACTAGAATTGCGAACCTGAAGATTATAGAAACCGAATAATTGATAACGATTAATAAATTCGGACTTAAAAAAGAATAATTCGGTTACTTTTCGATCCTACCTAAGCCTTTCTTTTTGTAGTTAGACGGAATGGTCTTTTCAAAGGCTTTGAATTTTCTATTGAAATTTGAAATTGACCTAAAGCCCGAGCGTTCTGATATTTCAGCGATTGACATTTCTTTTTCGTCATTTAGAAGTTGACGGGCATGTTCAATTCGAAGTGCTATCAAGAATTGAAAAAATGTTTTGTTTGTACGTTGCTTGAAAAATTTACAGAATGCATTGGTAGTCATGTGCACAAGATCGGCAATTGTTTTGAGTTTTATTTCTTCCTGAAAATTATGAAGCGCATAGTCGAAAACTATTTGCAATCGTTCGCCGGCTAATACTCCCGTTTGTTTTGGATAAACAAATTGTGTTAGCGGTACTTTGTCTACATCACACAAATCTTTTAATAATTGCAAAAAGATGACAATTCGAGATAATCTTGTGGCAGTTGTCAATTGCTTCATTGAATGAACTATTTTATCTTGAACTTGTGTGGGCCGAAAGCCATCTTTAACAAAATCAAAAAAAACCACAACCTCTTTTAAATCAGAAAGTGCAAAAAAATCTTTGCCAAAAGTATGCTTGGTAAAGAAAACAGAAATCATATGGGTTTTCGCATTTTTATTTTCAGGTTTGAAAATATGAGGACTGTTAGGGCCAATCGCAAAAAAGTCTCCATCATTGAAAGCATGAACGCTATCTCCCACCACAAGCTTACCCTTGCCCCTGATAATGAGACTCAGCTGAATCTCACTATGCTGATGTAAGTGATTGTAAAACCCTTTAGTAATATCTTCTTGAATGATTAGATTTTCATCAAGTAGTTTCAATATTTGGAATGGTCTTACTTTCATTATGTGCAAATATTAGAATATTTAATTCAATTTTTTATGTAATATGGATAATATAGTGCAAATATTAGATAAAATCTTGTAAACATGCCACTTGTGGTAATCGCTATTTTTGTAGTATAAAATACGATATATGACATTAGAATGGACAGGCGTTATGCCAGCAGTAACTACAAAATTCACAGCTGATGACCAGCTTGATTTGGCAATGTTTGAGACCAATATAAAAGCACAGGTTGATGCAGGTGTGACCGGAATTGTTTTAGGTGGCACACTCGGTGAAGCGAGTACACTTACTGATGATGAAAAAAGAGTGCTGATTCAAGAAACTGTACGTATTGTTCAAGATAAGGCTCATGTCATTATCAACATTGCTGAGCAAACCACTAAGGGTGCTGTTGAAGCTGCTCAAAAAGCCAAGCAATATGGTGCCAATGGCTTAATGGCATTACCACCTATGCGTTATAAGTCAACTGATTATGAAACTGTACAGTATTTCAAGACCATTGCAAGCAGCACTGATTTACCCATCATGATTTACAATAATCCTGTGGATTATAAAATTGAGGTAACCCTTGATATGTTCGAAGAGTTAATTAAACATGATAACATTACTGCGGTAAAAGAATCGACTAGAGATATAACTAATGTAACTCGAATTCGAAATCGTTTTGGCAATCGTTTGAGCATTCTTTGTGGTGTTGATACTTTGGCACTTGAAAGTATAGCGGCTGGTGCAGATGGTTGGGTTGCTGGTCTGGTTTGCGCTTTTCCAAAAGAAACCGTTGCCATTTGTAATTTGGTTAAAGTGGGAAGAATTGAAGAGGCCCTTGAAATATATAGATGGTTTATGCCATTGCTTGAATTGGATATAAGTCCGCAATTGGTACAGAATATCAAATTGGCAGAAGTAGGAACAGGCCTTGGAACCGAGTTTGTTCGTGAGCCACGTTTACCACTACAAGGAGCTGAACGAGAGCGTGTTCAAAAAATAATTACTGACGGATTAAGAACAAGACCTACACTACCAGAATATAAATCTTTGGTGTAAATGTTGGAAATTCGTCCTAGTTGTGAAAATTGTAATAAAACCTTGACTCATGACGCAACTGATGCGATGATTTGTACTTTTGAGTGTACGTTTTGCGAAACGTGTGTTCAAGAGGTCTTAAACCAAGTTTGTCCCAATTGCGGTGGTAATTTTACAAAAAGGCCCATTCGACCTAAAAAGTTATTGCAAAAATACCCTGTGTCTACAACAGTGGTCTATAAACCCGTTGACCTTGAAGCACATTTAAAAAGAATTCAAAAAACATGATTACAGGAAAAAACTACATTGGAAACCGATTGTCAGCAAATGGCTCAAAAACATATAAGACATTCAATCCTAAACTGAATATTGAAAATGAATATGAATTTGTTGAGGCGAGCGTTGAAGAAATAAATGAAGCGGCTTTTCTGGCAACAGATGCCTATGTCACGTATAACCAGAAATCAGGAAAGGAAAAAGCCTCATTTTTAAATGCCATAGCTGATCATATTTTGGCGTTGGATGATACCTTAATTGAGGTATATTGCTCAGAGTCTGGTTTGACTGAGGGTAGGGCAAAAGGCGAACGTGGCAGAACAATTGGGCAACTTAGGGCTTTTGCCGCCTTGGTTGACGAGGGGTCATGGGTCGATGCCACCATTGATACCGCCATTCCTGATAGAGAACCGATGCCAAAAGTGGATTTACGAAAAATGATGGTGCCTTTGGGGCCAGTTGTTGTTTTCGGTGCCAGTAATTTTCCATTGGCATTTTCAACAGCAGGTGGCGATACAGCAGCTGCCTTAGCCGCGGGATGTCCGGTTTTGGTCAAATCGCATCCGATGCATGCCGGTACTGGCGAAATGGTAGCTTCCTGCGTTATCAAAGCTGCTGAGGAAACAGGAATGCCCAATGGTGTTTTTTCTAATTTGAATAGTAGTGGAATAGAAGTAGGTCAAAAATTGGTACAGCACCCTGATATCAAGGCCGTTGGTTTTACGGGAAGTATAAAAGGAGGAAGAGCGCTTTATGATTTGGCCGCCCAACGCGAGGAGCCCATTCCTGTATTTGCTGAAATGGGAAGTATCAACCCGGTGATAATGTTTCCTGAGGCATTGAATAACCGTGCTGATGAATTGGCGAAAACCTATGCTGGTTCCATAACCGTTGGCTCGGGACAATTCTGCACGAATCCGGGTTTATTGTTGGGATTGAAAAGTGAGGAACTGACCCATTTTATAAAATCCCTTTCCGAAGAAATAGTGAAGGTCGAACCCTCCTGTATGCTCCATCCAAATATCATCGGAGCCTATGAATCCAAAAAGCAGTCCGCCATCAGTCAAGAAGGATTAGTCGTGGCAGCGGACTATGGAGATGAGGTTGCGGTCAACCATGCCCGTCAGGCGGTGGTTACCGTTGAGGGAAAAACATTTTTAAAGAATTCAAGATTGCATCAGGAGGTTTTTGGACCGTTTTCAATGGTGGTGCAATGTAAAGATGCTGCTGAATTACAGCAAATAGTTGCTAATTTAGAAGGTCAACTAACAGGAACCATAATTTCTGATAATCACGAATTGAAAAATTATCCTAGCGTGATTGCCTCTCTTCAAAATAGAGTGGGGCGTATCATTTTCAATGGTGTGCCAACTGGTGTTGAGGTGTGCCCTTCGATGCAACATGGCGGGCCCTATCCTGCAACCACAGATAGCAGATTCACTGCCGTCGGAACACAATCCATCAAAAGATGGGTACGTCCATTCAGCTATCAAAACTGGCCCGATGATTTGTTGCCCAATGAGTTGAAAAATGCAAACCCTTTGGGTATTGTAAGGTCTGTGAACAATGAGCTCACAAGAAGAACCATCTAAAAAGTAGCTCATGAGATCACTTCAGATTTTTTTACTTGTTTTTCTTTTAAGTGTCTCGGCATGTAAAACCGAAGACACCTCTGAGGCAACCCACAAGCTGCATCAAATTGTTGAATCATATGAAGCCCATGAGGGCTATGATGATGAAGAATTTCCGTTGGGGATTTTCACAAAAGAATTTTATGCTTCGGAAGCTGCTTTTGCCAAAGAAAAATTGAATGAACTCAATGATTTGGATACCGATTCACTTTCTGAAACAGACCGAATTTCTTTTGAACTATTGAGCTTCAACCTACAAGACATCATTGATTTTTATGAGTTTGAAAGGTATTTGAATCCAATTTTATCTGACTCAGGTTTTCATAGTAGTTTGAATTATATGGTTCGCCCATTGACAAATTATGAGCAGGTCAAAAAGTACTTGAATAAGTTGAATGCGATTCCCACCTATATTGATCAGCATATGGTCAACATCCGAGAAGGTTTAGAGAAAGGGGTATCCCAACCGAGGGTAATTTTTAATGGTTACGAAAGTACCTATGAGGATCATATTGTTGAAGATCATTCAGATAGTTTTTACTATTCTCCGTTTAAGAATCTTCCTGAGGGTTTGACAATTTCCCAACGTGATTCAACGCTGAAGGCCGCCAAAGAGGCCATTGAGAATAGCGTAACACCTCAATTTGTTCGGGTAAAACAATTTTTTGAGGAGGAATATTATCCTAAAACAAGAACCAGTATCGGTGTATTTGAAACTCCAGCAGGTGCCGCGTATTATCAAAACAGAATAAATTTTTATACCACGGATACCATTTACACGGCCGAGGATATTCATCAAATTGGCTTGAAAGAAGTAGCCCGTATCAAAGCCCAAATGCAACAGATCATTAAAGATTTGGACTTCAAAGGAAGTTTTCAAGATTTTTTGACCTTCCTCAGAACTGATGAACAATTCTATGCAAAAACACCAGAAGAATTATTGATGATTGCCCGTGATATGGCCAAACGTGCTGATGAACAATTGCCAAGATTCTTTAAAACATTGCCAAGAAAACCTTATGGGGTGGCACCCGTACCTGATGCAATCGCCCCCAAGTATACGGGTGGTCGCTACGTGGGTACTGATAAGAATAGTACTGACCCGGGCTATTATTGGGTCAATACGTATGATTTGCCCAGCCGAACTTTATATACCTTGCCTTCTTTGACGGTTCATGAAGCGGTACCAGGTCATCATTTGCAGGGTTCGTTGAATAATGAGTTGGGGGATAGTATCCCACAGTTCAGAAAAAACACTTATTTATCAGCCTACGGTGAGGGCTGGGGACTGTACACTGAATTTTTAGCTGAGGAAATGGGCATGTACACCACACCTTACGAGCACTTCGGAAAGTTCACCTATGAAATGTGGCGCGCCTGCCGTCTGGTTGTCGATACCGGAATTCATGCCAAAGGATGGACTCGAGAACAGGTAGTGGATTTTATGGCATCAAATACGGCTCTTTCGCTACACGAGGTCAATACTGAAACAGACCGTTATATTTCTTGGCCAGGACAAGCGTTGTCTTATAAAATTGGCGAATTGAAAATTCGCGAGTTACGGGTAAAGGCCGAGACCGAATTGGGGAGCGACTTTGATATTCGTGAGTTTCATGAAGTGATTTTAGAGCAAGGTACCGTGACCCTAGCCATTTTAGAAAATCGTATCAACCAATATATCGCAAATTCGAAAAATGGGGCGTAGTGTTTTTACTTGTATTGATGGTCATACTTGCGGCAATCCTGTTCGGGTGGTAAAGGAGGGAGGGCCTGATTTGAAAGGCGCCTCCATGAGTGAAAAACGCCAACATTTTCTCAGCGAATATGATTGGATCCGAAAAGGATTGATGTTTGAACCGCGCGGTCATGATATGATGAGCGGTAGTATTTTCTATCCCCCAGCAAACCCACAAAATGACTTTGGAATTCTTTTTATTGAAACAAGTGGTTGTTTGCCCATGTGCGGCCATGGTACCATAGGGGCTATAACCATTGGTATTGAAGAAGGTTTGATACATCCAAAAACCCCTGGAAAAGTGCGCATGGAAACTCCCGCTGGGTTGGTGTTGATTGATTACCAACAAACGGGAAACAAGGTCGATTGGGTAAAATTGACGAATGTAAAATCGTATTTGGCCGCTTCTAATTTGACCATTGATTGTACGGAATTGGGCGAATTGGTTTTTGATGTTTCCTACGGAGGTAATTATTATGCAATAGTTGATTCTCAAGAGAATTTCTCAGGAATTCAGGATTTTTCAGCTGGCAAGTTGATTCAGTACAGTCAAGAAATCCGAGTGAAAATCAATAAAAAGTATCCCGATAAATTTGTGCACCCTGAAGACGAAACCATACGGGATGTAAGTCACATATTGTGGACGGGCGATCCTATTTCAGATAAGGCCACAGCTCGGAATGCTGTTTTTTATGGAGATAAAGCGATAGACCGATCACCCTGTGGTACAGGTACTTCTGCGCGTATGGCCCAATGGTATGCGAAAGGAAAACTTAAGGTGAGGGAAGCATTTGTGCATGAAAGTTATATAGGTTCCACTTTTGTTGGAAGGGTAGAAGCCGAAACCACACTGAACGGCGAAAAGGCCATAATTCCCAGTATTCAAGGTTGGGCGAAAATCTATGGTCACAATACGATCAGTATCGATGATGATGATCCCTATGCATATGGTTTTCAAGTGATTTAGAATGGGCAAAAAGGTGGTAATCATAGGTGGAGGTATTGTTGGTTTGAGTTCTGCCTATTTTATTCAAAAAGCAGGGCATCAGGTAACGGTTATCGATAAGTCCGATATTACTTCTGGGGCTTCTTTTGTAAATGCTGGTTATATCACTCCGAGTCATATTATTCCGCTGGCATCTCCCGGCAAAATCAATCAAGGACTTAAATGGATGTTCAATTCGGCCAGTCCGTTTTACATGAAACCCAGACTTGATTGGGATTTCTTCAAATGGACCTGGTATTTTAAAAAATCATCAACTAAAGAGAAGGTTGAAAAAGCGATTCCCGTTATCAAAGACATTAATATTTTGAGTAGGAATTTGTTTGAAGACATAAAAGCTTCGGGCAATTTAGGGGATTTTCAATTGGAGCGAAAGGGACTTTTGATGTTGTACCAAACACATAAGTCCTTTGAACATGAAATGGAAGTGGCTCAAAAAGCCAGTTTTCTGGGGTTGGAGGTAAGAGAACTGAACAAGTCTCAACTGTCTGAAATTGAGCCTAATATAAATATAAATGCAAATGGGGCTATTCATTATGAGTGTGATGGCCACATGACCCCAACGGAGTTTATGCCGAAACTTTTAGGGTATTTAAAATCTGCGGGAGTAGAAATACGGACAGAAGAGGAAGTGCTTGATGTCACTCTCAGCGGTCATCAAATAAAAGAAATTAAAACTTCTAAAGAAACAATTTCTGGAAATGAATTTGTTATTGCGACTGGCTCATGGAGTGGTCAATTTTCCAAAAAGCTAAACATCAAACTGCCGCTGCAGGCAGGAAAAGGATACCGGATAAATGTACAACGACCTCTTGGAATCACGATGCCTGCTATTTTGATGGAATCGAGCATAGCGGTTACCCCAATGAATGGTTTTACCAGATTTGCTGGTACAATGGAGTTTTCAGGAATCAACGCCATAATTAGAAAAGAGCGTGTGGAGGCTATTGCCAATGGAGCAAAGAACTTTTACCCAGAACTGGATATTACCACAGAAGAAAAGTCAAAAGCCCAAAGTGGAATGCGCCCTGTTACTCCTGATGGCTTGCCATATATTGGTAGGTCGTCAACAGTCAATAACTTGACGTTTGCAACCGGCCACGCTATGATGGGGTGGAGTTTGGGTCCTGCTACTGGTAAATTGGTTTCTGAAATCATCAATGACGAAAAACCTTCGATGAACATTGATGCCTTTAATCCTAATAGGAGATTTTGGTAAGACCCCTTCTGACCCTGTCAAGAAAAAGCTCCTTCCCCAGAAAGGGGAAGGTGTCCGACGAAGGAGGACGGAAGGGGT
>CAYSPL010000043.1:10082-17870 GCA_964432915.1 uncultured Maribacter sp.
AAAAGCTCCTTCCCCAGAAAGGGGAAGGTGTCCGACGAAGGAGGACGGAAGGGGTTGTTTCTCCTAGTTGGGATTAACAAGAAGAATCCCCAATAATTTTCCACTCCCCATTGATTTTTTTGAAGACAATCATAAAGGTACCAGTGGCGTCGCCTACTTCTCGTATTAAAAAGTATTGACCCATAACCCAGTAGGCATCATCACTGATTTTAGTGATATTGTCCAATTGAAAACTGAGTGTGCCAGTTTCTTTGGGAGTGGGGTAGCCCTTTTTGTATTTGTCAAGGGTAGTTTGCCAACCTTGACTTATTTTCGTTCGGCTATAATAGGTCAGCTTTTCTGATTTCCAATACCCTTGCATAAACCCTTCCAAATCATGGTTTGACCATGCTTTTTCTTGCTCCTTTATGATTGCAGTAATAGCGGCGATATCTTCTGCTTCCGTAGTTTTTTCAGCACAGGAAAAAAACAATAAAACAGTGAATATTAGGAGTGATTTTTTCATAAGCTGGAATATTATAAGGGTTAATCATCACTTTTCTTTTCAGCCTCTTTTCTTTTGAAGAAACCGGCAATCCATAATACCACACCGATGGCGAACAAATAACTGCCATAGGGAGTTATGCTCGATAAAGCTTCTATTTTAAAGGCTTCAATGACTAGAAATAAGAGGCTAATGCCTATAGCAGTTAAACCTATTTTTTCCATTTGGCTGAGATTCTTCATAATTGTTTATTTATTTAAATGGAGCCATTTCAATGTGAATTTACTAATAATTGCTATAGAAAGTTCAAACCATTACTTTTTCCTTTGAAGTCAAACGTGCTTTTTTGACTTCCATTTTTTTCAGCATCCAATCAGGGTATTCGGTGTCATCTTCGGCTTCAAATATTCTTAAATGCTGATCTTTTTGCGGTTCTTTGAGTTCATCTGGGTGGCAACCTAAAATTTGCGCCGCTGTATTAACACCTGAATGGCTGGCACCGGCAACACCGTGTGACAATATGCTGGCACCACAGAGGTATAAGTTTTCAATTTCAGATTTTGCCTTGAAGGCAAACGGACCAATATGTTTTAAACTTTTCTCAGTACCATAAACATTACCTCTAGTGGTGTTTATATAGTATTCATTGGTAATGGGAGTGCCCAATTCTTGATGTACAATATGATTTTTGATGCCTGGCAAAGCCTTCTCAAGTCCGTTGAGCATTTTTTGGGTAAGCTTTTCCTTAAACTTCAAATAAGTCGGAGATCGTTCAAAATCTTCATCCTTGAATTTTTCAAATGCCTTGTAATCAATAAAGGTTATGACCTCAAAACAATGGTGTTTTCCGTCAAAACTAGTGGGGTCTTTCAAAGTGGTACAGCTGATGAACATACCTTCAAATGCTTCCCCTTTGGTAATATCTTGTGACATGGCCTTATCATAATAGGCATCTTGATCCATATCTGGCATCATCCAAATATTGCCAGAATCCATTCCCGCTTTGCGCACATCCATATCCACAGTCAAGAAGAGCATCAAAGAAGTACAGGAATAAATGGTTTTTTCAAGTTTTTTCTGAAGTTTGGCACTCAGATTCTCTTTTCCTATCAAGTCATTGTAGGTAATGCCCACATCAGCATTTGAAATGATGTGCTCAGCAAAGAATCGTTGCCCGTCTTCCAATTCAACTCCAATCGCTTTTTTATGCTTTTTTCCTTCCAGCAAAATGCGTTTGACATGACTACTGGTTTTGATTTCGCCATCACAGCGTTTAATGGCTTTGGTCATGGCCTTAATCAAGGCACCGCCGCCGCCCATAGGATAATACCCCCCTTGAAAGTAATGGGTCATTAAGGCAGCATGTAACGGAAAGGCCGCTTTTCGAGGTTGTACGCCATGATCGCCACATTGTATGTTCAAAATATTTCTCAGCAATGGGTCTTTGATATGCCAACGAATCACACGACGCAGACTGAAAAGACCATATTTACCAAAATGTCTGGTACGGTAGGGTATGGTCAGTTTTTCCCAAAAACCTACAAAATAGGGGAGTGAATACAACTGCTCACTTACTTTGCGTATGAGATTCAAGTATTTATGTATGCGCTTTTTTTCTTTAGGAAAGCGTTCTGAAAGACGGTTTACAAGTGTGTCGAATGTAGCCGGAAAATCAAATCGTTCTTCGCCGATATGCACATGCTCATAGGCATCAGGATTCATTCTAAAAAAGACCAAATCATTGGCAATTTCCAAACCGCGATACAGATCATTGGTGGCTTCACCCTGACCACAGAGACCTATATAATGAACACCTGGGGTAAATCGATGTCCGTTGAGATAGAAACTATGGCACCACCCACCAGGCACATCATGCTGTTCTAGTACCAGAACTTTTTGCCCCGCTCTTGACAAACAAATTGTAGCTGACAGACCACCAGCACCAGAGCCTATGATAATGGTATCATAGTGTGTTGCCGAATTTGATGCTGCCATGAGATGAGGTTTTTTAGGATGGGTTTAATCTTGAAGTGCTTGGGAAATGGCTTTTTCAACCATGGGTTCCATCACTTTATAACCTTCAATAGTGGGATGCACTTCATCACTGGCATATTTTTTAGGTAGACCGCCACGGTCGTCAACCATTGCTGAAAAATAATCGAGATAAATATGTCCCTTTTCCTTGCAGTATGATTCCATCATCGCATTCAGTTTTTTGACTTTTGGGGCCGGTTCCATTCCAGAGCTCCAAGGAAAATCATAAGCCGGAAGCACAGAAGAGATAATTACCTTAATTCCGTTGGCATGGGCCATTTCAGCCATGCCTTTTATATTGTCAGCAATCATTTCTAAAGTTGAAGGACCCGTATTACCAGCGATATCATTGATACCTGCCAAAATGACCACCACATCAGGATGTAAGTCAATCACATCTTGTCGAAAACGCAGCAACATTTGTGGGGTGGTTTGACCGCTAATACCTCTATTCACATAGGGCTTACCTTCAAAGAAGATAGGTCGGGAATTCAACCAGCCAATAGTGATGGAATTACCCATAAACACCACACGATTTTCATCAGGTGCAGGTGCGGCCAATTTCGAATTTGCTTCCTGAAAATGAGCGAGATTAGGCCAATCCACTACTTTTTCGTCTTTTACTTCTTCTTTCACTTCTTCTGTGGCTTTTTCTGTTTGCCCGCAGCTAACGGCAACAAGTAATACAATTACAAGGAGCGTGATTTTTTGCATGTCAATCAATTTGGTACACCTTAAAAATAGGAAAATTATGGGTCTCATTGACTGTTCAATCAGGCTATTTTAACTCATTCCCTTCTAATATCGGGCTGTTTATGAACGGTCATGCTGAAGATATCATTTCGGGCATAATGTCCGATGACGTCAAAATCGAGCTTGCTTTTGGAAACATCTTCCAAATCCAACTCGGCAGTGAGTACTCCTGATTCATTGAATAGGGGGCCAGCAATGACTTTACCTAAGGGGGAAATGATAATACTTCCCCCAGGACAAAGATTTTCAGGTTCATTTTCTACACAAGAAGCATATTTATGCGGATACATTGATCTGGTATAGTATTGATTACATCCCAACACAAAACAGCGGCCCTCAAGGGCGATATGCTTCATGGTGGCTGTCCATTCTTCTCGAGAATCCGCAGTAGGTGCGATATAGATTTCAACACCCTTGAGATACATACTCATGCGGGCCATGGGCATATAATTCTCCCAGCAAATGAGTCCACCCAACTTTCCGATTTTGGTTTGAAATGTCACTAATGATTCTCCGTCAGCCTCCGCCCAAACAAGGCGTTCGGTGCCAGTAGGTTTTATTTTTCGATGTACACCTAGCATTCCTCTTGAGGGGGAAATATAAATCATGGAGCAGTACAAACTACCGTTGGTATTTTGCTTTTCGGTGGCCCCAATGACCAAATAGACCTTATTTTCTTTTGATATTCTTTCGAGCCGGGTTTTGTCTTCACTTTCAAGGTCAATGCTATTGGCGGCATAGTCTGCATACAACTGTCTGCCTTCATCAGAACGACTCCCTATTTTCGCTCCAAAATCAAATCCACGGGGATAACCAGGAACAAAAGATTCAGGAAAAACAATCAAATCACTACCTTTTGCAGCTTGCGCTTTAATGATGTTCTCTAATTTTTGAAGTGTTTTTTCTTTATCAAAGAAAACAGGACTCTCTTGAACAAGGGCTACTTTGACTTTCATAGCATAATGCTAATTTATAAATTGACCAACCAATCAAAAGTGTAAATAATAAGTGCTAAAATAACTATAGTCAAAACCAAAGAGACTATAATTTCTTTTTTTATTCTACTCTTGGCATCTTCTCTAATTTTTGTTTTAATGACTTCCAATTCTTCAGAAGTAACCTGCTTAAATTCCAATTGGGTCTTACCGGAATTCTCATATAGCAACTGCTTAATATCCTTGATTTTTCTTTTTTTTAGTAAAGCTCTATTCTGCTTTAATGATAAAATTGCCGATGCCATACTACCTTCTCCTCCCATAATTAATGCTTTTATTATGGGTAGCGGAACAGTTGGTTTTGTTACAGAATTTAGTATAAATGATTAGTAATCAACAGTTTAAACTAATACTTTGCACTCTTTCCGTTTGCCTGTGTACGTTTGATAAAGTCTCGAATATCATTATTGGCATTTTGAAGATCTTCTCTTCGTAAATACATCATATGACCTGATCGGTAGCCTTTAAAGTCAAAACGGTCTTTCATTTTACCACTTGGGTCTACTTGCCACATGGTATATTTCGCATTGAAATAAGTTGTTGCGCCATCATAATAACCTGATTGCACCAATACATTCAAATAGGGGTTCTGTGCCATGGCCTGACGTAAATTGTCTCGTGTATTGTCATTCTCGTTATTCCAAGGGTGAACAGGGCCGAACATATTGTATTTGATATCTGTTTTAAACTTTAATTCTTCTTGCAAATAATAATTAATTGCAGGCGTGAAACTGTGTAGCCATGAAGTCAATTCTGCACTATAATCAGGTCGCATACCCGCCAATTGCCGATCGATACCTAAATATCGCGAATCCAACCGACCTACATTATACCCTCTGTCTTTCAATAAGTTTTTCCAAAAATAGCCCGTGGGCACCACCAGATTTAAATCAAGGATCTCCTTTTTTGAAAGTCCTGAATAATAGGCCATTTTTTCCGCCACGGCATTCTTCTCCGTTTCACCAATGTAACCTCCTTTGGCCAATGCCGGAATCAACGTATTGACTGCATAGTCTTCCGATTCGGGCAGAATGTCCAACAAATCTTTGCTCTGCAATGCTTCGGGCAAGGCTTTGTGATGCCAAGCCGCAGCTGTGAAATAGGGCAGGTTAATGGCATCCGAAACAGGTCCGCCCACACGAATGACCTTATAATCTGCTGGTGAAACCATGATGACGCCATTGAGGTACATCCATTGCTGATTTTGTAAAGCCAATGAAAGCCCCATAACACGCGTGCCTCCATAACTTTCGCCAACAATATATTTTGGCGAGCGCCAACGGTTATTTCTTGTTACAAAGGTATTGAGCCATTCGGCCAAGTATTTTATATCTGCATTGATTCCGAAGAACTTATCGCGATCCACCTCTTTGCCTGATTCAGGAATAGTGCGACTATAGCCCGTATTCGCAGGGTTCACATACACAATATCCGTAACATCCAATACCGAATACGGATTTTGTTTTACACCGTAGGGCTGCACCGGATAACCTTCATCATCTATTTTTAAAACACGCGGACCGGTATAGGCCAAGTGCATCCAAACCGATCCTGAACCCGGTCCGCCATTGAACGAGATCAACAAGGGTCTTGATGCCCTGTTCTTAACTCCATTTCTAGTATAATAGGTATAGTGTAATGCGGCAATGGGTTCTCCCATTTCATCCCAAACAGGTTGTGTACCTGTTCTGGCGGTATAATTAATTGGGGTGCCATTGATGGTCACACTATGCTGTGTGGTCACTACGGTATCAATAGGAAGTTTTCTATTTTGGGAATTGGAAAATTGAACTATAAAAATGGTCAGGGTCAGAAGGAGAATGCGTTTTTTCATTTTTCAGTTGTATTTAGTAGTGGTTTAAATGTAGGGAAAAGGAGTTTGAAGTACAAGTTTTATAAAGGACTTACTACTGTTCGTTCGAGCGCAGTCGAGAACTACTTTTATGCCTATTTGAATTATTAGGTCGCGCACCTCGACTCCGCTCGATATGACGGCTAGACCAAATAAACTTTATAAAGTATCAAACTAATATTTCGTAGTTTTAAAGGGAAATCAGAATCTTAATCCATGAAAAGTATCACGAGAAGAAATTTCAATAAAAAATTGACCCAAGGTATTGCGGGTACAGCGCTTTTGAGCGGACTGCCCGTGGCCTGTGGTATGGGAAATGCACAAAAAGGAGAAAAGCTAGGAATCGCATTAGTGGGACTGGGGAGTTATAGCCGCGGACAATTGGCTCCCGGTTTGGTCAATGCGGAACATTGTTATTTGGCGGGAATTGTCACAGGCACTCCAGCCAAAGAAAAGGAATGGATGGCGAAGTACAACATACCCAAAGCCAATGTGTACAATTATGAGAACTTTGATTCCATCGCCGAGAATGATGCCATCGATATTGTTTATGTGGTGTTGCCCAATAGCATGCATGCTGATTTTTGTATTCGGGCGGCCAAAGCCGGTAAGCATGTGATCTGTGAAAAACCCATGGCCGTAAGCGTTGCGGAATGTGATGCCATTATTGAGGCTTGCCATACAGCAGGGGTCAAATTGAGTGTGGGCTATCGCATGCAATCAGATCCGTATACCAATGAAATCAAAAGGTTGGTGCGTGAAAAGGATTTTGGAGCGGTACAATATGTTTCTTCAGATGCTGGGTATATCTCAAGAGGAAATCCCAATCAGTGGCGGCTGAACCATGCGCTCTCTGGCGGAGGTGCCTTGTTGAATATGGGCGTCTATTCGATACAAAGCAATATTTACGGCGTAGGTCAAAACCCCATTTCAGTTTCGGCCCAACATTTTAGTACCCGGCCTGAATATTTTAAGGATACCGATGAAAGCATAACCGCTCAAATGCAGTTTCCGAATGGGGCAATAGGGCACATGTTCACGAGCCACAATGCCAATGCAAACCGACTTTTTGTAAGTTTTGAAAGGGGATGGGCGGAGCTGAACCCTTGTCATAGTTACGGACCCTTGGCGGGGCGCACCTCAGGTGGAAAAGAAATCAAATTCCCCCATAAAAGTCAGCAAATGATACAGATGGATGATTTTGCGAGACATATTAAAACGGGAAGCAAAAATGTAGCTCCCGGAGAAATGGGCAAACGCGATATGATTATTTGTGAAGCAATTTACCAGTCGATCAAAGAAGGAGGGAAGACCATTCCGCTGGATTTAGGAGATATGGGGATTGTTTCTTAAAGGCTGAGAATAACCCGTCAGTTACGGGTTAATATGCGTTAATTTTCGGTTTAGCACAGACTTTAGCGATTCCGACCACGCCCGAACGTGCCGTTCGGTACGGGCGGGGTGGATTCTAGCCTGTGCTGAGCGCAGTCGAAGCATAGTCGAATCCGCCGACCAGAGCGTAGCGACCGATGAACACCATTAGCAAAATAACAAACATTGAATAAATTGCGGTTATACATTGTTGTACGCTGGCTTTTTTCCAATTATTTTTTCCTTTATTTCAGTCAGTTTTAATTCCGTTTTATTTAGTCCGATTAGTGACTTTAGTT
>CAYSPL010000044.1:0-15096 GCA_964432915.1 uncultured Maribacter sp.
TGCCATAGCATAAGTAGGTTAAGTTTATGGTAAGATTTGGGACGAAAAGGGTGGATACTTATTCCGCCCTTTTCTATTTTTGGAATTCAACCAAAAAAAGTGCCCCTCTTTTAAATCAAGAGGGGCACTTTTTATTTAGCTAGTAGAACGTTTACTTATGCTTCTCGTAAAGTTCTGAGACCTTGGTCCAATTGATTACATTGAAAAAAGCATTCACATAATCAGGTCTTCTATTTTGATAATTCAAATAGTAGGCATGTTCCCAAACATCTAGACCCAAAATGGGGTGGCCTCCACAACCCACGTCGGGCATTAACGTATTGTCTTGATTAGGGGTAGAACATACTTCTACCTTTCCTCCGTCATGAACACATAACCAAGCCCAACCCGATCCAAATCTTGTGCCGGCAGCACCACTGAACTTTTCTTTGAAAGACTCAAACGAACCAAAAGCCTCATTAATGGCATTTGCCAATTCTCCTGATGGTTCGCCTCCACCATTTGGCGATAAGATTTCCCAAAAGAGGGCGTGGTTAAAAAATCCACCTCCATTATTTCGAACACCTCCGTTAGACATATCTAAGTTGGTTAAAATATCTTCAATTGACTTTCCATCTAAATCAGTCCCCGCAATGGCATTATTCAATTTAGTGGTGTAGCCGTTATGGTGTTTGGTATGATGAATTTCCATTGTTCTAGCATCAATATGTGGTTCCAATGCGTCATACGCATATGGTAATTTTGGTAATTCAAAAGACATAATTGTTGTATTTTTAGATTAATTAATTCCGTTTGTCAAATTTACGTTTTTAACACTTACATTATACCAATTATTTGTTAAGAACACCCGCTAAGTCTCTAACAACAAACTTTATACTTTGAATACCTCTTTCAAAATTTACAATGCTTCAGCGGGGTCGGGTAAAACGCATACCCTTACCAAGGAATATTTGAAGATCATTCTTCAAAATAAAAAAAGGTATCGAAAAATATTGGCAATCACCTTTACCAATAAGGCGGTAAATGAAATGAAAAGTCGCATTCTCAATAGTCTTTTTGAATTCAGCAAGCCTACAGTTCATGATTCTTATTTACCCATGTTCAATGACATAACAGTTGAACTGCAAATAGAGCCAGAGAAGCTTCGACAAAGAGCGCGAGCCACTCTCAAAGACATTCTTCACAATTATGCCTTTTTTGATATTTCAACCATAGATAAGTTCACCCATCGCTTAATTCGCACATTCGCCAAAGACCTTAAACTTCCTCAGAATTTTGATGTTGTGCTCGATACGAAGCTTTTGCTTGATGAGGCCATATCAAAACTTCTGAACAAAGCAGGAAACGATGAAGAACTGACCAATATTCTCATCGCATTTGCATTGGAAAAGGCCGATGACAACAAAAGCTGGGACATTACCTTTGATCTCAATAAGATAGGCCTGTTGCTTTTTGAAGAAACCAATCAGTTCCATTTGAAAAAAATTGAGAACAAAAAGACCTCAGATTTCATTGAACTTCAAAAAAGCCTAAAAAAGAAAATCGAGGATCATGAAAAAAAAATCGTTTCTTTTGCGCGAGAAGGGTTACACATAATTGAAGAAAACAGATTGGAATTCAACGATTTCAATTCGGGTTACTTTCCGAAGTTCTTGGATAAAATCGCCAAAGAAAATTTGACCATTGATTTTAAAGCCGGTTGGAAACAAAATTTTGAAGTCAATCCGTTGTACAGCAGCAAATGTGATGGTCGAATAAAAAGTATTTTAGACGGTCTTCATTCACAATTCATCTCTATTTTCAATGAAATAAAAGCAAGAACTTTAGCGCGAAAAATGCTTCAAAACATTTATAAAAATATTGTTCCGCTTACCGTTCTAAATGCCATACGGCAAGAAGTAAAGGCCATTGAAGCAATTCGAAATCAATTGCATATTTCTGATTTCAATACCATTATTTCAGAAGAAATCAAAGATCAACCGGCCCCATTTATTTACGAGAGACTAGGAGAAAAATACCGTCATTATTTTATTGACGAGTTTCAAGATACCTCTGAAATGCAGTGGAAGAATCTTAGCCCTTTGATCGATAATGCCCTATCAAGCAATGGTGGATCTCTTTTTTTGGTAGGCGATGCCAAACAAGCCATTTATCGATGGAGGGGCGGTAAGGCCGAACAGTTTCTGAATTTATTGAACCTGACCGCAAACCCGTTTGTGATCGACCCGACGGTTGAAGCCCTACCAGCAAACTACAGAAGTCATGAGGAAATAGTCAAGTTCAACAATGCTTTTTTCACTTCAACAAGCAGTGTTTTGCAAAATGACATTTACAGTACGCTGTTTGAAAAAGGCACTGAACAAGAAGTCAAAATCAAAAAAGACGGACTCGTAGAACTTACCTTCTTGGATATTGAAAATAAGCAGTTGGGCGATAATCAGTATTGCCAAGAAGTGTTTGACACCATACAAAAAGTGGTCAACCAGAATTATGGTTTTGGAGACATATGTGTCTTGGTTCGTGGTAATAAAGAAGGTGTTCTCGTCGCCGATTTTTTGACTCAACATGAAGTTCCGGTTATATCTTCTGAGAGTCTTTTGCTCGTCAATAACCCAAAAGTGCGTTTTTTGGTCAACTTATTGAAACTTTCAGACCAGGTCAATAGTAAAGAATTGAGCTTTGAAATTTTATCTTTTTTATCATCAAACCACAAAAATAAACATGATTTCATAGCAGATCATCTTTCAAACCCCATTGATTTATTAAAAGATGATTACCATTTTAATTTGGAAAAACTAAGAACGACATCGGTCTATGATTTGGTTGAATTTGCCATAAAAACATTTGACCTGGCACCCAAGTCTGACGCTCATATCAATTTTTTTATGGATGTGATTGTTGAAGTAGAACAAAAAGAAGGAGGGGGTACATTGCCATTTTTGAACTATTGGGAGAAGAAAAGTGACAAACTAAGTATCACATCACCTGAAGGTATCAATGCCGTTCAAATCATGACCGTACATAAGTCCAAAGGTCTTGAGTTTGATGTGTTAATCTACCCCTTCGCCAATTCCAATATTCACAAAGAAATAGATACAAAATTGTGGCTGCCGGTCAATTCCAATGACTTCATGGGTTTTGAAGAAATGATAATAACCAAAAAACAAGAAGTAGAGGAGTATTCATTGATAGCCAAGGCATTATATGATGAAGAACATCACAAATCAGAACTTGACGCTTTCAATGTTCTATATGTTGCTTTAACAAGAGCGGTAAAGGCCCTGTATATTATAACCAAGAAAGATTTGACCGCAAAAGGGGCCCATAAGATGAACTTGTACTCTGGTCTTTTTATCCATTACCTAAAGGAAAAAGGAATATGGAACGACCATCAAAATCAATACTCTTTTGGGAAACTTCCTAAAAACGAATCGCAATTGATTTTGAATGAACTGGAAAAAATACCCTATCAGTATACCTACAAAGACCGTCCAAGTTTTAAAATTATTGCGCAATCAAATTTAACATGGGATACGGAAAGAGGAAGGGCCATTTCACAAGGCAATTTGATACATTATATTATGGGCCTCATTAAAACCCATGATGAAGTTGACACTGCTTTAGATAAAGCACTTAAAGCAGGAGAAATCAACAAAGATGAAATTGACCCAACCAAAGTGGCCATTTTACAAATCATAAACCACCCTGAACTACGAAAATATTTTCACGCCGATATGGCAGTCTTTAATGAAAAGGATATCATTACAGAAAACGGTACAATTCTACGCCCAGATCGAATAGCGATAAAAGCGAATAAGGCCTCCATTATTGACTATAAAACAGGTAAGAAAGACTCAAGGTACAAAGAACAAATATATGCCTACGCGGACGCCTTGCAAGATATGGGGTATGAAATTGAAAATAAGATCATTGTTTATGTCAACGAAGAAATCAAGCCAGTATTGGTATAGAAAAAAGTAATATGTACGGAAAAATAAAACAGCACCTTCAAAAAGAACTAGATCAAATACGAGAAGACGGATTATACAAGGAAGAGCGCATCATCACTTCTCCTCAAGGTGCGTCGATTAAAATTTCAACAGGCCAAGAAGTTTTGAATTTTTGTGCCAACAACTATTTGGGTTTGTCATCGCACCCTGATGTGATTCAAGCCGCAAAAGACACTATGGACACCCATGGCTTCGGAATGTCATCAGTTCGTTTTATCTGTGGCACTCAAGACATTCACAAAGAGTTAGAAAAAAAGATTGCCGACTTCTACGGCACTGAAGATACCATTCTATATGCCGCCGCTTTTGACGCAAACGGTGGTGTTTTTGAACCACTGCTTACTACAGATGATGCGATTATTTCAGATTCACTGAACCATGCATCCATTATTGATGGCGTAAGGCTTTGCAAGGCGAAACGTTACCGTTACCAAAATAATGACATGGTCGATCTTGAACAGCAGCTGAAAAAAGCAGACTCAGATGGCTCGAGGTTTAAAATCATAGTTACCGATGGTGTTTTCTCTATGGATGGACTGGTGGCTCCCCTCGATGACATTTGTGATCTTGCAGATAAGTACGATGCTTTGGTCATGATTGATGAATGCCATGCAGCAGGTTTCATAGGCCATACCGGACGAGGAACGCTTGAAGAGAAAGGTGTCATGGGCCGTATTGACATTATCACTGGTACTTTGGGCAAAGCCCTTGGAGGTGCTATGGGTGGTTATACTACGGGAAAGAAGGAAATCATTGAGATTTTAAGGCAACGTTCTAGACCATACCTGTTTTCAAATTCCTTGGCTCCTGCCATAGTGGGTGCTTCAATCAAGGTCTTTGACATGTTGAAGAATGATACTTCACTACGGGATCAATTGGAAAAAAACACGGCCTACTTTAAAAAAGGTATGATGGAAGTTGGTTTTGACATCATCGATGGTGATTCAGCCATAGTACCTGTGATGCTTTATGATGCCAAGCTTGCCCAACAAATGGCCAATATGCTGTTGGAAAAAGGCATCTATGTCATTGGTTTCTTTTATCCAGTAGTGCCAAAGGGTAAGGCTAGAATTAGAGTACAGCTTTCTGCAGGGCATACCTATGAACATTTGGATCGGGCGATTGCCGCATTTATTGATGTGGGCAAACAGCTAAAGATCGTTTAAATGCCGTTTTTGTTCTATGAAATGCGCCAAAAAAAATAAGACATTGATTTTGTTAATAATATTTAACAACTTACATTTGCGCTTAAATAACACTTAAACTTAAAAATTTTAACATGAAACATCTTAGCAAATTATTGATTGTAGCCCTTATTTTCGTAGGCTTCAATAACATACAAGCTCAAGACGAAAACAATCCTTGGCAAGTAAGTTTCGGTACCAATGCCATAGACGTATATCCCACTGGGGATGTGAGTTCTTTCGGAAATGAACTTTTCAATGTTAACGACCACTGGAATATCATCCCTTCGTTTTCATATTTTGGGGTTTCAAAATCTGTCGGTGACGGATTCTCTGTTGGCGCTAGAGGTTCTTTAAATAGAATATCTAAATTAGGCGATACTAGAGTTGATGATTTGGCTCACTATGCCATTGATGGTACCATTAAATATAACCTTTTGAAAGAAACCAAATTGGATCCATTTCTAGAAATAGGTGGTGGGTACACTTGGGTTGACGGAATAGGAGCGGGTACAGCGAATGCTGGTCTTGGTGCAAACTATTGGTTTTCTGACAATTTCGGACTTACGCTTCAAATGACCTACAAGCACGCTTTTGAAGATTATGGTGTAACACACTGGCAACATCTTGCTGGTCTTGCCATTAAATTTGGTGGTACTGATACTGACGACGATGGTATTTATGATAGAGATGATGCTTGTCCTGAAGTTGCTGGTTTAGAGGCTTTCAATGGTTGTCCTGATGCTGATGGCGATGGAATTGAAGATAGCAAAGATGCTTGTCCTAATGCTGCCGGAACCAAAGAAATGAACGGTTGCCCTGATGGCGACGGTGACGGTGTAGCTGATAAAGATGATGCATGTCCTAATGAAGCTGGTATCGCTAGCATGGCTGGTTGCCCTGATGGAGACGGTGATGGCGTTGCAGACAAAGATGATGATTGTCCTGCAGAAGCTGGTCCGGCGGAAAACAAAGGATGTCCATGGCCTGACAAAGATGGTGATGGTGTATTAGATAAAGACGATACTTGTCCTGATGTTGTAGGTACGGTGGCGAACAAAGGTTGTCCTGAGGTTACCGCAGAGGTTCAAAAGCAATTAAATGATTATGCCAAAACAATTTTGTTCGACTCAGGTAAGGCTTCTATCAAGGCTGAATCTACAGCAGTTATGGTTGATATCATCAGAATTTTAGGTGAATATCCAAATGCAAGATTCTCAATTGACGGCCACACTGATAGCCAAGGTCCTGAAGACAGTAATCAAAGACTTTCTGAGTCAAGAGCAAATGCTGTTAGAGATTTCTTGATTTCTGAAGGCGGTATTGGCGCAGACAGATTGACTGCAGCTGGTTATGGTGAAAGCAATCCAATTGCTCCTAACAACACAAGAGCAGGCAGAAAGCAAAACAGAAGAGTTGAAATCAACTTGATCAAGTAAGTGATTTAAAATTCAATCATAATGAAAAGCTCCGCAAATGCGGAGCTTTTTTTATTTTTAAAAATGCAAAGTTTTCTCGAAGACGTACTGCAGGAAGAACTTGAAAAGGAATCTCCCATTTCCGATATGGTGTTCGTATTGCCGAGTAAGCGAGCCGGTTCATTTTTAAGAAATCTAATTGCAAACAAAGCGCGTAAAACAACATTCTCTCCTGAAATATACAGCATAGAGGTTTTTATAGAAGCCCTTTCCGGCCTCAAATATGCGGACAATACGCAACAACTATTTGAACTCTTCAAGGTGTATCAAAAGACCTTTGAAGACAACAAAGATGCCTTTCTTGATTTTTCGAAATGGGGTCAAACAGTACTTCAAGATTTTAATGAAATAGACCGTTATCTGGTCGATGCCGAAAAGATATTTTCAAATTTGGCAGCAATACAAGAGTTAACCCACTGGTCGGTTGAGGCCAAGCGAACAAAATTAATGCAAGGGTATCTTGATTTTTGGAATTCACTCTCAGCTTTATATTCAAATTTCAATAACCAATTGTTGGAAAAAGGTCTTGGTCATCAAGGTTTGGTTTATAGAAAAGCCACTCAAGATTTCGAAAAGTATCTTAAAAAAAACTCCAATAAGAGACACATCTTTCTTGGTTTTAACGCACTTAACAATGCGGAAAGTCAGATTGTCCAAAAAATTCTTAAGGCGGGTAATGCCGCTATTTATTGGGATATCGACACTACATTTTTAGAGGATGCCGTTCATGATGCGGGTTACTTTATTCGCGAGCATAAAAACTCATGGCCGTTTTTGAAATCTGATGACCTTAAAGGTGTCAGTTCAAACTATGGTAAGAACAAGAATATTGAAATCACAGGTGTTCCAAAATACGTGGCTCAGGCAAAATATGTGGGGGAATTATTAACTGTGATTCAAGATAAGCATCCTGAAAACATCAAAAGCACAGCTGTGATTTTGGCTGATGAATCATTACTCAACCCCGTTTTGAATTCCATTCCCCCCTCAATTGAGGCGGTTAATATTACCATGGGGTATGCGCTTCAAAAAACCCCACTGGCTGATTTTTTCTCTCAATTGATAACCCTGTACCTTCAAAACGAATCACAAGGGTGGTATTATAAAAACATGCTCGCCGTTCTCGGGCATCCTTATGCCAAAGAATTGTTTAATGACCATGAAGAGGATTATTTTACCATTTTAGATGAATACATAAAACATCGCAATCTTACGTATATCACTCCCGATATATTGGAATCCATACTAAATTCGGAAACCCAAATATCATTGCTCTTCTCCAAAAATCCTTTATCTCCCATTGCCTTTATTGAGAAATGTCAAGCTATTATTATCGCTATGCGAACAAAGTTTGCTGCAAAAAACGATCCACTTGCCATTGAATATCTCTATCGTTTTAATGCATTATTCGAACAGTTGGCCGAAATGGCACAGCAACATGACTTCATAAATGATTTAAAAACGTTTCAAGGCCTGTATAATGAGTTGTTGTCCTCTGAAACCGTAAACTTTGAAGGCGATCCCCTTGAAGGCTTACAAATCATGGGAATGCTCGAAAGTCGCAACCTGGATTTTGAAACCGTTATCATCACTTCAGTGAATGAGGGTATTTTACCCTCTGGAAAAACAAACAACTCATTCATACCTTTTGATCTCAAAAAAGGTTTTGGCCTTCCTACTTACAAAGAGAAAGATGCTGTGTACACATATCACTTTTATCGGCTTTTGCAACGTGCCAAAAACATACATATCATCTACAACACTGAGCCAGATGTTTTAGAAGGCGGTGAAAAAAGCCGATTGATCACGCAGCTTTTGACCGATTCCAATATTTCCGGAGAAATCAAACACAAAATTGCGGCCCCTGCATTGATTCCCAACAAACAATATTTGGAAACCATAGAAAAAGAAAATGCTTTGATAGATTTGATTAAAGCACATTCCAAAGATGGCTTCTCACCTACCACTTTGACAACTTATATTCGCAATCCGATTGATTTCTATAAAAGAGTTCTTTTAGGAATTGATAATGTAATGGAGGTTGAAGAGACCGTCGCCGCAAATACCTTCGGAACGATACTGCATGATGCACTCGAAGAATTGTACAAACCATTGATTGATAAACAGCTTACCAAAGCAAATCTAAAAGCGCTTAAACCTAAAATCAATGCCGTTGTAAAAAACCAATTTTCAATAAGTTACAAAGGAAGTGATATAACTAAGGGAAAGAACCTCATAGCTTTCAATGTAATCATTCGATACCTGGAAAATTTCATTGAAAATGAAATCAAGGAAACGCAAAAACATGAAATCAAGATACTTGCCCTAGAAAAGAAAATGACGCTTGAATTGAATGTGCCTGGATTGGACTTTCCGGTAAATTTAAAAGGCAAATTAGACCGGATTGACATGAAAGACGGCGTAATTCGAATTATTGATTACAAAACCGGAAAAGTGGAAGAGAACAAACTAGGAATTGTGGACTTTCAAGAAGATTTGATGAATTATGATTATAGCAAGGCATTTCAATTGTTGTGTTACTCACTGCTCTATGAATCTCATACCTCTTCGCCTTTTGAGGCAGGTATCATATCATTCAAGAATATAAGTGCCGGCCTTCTTTCTTTCACCACCAAAGACAAACACGGTAGAGGTGCCACCAAAGAACCTAAAATAAGCCCTGCCACCTTAGTTGAATTCAAAGAGGTATTATATTCTTTGATACATGAAATTTGTGACCAGAAAAAACCCTTTATTGAAAAGGAAGTTTAACTATTTCGGTCTCAAATCAGGGCGCAGGGGCCTCACTTCAATCTTACTTGGCAATGTTCTAGGGTTCATTTTAAGCAAGTCCAGAACCAGTTCGCCTATGTCTTCCGGTTGAATTTTCCAGGCATCTTTTTCAGAGGGTTCATTATTGTTGAAGTTGGTAGATACCGATCCCGGCATTATAGTGGAAACCTTAACATCATATTTTCTTAAATCGAGCATGACAGCCTGCGTAAACCCAACAACTCCGAATTTTGTGGCATTGTACCCCGCACCAGAAGCAAAGAAATTAGTCCCTGCCAAACTAGCTAAAGTAATATAATACCCTTTCGATTTTTTGAGGGCTTCAACGGAAGCCTTCAAGGTATTGAACACACCGTTCAAATTGGTATCGATCATTTGGCTCCATTGTGTTTCTGACAGCTCATCAACGGGTGCAAAATGTCCAACACCTGCATTGGCCAGAATAACATCAACCTGACCCCATTTCTCAAGTATCTTTTCAACGGCTTTTTTTTCGTCTTGAAGATTGGTCACATCAGATTCCAATGCCAAGACCGTATCTTCATTGCCTAGGTATTCCGCTGCATTTTTTACGGTTTTTAAGGTTCTTCCACTAATGGCGACTTTCATTCCTGTGGCAATTAGTCTTGTGGCAACCCCGTATCCAATACCCTTTGATCCACCCGTAATGTAGGCCACCTTATTTTTTAAATCTTTCATGATATCTTTTTTGAAATTCATAACAAACAAAAAAACCCTAACTTTTATAGAAAGGGTTTTTTATGTGGAGAATACCGGAGTCGAACCGGTGACCTCTTGCCTGCCAGGCAAGCGCTCTAGCCAGCTGAGCTAATCCCCCTTAAGGCTGCGGCAAAGAAAATACTTTTAGTTTAGCTATCAAAATTGAGGTGCCAGTAATTCTAACTCTTTTTAACCCCTAAAATCAAAACCGGAATTTTGACGAAAAACTCTGACTTTAAAATCGTGTTCTTTTCCCAAAGTTTTTTAAAAAATCCTCTTTTTCTTCGAAAAACACAAAGCAAATCAGGCTGATGCGATTGAAAGTGCTCTAAAACTCCTTGATATGTCGTAGCGTTTTCGGTTATGGTCAGCTGACTGCTCATATCCATAAGTGAAGGGTTTACCTTTAAATCATCTTTTTCGTAACCCGGTGTTTTGACCAATAACAGACTTAGGGTAGCATTGAACTTTTCCTTGATGGAAACCAATTGATTCAACACCTTCTTTTTCTTTAAAACACCCGATTTAAAAGCAGTCAAAATGGTTTTAAAAGGCTTGAAAACAGTTCCCTTAGGCACAATCAGAGTGGGTATTGTGGTTTGTTTGATTATTCTTCCCGTGGTATTTCCGAGGTACAATTCTTCTTCAATGGCATTACTTCTGGGTGAAATAATTATCAAATCAATGCCCAACTCTTGGTCTATCTCCCTAATTCCATCAATAAGATTACCTTTGAACGTGACCATTTTTATCGAAATGTTTTTGTCGTCAACTTTATCAATCAACTGCTTGACCCTGTCTTTACTGCTCTCTTTTATTTTTTCAACCACATTTCGCAAATTTCCTGCCTTTGTTGATACATTGAAAACTTCCATAACATAGATATCTGCTGAAAACTCAACGGCAAAATCAACGGCGTACTGAATGGTCTCTCCCATGTTAGACCCACCAATTGGAACTAGAATGTTTTTCATTGTTAACTAATATTATTTATTACTTTAAATTTACAGGTCAAAGTAGTGCAAAAATGATACGACGTGCAAAGATATCGGAAATACCCGACATTATCGCTATTTCAAAGGCTTGTGCCGAGCACATGATTTCCAAAGGAATTTATCAATGGAACGAACATTACCCGGCCGCCAAAGCCTTTAAGAATGATATTGAAAGAAAAGAACTCCATGTTCTTGAAATGAATCAAAAAATCATAGGTACGATAGTCATTTCAACTTTGATTGATGAGGAATATAAACCCGTTGAATGGCTAACACCAGGCACCAAAAATATCTACATACATCGATTGGCCATAAAACCCTCTGAACAAGGCAAGGGGTATGCCCAACAACTGATGGACTTTGCTGAAAATCATGCAAAAGACCAAGGTTTTGAATCTGTTCGACTGGACACTTTCAGTCAAAACAAGCGCAATCAATTGTTTTATGAAAAAAGGGGTTACCGGCGTTTGGAAGACATATTTTACCCCAAGCAAAGTGAGCATCCCTTTCATTGTTACGAACTTGTTTTTTAAAAATGAAAGTTCAAGAAACGCCCATCAATTTCAAGTCCATCAATAAATTGGCCATTCCGGCCACCATTGCTGGTATCGCAGAACCACTGCTGTCGATTACCGATACCGCAATAGTTGGCAACATTCCTGTTGATGGTTTGGAATCATTGGCCGCAGCGGGCATTGTAGGTTCTTTTTTATCGATGCTCATTTGGATATTAGGTCAGACCCGTAGCGCCATTTCGGCAATTATCTCGCAGTATTTGGGTGCCGGAAAAATTGAGTCCGTAAAGACACTTCCGGCCCAAGCCATCTATCTGAATATTGGACTAAGTATCATCATACTACTCTCCACCATTTTCATTGTGGAAGATATTTTCAAGCTGCTCAATGCATCCGGTAAAATTCTGCAATACTGTGTTTCTTATTATTCCATCAGGGTTTGGGGGTTTCCACTCACACTCTTTGTATTTGCCGTAATGGGTATTTTTCGGGGGCTTCAAAATACGTATTGGCCCATGATGATTGCCATTGTGGGTGCCGTTTTGAATGTTGTACTCGATTTTGTTTTGGTCTATGGTATTGAAGGTGTTATCAATGCCATGTATCTTGATGGTGCCGCTTGGGCGAGCCTGATTTCACAAGGTGTGATGGCCATCATGGCCTTTGTTCTATTGGTGACAAAAACGAACATCAGCTTGAAACTCATATTTCCTGTGCACCATGAATTAGGTAGGCTTGTGGTAATGAGTTTAAATCTTTTTGTTCGCGCAATTGCCCTGAACACCGCTTTGATTTTAGCGGTTCGAGAGGCAACGGCCTTAGGCGATCAATATATAGGCGCACATACCATTGCCATCAACATCTGGCTCTTTTCGGCCTTTTTTATTGATGGGTATGGCGCAGCCGGAAATATTATGGGAGGTCGTCTTTTGGGGGCCAAAAATTACAACGGGCTTTGGCTCTTGGCCAAAAAAATCATGTGTTATGGTGTCGCGGTCAGCCTTATTCTTGTGGCTATCGGTTTCATTTTTCATGACCCGATTGGAAGGTTGTTTTCCAACGAAAAGATTGTGCTTGAAACTTTTTACGCCATCTTTTTTATTGTCATTCTTGGTTTGCCGATGAATACCATGGCGTTTGTTTTAGATGGACTATTCAAAGGTCTGGGTGAAATGAAATATCTCAGAAACACGCTTCTTTCGGCCACCTTCTTGGGCTTTGTTCCAATACTCTATATCGGGAAGTATTTTAACTGGGGGTTCTATGGTATTTGGATTGCCTTTACCGTATGGATGCTCATTCGCGGGTTGGCACTGGTGTGGAAGTTTCGTGCAAAGTTTCGACCCTTGTTACAAAACACGTAATTTTGGCCAAAACAATCATTCATGGGCACAAATCGAGAAAACGGAAGTCTTTATACGAGTATTAAAGGTGGTGTAGCAACTATTGAATTTGGGCATCCGGCGAGTAATTCATTTGTCACTGAGCTTCTAGACCGATTGGCCTCTGAGTTTCAGAAGCTCTCTGAAAATTCAGAAATCAATGTGATCATTTTAAAATCTGAAGGAGATCGTGCCTTTTGTGCTGGGGCTTCTTTTGATGAATTAATAGGGGTTTCAAATCTTGAAGAGGGCAAGCTGTTTTTTAGCGGTTTCGCCCATGTCATAAATGCCATGCGTTCCTGTAAAAAGGTCATCATAGGGCGTGTTCAGGGTAAAACCGTGGGTGGCGGAGTAGGCTTGGCCTCAGCCTGTGATTATGTTTTCGCCTCTGTTGATGCTTCCATCAGATTGTCTGAGTTGACCATTGGCATCGCTCCGCTGGTTATTGAACCCGCCGTGGAGCGCAAAATAGGAACTGCGGCAATAGCCGAACTTTCCCTTTCACCCGCAGCGTGGAAAAACGCCTATTGGGCCAAAGAAAAAGGACTCTACTCAAGGGTCTTCGATAGTATGAAGGAATTGGATGATGAATTGGAATTCTTTGCGGAAAAATTAGCCGCATACAATCCGGAAGCCCTTTCAGCATGGAAAAAAGTTCTTTGGAAAAACACCGAGCATTGGAATACGCTATTGATTGAACGAGCAGCAATTACGGGCGAATTGGCGTTATCTGAATTTACCAAAAATGCCTTGTCAAAGTTCAAAAAATAATAAGGTATTGGTTTTTACGTTTTGATGGTCTAACTCTTTACCTATGAAAATTCTTGATTTCCTGAACGGCGACCTTATTTTCCCTGTAGCGGTACTATTTGTTCTTATCATATATCTTGTAAATCGAGTTCGTGCCAAGCGTAAATTTAAGCGTTGAAAAACCGAACATCAGCGAAATCAATTCGCAGTAAGAATTCCTACCTTTGCGACTCAAGCAATTAAAATGAGTAGCATCAGAATTACCAAGCAATTCAACTTTGAGACCGGACATGCCCTTTACGGTTATGATGGCAAGTGCAGAAATGTTCACGGGCATAGTTACAAATTATCTGTAACGGTCATTGGAAATCCGATTGAAGACACGTCACATGTGAAATTGGGTATGGTCATTGATTTTGGCGATTTGAAACGCATTGTGAAAGAGGAGATTGTGACTAAATTCGATCATGCCACTGTTTTCAATAAAAACACCCCTCATGTGGATCTTGCCAATGAATTGACCCAACGAGGTCACAAGGTTATACTGGCGGACTATCAACCCACAAGCGAGAATATGGTCATTGACTTTGCGGCAAAAATAAACTCACGCTTGCCCAAAGAAATCAAATTGCATTCACTCAAACTGCAAGAAACCGAAACCTCATTTGCAGAGTGGTACGCTTCAGATAACAGTCCCCTCTAACTCCCCCAAAGGCGGAGAATATATCGTTCCCTCTATTCATTTCTTTGCGGAAAGCTTTGGATGAGGCTTTTTCATATATTTACGCTAATAATGATAACCATCAACATTCCGCAGGGCAAAAAAGTCTATTTCGCCAGTGACAATCACTTGGGTGCCCCGACAAAAAAAGATAGTGCCCCCCGTGAGAGAAAATTTGTGGCCTGGCTTGATGAGATCAAGCAAGATGCTGCTGCGATTATTCTTCTGGGCGATCTTTTTGATTTTTGGTTTGAATACAAAACCGTTGTGCCCAAAGGCTTTACCCGAACGCTGGGCAAATTAGCTGAAATTTCTGATTCAGGTGTCCCCATATATTATTTCGTGGGCAACCATGATCTATGGATGAACGGCTATTTTGAAGAAGAATTAAATATTTCAGTGTCTCATAAACCACAACAATACAACATCAATGGCACTTCTTTTTTTATTGGCCATGGGGACGGTTTAGGCCCACACGATAAAGGCTATAAGCGTATGAAAAAGTTATTTACAAATCCAATTGCGAAATGGTTTTTTCGTTGGATGCA
>CAYSPL010000045.1:0-14890 GCA_964432915.1 uncultured Maribacter sp.
TTCTATCCTTTAAAACAACATATCTAAAGAAACCCTGATAGCCAATCCAATAAATCAAAAGAGAGGAACCTAACCGCAATGGGTAATAACTGTAAGGTTTTTGAACCCAACCAGTACTATTGAATATTATAGAGACCAACCAAAGTACGAAAACACCGCCCCCTAAATAAAAAAACCATTTTAGCCACCTCAAATCATCATAAGACAATATTCGCTTGTATAAATTGTATTTAAAAAATACAATTTGAATACCCTTATAAAAAAGGAAGAGCGAAAATGAAAAAGTCACTAAATCTTCGACATTGGTATAATTGGCCAAATAAAAGTCAGGCCAGAACCCACTTTTAACTTGGTACGCAACAATTGTTCGTGCCAACAATTCGATAAAAAAGATAAGAAAGGAAACTTTGATGAATGAAAATCTTTTTTCTTCTATTTCGAGATAATGAACCAAAAATGCATAAAACATCGGGGCAATCAACACATACCAGGGTATGGTAAAATCATGAAAAGGAATGTAGGAAGACAAAAATTCTTTTTCAATAAACCAAGATTGCAAATTGTTCATTGAAATAAAAAAGACCAATAGATTAAGAAATAGAATGGGCCTTTCAATTTTTTTGCTTGAAAGAAAGGTGGCTATATTAAAAATAAAGCCTTGTATAGCACCAGCTATCATTAAAAAATTGAAAACTGCTGTCATGGTCAGGTATTCATATTCAAAAGTTCTTCGATATAGGCGCGTTTATTTGATAAACGCGGAATCTTATGTTGACCACCTAATTTGTCATTCTGTTTGAGCCAGTCATAAAACAGATTCTCGCGAGCCACATGCACCTTGGGCATTTTCAATGTGATGTTGTTGTACCGCTTGGCTTCATAATCTGAATTCAATGATTTTAGGGCATTATCAAGAAACTCAACAAAATAATCGATTTCTTCTGGTGGTTTTCTAAATTCTATGATCCATTCATGAGCGCCTTTTTCTTTACCTGACATAAATATGGGTCCGGCAGTATAGTCTTTGATTTGGGCACCCGTTTTGTTGCATACGTTTCTCAATGCTTCCTCAGCATTTTCAATAATCAATTCTTCACCGAAAACATTGATATGGTGTTTTGTTCGCCCTGTGACCTTTATTCTATATGGATCAATCGAAGTGAACTTTACCGTATCGCCAATTTTATAGCGCCACAAGCCTGAATTCGTGGTAATGATTATAGCGTAGTTGACACCTGTTTTTACTTCCCAAAGGGGTATGGCATTTTCTTGGGCTTCACCATATAGATCCATCGGAATGAACTCATAAAAGATGCCATAATCCAACATCAACAAAAGATCATCTGCATTGTTTCGGTCTTGTATCGCGAAAAATCCCTCAGAGGCATTGTAGATTTCATAATAATTGAAACTCTTTCGCGGCATCAATTTTTTGTACTGTTCTTCATACGGACTAAAACTGACCCCACCGTGAAAATAGGCCTCAAGATTCTCCCAAACCTGAAAAAGATGGTCCTTACCTGTTTCTTCCAAAACCTTGTTCAAAAGTACCAACATCCACGAAGGCACGCCCGCCAAACTGGTCACATTTTCTTGGGTTGTTTCATGAATAATGGCTTTGAGCTTACTTTCCCATTCAGGCATCAATGAAACCTTATTGCTGGGCGTACTGCTGAATTCAGCCCAAAGGGGCATGTTGTCAATCAAAATCGCCGATAAGTCACCAAATTGAGAGCCATTGTCTTTGTAAAGTTCTTTACTGCCCCCCAACCGCAAACTTTTACCAGTGAAAAGTTGCGAATTTTCATTATTGTTCAGATATAGACACAACATATCTTTACCTGATTTGAAATGGCAATCTTCCAAAGCTTCTGTACTCACCGGTATGAACTTACTCTTCGCGTTGGTAGTGCCACTACTTTTCGCAAATGATTTGATAGCGGTAGGCCAAAACAAGTTCTGTTCACCACGGCGCGTTCTTTCAATCAAGGGTTCTATTTCTTCATACGATTGTATGGGAACCCTCTCACGAAAAGTTTTATAGTTTTCGATGGACTCAAAGTCATAGGTTCTACCAATTTCTGTATCCTCCGCGATTTCAAGCAACTGTTCAAGTACTTCTTCTTGAACCTCTTCAGGATATTTCAAAAAAAGCTCAATTTGGTGGTAGCGCTTTTTCAGTAACCATGAAGCTATTGAATTGAAAAGAGGTATCGGCATTTATCGGTATATTTAACCCTCTAAAATAAACTTATTACCCATCATTTTCAAATTCAAAATTCAATATGCAATACGAGGGGGTATTACGAAAAATGCAGACTGAAAATGGGAGTCCGATTAACTACTATTTGGTCTTTGAAAATGATTATCTAAACCTGAACCAAGTTCTTGATAAGGAGCTGCGAATTGAGTTTTTGAAATTTCAATGTCTGAATTGTGGCAATGATCGGCCGATCTTTCGTCAAGGTTTTTGCAAAAGTTGTTTTTTTGAAATTCCAACCGCAGGTGATTGGATCATGAGACCCGAATTAAGTACGGCCCATTTAGAGAAGGAGGATCGTGATTTGGAATATGAAAAAAAGGTGCAATTACAGCCGCACATTGTTTATTTGGCCAATTCAAGCAATATCAAGGTCGGGGTTACGCGTAAAACACAGGTGCCAACGCGATGGATTGACCAAGGGGCTCATGAGGCCATTGAAATTGTTGAAGTGCCCAATCGATATTTAGCGGGGATCACCGAGGTTGCCCTAAAAGACCATATTGGTGATAAGACAAATTGGCGAAAAATGTTGACCAATGCGGTTGAAGATGAAAATTTGATCGAATGGCGAAGCAAGCTAAAACAGTATATTCCAAAGGAAGTGGAGAACTATTTCATCGAATCAAATTCTGAAACCCATTTGGAATTTCCGGTACTTCGCTACCCCGAGAAAGTAAAAAGTTTGAACCTATCAAAAACACCTGAATTTAAGGGTGTTTTAAAAGGGATAAAAGGACAATACCTGATTTTTGAAGATGATACCGTTTTTAATGTTCGCGGTAGTGAGGGGTATTATGTAGGGTTGGGCGTGAATTAATTCACAGTATCCTTCTGAACAGAATCTTTTTTCTTTTTTCTTCCGAAAAGTCCACCCAAAATGTCCTTTGCCTTTTCTTCGACCACATCTTCCACTTTCGTGGGAATCGTGTCTTTGGTTGGTACGGAGTCTTTAGAAATGCCCACGGTATCCTTTTTCGAGCCTCCGATGATGCCCCCGAGCACATCTTTGACCGCCTCTTTTGAGGGGTTGTTTTGAGCGGTGGAATCCGCTTTTTCATTATTAGTACCCAAAACATCTCCCAACAAATCCTTGGCCTTGTCTTTACCCTGGTCAATCAGTTTTTGTTTTTGAATATCCACCAGTTTTTTGGTCAAGTTTTTAACGCCTGTGGTAAAATCTGTACTTACCTCCGGACTCCCGTAACTTCCCGAAATATTGGCAATTACAGGTATCGTCAAATCGTGCAGCGAACCCTCATCTATTTTGGCAATTAAACTATTCACTTCTCTGCCCAAATATTTTGCGGGTACATTCATTGTAGCTTTATAATTCAATTGATGGTCAAAGGTATGGCTACCGTCAACCTTGATTTCAATATCTTCATAGTTGATTGAAAAGGGTTTTACTTGTACCACACCATCTTCAAAATTCAGGGCCGTTTTCAGGCCTTTGAGATCCAACCTTTTAATATCCAGAAATTCCAGTTTTTCACCCAAGGCAGAGAGTACCTTTTCTTTTTTATCATCGAGATCAACGGCCAGCATTTCAGCAACTACTTTACCCGAAAGATTGGTCAAATCGGGTGTGAAATCATCGGTTAGATTACCTGATAACATAATATCAGAATTGAATTTACCCCTTAAGATCTTTGCGGCAGGTGCCAAAGTTTCAAAAAGTTCAAGTGCCTTGAAGGCCTCTCCTATTCGCAATTGGTCCAAGCCTAATTTCATGGCGAATGAAGGCACAGCAGACTTGGTTGACACCTCGCCCTCAAAACCCAGCTTACCATTGAACATTGAAGAAGTCATATTGCTCAACGTAGCCTTTTCATCTTTGATTTTAAGATTTCCTTTCACGTCTTTCAATGTGATGTTATCATAAATTACGGTATTTGCAGCAACATTGAAATTCGCATCTAAAAACGAAGGAATTTTAATTTGTTCTTCCGCTTCCTGATTTTCTGTGGCTGCCTCAGTTTCTTCCTCAACCATAAAATCATTCAAGGCGAAAACATCTGATTTGAGATTGAAATTGCCGCGTACCTTTTCATCATTGAACAAGAAGCCCAAAAGATTATTGATAGTGCCTTTGGCATTGAAATCAGTTTTTCCTGTGGCCCCTTTGATTTCATTCAACTTAACCGTCTTAGGATTAAACGTCAAACTAGTAGACTCAATTTTTACGGGGTTGGGCGTTTCTTCCGAAGCATATTCAAAGTCGGTCATTCTTAACTGCCCACTTGTTTGCGTATTTTCATATTGCTCTTTTTCTATGGAATCCATATCAAAGGTGGTAGTAATATCTGCATCGACAATTCCCTTTAAATCCAGATCAGCGGGTACAGGATAAGCCTTTTCAATATTGGCCAAGTTCATCTTGCCATCAATATGGGCATTTACCTTCGTATTACCCAATAGCTCTTTGATTTTGGCCACCATATTAAAATGGTCTTGATCAATTTTAAACGAAAGCTTATCAATGGTAACATAGGTATCTTCTGTAACACCTGTTGTATTGATTATTTTGGTATCAATTTGAACGCTGCTAACCGTTTTGGGTAAATCAGGATATTTAAAAGAAGCGTTATCAGAGTTTATTTTAATGTTGAAAGGCGGAATATGTTCCTCATCCGATCGACCTTTAAAATGACCCTCAACAACAAAATTACCGGTGGTTTGCACATTTTCGATATTCTTTGAATAGGCCTCGGGTATCACAGCAAGAAAATTCTTGAAGTCTGAAGATGGCGTTTTAAAATGAATATCAATATCTTGACTTGCCTCATTTACTTTCACAAAGCCATCAAAAACCAAGGGCAATTGATTTACAATGGCCTCATTCTTCAAAAAGGTATATTTATCTTCTTTTAGGTCGATGCCAATGAGCGCATCTAATTTGATTTTGTTTTGGTTCAAATAGTTGGTACTGTCCAATTCAAAAGACACCAATGCTTCGGTATTGGTATTCAATTCAGAAGTTGCTGCAGATAAATCACCTGTGCCCTTGTGCTGAATTTCGGAGACCACCAAATGTATGGCAGCTGCCTTGTCATCATAAATGACTTGCGAATTTGAAATTTCATAAGATTGTAAATTCAATGTAAAACCCTCCGAATCCTCTGCGGTGGCATCATCGGCACTTTCTTTTCCAATTTCATAATTCGCAATCTCATCTTCGTTTACCTTTACATGAATTTTAGCCCCCTCAAGGGTTACATTGGTCACGGCAATAGATTCGCCCTCATCTTTAAAGAGTTCGCCCAAAGGTATTTTCATGGCAATATTGTTCGCCGCAAACAGCGTATCGCCTTCAAAAGGTGCCGCATTGATCAATACCACATTCTCAATACTGACCTCTGCATTCGGAAAGCTTTTGATGATACTGAGGCTGGCATCAGAAAAGTCAAAAGAACCATTGATATTTTCATTGACATTTTTTCTGAGGATGTCATCAACCTTTGATTCAAGAATGAACGGGGCAGCGACCACCGCCACAATAATCAAAAGCATGATAAAACCAACTATTTTGAGAATCTTCTTACCCATGACCAAAGTATGTTCATGAATATAACTCACTGAATAGCTGAATATTTTATTCGTCGAGGTTTATTTCTTCCCCGATTTCAAGTCCAAATCGCTTTCTGAGAAAATACACGAATACATATAGCAGGGGCGTGTCTAAAAAGGCGATTAAAATCTTAAAGAGAAAACCACTGATGACAAGGCCCGTGAACCTATCCCAGGAGATTTCCCCAAAAGAGCATAAGAGCAAAACAACAGTAAAAGTATCGATCAACTGCGATGAAAAGGTAGAGAAATTATTTCGAAGCCATAACAATTTGCCCTTAGTCAGGTTTTTCCAGAAATGATAAATCTGAATGTCGACAAATTGTGCCAACAAATACGCCATCATTGAGGCAAAAACGGCCACAATGGTGTTGCCAAATACCGAGGAGAAAAGCGAATCTGAGACAGGAGACCAATCGGTTGCAGGAACCGCAGCAGCGGTGTACACAATGACCAAAGAAAAAACGGAAGCAAAAATACCGGCGACCACAATTTGGTTGGCCTTCTTTTTTCCGAAAATCTCGGAAATCAGATCGGTAATCAAAAAAGTTAACGGATAGGGTAAAATACCAACCGAAATTTCAAACAAAGGAGCCCCGAATACCTCAACGGCTCCGAAAGGTTGCCAAAAAAAGAATTTTTGAAATATCAGATTAGACACCACCAATGAGGTAATGAACAAGGCACCCAGATAAAGATAGATTCTGAAAGCAAGCCTTCTATCTTTAGAATTCAATTTTTTCAACATTTTTTTTCGTACGATTTATACTACAATTAGTGAAAATACGTTAGTTGATAACCCCGAATTTTACAATTGTCAAGCAAACTTAAGCCGTCATTATGTTAAAGTACATTTTTTTAGGAACAACATTATTTTTTTCACTTTTTGTTGAAGCCCAATCGTATATTGGTTTTCTATCTGACGGATATAGCGGTATTCATGGTGTTATTTCAAATCCAGCAAACATCGTTGATTCAAAATACAAAACAGACATCAATTTGGTTGGTGCAAGTACAATTATAGGAAATGATTATTACGGATTCAAAGTTACCGATTACCTCACAGAGCGGATTGATTTTGAGACCGACGTTGTCAAAACGCCAAGGGATTCAAACAATGCTTTTGGCAATTTTGATATTTTAGGACCTTCATTCCTGTATAACATCAATAACAAACATACGGTGGCCTTGTTCTCAAGAGGAAGAATGAACTTTCATTTAAGTGACATCAATGGGGAAAATTTTGAGACCATCATCGAAGGATTTGATGAAAATGTGGATTACCTCATTAATGAAGGCGATTTCAGAGGCGCTGCTAGTGCGTGGTCAGAAATTGGTGTTACCTATGCAGCTGTAATTTTAGAGGATGAAGAGCGCATGCTGACTGGCGGAGTATCACTAAAACATGTTCAAGGTTACTTGAATGGTTACTCTAACGGTGCTTCTGTTACCATTGATTACGATGCGGATGGCATTACTTTGCCCGACACCTCAACAACGGGCAGCATTACCTCAACCGGAATAATCACATATGGCTACACCGATAATTTTGAAGATATGCAATTTGAGAAAATGGCATCTGGCCTGGGTATTGATCTGGGCTTTAGTTATAAATTGAAAGATAAATTCAACCTGAGGTCCGTTGCTCCGCATAAATTAAAATTAGGACTCTCCATTACTGACCTCGGCAGCTTGAATTTCAAAGAAGGTACAGCCACCACCTATGACATAACCGCAACAGTTAGCCAAGAAGATCTAGAAAACATAGATGGTTTAGAGGAAAAATTAAATAATCTTTACACAGAAGTCAATAGTAATGTACTTGAAAAGTACGCCCTGCCAACCGCCCTTCATTTCAATTTTGACTATCATCTAAATTCTAAATTTTATTTGAATTTCAGTTCAGATGTTGCCCTTAGCGGTAAGCAAAACAACTCTGGCCGGCCAATTAACAGAGCTACTTTGACCCCAAGATTTGAAAGCAAGTGGTTTAGTCTATTCAGTCCACTGAGTAGTTTTCAACACATGGGTTTTCAATGGGGGTTGGGCTTACGAGCTGGCCCACTTTATTTGGGTTCGGGATCTTTGATCACAGCTCTGACAAATAAACAAGCCAAGGGTGCCGATTTTTATGCCGGACTCAAATTGCCACTCTACAAAAAGAAGTCAAATAGCCCGACCAATCAGGAGGATTCTAATGACACAGATGGCGATGGGGTTTTGAATATTATGGATGGGTGCCCAAAAATAGCAGGCCCAGCATCAAATGATGGGTGCCCTGAGAACTAAACCTATTTAATATCCAAAATAAAAGGCATTCTCGCTTGAATTCCTTTTTGTTCCATGGCGGTTTTGACCTCTTTTAAAATAGTATATGCTTCCGCTCCTATTTCATCTTTAATCAGGTTTTGCTTTGTTTTGGCTCCGGCTCCTGCAAAATCTTCCATAAAACGTTCGAGTCCGGTCTTATACTTAGGATATTTTCGAATGCCATATTCTTCAATCTCAGCGAGATTTGCTGCTGCTTCAATGGCATCATTCAAACTACCTAATTCATCAACTAAACCCAATTTTTTTGCATCCACCCCACTCCATACACGACCCTGGGCCAAACTATCAACAGCGGCCAAATTTGGCATATTCCTTCCTTCTTTTACCCGCGATAAAAAGGTCATATAGGTTTGTTCAATACCTTCTTGGACCGTCGCTCTGAAGGTATCTGTCATGGGCTCAAAAAACGAATAATCTACTGAGTTTTTGTTGGTGCCCACTTGTTCGGCATTGATTCCGATGTCCTCGGCTAATTCGGCCATATTGGGTATGGTGCCAAAAACACCTATAGAGCCAGTAATGGTTGTGGGTTCAGCAAAAATTTTATCGGCCCCAGCGGCAATATAATAACCTCCTGATGCAGCCACATTACCCATCGAAACGACCACCGGTTTTACTTTTTTCGCCAATTCAATTTCACGCCATATAATATCAGATGTCAGGGCGCTTCCGCCAGGGGAATCAACCCGCAAAACAATGGCCTTGACCTTTTCATCTTCTTTCGCTTTGATGATGGCCTTATTGATCATTCCCTGCCCAATAGTGCTCGGAGATCCCTCTCCGTAAAGAATTTCGCCTTGGGCATAGATAACCGCTATCTTGTTTGCCCCAGCGGTCTTCATTTTAGCATTTGACTTTACCAAATAATCTTCCAATTGAATGGTGTTCAGTTTTTTATCTGCACCCACTTTCATGGCATTCTTGAGTTTTGCCTCATACTCATCAACAAAGGCAATACCATCTACCAGTCCTGATTTCAAGGCATATTCAGGAGATCTTCCGCCCAAGGTATCCGCGATGATATTGATGTTTTCTGTGCTGATATTTCTTTCTGCGGAAATTTCATCCACCATTGAATTCCATAAAGAACTGATCAATTCCTTTATTTGGGTTCGATTGGCGTCACTCATCTCATTGGATAGATAGGGTTCAACAGCACTTTTATACTTACCATGACGAATGACTTCCATTTTTACGCCTGTCTTTTCTTGAAGATCTTTGTAAAACATAACTTCCGAAGACAATCCCTTGAAATCCATTATACCCACCGGATTGATAAAAATAGAATCTGCGACTGTGGCCATGTAATAATCTTTTTGCATATAGAAATCGCCATAAGCGTAAATGAACTTTCCACTTTCTTTGAAATCGTTGAGTGCACGCCTGATTTCTTGGGTCTGTGCAAAACCAGCCAACGAAAAATTATTGTTGATGCTTATACCCTCTATTTTGGCGTCATTCTTGGCCACACGAATAGCGTTCAGAATTTGATCCAACCCCAAGCTAGGGCCAGCCAGCAAAGCGAATGGATCTTCAGCGTTGTTACCCACATAATCGCTAACGGGAGCCTGCATTTGAAGTTCTAAAACCGATTTTGATTTAACATTGACCGTGTCACTGCCACTACCTACCAAGGCCGCAAATAAGAGGAAAATGCAAAAAATAATACCAAAAGCAAGAAGGCACCCGAGGATGGCAGCCAATAAATTTCTTAAAAATGTCATGATTAATCCTTAGTTTTTTACAAAGATAACCATCTAAATCTGACTTTTTATTACTTTGGCAACTGCTATGGCAAACCCGAAAAACGTATATCTTTCATTAGGCTCTAATCTTGGTAACCGACTGGGCAATTTGCAAAATGGCATTTTGGCCATTGAAACAAAAATAGGTGGTGTTGCGGCCATTTCGCCCGTATATGAAAGTAGCTCATGGGGGTTTGAAGCTGATGACTTTTTGAATGTTTGTATTTCGCTGAAAACATTATGGCCCGCCCATGAACTTTTGAAAGAGCTCTTGCAGATTGAACTTGATTTGGGGCGTATTAGAAAGCAGGAAGAGGGTTATCAATCAAGAGCAATCGATATCGACATTCTTTATTACGAGCAGGAAACAAGTTTTAGTGAAACTTTGATGATCCCACATCCAGAGCTACCCTTTCGCAAATTTGTTTTACAGCCTTTGGCAGATATTGCCCCGCAATTTTATCACCCTGTTTTAAAAAAAGATACCCGTAACTTATTACAAGAAAGCAAGGACAAGGGAAAATTGGTCAAAACCCGCTACAAGCTTTTCAAGAACAAAGCAGAATTATTCGAAAACTTGAATTTTATAGCCATTGAAGGCAATATTGGTGCCGGCAAAACCACCTTGGCCCAAAAGCTGGCAGAGGATTTCAATGCCAAATTGGTTTTGGAACGCTTTGCTGACAACCCATTTTTGCCCAAATTCTATGAAGACCCCTCGCGCTATGCCTTTCCATTGGAGATGTCGTTTTTAGCGGATCGTTATCAACAATTCACTGATGACACCTCACAATATGATCTGTTCAAGAATTTTATGATCAGCGATTATGACATTTACAAGTCATTGATTTTTGCCCATATTACCCTTCAAAAGGATGAGTTTGCCCTTTATAGAAAATTGTTCAACTTGATGTACAAAGAGGTTCAAAAACCAAAAATCTACATTTACCTGTACCAGACCACCGAGAAATTACTTGAAAACATCAATAAGCGGGGCCGTGCTTATGAACAGAATATAACGGCTGATTATTTAGAGAAAATCAACCGAGGATATGTGGAGTTCATCAAAAGCCACCCTGAGCAAAATACCTTGATCATTGAACTCGAAGATTTGGATTTTGTGAAACACAAGGCAGACTATGAAAAGATAATTGACCGCATAATGGACTTCGCCGTCAATCTGCCTTATTAGGTTTTTTTTAAGAAAAATGTTGCATAGAATAAAATGATTCATTTTCTTAGCACCACTAAATAAGCAACTGAACTAACTCAAACTTTATACTCGACCCCTGCTTTTGCAGGGGTTTTTTATGTTTCAAAGATGCCAAGCTGCGGCCTTGAAGCCCCATTTTAAAGTTACTACGGGTTGCGTTTTGACCAAAAATTCCAAATTACGACTCCTGCACTAACCGCAATGTTCAGGGAGTGTTTGGTGCCAAATTGAGGTATTTCAATGACCTCATCACATGAATTAACCACCTCTTGATCAACCCCTTTGACTTCGTTGCCAAAAACCAGTGCATACTTACATTCCTTTTTCAGCTGAAATTCATTCAAAAGCGTTGCATTTTCAGCTTGCTCAATGGCCAGCGTAACAAAACCGTCTTCTTTAAGTTTGTTAACTAATTCGAGGGCGTTTTCCACATATTCCCAAGAAACACTCTCAGTGGCACCCAAGGCCGTTTTTCTGATATCTTTATGCGGCGGTTTTGCGGTGATGCCACAGAGATATATTTTTTCAATCAAAAAGGCATCAGCGGTTCTAAAGACCGAACCTATGTTGTTCAGGCTTCGTACATCATCCAAAATGATGACCAATGGGGTTTTTGTTGCTTCTTTGAAAGCTTGAACGCTCAATCGATCAAGTTCCTCATTCTTTAGTTTGCGCATTGGTGGTTGATGGTCTAAAATCAAATACTGAATTTGATACTTGGGCTGAGCCTTTAAAACTTATCCCCATAATATCAACAAAGCCTATATTGCTGAGACAAAAATAGTACATTCGTTTCTATGGTAAAGTGGGTAAAAGGCCCAAAAATAGTTCGTTTGAAAAAAGCACAAAAAGTTAAAAAGGTTACCCCTTTAATGAAGCAGTACAATACCATCAAGGCCAAGTACCCTGATGCGTTATTGTTATTCCGTGTGGGCGATTTCTATGAGACTTTTGGCGAAGATGCCGTCAAAGCTTCCAAGATTTTGGGCATTATTCAAACGCATCGAAACAATGGGGGTGATCGCACCGAACTGGCTGGTTTTCCTCATCATTCATTGAACACCTATCTGCCAAAGCTGGTCAAGGCCGGTCAACGTGTTGCCATATGTGATCAATTGGAAGATCCGAAAATGACCAAGACCATTGTCAAACGCGGTGTGACTGAACTGGTAACCCCAGGGGTTGCCATGAATGATGACATTCTGCACTCAAAAACCAATAATTTTCTTTGTGCCGTGCATTTTGGAAGAAAATTGCTGGGGGTATCTTTTGTTGATATTTCCACTGGCGAATTTCTTACTGCCGAGGGCAATGAAGAGCAAATAGACAAATTATTGCAAAACTTTGCTCCAAACGAAGTATTGGTCTCAAAAACCCATAAAAAGGAATTTGCCGAAGTTTTTGGAAATTCATACCATACTTTTTTTGTTGAGGATTGGGTTTTTCAAGATGACTACGCCCATGAGACCTTGACCAATCATTTCAAGACCAAAACACTCAAAGGTTTTGGTGTTGCCCATCTCAATCAAGGCATTGTGGCCTCGGGGGTCGTATTGCATTACCTGTCTGAAACACAACACCGTCAATTGCAACACATCAACGTTTTGCAGCGTATTGCAGAGGAAGAACATATTTGGATGGATCGCTTTACCATCAAAAATCTCGAACTCTATCATTCGACCAATAGTAACGCGGTTACCCTAATCGATGTGATCGACAAGACCATTTCGCCGATGGGCGGAAGAATGTTGAAAAGATGGTTGGCACTACCACTCAAAAACGTGGAAAAAATAAAACGCCGTCATGCGGTCATTTCACATTTGATAAAAGAAGATGTGCTTCATCAAAAGCTGCAACAGCATATTAAGATGATGGGCGATTTGGAGCGATTGATCTCAAAGGTCGCCACGGGTAAAATAAATCCGAAAGAAGTAATTCAACTTAAAAATTCGCTTGAGGCCATTGTACCCATAAAAGAAATGACGGCCCATAGTCAAAATGATGCCCTGCTTCTTATTTCTGACCAGTTGCATTCTTGCGATCTGTTACGAAATAAAATCAAGGAAATGCTTTGTGAAGAGGCACCAGTGCACATACCCAAAGGCAAAACAATTGCCGATGGTTATTCAGAAGAGCTTGACGAATTACGTGAGCTCGCTAGCTCGGGCAAAGACTATTTAGACAAAATGCTCGCCAGAGAAACTGAACTTACGGGCATTACCTCTCTCAAAATAGCCTCAAATAACGTTTTTGGGTACTACATCGAAGTTCGAAACACCCATAAAGACAAGGTGCCCGAATCTTGGATTCGCAAACAAACCTTGGTCAATGCAGAACGCTATATTACCGAGGAATTAAAAGAATATGAAAGTAAGATCCTCGGTGCGGAAGAGCGCATTTTAAGTCTTGAACAGCAGTTGTTTTCGCAGCTGATTGTTTGGATGCAAGAATACATTGCACAAGTTCAAAACAATGCGCTCCAAATTGCACAGCTCGATTGTCTTTGCGGATTTACCCAATTGGCCAAAGAAAACAACTATACGGCCCCCGAGATTAATGATTCAACGGCTTTGGAGATTGTCAATGGAAGACATCCTGTAATTGAGAAACAACTGCCTTTGGGCGAGGCGTACATCGCCAATGACGTTGCACTCAATCGTGATGACCAGCAAATCATCATGATCACGGGGCCTAATATGAGCGGTAAATCAGCCATTTTGCGCCAGACGGCCCTAATTGTGCTCTTGGCCCAAATGGGAAGTTTCGTACCCGCAGAATCAGCCAAAATCGGCTATGTTGATAAAATTTTCACTCGCGTTGGCGCCAGTGACAATATTTCGATGGGTGAATCAACCTTCATGGTTGAAATGAATGAGACGGCATCGATCTTGAACAATCTTTCTGAACGCAGCCTGGTACTTTTAGACGAGATCGGGCGAGGTACGAGCACCTATGATGGCATTTCAATCGCCTGGGCAATTTCTGAGTACTTGCATGAACATCCTGCACGAGCGAAAACCCTATTTGCCACCCACTACCATGAACTGAATGAGATGGCCACCACTTTTGAAAGGATCAAAAATTTCAATGTTGCCGTAAAAGAACTAAAAGACAATGTGCTGTTTTTAAGAAAATTGGCCCCTGGAGGCAGTGAACATAGTTTTGGAATACATGTGGCTAAAATGGCAGGAATGCCCCAAGCAGTGGTCAATAAGGCCACTAAAATCATGAAAAAGCTTGAAAAATCGCATTCCAATGAAGAGTTGACAGATACCTTGCAAGCGGCCCAAAATGAAATGCAGTTGAGCTTTTTCAACCTTGACGATCCACTATTGGAACAAATCAAGGAAGAAATCATACATCTTGACATCAATACCTTAACTCCGGTCGAAGCCCTGATGAAACTTAATGAAATCAAGCGATTGCTCTCTAAAAACAAGAAAGCATCCGGTTAATTTTTACACATCTTTTTTACGGGAAATTTCTTTGGAATTTATAGAATTGTATTAAATTTGCTTCCGCATTAATCGTTAATGCACGTTCTTTCAAACCTGCCCACGGCAGTTCAGTTGAAATTACCAAAGGCGAAAGTAGCTCAGGGGTAGAGCATCACCTTGCCAAGGTGGAGGTCGAGGGTTCGAATCCCTTTTTTCGCTCGACTTCAACTCCGCTCAGTCAATAAGAGCGGAGTTTTTTAGTTTAAGGCTGCTCGAGTAGTGGCCCCGAAGGGTCGGGAGGTAGTCACGTTTTGGACTCGGGTTTGTGATAAGT
>CAYSPL010000046.1:0-13025 GCA_964432915.1 uncultured Maribacter sp.
CCGATGCTGCTGATGCTACTATTCAGGTCGATGTAGACCAAAACGAAGCCGATGCAGACGCAGCCATTGCTACAGTACAAACCAATTTGAATACGCATACCGCGGCTGATTTGGATTTAAGTGCAACGAATGAAATTCAAACTTTATCCATTTCCGGAAATGATTTGACTATTTCTGGTACTGGAGGTAATACCGTTTCGTTGCCAACAATTTCTGAAACAACGACAACACTGGCTCAAAACACAACCACTGGGGTAATCACATATACCAATGAGGCTTCCACTACACAAACTGCAAATACCGTTGGAACCGAAACCGACAATAGTATAGCTGTTGGTACAAATGGTGGTGCCTATTATGTGAATCCCATTAAAGCTTTTGGTAAAATATCCTCAGCTGGAGTTGTGATTCGTTCTACCTCTGGCGTGACGGTAACTAAATTATCAGGAAATGGACACTATCGCGTAAACCTACCAACCACAGCTGTTTCGGATGCTAATTATATCATTCAATTGGCACAACCTGGCCGAGGAGGTGCCGGTAATGACGATCCGGGAATATCCTATTCAAATCAAATGGCAACAAGTTTTGAAGTAATAATTGGAGACAATGACAACGGTGGCAATGATAGAGCCAGATTTGACTCTGAATTCATGTTTACCGTTTTAGATCTATAAACCCTATTTAAATGAAAAAAATCAGCTTTTTATTACTGGCTTTTTTAACTTTTTCCGGACTATACGGTCAACTCGACCCGGGTCTCTTATTTCAATTGACCAATGCCACCACAGCCGAAATCGATGGGCTTGATAATTTACAACCAGGCACCTTGATTTTTGACACAACCCTTGGTAATATGGTCTTGTTCAATGGATCTGAATGGGGAAATGCCGTTGAATTACCATCTGATATTCTTGATGGAGATGATGATACCACTTATAGCGCAGGAACGGGTATGTTACTGACGGGTACTAGCTTCTCTGTGAATAACTCGGTTATTAGTCCTGATTGGAGCAATATTACCAATAAACCCAGTAACCTTGACACCAGTACAACCAATGAAATTCAGACTTTATCAATTTCAGGAAACGATTTGACGATTTCTGGCACTGGTGGCAATACGGTTTCATTACCCTCAACTTCTGAAACCACAACAAGCCTTTCGCAAAGTGCAACCTCAGGCGTCATTACGTACACAAATGAAGCCTCAGCAACACAAACCGCAAATATAATTTCGTCAGATTCAAACAATGCCTTGAGTGTTGGATCTGATGGAGGAGCTTTTTTTGAAAGCAACGTAAGTACCACGACTATCAAGGTTGATCAGTCGTTTGTTTGGGCAGGAAGCGTCAACGATACTGATATACATTCCAACGGAACTTTAACGGTCAATCAATCACGGGCTGATTCGGGCTGGTCCTTTTCAGGCCCCAGCACTATATCCTATGACGGTTCGCCAGACCATGTGGTTATCGACCTTATGGCAGTTGCCAACAACACAGGTAGTCACTGGGCACATCCACATATAAAAGTATTCAGAAATGGGGTTGAAATTGGAGAAGGTAGTGGTTTACATATGGATGATAGTAATAGCTACTCGGGTAGGACCACCACGGTCATCAGTATGATAGATGCTTCACCAGGAACCGATCCGACCTATACGTTCACAACTTTGGAAGATGATTCAAGGGTAATGAACAATCCCACTATCGTGAGTCTATCTCCGGTTTCATTGGTGGCCATCGAGAAAGTTGATGTAGTGGTTTCAATTACAAACTAAGAGAGTTTAGGCAAACTAGATAAATAGTTCCGTTGAATGAGTAGAACAATATTGACCTATTTGGTGTTAATCTTCGGCGTAACCGCTATGGTCGGGCAAGAAGCAGCACAAAACTTTGGAAATCTCAAGGTTCATTCGCAAGGTGCGTTGGGCTTTCATCATAACCTCATCAACAATGGTTTTTCTGATGATAATCAAGGACTTGTTGGTTTTTTCAGTGAACATAGTATTGAAGTCTCAGGGGCATTACGGCCCATTTTCAGAGATTTGGAAATAATGGTCAATGACGACCTTATTTTAGATGTGGGCATTGGGGTTACCCATAATAGCAACTTTATTCTAGGTGATGTATTCACACCCAGAAGTCAGCTTGATATTAATTTGGATTACATTGATTCAGGTTTCTATAATGGCGATCAAAACTCGACCAAAATCGACGGCTATGCGGCCATAACCAATAAAAAATTCTTTCATTTTCCCATTGGCGACTCTGAAAGACTAAGGCCGCTCAGCATTCAGTCTGTTGCCGACAAATTGAATGCAAAAACTGCCTACTTCTATGAAAACATAGGATCTTCGGTAAATTTTGATACGAGCTTCATTACCCCCAATAAAACGGATATCATATTGACCATTAATAGCCACGAATTTTGGGATTTGGATTCGGCCAGTGAATCGATTGTGAAATTAACTTGGGATGACCGCAGCATGGTTGAAAATTTAGTGGATGACATCAAGAATATTCGTGTAATTGGTTGGAATAACGAATACGAAATATGGGAAGATCTGGGACATACATCGCATTCCGGAAATCTGACTTCAGGATGGGTAAAGTCAGTTGCATTCGTTCCTGATGACTATACCATTCTTACCCTTGGCGGGGGTATGAGTGAAGAGGATGTCAGCTTTGAAAATTTTCTCTTAACGCCTAACAATGACGGTCTAAATGACTTTTTCGTGATCAAACCCGTTGCCATATCCCCCAATAATGTTTTGAAAATATTCAATCGTTGGGGCCGCGCTGTTTATGTGGAAGAAAACTATACGAATAGGTTCAACGGAAAAGGCAATACAGGCATTGTAGTCAACAAAAATGACAATCTACCCGTAGGCATTTATTTTTATGTCATTGAACTGAAAGATATTGATGTGATCCATCAAGGCTTTCTCTATATCAGTGATTGATAACAGGGCTAGGCCATCGCATAATCGCTATTAATTAAGTACCTTTAAAACTCTAGTGGCAATACTTCGTTTTTGGCAACGTTTTTGCCTTATACTGTTCGCAATCAATATTTAAAAAAAATGAAACGCAGATCATTTATTAAAAAGTCAGGTATTTCGGGTTTAGGATTGGCATTAGCCCCCAATATGGTGTTGTCACAAGAGATTGAATATTCCATTTTGGAACTTATGGGGAAAACGGATATTGAGCTTTTTGGAGAAGGAATCAATCTTAGAGCTCAAGCACATGATGCTTTTATTGAAATGAAAAAGGCTGCCTATAGTGATGGCATTGATTTAAAAGTGGTTTCAAGTTATCGGAATTTTCTACGACAGTCAGCTATTTGGGAACGTAAATATGACAGGTACACCTCAGATGATGGCATGAAACCCCTTGATGCCATTGATAAAATCATTGAATACTCAACCATACCGGGTACCAGCAGACACCATTGGGGTACCGACATAGATATTGTTGACGGCTATCGAAAAGTGGAAGGTGATGTGCTTGATCCCAAAAAATTCGGGGCCGGTGGCCCTTATGAGGATTTCAAAAAATGGATGGACGAAAATGCGACTATTTTTGATTTCCATTTGGTCTATACGGACAATCCAAAACGAAAAGGATTCAAATATGAACCCTGGCACTATAGTTTCGCTCCCTTATCAGTGCCCATGCTGAAACAATTTAGAAGAAAAAACATCATGCAACTATTACAGCAAGAAGATTTCTTGGGTGTTGAACACTTCACAAACGGTTTCGTAAGAACCTATGTTCAGAACAATATTTTAGATATCAACAAAGAACTTTTATAAAATTTTAACCTTTTTCTAAGTCTTTTTGTATCTTTCCCTTCTAACTGAACACTAGTAAACATGGGAAGAAATAGTTGGAAAATCCGCATATTTATTGGCGTGGCGATTGTTGCCTTTGCATTCATCAAAAAGTGCAACAATACAGAAGAGAACCCTTATACCGGTAGGTCACAGCATATCAACATGACCACAGATCAAGAAATTGCCATAGGTCTTCAAAGTGCCCCCGATATGGCTAGACAACATGGTGGTCTTTACCCCGATCAACGTTTGCAATCTTTTGTTGATGCCGTCGGAAACAAACTTGTGCAGAACAGTATTGCACGAGAAACTCCTTATAAATATGAATTCCATCTATTGGCAGATGATAAAACCATAAATGCTTTCGCCTTACCAGGAGGGCAATGTTTTATTACTTACGCGCTCTTTTCGCAATTGAACGAAGCGCAACTCGCTGGCGTCTTGGGACATGAAATTGGACATGTGATCGGACGTCATTCCGCTGAAAGAATAGCGGATAGCGATTTTTGGCGCACCGCCACCATGGGGGCCACCGTGGGTGCTGGAGATGTCGGAGGTATACTGGGGGGAATCGGTCAAAATACCCTTCTTAAAAACGGACGGGGCGATGAACTTGAAAGTGATGAATTGGGCGTTTTGTTCATGATTCAATCTGGATATGATCCGTATGAGATGATCCAGGTCATGAAGATTCTCAAGGCCGCGGCGGGTCCCAATCGCGTTCCAGAATTTCAAAGCACACACCCAGATCCTGAAAATCGCATTGAAAAAATTAAAGAGGCCATTTCCAAATATAAGAATCAAGTGTAGTCCATTTTTGGAAAAGAATTTTTATGAATTGACTTTTCTCTCCAGATAATCAGAACACTATATGGATTGAAAATTGTTAAAAACCCATCAGCCGCTCGGTTGATGGGTTTTTTCATTTTGCTCGATTAAAGCTGTTTTTTGATTGTTGAATTACTTTCTGATATAAATATAAAATACGGCTACCCACCGCATTTGATGATTAACAGAATACTAACTAAAGTTTAACAACGCGCCTCGTTTTAACCTAAATTCTTTAACAGTTTCATAGAACATTGTACGATTTGTAAAAAGATCATCCTATTTCTGGGCAACCATAGTAATTCATATTACTTTTGAACCGTGAACTAAAGAAAGATGAACAAGAAAGTTATTTTGATGATTTTAGACGGCTGGGGAAAATCGCCTGTCCCCAAGGTTTCTGCCATCGCACAGGCAAATACTCCCTTTGTGGATTCATTATACAAGAAATATCCAAATGCCAATCTTTTGACCGACGGAATGCATGTGGGATTACCTGAAGGACAGATGGGAAACAGTGAAGTGGGCCACATGAATTTAGGGGCGGGTAGGGTTGTTTATCAAGACCTTGCCAAAATCAATCTGGCCATTAAAGAGAATACACTCAAAAATGAAGAAGTGTTGCAGGATGCCTTTTCCTATGCCAAAGAAAACAACAAACCCATTCACTTTTTAGGCTTATTGAGTGATGGTGGGGTTCACAGTCACACTTCACACCTAAAAGGATTGATCAATGCCGGGGAAGAAGCAGGAGTAAAAAATATGTTTATCCACGCCTTTACTGATGGTCGTGATGTAGATCCAAAAAGTGGTAAAGGTTATTTAGAGCATCTCAATCAATTTTGCGAGTATAAAAACGCTCAATTGACTTCTGTGATTGGCCGTTATTATGCCATGGATCGTGACAAAAGATGGGAACGTGTTAAAATGGCTTATGACCTTTTAGTTCATGGAGCAGGCACAAAATCGAAAGATATTTCAGAAGCCATGGCAAAAAGTTACGCTGACGGACTGACCGACGAGTTTATCAAACCCATTGTAATGACTGATTCAAATGACAAGCCGATAACAACCATCAATTCTGGTGATGTTATTGTGTTTTTCAATTTTAGAACGGATCGTGGGCGCGAATTAACCCAGATGTTGAGTCAGGCAGATTTTGAAGAACAAAACACAAAAAAATTAAGTCTTCATTATGTGACTCTTACCAATTATGATGATTCATACGAAGGAGTTAATGTCATATATGATAAGGACAATATTGTCGATACGTTAGGCGAGGTTTTGGCCCGAAATGACAAGAAACAAATTCGAATCGCCGAGACTGAAAAATATCCTCATGTGACGTTCTTTTTTAATGGCGGAAGGGAAGCACCTTTCAAGGGGGAAGAAAGAATTTTATGCCCTTCGCCAAAGGTGGCCACCTATGATTTGAAACCCGAAATGAGTGCCTTTGAAATTCGCGATGCCATTGTCCCTGAACTTGAAAAAGGGGAAATTGATTTTGTTTGCTTGAATTTCGCAAATCCTGATATGGTAGGCCATACAGGAGATATGAAGGCCGCAATCAAGGCTTGCGAAACGGTCGATAGCTGTGCTGAAACTGTTGTTTCAACCGGATCAAGAAATGGCTATTCAACCATACTTATCGCTGATCATGGAAATTGTGAAACAATGGTAAACCCTGATGGGTCTCCGAATACGGCGCATACTACCAACCCCGTGCCATTGATTTTAATAGATGAAGAATTAAATTCAATCGAAGATGGAGTTTTAGGCGATATTGCGCCAACTATTTTAAAATTGATGGGAGTACCTCAACCCGATTTAATGACTTGCAAATCTTTGGTTTAAAAAGTACTTCACTAAGATATTTTATCTCTGCCGGCTATGATTATTACGAAAACATTGGAAGAAATTGAATTAATGCGCGAAAGCGCATTGATTGTCTCAAAAACGCTGGGTATGCTTGCCCAAGAGGTAAAACCAGGCGTAACTACCTTGCATTTGGATGGGTTGGCCGAAACCTTCATTCGTGATCATGATGCTGTTCCCGGTTTTTTGGGGCTTTATGATTTTCCAAATTCGCTTTGTATGAGTCCGAATGCACAAGTGGTACATGGCATTCCGAACGACATTCCTTTGGAGGAAGGAGATATTATCTCCATTGATTGCGGGGCGCTGAAAAACGAGTTTTATGGCGACCATGCCTATACTTTTGAGGTAGGGGAAGTTGCCCCGGAAATCAAAAAATTACTAAAGGTTACCAAAGAATCACTTTATAAAGGCATAGAAGCTTTCAAAAAAGGAAATAGGGTTGGCGATGTGGGCTATGCGATTCAAAAATATACCGAAGATCATGGCTATGGTGTGGTTCGAGAGCTTGTCGGTCATGGTTTGGGTCGTAAAATGCATGAAGATCCAGAAATGCCAAATTATGGAAAAAGGGGAAGAGGTAAAAAGTTTATTGAAGGTATGGTTGTGGCGATAGAACCCATGATTAATCGCGGCACACACCGTATCAAACAACTCAATGATGGTTGGACAATCTTAACTAAAGATGGAGAACCAAGTGCTCATTTTGAGCATAATGTTGCTTTGGTAAATGGCAAACCAGAATTACTATCCACTTTCAAATATATTTATGACGCTTTAGGCATTGAGAGTGACGAGGAGGATGAGTTTAGAGCCTAACAAGTATGAAACGCATATTCAAATTCTTCCTAAATTTCATCCCAAGGCCACTGCTTATTAGACTCAGTTATTTAGTAAGACCCTTACTAGTCTTTTCAATGCGCGGTGACAAACACATCGATCCCATTGATGGTAAAAAATTCAAAAGCTTTTTACCCTATGGGTATGAAAGTCCACGAGAGAATGTGTTGGCCCCTTCTACCCTATCGTTAGAAAGACATCGTCTTTTGTGGTTATATCTAAAAAACGAAACCGATTTTTTTTCTGCACCCCTTAAAGTATTGCATTTCGCCCCTGAACAGGCCTTTTATAAACGCTTTAGAAAACTCAAAAACCTTGATTATACCACAACAGATTATAATTCGCCACTTGCCGATGTGAAGGCAGATATTTGCGACCTCCCTTTTGAAGACAATTCTTATGATGTGATATTATGCAATCATGTTTTGGAGCATATAAAAGACGACACCAAGGCAATGCAAGAACTATATCGCATTCTCAAACCGGGCGGTTGGGGTATTTTTCAAATTCCGCAAGAATTAGACCGCGCAACTACTTTTGAAGACGATTCTATTACCGACAAAAAAGAACGTACGAAGGTTTTTGGGCAATATGACCACGTACGAATTTACGGTCGCGATTACTTTGATAAATTAAGATCAATTGGCTTTAAAGTAGAAGAGGTTGATTACACTTCTAAAATGATTCCTCAAAAAATAGAAGAATACCGTCTAGCACTGGGCGAAATCATTCCTGTTGTACGGAAATAAAACTTCGGCAAATACTGCATTTTATAGGCTGAATTATGTATTTTGTCGAGAATATCTGTAGTATTTAGATAGTATCTATGTAAGAATTATAGGCTACCCTATTTTTAGATTACCGAACCCAACTATATGAAAAGATTATTACTACTCACATTAATTGCTACACTTACTTTTATATCTGCTCAGTCACAATACACGAATATTGATGAACATCTTGAGCAGGCCTTAATTGATTTAGGCTATGATGACGTTTTAGACTCCTATGTTTTGACCTCAAACATAGTAAACATCAAAAGCCTCGACCTTAGCTCTAAAAACCTTAGATATGCTTCAGATCTCAATAAATTTCCGGCCTTAGAGTCGGTAAACTTGAGCAACAACAATATACAATACTTAAATTTTAATGAAAACGTCCCAAATTTAGAACTAGTAATTATTGATAATAATCCTTTAGAACGTGCAGTTTTATCAAAAAGTTCAAAACTAAAAGTATTCTCTGCTGTAAATGGTGATAGAGAACTATTGAATTATATATTATCGGCATCTTATGATTTCAGTTTTAATCCGCTTCTTGAAGAACTCTATTTAGAATCTGAGAGTATCATAGAACTTGATGTTTCTCAAAATCATAAACTACACACTTTAAGTGTTCAAAACACCAAACTAACAAGTTTAGATCTTTCCAATACCCCAACAATACAAAACTTTACAGGCCAGCAAAATTTAAATCTGGGCTGTATTAAAGTTGGTAATTTGGATGAAGTAAATACAAATGCAAACTTTTCAACAGATGCGTATTCTCCATTTGCTGAAGATTGTTCAATTTATGCCCTAAATGATCGTATTACTGGCGTACAAGAAATCACTACTAACAACGGCACTCTTTATTATAATGACATTCAAGAGGGAATCGCCCATTGGCTGAATGACCCTGAAAAGCAAGACTTTACAAAATATCCATTTTTATTACCTGGTTCTCAATTTATATTTTATACAGAAGGAAACGAAATAGAAAGTGTCCATTTTGAAATTAATTATTCCACTATAGAAAGTCGTGATCAAGTTCAAAGAAAAATAGTAGTTGTCAATGAACCTCCTTATAAAATTACTTATCCTAATAGTGAAAATACTCGTGGAGAAGGTTCTATTAGTATTAAAGCCACTCCGTATTCCAGAGATAACGCTGAAGGAATAGCAGGTGAAATATTCGAAACTAGTGCTTATATTCTTGAGGATTGGCGTGAATTCGAAGACATACTTAAAATTAGAAACCTCAATGATGACCAAGTTGTTTATGAAGTAAAAGAAGGACAAGAAAATACAATTGACTTAAGGCTTGCTTATGGTCAAACTGTATATTTTGACCCAGAGCCTAAAAACGGTTTTTCAAATACTCCTATTACATATGATATTTCAGGACCAAATATTGACGATTCTACTAATTACTTTATTTTCGGCAAAGTGATGCCATACCCTAATGGGTTAGTCTTGGAGGAGGGCAGGTATACCGTTGATTTAGATTTCTATTTTAGCGATGGGTGGCTTCGCCCATCAAGATCCAAGACTTTTACCTTTACAATTACCTATCCAGAAGAAACTGGAAAAACCTTTATACCTGATGATAAATTTGAGCAATACTTGATTGATGCAGGGCATGATGATATGCTTGATGATTTTGTATTGACTGAGAATATTTCAAGCATAGAATATGTTGATTTAGCATTCAAAAGAGTAGAAGACTTAACAGGCTTAGAAGATTTTAGTGCACTCAAACATCTTGGCACAAATTGGTGCCCGATAAAGGCAATTGATATTTCACAAAACAAAAAACTAGAGTTATTGTCAATTAGAGGTGCTTGGCTTACCTCAATAGATTTATCTAATAATACAGCTTTAAAACATCTTGAAATAACAGATTCTAACATCTCAACGCTAGACCTTTCTGCCAATGTTGAACTAGAAGTCTTAATAGCAGATCAACTTGGCAATCTAAGCCTTGGTTATCTTTCGGAACTCGATATTTCTAAAAACAACAAACTAAAGAAACTTAATGTAGAAAACAACAGGGAATTACGTTGTATCCAGGTTTCAGAAAGTCAATTAAGTAATATACCCACAGGTTGGTCAAAAGATGATGCAGCAGAATACTCCCTAAATTGTGCTGAAAAAACCTATGTGCCAGATGATAATTTTGAGCAATTCTTAATTAATGAGGGCTATGATGATGTCTTAGATGATTATGTGTTGACAACTAATATAAAAAGCGTTACAATTATTGATTTATATGCTAGGAGGATAGGAATTAAAGATCTAACTGGCATTCAAGACTTTACCCTTTTAAAAAAACTTGTCAACCTTGGCAACCCTATAACTAGTGTTGATTTATCAAAAAATATTTGGTTAGAAGAACTTGTATGGAATGAAAATGAAATGAAGACTTTAGACCTTTCGAATAATACCCAATTGTCTGTTTTGAAAATTTGGAAGGTTCCTTTGGAAGCATTAGACTTAGCTAACAACTTAAAACTATCGAACTTACGCTTGGATGATACCGCAATTGAAACTTTAGACCTTTCTCAACATGAAAAATTGATTGACCTTACAATTCATGATACAAACATAGCATCAATGAATATATCTAAAAGTACAGATCTACGTTCGTTAGAAATCTGGAATACGGAAATAAAGACCTTAGATTTTTCTCAAAATTCACAGTTGAATCAAATTGAAATTTGGAGCACCCCATTAGAAGCAATAGATTTTTCTCAAAATTCAGAGCTCTATCAAATTGATATTAAAAAAACCCAAATAGAATCAATAGATCTATCTAATAACTTAGAACTAAAAGAACTAAAAATTAAAAATTGTTTTCTAGAAGAAATTGATTTAACTGCAAATATAAAATTGCTTGATATAACAATAACAGATAATAATCTAACCAAAATTGATTTACCTGAGAGTAAATATATGTATAACATAAGACTGACCAATAATTTTCTAAACGAAATTGTTATACCTGAGACCGTAGGGCCCCTGCAATTACGATTAAATCAAAACAATTTAAAAACAGTAGATGTTAGCAATAACCCCAGACTAAATGTTTTGGTATTAAATAATAATAAATTATCAAGCTTAGATATTTCAAACAATACAGAATTAGTAGAACTTGATGTAACAGCCAATTCACAATTAGAATGTATTAAAATTAATCAAAGTCAGTTATCAAACTTAACCGATATTTGGTTAAAAGATGATGGAATTGAATATTCATTAGATTGTGGTGAACCAAATGAAGCTGCGCGAACCTACATACCCGATGACAATTTCGAACAAGCACTAATTGACTTAGGCTATGATGATGTGTTAGATGATTATGTGTTGACCCAAGTTGTAGAAGAGATTACCGAATTATATATGGAGAGGTTGGGAATTACAGACCTCACGGGCCTTGAAGATTTTAAAAAACTTGAGTATTTGTATCTTAGTGACAACCCAATTACTCAAATAGACGTTTCTAACAATAGTGTACTTTTAGAATTCAGTTTAACCAATACCAACATTACTAACCTTGACGTTTCAAACAATCCTACCATTAAAGAAATATTTTTATCCAATACAGCTATTTCAACTATTGATTTTAGCAATAACAAAGAACTATTATTTATCGATGTCAGAGGTACTGATTTGAAGAAGCTTGACCTGAGTTATAACTCAAAACTTAATGCGCTATATATCGACGATACCCAAATTAAAGAACTAAATCTCTCCGCAAATACGTTTATTGAATATTTACATTTCAATAGAACTCCAATTTCAGATATTAATTTAACCAATAATACACAGTTGTATGTTTTAGAAGTTGAATCAACCCAACTTACAAGTTTGAACCTTGCAAACCATCTGAGATTAGGAATTTTGTCAGCAACGAATAACCCTAATTTGGCTTGTATTCAAGTTTCCGAAAGTCAGCTCTCGGCGATACCCTCAGCATGGTCAAAGGACGACAATACTCATTATTCTTTAGATTGTAATTCTGAGCCAACTAATGAGGAGTCAAAAACCTATATACCCGATGACAATTTTGAACAATACTTGATAGAATTAGGTTATGATGATGTGCTAGATGATTACGTGTTGACAAATATGGTTGAACAAGTTATTGGTCTTTCCATACCTAACAATTCCGGTATAACAGATTTGACTGGTATTCAAGACTTTAAACTCTTAAGAGTATTTTCGATGGGTTCTAGCCCAATTAGTAGTATGGACTTATCAAATAATTATAGTTTGACAAACTTAAGCTTGCTTTCCACAGAGATTTCAACAATTGACCTTTCTCAAAACAAACAATTAAAATACCTAAGAATTAAAAATGCACCTTTAGAATCAATTGATCTGTCCAAAAATGAAGAATTAGATTTGATATCAATTAAAGATTGTTCCTTAGAAGAAATTGATTTAACTGCAAATTTAAAATTACTTGATTTAACAATAACAGATAATAAGTTAAGGAGTATTGATTTACCGAATAGATTTATGTATAACATTAGACTGTCCAATAATTTTCTTTCCGAAATTGTTATTCCTGCAATGGTAGGACCTGTGCAATTACGATTAGATAATAACAATTTAAAAACAGTGGACGTTAGCAATCTACCAAGGTTAAATGTTTTGCTCTTAGATAATAATGTATTAGAGAGCTTGGATGTTTCAAACAATTTAGATTTGGTAGAACTTAATGTAGCTTCCAATTCGCATTTAGAATGTATACAAATTAATGAAAGTCAGCTCTCGGCGATACCCTCAGCATGGTCAAAAGACGACAATACTCATTATTCTTTAGATTGTAATTCTGAGCCAACTAATGAGGAGTCAAAAACCTATATACCCGATGA
>CAYSPL010000047.1:0-12327 GCA_964432915.1 uncultured Maribacter sp.
TGAATCAAGGCTTCGATCATTCGCATAGAATGCTGCACGTGCACATTATCATCTCCTGAACCGTGCACCAACAAATAATTGCCCTCTAATAACTCTGGGTAATTAAATGGCGAATTATCATCATACCCCCCAGGGTTTTCCGCAGGTGTGCGCATGAAACGCTCGGTATAAATAGTATCATAAAAACGCCATGAAGTAACTGGTGCGACCGCAATGGCTGTTTCAAAAACATCATTGCCTTTCAAAAGACAGTTGGTGGCCATGTGACCTCCATAACTCCACCCCCAAATACCGGTTCGTTCTTCATCAATATACGGCAGCTCACTTAATTGTCTTGCGGCTTGTATTTGATCTTCTGTTTCATATTTCACTAAATTCAAATAGGTCACTTTCTTGAAATCACGACCTTTGAAACCTGTTCCTCTTCCATCTACGCAAGCAACAATATAACCTTGCGAAACCAACATCTGATGCCAATAGTCGTTGGCTGAATTCCATTTATTGGCAACATTTTGCGAACCTGGGCCACTATACTGATACATCAACAAAGGATACTTTTTAGAAGCATCAAAATCAGCAGGTTTCATCATATACATATTCAAATCATTGCCATTGACAGGGATAGTCGAAAATTCTTTGGTGCTCATTTCATACTGCCCTAACTGGCCCATGAGTCCTGAATTGTCTTTGATATCTTTTATCTTTTTACCGGATAAAGCATTGTGCAAGGTGTATTCTGGTGCTACTGTTGCACTCGAGTATGTGTTGATGAAATACGTAAAATCGGCACTGAAATCGGCACGGTTTGTACCTTCTTTTACAGCTAATTTCTTTCTATCGCCTCCGCTACTATCAACGCTGTAAACTCCGCGGTTGATAGAGCCATTTTCCGTCGATTGATAATAAATTCGATCTTCGTTTTGATCGTAGCCGTAATAACTGGTCACTTCCCAATTACCTTTTGTCAATTGATTCATCAAAGGACCTTCAGCACTGTACATATATATATGGTTGTTGCCGTCTTCTTCACTCGTCCAAATAAAACTATCATCAGCCAAAAAAGTCAAATTATCAGTAATGTCAACATAAGCTGCGTCTCTTTCTTCCAATAACACAGAAACCGTATTGTTAGCGGCATTTACATCATGCAGTCTCAAATGATTCTGATGGCGATTGATGGTTTGAACGCTCAGGTGATTCGGGTTGTTCATCCATTTGATTCTCGGAATGTAGTACGCATTGCCCAAATCAATTCTTGAAATGCCTCCCTTTACCGCGTCATAAATATGGAGGGATACTTTTGCATTTTCTTCCCCCGCTTTTGGGTATTTGAAAACCTCTTGGGTTTGATACAATGCACTCCCGTAGACATCCATGGAAAATTCGGGTACGTTGGTCTCGTCAAAACGAAGAAAACCTATTTTGGTTCCGTCTGAATTCCATTCAAAGGCACGCACGAAAGCAAACTCCTCTTCATAGACCCAATCTGTGATACCGTTGATGATTTTATTCTTTTCACCATCTTTGGTTATTTGCTTGGCAGTTGCCGTGGCGATGTCAAAAACATGGAGGTTATTACCCTTTGCAAAGGCCACTGTATTGCCTTTAGGGGAAAATAAAGGTTCTTGAATTTTCTCTTCTGATATTTTTGTCAATTTCTTGGTCGCTATGTCATAGACATAATAAATTGCCAAAAAAGAGTGTCTGAAAATCGGCTCGACTTCCGTTGCCAAAAGCAATTTTGATTCATCCTGACTGAATTCATAAGAAGCAATCTTTTGCATTGAAGAATAAACAGTTCCTATATGCTCAAGCGAGGCATAATCATACTTGTCAATACTTGAAATTCCTCTCTCAGAATAACTATTCAAAACGGTATATTCCTTACCATTTTTCATCGAACGCAAGGCATCCAAACCTTGGGTTCTGAATTTTCCTCGATAAATATCTTCAACGGTAATCTGTTTGGTCTGCGCGTGAATTGATGACACAAAAAACAAGGTCAAAACCACCAAAATGTTCAAATTCTTCATGTTACTCTTAAAAAGTTAAATCTTTCAAGTTTAGTGATTATTATACGAATAACCGCGATTCTTTTAAAAAAAATAGCTCGATTCTTGCCATTTACAAACCCCAACCCTTTATGAGGTTTATATGTATCTTTACCCAAACCGTTTGCCCAATGACCAAACCTATTGAAGGCTTTTCAAAATTGACCAAAAACGAAAAAATCGATTGGATTGCCAACAACTACACTTCCGATCCGTCTGCCTCAGTAAATCTGCTGAAAAAGTACTGGCATAAAGATGAAAAACTTCAAAAACTGCATGACGAGTTCATTGAAAATACACTGACCAATTTTTATCTGCCCATTGGTATAGCCCCTAACTTTTTGATCAATGATACCCTTTATGCCATACCCATGGCGATTGAAGAAAGTTCAGTGGTTGCTGCGGCGAGCAAAGCCGCGAAATTCTGGCTTTCGCGGGGTGGGTTCAAAACAACCGTTCTCGGTACCGAAAAAATAGGGCAAATACATTTTATGTATCATGGCAATACAGAAAAGCTGGAGAACTTTTTTAAAAAGATCAAACCCATACTGATCAATGCGGCCAAACCCATTACTCGCAATATGGAAAAGCGTGGGGGCGGCATTACAAACATTGAACTTAGAAATAAAACAGTCGTCCTCAAGCATTATTTTCAACTGCATTGCACTTTTGAGACCAAAGATGCCATGGGGGCAAATTTCATCAATTCTTGTTTAGAGCAGTTTGCAAAAACTTTTAAAACCGAAGCTCAAAATCACGATGACTTTTCTCAATCGGAAAAAGACCTGGAAATTGTCATGAGCATACTGAGTAATTACGTACCCAATTGTATGGTGCGTGCTGAGGTATCTTGTAAAATAGATGAACTTACCAATGGCAATTCAAAATCTTCAAGAGAATTTGCTGAAAAAATGGTTCGAGCGGTTGAGATAGCCAAAGTTGAACCCCATAGGGCGGTAACTCACAATAAGGGTATCATGAATGGTATTGACGCTGTAGTTATTGCCACAGGTAATGACTTTAGGGCTATTGAAGCCGGCGTACATGCGCATGCCGCCAAAAACGGCTCGTACACAAGTTTAACCAACGCCACCATAGAAAACGATATTTTTCGATTTTGGCTTGAAATACCTTTAGCTCTGGGCACTGTTGGGGGGTTAACCAGTTTGCATCCAGTTGTTAAATTGATTTTAGAAATTTTACAAAACCCCAATGCCGAAGAATTGATGCAAATTATTGCGGTTGCAGGTTTAGCGCAAAATTTTGCGGCCATACGCTCATTGGTTACAACTGGTATTCAAGAGGGCCACATGAAAATGCATTTAATGAATATTCTGAATCAATTAGAGGCCAATGAGTCAGAGAAAAAAATTATAGTCAATCATTTCAAGAAAAACAAGGTTTCACACAGTGCCGTTGTGCAAGAATTAGAGTCTTTAAGGAATTCGAAATGACCCAAGAATTTTACAGTAATGGCAAACTATTGATCAGTGGCGAGTACGCTATTTTAGATGGTGCACTGAGTTTGGCCATTCCTACCAAATACGGACAAACAATGCAGGTCATGAATACTTCAAGTGGCCAACTGGTTTGGAAAAGTTTGGATGAAAAAAATCAGCTTTGGTTTGAGGCGCGCTATGACATGAAATTCAATTCATTAGGCGAACCATCAAATCAAGATACTGCAAATACATTGGTCAAGATTCTGAAAGCTGCTCAAAACTTAAATGTTGATTTTTTAAAGGATGTAAAAGGATGTGTCATTGAGACAAGTTTGGATTTTCCACGTGATTGGGGCTTGGGATCTTCATCAACATTAATAAACAACATCGCCCATTGGGCCAAGGTGGATGCCTTTCAACTGCTTTGGAATTCTTTTCAAGGCAGTGGATACGATATTGCCTGTGCTCAAAATAATCATCCGATATCTTATCAATTAATAAAAGGGCTACCAAAAATTGAGGAAGTTGATTTTAATCCCCCTTTTAAAGAACAACTTTTTTTTGTGCATCTAAATCTAAAAAAGAACAGTAGAGAGGCCATTGAGGTTTATAAAAAAAGACAAACCAATACCGATGAGCTAACTGAAGTTATTTCCCAAATAACGCAAAAATTGATTCACTGCAATGATTTGGATGAATTTGAGCAGCTCATGACCCAACATGAATTCGAAATGAGTAGTGTTTTGGGGATGAAACCTGTTCAAGAGCGGCTCTTTTCTGATTATTTCGCAAAAGTGAAAAGCCTAGGGGCGTGGGGTGGCGATTTCATTCTCGTCTCGGGAAATTCAACTACGCCAAGTTATTTTAAAGCAAAAGGATTTCCGACGGTAATTCCATTCACTGAAATGGTTTTATAAAAAAATAACCTCTAGTAAAAAGTATCTCTTTTATCTTCTATCTCAGAGGCTTCTTTCAAGGCATTATACACTGCGCTATTTACTTTTCCAGAGGCCGTGGTCTTCAACGTATTTGCGTAAGTGCTGTAATTGTCGATTGTAGGCCCTTCTTCTTTTTTGGTCACTTTTATCATGAACACCCCAGTATTTCCTTCGATAAGTTCAGAAGTATCTCCTTCGGCCATGGCGAAAGCCGTACCTACCACTACAGGCTCGCTACCAGAACCGGGAATAGTCGGCGCCTTTACCGTCAATGAAGTGGCAGTTGAAAGGGCCTGACCTGTATTGGCAGGCAAATCATCAAAGGACTTGCCTTTATGCTGAGCGATTATTTGAGCGGCTTTCCGTTGTTTTCTTATAATAGGAAGTACCTCAGCTGAGGCATCTTCAACGGCCATCACACCTTCTTTATACTTGGCCGTCAATTGCACTATGGCATAGCCATTATTGACATTGAATCTTTTGATATCACCCGTTTCTGTATCCTCATTGAATGCCCATTGTACTATTGCTCTTTGGTTGGAAAGTCCTGGAAGGTTTTCATCCAAGGCCTTTATTTTATTGACTGGTCTTACTTTGTAATTACTTTCGTTGGCCAAATCAACAAAAGGCTTATCGCCTTCTATTGATGCCATTTCAAATTTAGTGGCATTCGTGAACAGCGTATTGGAAGTCTCTTCTGAGGCTTCAACTTCACGTGCTAGGTATCCTATCTGTACCAAATCTCGTTTATCATCTACTTTAATCACATGAAAACCAAAATCAGTTTCCACTACCCCAGTTGCACCAACCCTGTTTGCAAAGACAAAATCGTTGAAGGCTGGCACCATTCTACCTGATTGAAAATAACCTAGGTCACCACCATTTGGTGCTGAGGGACCTTCCGAGTTATCTCTTGCCAAATCAGCAAAAACAACATTCGGTTTTCTCGCCTCCCTTAACCATCGATTTGCCTCTGCTTTGGCTTCCTCTTTAGTTCTGGTTACCGTATCATCCGCAGTTTGAGAACCTTCATATTTTATCAAGATGTGACTTGCTTTGACCTCTCCATCTCTTTTTCTATCGACCATTTTGGCCACTTTGTAAAAATCGCCATCCTTGTAGGGTCCGTACATTTGACCCTTTCCCAAAGCCATTAAACTATCGGCAAAAAGTGCCCCCAATACCGTTTTTGATTTATAGATAGTATCAAATTTGATGTCTGATCTACGATCAAGAAAATCTGCAATATTTGTGGTGTTTCTGAAACCCAATAGGGTATCGTTCTGCGCAGTTTGTTCATTATATTCTATACTATCTTCCATCAATTTCACAACCTCATTCTTCGCAGCCGAGTCATCGGTATCAGAGGGCTTTTCCTCAAAATAGACAAATTGAATGTCTCTAGCCTTTTCTTGTTTGTAAGCTTCTTTGTGCTCATTGATATATTCGGCAATCTCACTCTTAGTGACGATAATGGTGCTATCAGCAATTGAACTGTAAGGCACTCTCACATATTGAATATCAACCTTATCATTGGCCAACTTATAATCAAGCTCACCTTCTTTTAAAGTTGCTCCAACACCTGCTTTGATTAAATTGAAATACGTTTGTTCTTTCGCCAATTGAATGATGGCCTTCTCAGTTTGCAACCAGTTTTGGTACATCAGTTGATTGTCATCAGCTTTCCAGTCGGCCACAGCATTTCTGAAAATATTCTCATCAAAAACACCATCTTCATTTTGAAACTCCGGGTTTTGGGCATAGCCCGTATTCTTCAAATAATTGATGATCTGATCTTGTTCGATGGAAACCCCGAGATCCTCGAACTGCTCTCCTAAAATCGAATTACGAACTTCTTGCTCGTACACCTGATTCACCATTTGCATTGATGATGCATTCGGACCAGCATTTCTTGAGGCGACTTCAAGTTTACTTCTAAAATCATCAATAGAAATTTCATTACCATTTATCTCAGCCACCGAAGATCCGACTTTTGCGCCTGAACCAAAGTTATCTGCGGTAAAAATACCAGAAACCACAAATGCGAAAAGCGCAAGACCGATAATCAAAATCAAAATCGTAGTACGCTTTCGTATATTTTCTAAAATCGCCATTTTTTAATGTATTTAAAATCAGTGGGCAAAATTACCATTTTCTTTTCGAATAATAAAGATTGTATGGGCTCAACTATTGCGGCTATTCCTTTTGAAGAACATGCAACGAAACCAGATCTATTTTGGTGCTCGAAGCCTCAAGGATCACAAATTTGAAATTTTCAATTTCAATCTCTGAATGTTGTTCTGGTATTTCGCCTGTTTCGTTGACAATCAACCCGCCCAAGGTTTCATATTCATCGCTTTCAGGAAGTTCCAATTTATAATTTTCATTGAGCAGATCCACCTCTAACCTTGCCGAAAAAGTGTAGGTGTTATCATCGAGCTGTTCTTCAATCAAATCAGTGGTATCATGCTCATCTTCTATCTCGCCAAAAAGCTCTTCAACAATGTCTTCAACCGTCATAATACCCGAAGTACCCCCATATTCATCTAAGACGACGGCTATACTCTTTCTCTTTTTGGTCAGAACTTTCAAGATATCATGGATCAACATGGTCTCTGGCACAAACTCAACCGGTCTTAGAATACTTTTTATGGTTTTGGGTTTTTTGAACATTTCATAGGAGTGCACATAACCTATAATATTATCAACTGTGTCTTTATAAATCAAAATTTTTGAATAGCCCGTTTCGGTAAAAAGCTTGGCCACACCCTTTGGGGTTTCATGAAGTTCAACAGCCATGATTTCAGTTCTAGGCACCATTACTTCACGTGCTTTGACCGCAGTGAAATCCAAAGCATTTTGAAATATTTGAATTTCAGAATCCACCTCATCTTCTTTTTCAACGGTTTCCATTTGCTCGGTAATGTAATCTCCGAGTTCAATTTTACTGAAAGCCAATTGCACCTCATCACCTTCTGTTTTGAAAAAGGCCTTCAAAACAAAATCTGAAATTTTGATGACAAACCAAGAAATTCCGTAAAACAGTACATAAAAGCAGTACGCAGGCATTGCCAAAACCTTCAATAGCGTATTGGAATAGATTTGAAATAGAACCTTAGGAAGAAACTCAGCAGTGATTAGAATGACCAATGTTGAAATAACGGTCTTGGTCAGCAAACTAAAATCGGTAAGAAGTAATTTTATAAAACCACTGGTCTCCAAAAGCCAGCCTTGAAACCAACCCATCAAAAGTTCACCCATGAAAAGTCCGTAAACCACCAGCGAAATATTATTGCCGATCAGCATAGTGGCGATAAACTTGGATGGTTTTTTGGTCAAACGTTTTAGAATGTTGGCGAGAAAACCATCTTGTTTTTTCTCAATTTCAATATGGATTTTATTAGCGGAAACAAAAGCTATTTCCATTCCTGAAAAGAATGCTGAAAACAATAAAGAAATAAGAATGATGAGTACGGAAGTATCCAATTTTATTTTTGATTATCGCGTTTTCTTTGCTCAAATTTATTAAGATAATGCCTTCTGAAAAAGAACATAAACGTGGTAATCACCGCCAAAAAAACAAAAATATAAGCTTTGGATCGATCTGCATTCCAGAGATTAAAAGCCATAAATGCGGATAAGACCGCAATAATCAAATTCAAATAAACGGTAAATCTTAGGTATTTATTCATCAATTTTTTCCTTTATCAACATTAAACCATAGGTTTTATGGGCTTTAAGATAACTGAGATCTTTATTGAAATCCATTCCCTCGCCATCCATAATGGTACCCTCTTCTGGGTTGGTGTACTTAAATTTGTTCTGTGTGAAAATCCATTCATTAGCTTGGTCATAATACAACTGGGGCGCTTCCAGTTTCTTGCCATCATGACTTTCAATAATCACATTGCCCTGTAAATCTATTAAATTAGTCGCGGAATAAATAATTCCGTAATCGGCAGTTATCTTACTTTTTTGATTTTGTTCATCAAAAAAATCAACCACTAATCCGTCAGGAAAAGTACGGTATGGAAATCTAAGATTTGTGAAATCTTCACTGATTGGGCTGGTCAAAATTGAAATCACTCTGGAAGATTCTGAATCTTCGCCCTCCACTTTATCTTTGGTTTCCGTGTAGGTCAACACAAAATTTTCTCCAATACCAATTGGAAAAACAGTCTTCGTGGCCTCATCTCCAACTCGCTTATACGTATCGGTACAAGACAAAAAAAGCATTGCCATGAAAATCATGGCAATGCTCACTATATTCTTGTAAATCTTTTTCATCTATAGATTAGGCACCTTTACACTGCCGCCTACCCAACAATTGAAGGTCACTGTTTTACCGGCCATACCTGCTTCAAAAATCATCGCCTTGGTCGGTGCTTTGGCCGCATAACTTTTAGCAGACTTACTCGCTCTTGAACTCAAAGATGGATTCACACGACCTGCCTTACGCGCCATATCAGCTGCTTTCCAATACATTGCTCTTTTTTCAAATGTAGTGCTGCCACAGTTATTGGCACTACTCGCATATAAACTCGCAATCAACAGATAAGCCTTTCCATTTGATGGGTTGGCATCAATCGCTTTCTGGGCATATTTTCTAGCGGTCGACTTACTTCCTTTTCTATAAATAGTGGCGACCTTATAAGCGATATTCGATTTTTTTCTCGAATCGGTTTCTAGTCCCAATGCCTTGTCGAAATCCGCTACGGCACCCCGAGTATCGCCAGACTTCTGCTTTAAAGTACCCCCATACACATAGGCGTCAGCTGAAGGATCGAGGGCCAATTGGGCTTCAAATAACTTTTTGAACATCGGATCATCAGTACATTCCTTATTGAACATTCTTCCCACGGCTCTCTTAACCCAAGTCACGTCATTTTTCTTGGAGTCAAAATTTCGCTGATACAACGGAATCAAGTTGGCGCAATCAGCCAATTGACCAAGTTTAGAGTCAATACTACCTGCAATCTTACCATAAGACTTGGAATTGGTAGTGGCTGACTTTAATCGTTTCTTTTCTTTAGAGGTCAACGTTTTTGCCTCTTCCTTTGGGAGTAATTTGGCAATGATGTCAGTAAGCTTAATGTTTTCCTCCTCAATTTTTTCAGTTACATTATCGTAAACATCAAACACCTCTTGAAGATCTTTTTTACCGGCATTGTGCAAGTCAACCAAACTTGAGAAATATAGGTATAATGCCTTAGGGTTTTTGAAATTCTTTCGGTCTTTTGTGAACGCTTCACTTAGCATTGCGTAGGTATCATCATTTGAAATGGTCTTATTGTCATATCCGAAGAGCACTTTTTTTATGATTACCGTTGACAAAGGTGTTTTGGCCGAGAAATGGGTCTTTCTATCGTCAAATAATTTCGTATACGCAGAGCCAAAACCATCCTTTTCTGCTCCTGAAGATTTTTTGAATTTATCCATCAATATCTTCTCACCGTATGAGTAAACAGCGAGATTGATATCAGGACATGTTTCATAAACCATTTTCCATGGCTCATAGGCCGCATCATAGTTCTTGACCTTGGCATGCTCCACAAAAATGGACAGATTCTGCAAGCACTCCTGATTCTGAGCCTGTGCATTACCGATCATCATGAATCCTAAAAATAGGATTATCGAAGTGTACAATTTTGATTTCATCTTGATATTGGTTTAATATGGTTAATGTACTCTTTTCAACTAGTTGATTTTGGCTTTTCTAAACCATTGATCGTTCAATGAAAGACCAATGTTTACCTTAAAATATCCTTCTTCTATCAGCTCAGCATCAGTGGTTCCTCGTTTTCCAAATTCAAAACCAAGGTTCAAATTTGAGAAACTTCTTCCTAATGGTAGTCCAACTCCAAAAGTTATGCCAAAGTTATCTATTTCTGTGTTGTTCACAATCATTCCGGTACTTTCCATACGAACTCCTGCTCTATACGTAATTCTTTGTAAATACTTGAATGACCTATGATCAGGTACGATAAAACCACCGAATGCTATTGCCGTCGCGTCTTGATAAGTCAAATTATCAACTTCCAAAAACTCATTGGTAAAATCACTCAGCCCCTGCATGCTATATTCTCCACCCATAAACCATTTCTTATCTTGACCGATACCAAGGCCAAAGGTAGTTCTTGTGGGTATATTCAGTTCTGTCTCTTTCAAACCTTGTGCATCAAGGTTCACTTCTATTGTTTCTATTTGGGTTCCGAAGGCGGGACTTCCATTATTGGCGACCACTGAACCTATTTGTTGGGTATTTCGGGCTTCCAACCTTGCCTTTGTATTCACTCTAACGTGCGAGTATAATGTGAGTTTTTCTGTTATTTTCGGGGTGTAATTAAGGGCGTAGTTAAAATCCATGCCTCCAATTCTAGACTCACGGTTATCAAAGGTCGCGAACTGTACATCTTCAACAATCTGTGTGCGCTGATTGTCCAATTTTCCGAAGTTATAGCTCGCGGTAACCCCTACATTCAGATTTTTGGTAATTCCGTAACCTAAGGACAGATATACCTTGTTGAGCCCGCCGGAACCCGCAAATCTATTGTTAACTTCGGCATCATTGGCGTTTGTTGATATCGCTTCAAGATTATATCCTACAGAAGACACGGGCAAGATTCCGAAACCAACACCCAATCTCTCTTTGAGCGCAAACGCCAAAGACAAGTAATCAAGGGTGGTTACACTGGAGCCCTCTTCAGCATTGGCACTTCTCAAATCGATATTTTTATAGGAAGAACCTGCCGTATACGTGGTTATACCAAACGTTTCGCCAATTTGAAGACCCAAACCGCCGTAGGCTGCGGGATTTTGAAGATTCACATGAATACTATCCGTATACATACCGATACCGCCCATCATCTGGTTTTCAACCGTAGTTGCCGACCTGAGTTCTCCGACTCCAAAGAAAGAATACGGACTAACAGTACCGTTTTGAGCATAAATGCCAAACGTGGCGAAAAATGCTATTGCAAATACAATTTTCTTAATCATTCAATGCTTGTTGTACTCTAATAAGTGGTTTAAGCCCATCATGATGAATTTGGAATCCGCAAATATGCCATTTTTTAACCGTTTAGACAAAAATTGAGCATCTCCTCCTGTTAAATTAACTGTTAAATCTGCATATCTAGATTCATATTGACCTATTATACCGTCGATTTCTTGGCACACACCGTTGACCACACCGCTATGAATACTTGATTCTGTGGTATCTCCAATAATATCCTCTGGTTCTTCTTTCTGTAACAAAGGTAGTTTCGAGGTCTGGTTGTGAAGCGCTTCATAACGCATTTGGATACCGGGAGAGATGGCTCCGCCCCAATAGGTTCCTTTTTCATCAATCAAATCAAAGGTAATACAGGTTCCGGCATCAATGACCAATGAATTTTTATTTGCATTCTTGTAAAAGGCAGCAGTGGCCAAAGCAATGCGATCCACACCCAATGATTTTGGGGTTTTATAAGCGTTTGTAAAAGGTACTTTTGAATTCTGATCCAGCATATGGACTTCGCATAAATCAGTGAGGGAAGAAAGATCTTTTTTGGTCAAATGACCCACTGAAGATACCATAGCCCAGTTCACAGTTGGAAATTCTTTAAAAATCGTCTTTATGGTATTGGTCAATGATTGCTCATTTGAATCTTCAATATCATAGGGTGCGACTGCCTCAAAAACGATATCTTCTTTATCAAAAACAGCGAGTTTGATCAAAGTGTTTCCAGCATCGATAATTAGGTTCATTTTGCAAAGATCACCAATTGACAAAAAACAATTCCCTTTTTTCCTGTTTTTGTTTGTATATCCTAAATTTGAAATTATATTTGCACCCGCCTTTGCAAAGCTAGTGCTAGCAAATTCGGGCAAGTTCAGTTTAGAACAATTTGAAAT
>CAYSPL010000048.1:0-12150 GCA_964432915.1 uncultured Maribacter sp.
AAACCCTTTTGTTATCTTTGGCAAAAATCTTGCATGAAAGACATCTTGGTCACGAAGGAAGTAAGCAAATACTATGGTAAAGTAGCTGCACTGAGCAAGGTTTCCCTTCAAATTCCCGAAAACTGCATTTACGGTTTTTTAGGTCCCAATGGGGCGGGTAAGACCACCCTTATTCGTATTATCAATCAAATCACATACCCCGATCAAGGCGAGGTTTTGTTTCAGGGCGAGCCCCTAAAACCCGAGCACATTGCCATGATCGGCTACTTGCCTGAAGAAAGAGGACTCTACAAGAGCATGAAAGTGGGCGAGCAGGCCCTATATCTGGCACAGCTTAAGGGGCTGACCAAAGCGGAGGCCAAAAAAAGATTGAAATATTGGTTTGAACGTTTGGAGATAGGCGATTGGTGGAACAAGAAAATACAAGAACTTTCGAAGGGAATGGCGCAGAAAATTCAGTTTATCGTGACGGTCTTGCACGAACCCAAGTTGCTTATTTTTGATGAGCCATTCAGTGGTTTTGATCCCATAAACGCCACTATCATCAAGGATGAGATTTTGCATTTGAAAGAAAAGGGAGCCTCCATCATATTTTCGACCCACAGAATGGAATCGGTTGAGGAGTTGTGCGAGCATATCGCCCTGATCCATCAATCAGAAAAGATTTTGGATGGCCGTTTGTCCGACATCAAAAAGGCGTACAAAAACAATATTTTCGATGTTGGGGTCGCCATTGAAGAAGGCGATTCGTTGCTCAAAGAACTTTCCGAAAAATTTGAGATCAAAAGTTCCAACTACCAATCGAAAGAGAAACAACTCGATTTTACGGTACAACTTTCTACCCATGATTCCGCTGGTTTATTGGGGTATTTGACCAATAAGGCCACAGTGAATCATTTTGTGGAGAAAGTACCCTCAGCCAATGAGATATTCATTCAAACCATTCAAAATAAGGATGCCGATGCGTAAGCTACCCCTGATCATAAAGCGTGAATATTTGGCCAAGGTGCGCAATAAATCCTTTATCATCATGACTTTTTTGAGTCCTATTTTGATGGTGGCCATGGTGGTATTGATCGTGTATTTGATCAAATGGAATGACGACACCAAAAATGTAATCGTTGTCATGAATGAAAGCGAACATTTTTCGAATGCGTTCCAAGCTGATGACCATACTTCCTATTTGGAATTTAGGGGAATTTCATTGCAGGCAGCCAAAGATTCCACCAGCGGTTTGGGTTATACAGGACTCTTATATATTCCGAAAGGAAAAGATCTAGAGGAAGTATCCCAAAACACGGTTTTCTATTCCAAAGAAGCTACCAATACAATAATTCTCAATTCTTTGGAGTCCGTTTTTGAAAAAAAATTACAGCAATCAAAATTGGTACAGTTTGGGGTTTCAAAAGCCCAATACGCCAGTATGGGAGATCGCTACGAAATCAAGACCGAGACCTTTGCAGGAGAACAGAATTTAAAGGGAATCAATGAACTCAAAGCAGGTATCGGTAGTGTTTTCGGGTATTTGATCATGATGTTCATTATTATCTATGGCAGTTTTGTGATGCGCTCCGTGATCGAGGAAAAAACCAGTCGTATTATTGAAATCATCATTTCTTCGGTAAAGCCATTTCAATTGATGTTGGGGAAGATCATTGGCTCGGCACTCGCTGGAATCACACAATTCGCCATTTGGATTATTTCTGCCTCGCTCTTATTGTTGGTGGCTTTTTTGATATTCGGCATAGACCCTGCTGCCCTGAACGATGCAGGAGGCTTGACCACTGAACTGGGGGGCGAACTGGGCACCAACATACCAAACATTGACAAAACCACGCAGCGCTATGTTCAAGAGATTTTCGATCTTTCCTTTTGGGTAATGCTGATATTCTTTTTCCTGATTTATTTCATCTTGGGGTATTTGATTTACAGTTCAATTTATGCGGCCATTGGTGCGGCGGTTGATAATGAAACGGATACGCAGCAATTTATGTTTCCGGTTATTTTACCCTTGATGTTGGCGATTTATGTCGGTTTCTTTTCGGTTTTCAGCAATCCGCACGGCCCTATCGCCGTTGGTTTTTCATTGTTTCCTTTGACCTCGCCCATTGTAATGCTCATGCGTTTGCCCGGAGGTATTGGTGAAGGCGGTGTGCCTGTTTGGCAAGTAATTACCTCATTGTTTTTACTAATTGTTACTTTTATGGGTATCGTCTGGTTGGCGGCCAAAATCTACAGAGTGGGAATTTTGATGTACGGTAAGAAACCGAGTTATAAAGATTTGATCAAATGGTTACGATATTAATGTGGAAAAACTAGAAAAACTTTTTGAAAACATAAAGGGTTTCCTCGGCTATAAGATTTATGATAGCGAGACCGTTCACATTACGGTAAGTACCATATTGGCCATTGTCTTGGCCATACTATTGGTAAGATATCTTTTGAGGGTTATTCACAAACTGACCACACGCAAGCTTCCTGAAGAAGACAAGAATAAGTTTGTGAGCATTTTCGGTTTCTTGAAATACCTGTTCTACATACTTGTAGTGGTAACCGTTTTACATTCTTCCGGGGTAAACCTAACCGTATTGTTGACGGCATCAGCGGCCATTTTTGTCGGTTTGGGTTTTGCGCTACAATACTTGTTTCAAGATATTATTTCGGGCATTCTGATTATACTCGATCAGTCATTGCATGTTGGCGATATTATTGAGATTGAGGGTAAGGTGGGCCGCGTATTTGAAATGAGATTGCGCACAACAAGGGCGTTGACCAGAGATGATAAGGTAATTATTATTCCGAACCATAAATTTTTGACGGACAGTATCTATAATTATACACAAAACCACAGGGCCACCCGTGAAACCATAAAGGTTAGTGTTGCCTATGGTAGTGATGTTGATTTGGTTACCAAAGTATTGTTGGATGTGGTTGAATCTCATACTGAGGTCATGAAGAACCCCAAGCCCTTTGTGCTTTTTGAAGATTTCGCCGATTCAGCCCTGGCATTTTCCCTTAATTTCTTTATCACCAATAGTTATAATGACCCAAAAATCAAAAGCGATATCAGGTACGCAATAAATAAGGAATTCAATACACATAATATTACTATTCCGTTTCCGCAACGTGAAATGCACTTTTATCAAGATAGTTCAGCCATAAAGTCGTAATTAATTTGTTGGAAAAGCAACTTGTGAGAAATCTTTTCTTTGGATGTTTTTTTGTCGTCGCCATGATGATGAATGGTAGTGCCCAAACTCCCGATCTTTTGAGGTTGGAGTATACGGTCATGCCCGAAAATGAATCGGGTATTCGAACCAATAGATATCGGGCCCTTTTGAACGCTCCTTTTAAATTGAGCGACAAATCAAACTACTTGATTATCGGGTCAGAATACAATCGGTATGAGTTTGAAATAATCGACCCTTTGCCTTTTCCGTCGCGCTCTTTTGAGAGATTGCACGTTATTGATTTGAATTTGGGGTATACGTTTAAATGGAATGAAGATTGGCGTTTTGTTGGTGTTTTGACACCTCGAATTGCTTCAAATCTAAAAGGAGGTATCGAGAAAAATGATGTTCTTTTAAATGTTTCTGCTGCGATGATTAAAGAGAAAAAGAACATCGAGAAACCCACGCGATTGGTGTTGGGTCTGTCTTTCAACAGTTCAACAGGACTCCCTTTTCCGCTGCCACTGGCGTATTTCAATAAAAAATTTCATCCGAATTGGTCGTACAGTATCGGAATACCTCGATGGGATATCACCTACCACAGTCCGAATAAAAAACATGTCCTGAATTCGATCTTGTTCGTAGATGGGTATTTTGTCAACATTCAGAATGATATTTTTCTGTCTTCCAACCAGTCTGCAGCTACAATTTCATTGTCGGCCTTGGTGGTGGCCGCCGGTTATCAGTATAAGATTTCGAAAGCCATGTCTTTTTACGGTTTGGTGGGCCATTCGTTGATTCAAAGACATCTTTTGAGAGATGGCAACAGAGAAGCGGTATTTGATTTGAATAACGAAGGAAATTTTTATCTTCGAACGGGGTTTAAAATAGGAATCTTTTAAAAAAGAAATATGTCAAAAATATTGGTAATTGAAGATGAATCGGCAATCAGAAGGGTTTTGGTAAAGATTCTTTCAGAAGAAAGTGATACCTATAAAGTCGAGGAGGCCGAAGATGGATTGAGGGGCCTTGAAGCCGTGAAGAACAATGACTATGATTTGGTGTTATGCGATATCAAGATGCCCAAAATGGATGGCGTTGAAGTATTGGAAGCTGCTAGAAAAATAAAACCTGAGATTCCGTTTATCATGATTTCCGGTCATGGCGATCTCGATACCGCAGTGGGTACTATGAGGGCCGGGGCCTTTGATTACATATCAAAACCGCCCGACTTAAATCGTCTTTTGACCACCGTTCGCAATGCCTTAGATAGAAAAGAACTGGTGGTTGAGAATAAAATCCTCAAAAAGAAAGTCAGCAAGAACTACGAGATGGTGGGCGATAGCAAAGAAATAGCCGCTATCAAAGATATGATTGAAAAGGTCGCTCCGACTGATGCTCGAGTGTTGATAACAGGCTCAAATGGTACGGGCAAGGAATTAGTGGCCCATTGGTTGCATCAAAAGAGTCCGAGAAGTAGTGCGCCATTTATTGAGGTGAATTGTGCAGCGATACCCTCAGAATTGATTGAAAGTGAGCTTTTTGGGCACGTCAAAGGTGCTTTTACCTCTGCGGTCAAAGACCGGGCAGGAAAATTCGAAGCGGCCAATAAAGGAACCATTTTTCTTGATGAAATAGGCGATATGAGTCTTTCAGCACAAGCAAAGGTGCTTCGGGCTTTGCAAGAAAATAAAATATCACGGGTGGGTACTGACAAAGATATCAAGGTAGATGTACGCGTGCTCGCTGCGACCAACAAAGACTTGAAAAAAGAAATTGCCGACGGAAAGTTCCGTGAAGACCTGTACCATAGACTGGCTGTGATTTTGATCAAAGTGCCCGCTTTGAATGACCGTCGGGATGATATTCCGTTATTGATCGAATATTTCGCTTCGAAAATAGCCGGGGAACAAGGTGTTGCATCCAAAGAATTCTCGGATAAGGCGGTAAAGCTTCTGAAAGCTTACGACTGGACCGGAAATATTAGAGAACTGCGAAATGTGGTGGAAAGACTTATCATATTGGGAAGCCAACCCGTAACGGAGGAGGATGTGAAATTGTTCGCCAGTAAATAGAAGCTATTTGGCCGCGATTTCACGACTTTGACAATCTTTCAATTTTACCAAGGCGGCCGCGGTTATTTTTTTGGTTTGAAGATTGTAATATCGGATGACATCACTCAAATCAGCTCGTAGCAATTGCTTCTCACAATGCTCGTAAACCCCAGTGGCATATTCCAGTGCCTCTTTGCAATTTACTGAATTGACTACCTTGTCCAATGATTTCTCATACTTTAGTAACGAAGTGTCAATTACCGAGTACATCACTTTTGCATCGGTTACCATGGGCGAAGTTAGGGCCGTCTCATTTTTTTCGGCCGTTTCAGAATTCTCAGCATCTGTAATGGCCTCTTCAATCGAGGGTTTGTCAAGATGAAGATGATGTTTTTCCAAAGCACTTAAACTGGCAATACCCGTTTTTTTGGCATCTAATAATGAGGTCTTGGCGTCGTCATGTGAGGTGGCTTTGGTAGCCATTCTTAAATGATATTGACTTTCCTCAAGGTTTACGCCAGCATTTTCACAACCACATTCATTCAATTGCTTTTGCGATTTATAGATGCCTTTTAAGGCCTTATATGCAAAGTATTTGGCTTGGTTCAAATCATTCGCATCAATCGCTTTTTGCGTTTGTGAATTTACATAACCAATGTTTGAACCAGCATATTCGCAAGCTTTGTCTGATGCAAAAGAAGACAAAACGGAAGTCAGTAGAACTGATAAGAAAATTGTGGACTGTTTCATAATGTAGGTTTTGACTGGGTGTAAAATTTGGGAATCTTACAACCACAAAATTATATCAATACCAAGTCTGAAACCTACTTTTTTCGATACAAGGGTCTTAGTTTCGGTTGATTAGTTGAAGTGTTTTTTTAGTAAGTTGAACCGCCTTTTTTTTTAACATTTAATGCATTTCAACGATAAAAAATTCTATATTGAAGCCATGGATAAAATAGAAATACCCCAATTCAAAGTTCAAAAACCCATCAAACTTTCAGATAAGTCAACAAACACCAATCTGAATGCAACAAACAAAGAATTAAAGAAGAATTTAGAAAAACTGAGAAAAGAGCTGGGTAGCTTTCAAGACACCCTCTATGCCCATAATGAATATGCCGTATTGATCTGTTTGCAGGGCATGGATACGGCCGGAAAGGATAGTTTGATTAGAGAGGTTTTTAAAGACTTCAACGTAAGGGGTGTTCAGGTGCATAGTTTCAAAGTACCCACTGAATTGGAGTTGAACCATGATTATTTATGGAGGCATTACATTGCGCTGCCCGCCAAAGGAAAGTTCGGTGTTTTCAATCGCACCCACTATGAAAACGTTTTGGTCACGAGGGTGCATCCGGAATATATATTGGGAGAACGGATTCCGGGGGTTCATGAGGTAAGTGATGTCAATCAAGAATTTTGGAACAAACGTTTTCAGCAAATCAATGATTTTGAAAGACATCTTTCTGAAAACGGAACCCTAATTTTCAAGTTCTATTTGCATCTATCCAAAGAAGAGCAACGCCAACGTTTGTTGAGAAGGCTGGCATTAAAGGAGAAAAACTGGAAATTTTCCCCTAGTGATTTGAAAGAGCGCAAACTATGGTCTGACTATCAAAAGTGTTATGAAGAAGCGATTAACAACACCTCAAAAGAACATGCCCCTTGGTATGTGATTCCTGCCGATAACAAAAAGGCCGCCCGTCTTATTGTGGCATCCATTTTGTTGGAAGAGTTAAAAAAATACAAAGATATCGAAGAGCCTGAGTTAGCTGATAAAATTAAGGCTAATTTAGAGGATTATAAGGTTCAGCTCGAAAAAGAAACGGAATGAAGAAAGTATTGATTTTATTGGTTTTTATGGCATTCTCTGGTTTTGCCCAAGATGAAGATGCAAAACAGTTACGCCATTTTTATGATTTGGCCCTTACAGAGGGTCATAGTTATCAATGGCTTGATCATTTGTCAAACAGAATAGGGGGTCGTCTTTCAGGATCTGTTCAGGCCGAACAAGCTGTCGAATATACCAAATCACAATTGGATTCGTTGGGCTTGGATCGCGTTTGGCTGCAACCGGTTATGGTACCGAAATGGGTTAGGGGGGCTCCTGAATTTGCCTATATCGAAACGGCACCGGGGGTTACGAACAATGTTTCAATCTGTGCTTTAGGGGGGTCGGTGGCTACAGGAGGTCGCGGTATTAAGGCGAAGGTAATTGAGGTGCAGAGCATTGAAGAACTGAAAACCTTGGGAAAAGAAAAAATATCGGGTAAGATCGTCTTTTTCAATCGCCCTATGGATGCTACTTTGATCAATACCTTTCAGGCGTATTCGGGTTGTGTCGATCAACGCTATGCCGGTGCCGCCGAGGCTGGTAAATATGAAGCTTTGGGAGTAATTGTCCGTTCCATGAATTTGAGACAAGATGACTATCCGCATACAGGATCTATGGCCTATGGCGATACGCCCGTTCAAGAACGTGTGCCTGCCGCCGCAATAAGCACCAATGGTGCAGACTTTTTAAGTGCCACTTTGAAATTGAATCCGGATTTGAATTTCTTTTTTAAACTGAATTGCAGACAAATGGAAGATGTGCAATCGCACAATGTCATTGGAGAGATCAAGGGAAGCACCCATCCTGATGAAATCATGGTGGTTGGCGGACATTTGGATTCATGGGATTTGGGAGATGGATCTCATGATGACGGTGCGGGTTGCGTACAGAGTATGGAAGTATTGCGTCTCTTGAAATTGGCAAATTACCGTCCAAAACGAACCATCAGGGTCGTACTGTTTATGAATGAGGAAAACGGATTAAGAGGGGGAAAGAAATATGCCGAAGTAGCCAACGGCAAAAATGAAAAACATGTTTTCGGTTTGGAAAGTGATGCCGGTGGTTTCACACCCCGAGGCTTTTCATTTGACTGCTCAGAGGAGAATTTAAAACAAGTGCGAAGCTGGTCTTCTTTATTTGAACCCTACTTAGTGCATATGTTTCAAAAAGGCGGATCCGGTGCTGACATTGGTCCGTTAAAAAACGACGGCATTGTATTGGCCGGTCTTCGGCCAGATTCACAGCGGTATTTTGACCACCATCATGCTGAGAATGATACTTTTGAACATGTCAATCGTCGTGAATTGGAATTAGGTGCCGCTGCCATGACCAGTCTGATCTATCTTTTTGACAAGTACGGAATTGTAGCTCCCAAGGCATTGCCAAAGAATTGACTACGGGTTGTTTGCTTCCCCTAGACCATCGAACTAATTTCGTTACCTTTGCCCTTCATTAAAAAAAACCAACAATGCAAGACGGAATCTACGCCAAATTCAATACGTCAAAAGGCGAAATACGTATAAAATTAACGCACGATAAAACGCCAGGTACGGTGGGTAACTTTGTTGCCCTTGCCGAGGGAAAAATGAAAAATTCTGCCAAAGCTGAAGGAGAACCGTATTACAATGGACTGAAATTTCATAGAGTTATTCCTGATTTCATGATTCAAGGCGGATGTCCACTCGGAACAGGAACAGGAGATGCCGGTTATAAATTCGATGATGAATTTCATCCAGAATTGACCCATGATGGTCCTGGTGTGCTATCCATGGCCAATGCTGGCCCTGGAACCAACGGAAGTCAATTTTTCATCACTCACATTGCAACACCATGGCTGGATAATAAGCACACCGTTTTCGGACATCTGGAAAGCGGTCAAGATATAGTGGATTCCATTGTTCAAGGAGATTCGATTGAAAGCCTGGAAATAGTCAGAGTGGGAGCTGAAGCCGAAGGTTTTGATGCTGCTGCGGCCTTCGAAACTTTTAAAAATTCAGGAGCCGAAAGACTGGCCGCTGAAAAAGCCAAACAAGCCGCTGAATTGGATAAAGTAGCAGCGGGTTTTGAAGCCACTGATTCAGGCCTGCGCTATAAAATCATACAAAAGGGTAGTGGTGATCAAGCTGTTTCAGGTAAACAAGTATCGGTACACTATGAAGGCTCGTTGTTGAATGGCCAGGTATTTGATTCTTCTTACAAGAGAAAAGAACCCATTGCATTTCAATTGGGTATTGGTCAAGTAATCAAAGGTTGGGATGAAGGCATATCGTTACTTAAGGTTGGCGATAAAGCCCGATTTGTCATACCTTCTGATTTGGCTTATGGAAGTGCCGGTGCCGGAGGTGTGATTCCGCCCAACGCGACATTGATTTTTGATGTAGAGTTAATGGAAGTAGGTTAGTGAAGCAAGTAACAATGAAAACTCCTTTACCGCAGGAAAATGGTAAAGGAGTTTTTTTATTTTTCATTCACACTGGCAAACAATAGGACTACATTCAATGCAACCAAAATGACCAGTAAGATAAGATAGGTTATCACAAGAAGGTTGTTTTACAAATATTCTGAACCCATAGGGGTTCAATTGTAGAACAACAAACTAGCGATTTACCCTACTTATTTAATTTATAAGGATTTTCAATTTCCATTGAACTGAAACGCAATAAAGCAATGTTGATAGCCAACAATATAAAAAGTGCACTAAAAAGGGAGACCATAGGTTAAATTTTTTAATAAGGAGTGGGGCTTCTTATTGTGTATCTAAAATAACGTTTTTGATCGATAGTTAGTGTACAAAAAAGCACTGATTTTGTTAAATTTTTAATAATCCAGTGATTTCATAACGTTTTATTAGGTTTTCGACATTTTCAATAATTAAAGTAATAAAGTTTTAACAATTCTGTTGCATCCTAGATTTTGACCAATAAAAAAGCCCCGAAAATTTCGGGGCTTCTATTTCTATAAAAAAAGTTGTCTAGTCTACTACCTTCACATTCACGGCATTCAATCCTTTTTTACCTTGTTGTAGTTCAAATTCCACAACATCACCTTCTCGAATCTCATCGATTAAACCTGAAATGTGTACAAAATGATCTTCGTTCGAACCCTCTTCAGTGATGAATCCGTATCCTTTGGAATCATTGAAGAATTTAACTGTTCCTTTACCCATAATATAAAATTAAAAAATTATTAAAGGCCAAATATATGATTAAATCTTTAATTGTCTGAATTTTCGTGGGTTATATTTGGGTTAAGTTTGAAATTACCGACTTATTTTTTGGCCAATTTTCGCATCATGACCCATTGTTTGAGCATATCTCTTGAATCTTGCGCTGGGTAGCCCAAAACAGATTTACCGGCCTCAACATCACCAACCACCCCCGATCCGGCACCAACGACCACCCCTGAATGTAGGGTAGTATGGTCTTTTATTGAAGCACTGCCCCCAATGATCACGCCGTCGCCCAAAGTCACTGATCCAGCGAGACCGCTATGACCTGCCATGATGCATGATTTTCCCATGATACAATTATGGGCAATCTGAACCTGGTTGTCAATTTTACAATTATCGCCCACTATTGTCGCGCTGAACTTACCCCGGTCAACACATGAGTTGGCCCCTATTTCAACGTCATTGCCGATAATCACTGTGCCTATTTGCGGAATTTTAACGAGCCCTCTACCGTCATCACTAGGGCGATATCCAAAACCATCGGCACCAATACTCACATTATTGTGAAAAATGCATTTTTTGCCTACTTGACAACGTTCTCGAATTACAGTACCGGACCAGATCACACTTTGATCTCCAATAGTGGTCTCATCCAAAATGGTCACATTCGGATAAAGAACCACTTGATCGCCCAAAACAACATTTTTGCCCACATAGCAATTCGCACCGATTTTACATCCATGACCAAGTTTGGAAGTTTTGTGAACAACCGCTGTAGGATGAATATCAACCTCGAACACAGGCATATCAGGTTGCAAGGCTTCCAACATTTTTGCCATGGCCAAATCCGCATTTTTTACCATGATCAAAGCCTTATTTTCTCCGGGTTCAACACTCAATCCTTCTTTTACAATCGCCGCTGAGGCTTTTGATTCGGCCCAAAACTTCATATATTTTTGAGATCCAATAATTGTAATGTGATGGCGCTGCGCTTTTTGAACTTCCTCGGCCCCTGTGATTTCTTGAGTGGTATTCCCAATAAGTTGACCTTTTAAAAGTGTGTTGATTTCTGTAATGGAAAAAGTCCGCATGGGTAAATTGATTTGTTTATGGAAATTATTCTCTAACGGTCTTTTCGCAAGATAAGTGAATTTCGAATTAAAAATCAATCCAAATCAAAACCGAAGAGGGATCATTGTTCGGTTTCTTTATTTTTGTACCATGGAAAATCTAGAAAACTTAAAGTACCCAATTGGCAAGTTTACCTTCGCCTCACCAAATAGTTCAGAACAAGTGAAGGAATGGATTCAGAGCCTTGAAGACCTTCCTGCAAAATTGAAGGCTTTGGTTGCTGATTTTTCCGAAGAACAATTGAATACCCCGTACCGACCTGAGGGGTGGACGGTCAGGCAGGTGGTGCATCATATTGCCGATAGCCATCATCATAGCTATACCCGTTTTAAGTGGGCATTGACTGAAAAAGAACCTCTGATCAAGGCCTATGAAGAAAAAAATTGGAGCAATTTATTCGATGCGCAAACAGCGCCAATTCAAATGTCATTAGATTATATCTCTGCTTTACATGCAAAGCTGGTCTTCCTTTTAAAGGGACTATCTTCTGAGGATATTAAAAAAAAGTTCATTCATCCGGAAGGAAATGTTGCCGTTACTCTTGAAGAGAATATTGCCAAATATGCATGGCATGGCAATCATCATTTTGCCCATATTGAGGCATTGACAAAGCGGGAGGGATGGCTATAAATCAATGTTTTCAGTTTAGCTGTCGCTAGAGCAAACTACTTCTTAACCGATTACTCTGGTCATTGTTCTTAATCATAGTGCTCCTATAAAGATGTAAAAGTGCTTTTATCTAGGTACAGAAACCTTTAAAGCGTTATTTTAGTTGTTATATTAAAAGTTGTA
>CAYSPL010000049.1:0-11850 GCA_964432915.1 uncultured Maribacter sp.
TCTCATAATTGGATTTGTTGATAACAGCATCTGCAACTAACAACCCACGAGCGAAGGTATCTGCACCACCAATATGGGCTATGAAAATATCTTCTAAATCAGTAGAATTTCTGCGGGTCTTTGCATCAAAGTTAATACCTCCGCCTTGCAGACCACCCGATTTAAGGAACACTAGCATCGCTTCGGCGGTTTCGAGGACATTATTCGGAAATTGATCCGTATCCCATCCGTTTTGGTAGTCTCCTCTATTTGCATCAATGCTTCCTAACATACCCGCATCGGCTGACACTTGCAACTCATGTTGAAAGGTGTGTTGTGCAAGGGTTGCATGGTTGACTTCAATATTGAGTTTAAAATCTTTCTCTAAACCTTGTTCGCGAATAAAATTGATAGAGGTTGCCGCATCAAAATCATATTGATGTTTTGACGGCTCCATAGGTTTGGGCTCAATAAAAAAGTTTCCTTTAAAACCTTGCTTACGTGCATAATCTCGAGCCATTCTCATCAATCTACCAATATTATCCTGTTCAAGCTTCATATTCGTATTGAGCAATGACATATATCCTTCTCGACCACCCCAAAACACATAGTTTTCACCGTTGAGTTCCATAGTCGCATCCAAAGCAATTTTTAATTGAGCACCTGCTCTTGCCACGACATCGAAATTGGGATTGGAGCCAGCCCCGTTCATATATCTCGGATTCGAAAACAAATTAGCTGTACCCCAAAGAAGTTTTGTGCCTGATGCATTCATTTTTTCTTTGAGATAGTCAACGGTCTTTAAAACTCGTTTCTCTGACTCGGCAAGGGTGTCACCTTCATCAACTAAATCAAAGTCATGAAAACAATAGTAATCAAATCCCATTTTGGTTATGAATTCAAAGGCTGCATCCGCCTTTTCTTTAGCAGCGGTTATGGGGTCTTTTGCTGTAGCCCATGGAAAAACTTTTGTTCCTGGACCAAAAGGGTCACCACCCGTTCCACATAGGGTATGCCAGTAGGCCATAGCGAACCTAAAATGCTCGCGCATCGTCTTACCCGCAACCACCAATTCGGGATCATAAAATTTGTATGCCAACGGATTATCAGAATCTCGTCCTTCAAACTTAATTTGGCCTATTCCTTTAAAATATTCTTTATCTCCGATTTCAATCATGTGTATACAATTAATAAAACTTCATTCTTTTCAAAGTTTTGAAATAAAATTTGAGTCTAACAATTCTCTCTTGACCGATGCAACCTTTACTATCGAATATGCATTAAGATTAATAAAAAGAGTTTGATAAACAAAACTAAGAACCCTCATATGATAAAAATAAATCAAAGAATTCATAAATCAGGCTGCGCAGTTTTCCCTTTACCGGCAGATACAACCCATGAACAATAGCAATAGAACTAATTTTAGCCATGGCCGCAAAATTAATTGATGATCCTAAGGTTGTTATAATTTTGCCAAATCTCCTTCAAGCATTATTTTTTTCTGGGCTACTGAACCATTTTCAATTCTTTTTGTTGAAGGCTGTGCCCCTCCTACTGATATGGTATATTCGCCAGGATTGACGACTTTTTCCCCTTGTTCAGTAACGCTACTTAACTGGTCTTTAGAAATGGTAAACGATACGGTTTTCTTTTCTCCAGCTTTCAACGGAACCCTTTCAAAAGCTGCAAGCGTTTTATGCGGATTAAAGGCATCAGCATTGGTGTTTTGAACATATACCTGTACAATCTCATCTCCTTTTACTTTACTGGTATTTTCAATAGCTACCGTTAAGGTAACATCATCGCCTGTCTTTTGCCCGTCTGGAATATTCAAATTACTGTATTTGAAAGTGGAATAGCTTAACCCATACCCAAATTCATACAAGGGCTCACCTTTGAAATAGCGATAGGTTTTACCGCTCATATCGTATTCACTAAAAGCAGGAATATCATTGATGTCTTTATAAAAAGTTACTGGTAGCCTACCTGATGGGTTATAATCTCCAAAAATAACATCTGCTATGGCCGCACCGCCAGCCTGACCCGGATACCAGGCCTCTATAATAGCCGGAATATTCTCTTGTTCCCAATTGATGGAGAGCGCACTACCATTTAACAATACCAAGATAGTAGGTTTCCCCAAGGCTGCTATTTTCTTTATCAAGTCTGATTGGGTTTTTGGCAGCTTTGTATGTACACGGTCACCACCAGAGAACCCGTCTACCTTCACCTTCATTTCTTCACCCTCTAATAACGGGCTGATACCCATGCATAATACCACAGCATCGGCTTCTTTGGCCAAAGCAATGGCTTCTTGCTCTAAATTGTCTTTTGGAGCCTCCCATAACAACCTCATAATGGAATGCTCGGTCTTATTCTGAGTACACTCAAAACGGATATCATATTTCTTACCCTCCTTTAAAGTAACGTATTCATATATTTTCTTCGGATGGTGCACGTCATTACGCTCCATCAATAATTCATCATCCAAAAACAATTTCATAGATGAAAAGGCTTCACCGCCTAAAGCATATGACCCTGTTTTATCAACCGTAAGAACCCCAGACCAACGTACCGCATAGGTGTCTGGATCCATATCCTCAAAAGGAGGTGTGGTTCGCCAAGTAAAATCAACGGTTTTGTCAATTCTGATGTGTTTTGGTTCTCCTTCAAACGTGATATTATCAAAATACTCGCCTTTTAGACCACTTGTTTTTAATGAACTATCAGAAAACATTACCGACTCTGGCATAGCTTCAAAAACAGGAAGACCTTCTGCCAATTTACATCCAATAGCATATGAAACTTCTGCCTTTGGCAACTTGTTTCTCAAACCATCTAAAGGCGTAATCGGTGCGGTTGGGTACCCATTGTAATTGCCCAACAATACTTCTAAATCATTGGCATTAGAACCTATGACCGCTATTTTCTGTGTTTTTTCTTTATCAAGTGGTAAAAGCTTATTCTCATTTTTCAATAATACCATGGATTTTCTTGCAGTTTCAAGAGCTGCAAGTTGGTGCTTTTCAGAGTCAACAACATCATAAGGAATATTAGCATATTTTACTGCTCCTTTTGGTGCAAGTAGTCCTAACCTTAGACGGGCGACCACTAATCGCTCTAAAGAGACATCGAGCTCTGCTTCTGAAATCAAGCCATCTTTTACAGCTTCGACCAAAGCAGGATATGAACTACCACAGTTTAAATCGGTTCCTGCCTTTACAGCTATTGCAGAGGCTTCTTTGGCATCTTGACTTATGTGATGAGCGTTTTTATCATAAAAGTCTCTAATGGCCCAACAATCGGAAACGATATACCCTTCAAAACCCCAATCGTCACGCAAGAGCCCACTAAGCTCTTGATTGCCGCAACAAGGTTCTCCGTTATAACTGTTGTAGGCACACATAATAGAATACACATCTGCCTCTTTAACCACTTTTTCAAAATGTGGACTATACGTATTTAAAAAATCCTGAGGGCTGGGCACGGCATTGAATCGATGACGGTCAGCCTCAGGTCCACTATGCACCGCAAAGTGTTTTGCAGTGGCCACTAGTTTTAAGTAATTGGGGTCATCACCCTGTAATCCTTTAATAAAACGAACAGCAAGCTCACCCGCCAAATAGGGATCTTCACCATAGGTTTCCATACCACGTCCCCATCTGGGATCACGAAAAATATTAATGTTCGGCGTCCAATACGTCAACCCTTGATAAATACCTCTTTTACCTTTTGACGCAAAATCGTGGTGTTTGGCACGTGCTTCATCTGAAATAATTTCTGAAATGAAAGACATGTTGTCTTTATCAAAAGTAGCTGCCAAACCAATAGCTTGTGGAAAAACAGTTGCGCGCCCTGCCCTACCTACACCATGCAAACACTCGTTCCACCAATTATATTCGGGTATGCCCAAACGATCAATAGCAGGTGACTCATAGCTCATTTGGGACACCTTTTCTTCAAGCGTCATTTGAGCCACTAAATCTTTTGCTTGTTGTTCAAATTCGGCCTTGCTAATGATTTTGACATCTTCTGCTTTGTTTTGTGTTTCAGAGCAACCTATTAAAAAACAAAAGATTATCAGAGAACTTACTGTGATTTTCATTGAAGTCATGCGTGTATATTAGTCTATTTATTTATAGCACCTCTATTCTAAATAAATTAGGGCAGACAAGCCAGTCTGATTTATTTTCAAAAATCCAATTTTTAATGGTTTTTTAAAAGAAAAGGTATTTGATTTTTTAAAAAAAGTAAGGCGAGTGAATCTGAAACCCGCCTTACTATTTATGTATAAATGGTAATCCTTGTTATTAATCAGGACAAGAACCTAAATTATCAAGGTAAAATGTACCAGAGACATCTTCACCTGGTGCGATGAAGAAAGTAGGTTGATTATATTGACCCGTTGGTGCAAAAGAAGCACCATCAGCGATACCTAATGCACCATCAGGATTTCCTGTAAAGCCTGCCAAACCATTCGCGAAATCAAAGCGGAGCTCTTCCCATCCGGATCCACCGTGAGCTGCGGCAACCTCTACCTCACGTTCGGTTTCATTATTCGTTGGATTCTGCTGCATATTCAAGCGAACAGTGACTGCTGTTTCAGACCAAAATAACAGTCGAACTTCTTTATCATCCCCGCTAAAATCAGCTGGCACGCCAAGAACAGTTCCAAAACCGTCAAAATCACCCCCACCGTCTTGTACAATCTCAACAACATTATTCGTATCAGGATTTGCCCCTGAAGGATCAGGGTTAGTAACTGTTTGTGTTGTAACTCCATTGAATCCGAAGAATTCTTCTCCGTTATCCAATGTTACTGGTTCTGAAAATATAGAGGCACATGGATCTTCATCTGCTGGCGGTGGTGGCGGTGGTGGCGGTGTACCACCATCGGGACAAACACCCAAATTATCAAGATAGAACGTGCCCGAAACATCCTCACCCGGGGCAATAAAGAATGTTGGTTGGTTGTATTGACCTGTAGGTGCAAAAGCAGCACCATCGGCGATACCTAAAGCACCATCAGGATTTCCTGTAAAGCCTGCTAAAGCATTCGCAAAATCAAATTGAAGTTCTTCCCATCCGGTTCCTCCGTGAGATGCCGCAACTTCTGCTTCACGTTCAGTCTCATTATTTGTTGGGTTTTGCTGCATATTCAAACGAACGGTAACTTCCGTTTCAGACCAAAACTGTACCCGAACCACTTTATCATCTGCTGCAAAATTCGTTGGCACACCAAGTACTGTTCCGAAACCGTCAAAATCACCTCCACCATCTTGCACAATTTCGAGCACGTTATTGGTTTCGGTATTTGTTCCAGAAGGATCAGGATTCGTAACTACTTGTACAGCCACACCATTGAAACCAAAGAATTCTTCTCCGTTTTCCAAGGTAACAGGAGCTTCAAAAATAGCAGTACAGGGGTCTGGCTCTTCCCCAACTTGTGGAGGAGCTGCTCCTCCATCTGGACATATACCAACGTTATCCAAATAGAACGTGCCTGAAACGTCATCGCCCGGACTTATGTACATTTGGAATCTAATATAATCTCCTGTCGGTACAAAAGGAACAAAATCAGGAATACCCAATGCACCATCAGCACTACCCGTAAATCCGGCTGTTGCTGTTGAAAAGTCAAATCGAAGCTCTTCCCATCCTGAACCCGAATGTATTAGATTAACTTCTGCTTCACGCTCAGTCGTATTATTTGGATCTTGTTGTACCGTAAGTCTTAAAGGAATTTCCCTATCTGACCAAAACGTCAATCGAACAATCTTATCAGCAGCAGTAAAGAGTGCAGGAGACGTCATTTGAACTCCAAAACCGTCAAAGTTACCACCACCATCTTGTGTAATTTGTAAAACATTCGATTCTGATGCGTTAGCGCCTGATGGATCAGGATTAGGCACCACAGAAACTTCGGCACCATTAAATCCAAATTCGAATAAGCTCGGACCATCTACATCCCAAGTTACAGGAGCACTAAAAATCTGTGTACAGGGATCAGCAGGAGGCACCACTTCAAAACTTTCTTCTGTCACCAAGTCGTTTGGTGCAATTGCCCTTATTGTTACAAAAAAGTTCTCATCAGCTTCAGGGTATAAAAAAGTAACCGATTGTTGTAAACCTATTAATTGAGCAGGTTCTCCAGGTACACCCGATGAAACCTCAAATGCAGTTGCCCCCTCAGCAGTAGGACTAATTGTCACGGAAAAAGGTGCTTCATCATTATTGAAAACAATATTGGCTCGCACATTGGTTGGCGCAGAACCTTCTTGAAGAATAGCGGTAAACTCATTTTTATCGCACGAGACGAACAGAAATAACAGAAAACAAAGAATAATCGGTTTCATATTTTAGTAACTTTATAAATCAAAAATGAATATAGTTTTTTAACTGTTATCAGCATTCTTGCTTTCACATACAAAAAGGCTCTTTGCAACATATGAGGGATAAAATGCTACAAATTTTATTTTTCTGATTAAAACTTAAACTCAATTTTACATTAAACAAGCCTTACAAGCAATTTGCCCAATGATCAAGTATTTAAAGCGCTTTATACAATTAGCACCCGCACTCCTACTTTTTGTCACCAACATTGTTCATCCACAATTTGCCAAAGAGGATTTTGAATTTCATACCGTTGAAAAGAACTTATTTCAACGACCAGTAACGACCATGGTAAAAGATCATGATGGCTTCATTTGGATTGGCACCGATGGTGCTGGTCTCTATCGCTTCAATGGCCTTTCTTACAACTACTTTGGTCATGAACTCAATAACGAAAACAGCATAAGTAGCAATACAATCAATTCATTGTTAGTAGATGCAAAAGGCAATCTTTGGGTCGGCACTAATGCTGGCATGAGTAAATATGATAAACTCAAAAATAAATTTTCAAGAATTACCAACAAAACATATGAAAACACGGATAATTATTTCATCAATGTTCTCTGTTTTGCAGAATTTGAAGGAAATATTTTCGTGGGAACATATGACGGAATAAAGAAAATCGACCTATCAGATCTTTCTCTAAAAAATTATGCAATACCCGCAAATGCAGTTCTCGATTTAAAATTTTCTACCAAAGGTAACCTTTACATCGCAACCAATAAGGGACTAAAAACCGAGCAATACTTTAATAAAGGAACTATAAAAGACATACCATTAACTAAGTCAAAAAGTATTCTAAACATAACTAAACTGCATATAGACCACAAGGAAAACCTGTGGATAGGAACAGTCAAAAATGGAGTATTTACGATTGACCTAAAAAGACCAAGAAAGACCGCAAAAAAACTCAACTTGGCCAACAATAAGGTTATGGCTATTACCGGAAACGAAAATACCACATTCATTGCCATTGAAAATGAAGGCCTGACCATTCTTAGTGATGACGGTAGTTTAATAAAAAAAATAAAGTATGATGCAAAGAACAAACATGGTATCGGGTCTGATTCGGTTTGGTCTTTATTATATGATAATGAGAATAGGCTTTGGTTAGGTTACTACGAAGACGGCTTGGGTTTTCTAGACCAATACTATAATAAGTTTGGTTCCATGAAAATGGAAGACAATAAAAATACAGTACAGACCAATGATATCAAGGCTTTTGCCACTACAAGCAGTGGCAATCTTTATATAGCACAAACCAATGCAATCGATTATTTGAATACCGCCTCGGGGCAAGTCACACCTATTTATGGTCAAAAAAACACGATGTATACTGGTTTTCCTAAGGGGAATTTCATTGAAGATATATTCGTAGATAGCATGGACGGCCTATGGATAGCAACTTGGGGCAGTGGAATTTATTGGTTGAAAAAAGGAAGCAACACCTTTTTGAATTTCACAAAAAAAACGACTGGAGGAAACCTTCGTACAGATAAAATCCAGAGCTTTTCTGAAGATAGTTACGGAAGAGTTTGGATAGGTACTTTTTTAGAAGGCGTGTGCTATTATGACCCACTAAAAAAAACGATTGAGTCACCCACCGGGGAACAATATCAAAGTTCCGAGTTGAACATTAAAGATATAAAAGTTATTCATCATGATAGCAATGGTTTTTTGTGGATCGGCACTTCTTCTGGATTATACCACATTAATGTTACCCAAAAAACAGAATTTGATGTTGTTTCACATAACAATGCCATTTCATCAACTTTTGGCGGACACCCAAGTTCGAACCAGATACTCGATATTTATGAAACCCAAGACGGAACCGTATGGTGTGGAACCAATGGAGGGGGGCTTTTCTCCTATAATCGAGAAACAACAAGCTTTGAAAGATTTAAGCTTGAAGGACAAGATATTACCTATGTAAATGCGATTTACGAACCAATTAAAAACGAACTCTGGTTAAGTAGTAAATTAGGTGTCCTTAAAATAGAAAGGGCATTGAACAAAGTCACCAATTTTACCGTTCAAGATGGTCTTTTGAAAAATTTTCTTGCTGATGGAGCAATCGTTTTAAGTGGTGAAAATACATTGTATTTAGGCACCAAAAATGGATTAAACATGATAAATCCAAAAAAAATACCTTCAAACCCCTATTTACCTACGCCTTATTTAAAGGGGTTGCGAATTTTCAATAAAAAGGTGAATAGTCAAGATCAAAACAGTCCACTACAAATCAGTGATAGCAAAAACATACTCAAATTAAAACATCATCAGACAGCATTGACCATCGATTATGGCTCTATAAGTTATACTAGACCCAATAACAATCAGTACGCTCATTACCTAGAAAATTTTGATGATACTTATAATTATGTTGGTACCTCAACAATGGCCACATATACCAATTTAGAACCTGGAGACTATACGTTTTATCTCAAAGTGGCAAACAATGATGGTCTTTGGACCCCATCCACCACAATTTTAAACATTGAAGTGTTACCGCCTTGGTGGCAAACCAAATGGGCGTACTTGCTTTTCTTCATCCTCTTTGGGGCATTGACGGCTACAATTATGTTATCCTATAGAAAAAAGATAGAGATAAAAAACAGTCGCAAACTTGAAAGAGAAAGACGAAAACAAAAAGTAGAACTCCAACAACAAAAACTTCAGTTTTTCACTAACATTTCACATGAGTTCAGAACCCCGTTAACCCTTATTGTGAATCCGATTAAAGAATTGATGAACATGAATCAAACCGAATTCACAAAAAATGTTCGTGAAAAACACCAAATCATATATAAAAATGCAGATCGATTGTCTAGGCTTATCAATGAACTGATGGACTTCAGAAAATTACAATCCGACAAACTGCAATTAATGCTCAGTCATTTTAAACTGGTAGAGCAAACAAAAAAGATCTTGAGTTTTTTCAACGAAGAAGCAAAAAGAAGGGCGATACGCCTTGATCTTAAGTATGATGACATTAATCTTGAGGCCTTTGCCGACAAAGGCTTATTGGATAAGATTTTCTTCAATCTGCTTTCAAATGCGTTCAAAGTAACTCCAAATAACGGACGAATTCAAGTAGAGATACGTTCAGGAAGTCAAAAAATCTTGCCAAATATCGATACTCAAAAAAAAGTACCTGTAATCGAAATAAGCGTTAAAGATAATGGCCCAGGTATTGATCAAAAAGAATACAAAAAAATCTTCAATAGATTCTACCAAGTAGGGGAAAAGAACAAAACGTATTATGGCAGCACGGGTATAGGTCTAGAAATGGTCAAAAGTTTTGTTGAACTTCATAAGGGTATTGTTGAGGTGGACAGTATTATAGGCAAGGGTTCCATCTTTACGGTAATCATTCCATATGGCAAAAAATTCTTTGAAAAAGAATTTGATAAAACTGACACGGCTCTCAACACAAGCAACACCAACAACGCGAGCAAGACCACCATATCCAAAAAGAAATATGACGTCAATGAGATATTAAGTTTTAAAGAAAGAAAAAAAACATTGCTTATTGTTGAAGACAATCTAGATCTTCAAGATTATATAAGTTCAATATTCAAGAATAAATATAAATTGATTTTGGCATCAGATGGCCAAGATGGTTGGCTTAAAAGTATTGAGCATGAACCAGATTTAATAATAACAGATGTTATTATGCCAATAATGGACGGAATAGAATTTTGCAAGAAGATCAAGAACAATGAAAAACTAAGACTAACCCCAATTATCATGCTATCGGCCAAAGTGCTTACTAAAGATAGGGTCAAGGGTATTGAAATTGGCGTTGATGCTTATGTAACAAAACCCTTTGACAAAGAAGAATTGGAAGCCATCGTTGAACAACAAATTAGAAAAAATGATCTATCTAGATTGCAAAAAATAGCAACAACACCCCAAAAAGTTCAAAAATCACAAAAAGATTTTGGAGATTTTGATAATGATTTCATTCAAAAAGTAGTTGATTTCATTCAAAACAATATTGACAACCCAGAACTAAATGTTGAAATGCTTTCTTCACATCTTTGTCTTAGTAGAAGTCAGGTCTATCGAAAAGTAAAAAAACTTACTGGCCTATCGCCGATTACTTTCATTAGAAGAATTCGTTTAGAAAGATCCCGAACCTTATTACAAAATGACACAAATCTTAATGTAAGTGAGGTTGCCCATAGTGTGGGCTTCTTATCAGCTTCATATTTTACGCTTTGTTACAAAAAACAATTTGGAGAACTTCCAAAAAGGGACTAAAGTAGATGTTCAAGAAAGTCATCCATTCTTTAGAAAACCAACATTTTCAACGTTATGCAACATTTGCTACAATTATTGCATCAAATAGATTACAGCTGATTTTGAAGTAAAAGTAACTTGCACTTTAACAATTTTTAACGTCTTTTTTCTGAATGAAGTAAAAGAGATCAAAACGAAAAATTTAATTAACACTTTATAGAAAATGCTGAAAAAACTAAGTTTTGTGCTGTTCTTTTTGCTGACACTTCAAATGACATCTCAAGAGATCACTGGAACGGTAAGTGATTCTGAAGGGCCCCTTCCAGGAGCGTCAGTTTTTATTAAAGGTACCACGGATGGCGTGGTAACTGATTTTGATGGTAAGTATTCCTTGAAGGGAGTAACCAACGGAGCAACCATCGTATTTTCTTATATAGGATATACTAGGCAAGAAATCAGGTTTACCAATCAAGAAGTACTTAACATTACTCTCCAAAGAGATTTGGTCAGCTTGGATGAGGTTGTTATCGTATCCTATGGGAAGCAAAGAAATACTCCAGTATCTGTCATAGATGGTGAGGAGCTAAGCGAATTTCCGAATACGGATATTGGACAGGCTCTTCAAGGAAGGGCAGCTGGGGTTACGATAACCAATGGTGGTTCACCTGGCTCACAAACATTGATTCAGATTCGTGGTGTCAACACTTTTGGTGATGGAACACCACTTTTTGTGGTTGATGGTGTTTTCACAAATAGTATCAACAGTATTGATTTGGCAAGCATTGAAAAAGTAGACGTTTTAAAAGATGCTGCTTCTTTATCCATTTATGGATCAAGAGGTACCAATGGGGTAATTTTGATTACTACCAAAAAAGGTAAAGTGGGCAACGCCTCTTTTAGCGTTAACGCTTCTAGCGGTATTCAAGAATTCAATGGCAGATACGATGTTATGAACACTCAGCAGTACATTCAATTTTTGCGTGAGATAAATGCCTTAGTTGGTCAAAATGGAGGTCCAGATGATCCCATCGGAAGAATTAATGACGATCCGACCTTTAATGGTAATGGTGTAGATACTGACTGGCAAGATGCTTATTTTAGACAAGCACCTATTTATAACTTAAGCGCCAATGTCAACGGCGGTAGTGAAAAAGCACGTTATAATGTCGGCTTCTCAAGACTCGACCAAGACGGTATCTTTATTGATACTGGCTTTTCAAGAACAACCCTTAA
>CAYSPL010000050.1:0-10864 GCA_964432915.1 uncultured Maribacter sp.
TTATTGGCGTTTGTTGTGCATTTATCTTTTGCACAAGACAAGACGATTACCGGTAATGTGACAGACCAAGACGGTTTGCCCTTGCCAGGTGTTAACATTGTCGTCGAAGGTACAACAAGTGGTACCCAAACTGATTTTGATGGAAACTACGCGATTAGCGGTAGTGAAGGTCAAACACTTCTTTTTTCTTATATAGGTCAAAGGGATGTAAGACAGACCATCGGAGCAGGAAGTACTATTAATGTACAAATGGAGGAGGATGCGCAAGCCTTGGAAGAGGTAGTTGTGACCGCCCAAGGTATCAAAAGAGAAAAGAAGGCTCTTGGTTATGCCGTAACAACTGTATCATCTGACCAGTTGGAATCTAGAACTGAAGGTGACGTTGCTAGGGTTCTCGCCGGTAAAGCTGCGGGTGTGAACATTACCGCGGCAGGTGGTGCATCTGGTTCTGCTACCAATGTCACAGTCAGAGGTCTGAGTTCTTTCTCGGGCAGTAACCAAGCACTATTCATAGTTGATGGCGTTCCGTTCAGTAACGACACCAACACAACTGGAAACTTTCTTAATGGTAATACAGGATCTTCAAGGTTTTTAGACATCGATCCAAACAACATCGCCAATGTAGAAGTTCTTAAAGGGCTCGCAGCAGCCACTTTATACGGTCAAGCTGGTAGAAATGGTGTTATCTTAATAACCACAAAGGCGGGTGCCGCAAGTGGTGGTAAGAAAAAAACTGAAATTACGGTAAACCAATCGTACAACACGATCGAAATGGCATCAATTCCTGAATACCAAAGCCAATACGGTAATGGTTTTGACCAATTTTTTGGATGGTTCTTTAGTAACTGGGGACCAAGTTTTGATAGAGATGGTCTTGCTGGTTGGGGAGGTCCAAATGCTTTTGCTTCTCGATGGGGTTTACAAGATGACGGAACTATTTTACACCCTTACTCTGCAGGCATCACAACGGTTCAATCTACAATTGATGCATTTCCTGAATTTCAAAATGCAAGGTATGAATGGAGACCTTACAACTCGGTCGAGGAATTTTTCTCTCCTGGATACAATGTAAATACCTCGGTTAACATAGCGGGAGGCAGTGAAGATGGTAAAACTAATTTCAATGCCAACATTGGTTATTTGGATGAAGATGGATTTACTCCCGGGAACTCGCTGAACAGGTTCAATTTATCTCTAGGTGGCCGCTCGCAACTTACCAATAAATTTACGATTTCTGGAACTATGAACTACGCTCGAACGGACTACAGAACTCCACCGATTGCGGCGAGTAGGGGTAACGGAACTTTAGGTTTGTCAGTTTATGGCAATGTTCTGTTTACACCGCGAAGTGTTGACCTAATGGGTCTGCCTTTTCAAAATCCTATCGACGGTTCAAGTGTATATTATCGAAATAACAACAGTATCATTAATCCACGTTGGACGGCCGCAAACGTCACAAACAGACAGTTGACCAATAGATTTTTCTGGAATACTAGCCTTTCTTACGCACTGAGTGATAATTTGGATTTGGGTTGGAGAACAGGACTTGATTTCTACAATGAGAGAAACATCAATGGCTCGAATAAAGGTGGTGTGGAATTTGATAGTGCTATATTCGGTTTTTATAACACATTTGACAATAACAACACGATATGGGATCATTTCTTGTCCTTGAATGGGCGTTACGATCTATCTGACAAAGTGGGCCTTACATTTACCGCTGGTGCCACTGCACGTCAAGATACTTTTGATAGACAAGGAGTATTGAGTACGGGGCAAATTGTTTTCGGAATCAAAAGACATTTCAATTACGAAAACCAATTGCCTACTCAATTTACAAGAAGGAGAAATATTGTGGGTATTTTAGGTCAAGCCTCATTGGATTATGATGATTTCCTATTTTTAAATCTTTCCGCCCGAAAGGACTGGGTATCTAATTTCCAAGGCAACAACAATAGTATTACCTATCCTGGAGCAAGTATATCATTCCTTCCAACCAACGCCTTCTCTGGTTTGAAGTCACAAAATGGTTTGAACTTTCTTAAACTGAGAGCTAGTTATGGAACATCGGCTAACTTTGATACCGCGAATCCATATCCAACGGTAAGTGTCATCGAGCAAAACACTCAAGTGTTTACCGATCAACTTTCTGGAACCGGTACTTCAATTACAACAAATCAGGTAGATAATTTTAAAGCAAACCCTGAGTTAAAACCAGAACTCTTGGAAGAATTGGAATTGGGCTTTGAAGCTAAAGCTTTCAATAATAGATTGTCTCTTGATTTCACTTATTTTGATAGAAGAACCAACGACTTAATTGTATCAGAACCTCTATCGCCTTCTACAGGTTTTACCATTACTCAATCGAATATTGGTCAGATTAAAAATGAAGGTATTGAAGCTTCATTGGGTCTGGATATTTTCAAAGGTGAAAACTTTCGTTGGAACTCCATTGTGAATTTCTTCGCAAATGATGAAACGGTTGTTGAGCAAGAACAGGACATCATTATCTATGCAGGTAGTACTGCCCTCTTTGTAGGTGGTAATGCCGCCATTGAAGGTGAATCTTTGGGCACCATAGTTGGAACCGCATTCAGTAGAGCTGAAGATGGTCAATTTGAAGTGAATGACACAGGTTCATATGTAAGTACGGAAACTGACAGAGATGGCAACACACCTATTATAGGAGATGCGATACCTGACTACACCATGAACTTCATCAACAGTTTGAGTTATAAAAACTGGAATCTAGGATTTCAAATAAGCCATGTTAAAGGCGGCGATATTTTATCAAGTACAATAGCCACTTTATTGGGTCGTGGATTAATTGTGGAAACACTTGATAGAGAAAATACCTATGTTGTTCCAGGTGTTAATCAGACTACAGGCGAACCAAATACCACTCAAATCAATAACTCAACTTATTATTTTAGTAATTTACTTTTTGGTCCTGCAGAAGCCAAGATTTACGATGCCTCTGTGATTAGGTTACAGGAAGTCTCCTTAGGATATTCTTTTTCAGCTAAGGCACTGGAAAGAACGCCTTTCGGTAGTTTGAGTATTACTGCCCAAGGCTTCAACCTATGGTATGATGCTTACAACACTCCTGCTGGTGCTAATTTTGACCCTAATGTGCAAGGAGCAGGTGTTGGTAATTCAAGAGGTTTTGACTTCTTGAACGGTCCGAGTTCTAGAAGATATGGTCTGAGTCTCAAAGCTACATTCTAATAAAAATTGTTAATGTTATATAGAAAATCATGAAAAAAATAATTAAATATTTTTCGTTTGTTGCTCTCGCACTGGCCTCTCTAATTGCCTGCGAAACAACTGAATTGGATTTGACGGTTAGTCCCAATGATCTGGCCGCAAACCAAGGTGATCCGAACTTAATATTGAATGCCATTCAATTGGCTTATGTATCCAATATGGATGCCATAAGTGATCTTGGTGCTGAAGTAACCCGTATAGACTATATGTTCGGACTTGACTACTTCAACAATTATCAAGGTAACACTTTCGATGGTATTTGGTCTAGAACATACAGTAGTGGTTTCAATACTACTGGAAGTGGTGTTCAAGTGGGTATGGCAAGTAATATTCAAGCTTTAGAAGTGATTGATTCTGAAACGGATACTGACTTCAGTTTTCACGTTGGTATTGGTAAAGTTATGCAAGCTCACATGCTTTTCTTACTAACCGATTACTTAGGACAAGCTGCTTTCAGTCAATCATTGAATCCTGCTGAGTTTCCTGCTCCTTTACTTGACTCAGGCGAAGATGTATACGCCGCGGCTTTTGGTCTTTTAGATGAAGCCGAAGCGATTTTGAGCGCATCACCTGCGACCCAAGGAGCAACAGATTTGTTTTATTTGGGTGATACCGGTAAATGGATTAAAGTGATCAACTCGATTCGTTTGCGTTCCTATTTGAATACCGGAAACACAGCTGCTTTCAATGCCGTTATAGCTGGAAATAATTTCATCTCTGATTCTTCAGATGACTTTCAGTTTCGTTACGGTACCAGCGAATTGCAACCAAACACAAGACACCCTGATTATGTTGCGGATTACACACCATCAGGTGCTGGTATATACCAATCAAATTGGACCATGGAGCAAATGCTCAACACTGGTGACCCAAGAATAAGATACTATTTCTACAGACAATCGAACACAACTCCTGGTGCTGACGCCCCACCATCTGGTGATGAGCTATCTTGTTCTTTAGCTGTACCCCCAGTTCACTATTTCGACGGTGGATACACCTATTGTAGTGTGCCAGAAGGTTATTGGGGAAGATCTCATGGTAATGATGAGGGTACACCTACAGATGGATTTGTTCGTACAGCGTCTGGTGTTTACCCAGCCGGCGGTCTTTTTGATAGCAATGCCTTTGGCCCGAATGGTATCACTACTGGAGTAGGGCTCGGATTTGGTGGAGGTGGAGCTGGTATTGAACCTATTATACTAGCTTCTTATGTTGATTTCTGGAGAGGTGAAATGGCTGCTACGGATGCTGAAAAATCTGCATTCTTACGATCTGGCCTTGAAAAGTCAATTGCTAAAGTTCAAAGCTTCGGTAGTCTGGATGGAACAGCTGATTTGTCTTTTGCTCCTACTGCGGCAGAGGTAGCTACTTTTATCGATAACATCGTTGATGCTTATGACAATGCATCTTCAGGTTCTACGCTTGCCACCAATAATTTCAATTGGCAAACGACACCAAGAACAAAAGAAGATATTTTTGCCGAGCAGTACTTCATAACAATGTACGGAGGTGGTACAGAGGCATTCAATTATTACAGAAAAACAGGATTCCCTACAACGGTACTTCCTAACTGGCAATTGAATCCAGGTAGATTTCCGCGAACATTCTTATACCCTCAAAATGAAGTTACCACCAATCCTAATTTGACCCAAAAATCAGATTTATCTGAAACGGTATTCTGGGATACAAATACAGATTCTAATTTCCCACCCGCTAATTAAAAAATACTATTATGAAAAAATATATGAATAAATCAATATTCCTTTTCCTTGGCGCACTCGCAGGCTTATTTTTAGGCTGTGATGAGGGTGATGCAGTTGTAGGAGATGTTGTGGACAACACAACCCGAGGTGCTGCACTCAGAGACGTAGGCCTTATTTCAAACGAACTCCCTATCGGAGATGATACGGCTAGATTCGAAATCCAATTAGAAGCTCAAGATGCGGAAGATGGTGACCTACTGTCAAGTGTTGATGTCTATGTTGCTTTTAGGGATAATACTGTGCCAGCGGGTACTGCTGATTTAGACGTGCCAGAGGCTTTATTTTCAAACATTTCTAGAGATGCTTTCGCCGATGGGCCTTTTGGTCTACCGAGAACTACCTTTGTTGCAACATTGCAAGAATTAACAAGCTTCGTTGGAGTATCTGAGGCAGATCTTTTCGGCGGTGATCAATTTCAAATTCGTTTTGAAATGATTTTGACAGACGGAAGAACTTTTTCGAGCACCAATTCAAACCCGAACAATCTGAGTGGTTCTTTTTACAATTCCCCGTTTGTTTATTTTCCAACGGTTATTTGTCCCGTTCCTGAAACTGCGTTTACTGGTTCATACACAATGACACAGACCACACCCGGTATTTTTGGAGCTACCACTGATACTGTTGCATCAGGAACTGTTGAAATTGTTGCTGCTGGGGGAACCGTGCGAAATGTTGCAGTATCATTATACCCCGGTTTCGGTGGGTTTGATGACACGCTATCATTTGAATTGATTTGTGATAGCTTTGCGTTCTCAGATTTGGATACAGGTTTGGCTTGTGTTGCAGGAGAAGCCACAATTGTTTTTAGTCGTGCGGCTACAACAACAGATTATGATGTGGCAGATGACTCCTCTTTTACCATTATATTTAATGAAGATGGTGGTTCATGCGGTGGCAACACAGATGTTGTACTCGAATTTACCAAAAACTAATAATTGATATTTTATTTTAAAGCCGCCCTGATAGGGCGGCTTTTTTTATTGTCTTAACTTTGAATAAAGTAAATCGCCCAAAAAATATACTATGATATTCTCTTCTCTGGATTTTAAATATAATAAGTGGTTCATAGGAGTTTTGATTTTTGTTCTTGCCGCCTGCAATGAGGATACAAGTAAACCACGCATTGTGTTGCCAGTATCAGAAGGCAAAAAAATATTCAAGAAATTAGATTCGCATTATACTGGTTTGAACTTTGCCAACAACCTGACCCCAAATGTAAGTGGAAACGAAAACCTATTCAACTATGATTATTTTTATAACGGAGCAGGTGTTGGTATAGCGGACATAAATAACGATGACCTACCTGACATCTTTTTTTGCGGAAACCAAGTCGAAAACAAACTTTACTTGAATAAAGGGAATTTGACTTTTGAAGATATCTCAAAAAAGGCTTTGATCAATGAAAACAAAAACTGGTCAAATGGTGTGAGTTTCGTTGATATAAACAATGATGGTTGGGTGGATATTTATGTTTCACAAGGAGGGCCTAATTCTCGAGAAAAAAGAAAAAATCTTCTTTACCTGAATCAGAAAAATGAAACATTTAAAGAAGTTGCCTCTGAATATGGTCTTGCAGATGCCGGCATAAGTACTCAAACTGTTTTTTTCGATATAGATAACGACAACGACCTTGATTGTTTGGTCATGAATGAGAATGAATTCTTCGGGGTTGATCCTTTTAACTTGTACAAATTGGTTGCTAACAATGATACTACCAAATATTACAATAGCTCTCATTTATATCGTAATGACCATGGTAAATTCGTTGATATTACCAAGCAATCAGGCATTGAACAACCGATTTTCGGTCTAGGTGTTTCTGTTTCAGATTTCAATAATGATGGTTGGTTAGATTTCTATATGGCTAGCGATTATTATATACCTGATGTACTCTTCATTAACAACCAAGACAGAACTTTTACAGATCAAATAAAGAATTACACTAAACATATATCCTTCTACGGAATGGGAATGGATATTGCAGATATTAATAATGACCTCAAAGAAGACATATTTGTTCTAGATATGGCTTCTAGCGACCATATAAGAGCTAAAACACTAATGGCATCGATGAACACGCAGAGATTTGATTATTTAATCAATAAGGCCAATTTTCATCATCAATACATGTATAATTCACTTCAATTACAAACCAAGAATCAAAAATACAGTAATATTTCACAGGCTACCAACATGGCTCAGACTGATTGGAGTTGGTCCGTTCTACTATCTGATTATGACTTGGATGGCGACAAAGATGTCTATATAACCAACGGATACAGAAAATATGCATTGGATAATGATTTACAACGCAGAGTTTATGAAGCTAAAGTAAAATACAAAGGTAAAGTACCATTAGAGGTTAAGAAAGCGCTATACGAGGGTATGCCATCCGAAAAACTGCCCAATACACTTTTCGAAAATAACGGTGGATTACAATTCAAAGAACGGGGTAAAGATTGGGGGCTTGCAGATTACTCTTTTAGTAATGGTGCAGCCCAAGGGGATCTAGATAATGATGGAGACCTGGATTTGGTCGTGAATAATATTGATGAAACGTGCTTTCTTTATCAAAATATGAGTAGGGAAAAAAATTTAGGAAACTTTTTAAAAATCAAAACAAATGCCAGACTTTCAGAGGCTTTTCCTAAAATAACTTTAAAATATAATGGCAAGAAGCTATTTATGGAATCTAGGCGTATTAGAGGCTACCGCTCATCAAATGAGACAGTGGCACATTTCGGAATAGGAAAAGATGACAAAATTGATACCGTAACCGTCGAATGGCCTAGTGGCACAATTCAAGAAAAGTATAACATTCTTGCGAATAGTACAATACAGTTTTCAGAAGTGGAAAATCAAGATAAGGTCAACAAAAAAAATGATACTCTACCTTCCATATTTAGTTCTTTAGAAAATTCCGAATTGGGCATTACCTACAGCCACAAAGAAAATGTACATGATGATTTTGAAACAGAAATTTTATTACCCTATAAACAATCCAGTTTAGGGCCATTCATATCAAAGGGAGATATCAATGGTGATGGAAGAGACGATTTTTTCATAGGTGGGGCATCCGGCCAAGAAGGTGAGGTATATCTGCAAAACGCTAATGGAAAATTTACCAAAAAAGTTCAAAAAGCTTTTTCAAATGATAAACTATATGAGGATATGGAATCTGTTCTCTTTGATTGGGACGGCGACGGCGACAATGATTTATTCGTTGTTAGTGGTGGAAACGAGTTTCCACAATACTCCTCCCTGTACGCTGATCGTCTCTACATCAATAATGGTCTAGGAGAGTTCGTGAGATATGAAATTCCTGCGCTAAAAAATATGCCAAAGAGTGGTAAAACAGTTACTGCAATTGACATTGATAAAGATGGTGACAAAGATTTGATTGTAGGCAATCGCATCATTCCACAAAATTACCCTCTCAATTCAAAATCGATTATCTATGAAAACAAAAACCAAGATTTAATAGATGTAACCTCAAAAGTAGCACCCAGCTTTGAAAATTATGGCATCATCAACAGCGTTATTGCCACAGATTTTGACAATGATGGATGGCAAGATTTTATTGCCGTTGGAGAATGGACTCGAATTGGTATTTTTAGAAATGAAAAAGGTACGTTCTCGAACATAGGTGAAAATTCAAAGAAAATTAAAGATCTAAAAGGTTGGTGGTTTTCGGTAAGTGAAACCGACATCAACAAAGATGGCTTACCTGATTATTTGGTAGGTAATATTGGAGCGAATATAAAATTCAATGCAAGCCCTGAAAAACCATTTAAGATTTTTGCCAATGACTTTGATGAAAATGGAACCACTGATATTGTTTTAAGTAAGCAATACAAAGGCGATTATGTTCCTGTCAGAGGACGTGAATGTTCTTCACAACAAATGCCATTTATTCAAAGAAAATTCAAAACCTATTCAGAATTTGCCAATGCGAATCTGAATGAGATTTATGGCGACAAACTCTTTTCTGGTTTTGAGGCAGAAGCAAATGAATTTATGTCAATTGCAATGATAAACTTGGGCAACGGTAATTTTGATTATGCACATCTTCCTTTCGAAGCACAATTATTTCCCATTCTCGAAAGTGTTTTCATTGATTTGAACAATGACGGCTTTGAAGATGTCATAGTGGGAGGTAACATTTATGAGACGGAAGTGGAGACTCCAAGGCTAGACTCCTTCTCAGGATTGGTTTTGATATCCGATGGGGAAAATAATTATTCACCTTTGGATTGGACATCCTCCGGTTTGTTGTTTGATGGAAATATTAAAGATATTAAGATTATTGAAAGGGAGAAAGATTTGCTAATCATGGGTACCCAAAATGACGGGGCCATTTCAACATTTAAAATCAACTGAGCCATCAGTTCAATCGTATCATTCAAATCGAGCATCCACAGAATTTAATTCATTGTTTTCCACAATGCAACTTGAGATTAGGGTGAATTGAGCCCTAAATGTTGCTAAAAGTCGAAAAATTCAAGTTTGGCACAATTTTCTCAGTAGTTTTAGAAGAAATTTCAAGTCTTTAAAAGTGATAATTAACATAAAATTGAACACTTGGCAAGTTTATTTTATTAATTTTACCACCTTTAAAAAATTTATCATGAAAAAAATCGCTTTTATTATTAGCCTTTTGATTGGGGCAACAACATGTTATGCTCAAGCAACAGGGCAATTATCGGGCTATACCAACACCGCCGACGGAGGTGTTACGGAATCTCTCAAAATCTACGCCCTAGGTAGCATGTCAGATGTGAATAATAAAAAGTCAGGTAAGGAATTTGGTGTTCAGGGATCTGCTTACACTACTGATGTGTTCTTACCGGGTAAATTATTCTATAAAGGAGATTTTGAAGGGAATGTCTTCTACAGATACAACGCCTACAATGAAGAAATTGAGGTTAAAGATGCCAATCTACCAGGTACACCTGTACGAGCATTGAACAGAGACAAAAATATTACATTGATCTCCACGAATGGCAACCCTATAAAATTCACTACGTATATTGACAAAAAGAAACTTACCCAAAATGGATACTTAACTGAACTAAGAAGTGGAGAGTACACCTTATATAAAAGGGTTGACGTTAAATATACCCAAGGTCAAAAAGCTCAGAATTCTTTTGTGCCTGCATTACCTGCTAGATTTACGAAATTTACTGAATATTATCTACAGATTGAAGGGGTCAACAAAATTCAAGAATTAGAATTGAAAAAGCGCAAATTGATTAAACTAATTCCTGACAATAAAAAAGAGGAAGCAATCGCTTTTATCAAAGAAAACGGGGTTAAAATCACTGATGAATACGGTGTTTTCAAAGTATTGGATTATTTAAATTCAAAGTGATTTCTTAACAAAAACATTTAACACAGGGGTAGGCTTTTAGTCTACCCCTTCTTTTTTTCTTATCTTAAAGTTATCACAATTTTGTAGAATTGATAGAATTAAGAGTTTAAATTAGGGAGAATCCAAAAAGTTAGCATCATGAAAAAAACTTTATTAACGATTTGTATGCTGGTTGGAAGTGTTATAATGTATGCACAAACAACCGGCCAGGTTCAAAGTTACAATGCCAATTCGGCTGATGGCGGAGTGTCAGATGCGTTCTATAAATACGCAATCGGTTCGATTGATGAGGCCAAGAAAAAAGCCAATTTTGAGAATAGAGTTATCGAAGGCTCTCCTTATTTGTCGAATATTTTTCAATACGCACAACTTTATTATCGTAATGAAATTCAGGGAGATATTTACTTCCGATACAATGCGTATAACGAGGAAATTGAAATCAAGCAACAAAATATTGAATCAG
>CAYSPL010000051.1:0-1070 GCA_964432915.1 uncultured Maribacter sp.
TTCCTGGTCACAAAAACGCTTACGTAATCATTGAGAAATAATGAAAGTAGCAGTTTTAGATATTAAAGGAAAAGAAACAGGTAGAAAGGCAGACCTTTCTGATGCTGTTTACGGTATAGAGCCTAATAATCATGCTGTCTACTTGGATGTCAAGCAATATTTGGCACACCAAAGACAAGGTACTCACAAATCAAAAGAACGAGGTGAGATAAAGGGTAGTACCAGAAAGATTAAAAAGCAGAAAGGTACGGGTACCGCACGTGCAGGTAGTATCAAATCGCCCATTTTTAGAGGCGGGGGTAGAATATTTGGCCCTAGACCAAAAGATTATACCCAAAAACTCAACAAAAATGTAAAGCGTCTGGCACGTAAATCTGCCCTTAGTATAAAGTCAAAAGAGAAAGCGATTTTGGTTGTTGAGGACTTCAATTTTGATGCTCCGAAAACCAAGGATTTTGTGCAGGTTTTAAAGTCACTGGGTCTTGAAAACAAAAAGTCTTTGTTTGTGTTGGGCGATTCAAATAATGGTGTATATTTGTCTTCGCGTAATTTGAAGCTTTCTGAAGTTATAACTAACTCAGAATTAAGCACTTATAAAATAATTAACGCAAACAATATTGTACTGTTGGAAGGCGCCTTGGAAGGAATTGAATCCAGCTTAAATAAATAGAGAAAACATGAGTGTGTTGATAAAACCCATAATCACGGAAAAAATGACCGCAGAGAGCGAGTTGAACAACCGTTATGGTTTCCTTGTTGATCCGAAGGCCAACAAAATTCAGATCAAAGAGGCAGTTGAAGCTGCTTATGGAGTTTCTGTTAAGAAAGTACGTACCATGAACTATGGTCCGTCAAGAAAAATGAGATACACAAAAACAGGTATCCAAAGAGGTAAGACCAATGCGACCAAAAAAGCGATTGTCGATGTTGCCGAAGGGGATATTATTGATTTTTACAGTAATCTATAAAGACAAGAAATGTCAGTTAGAAAATTAAAACCAATCACTCCAGGGCAGCGTTTTAGGGTCGTAAATGGGTTTGACGCCATCACGACTGATAAGCCGGAGAAG
>CAYSPL010000051.1:1080-10295 GCA_964432915.1 uncultured Maribacter sp.
CCATAGAGGTGGTGGTCATAAAAGAAGATATCGTATCATCGATTTCAAAAGAGATAAGCAAGATGTTGAGGCAACTGTGAAATCAATTCAGTACGATCCAAATAGAACGGCTTTCATCGCTTTGTTGGAATATAAAGATGGCGAAAAGCGATATGTTATCGCGCAAAATGGTCTGAAGGTTGATCAGATGGTTTCTTCTGGTGAAACAGCTGCTCCAGAAATAGGAAATGCATTACCGCTAGCTAAGATTCCACTTGGAACCATAATTTCTTGTATTGAATTGCGCCCCGGTCAAGGTGCTGTTATGGCAAGAAGTGCAGGTACTTTTGCACAATTGATGGCAAAAGACGGTAAGTTTTCTACGGTGAAAATGCCTTCCGGCGAAACGAGATTGATTCTTTCTGATTGTTTGGCCACAATTGGTGCCATCTCGAATTCAGACCACCAACTATTGGTTTCCGGTAAGGCCGGTCGCAGTAGATGGTTGGGCAGAAGACCAAGAACAAGACCTGTGGCAATGAACCCAGTCGATCACCCAATGGGTGGTGGTGAAGGCCGCGCTTCAGGTGGTCATCCAAGATCAAGAAATGGTATTCCGGCAAAGGGGTATAGAACCCGTCAGAAGACCAAGAAAACGAACAAGTATATAATAGAACGTAGAAAGAAATAAAAGTATAAACAATGGCACGTTCACTAAAAAAAGGACCTTACGTTCATTACAGTTTAGAAAAGAAGATTCAGCAAAATGCCTCTTCTGGTAAGAAGTCTGTAATCAAAACTTGGTCAAGAGCATCAATGATCACTCCTGATTTTGTTGGTTTGACCATAGCTGTGCATAACGGCAGGCAATTTGTTCCTGTGTTCATCACAGAGAACATGGTAGGTCACAAATTGGGCGAATTTTCTCCTACACGATCTTTTAGAGGTCATGCCGGAGCAAAGAACAAAGGTAAAAGGTAAGCTATGGGAGTTCGAAAAAGACAGATGGCCGAGAGAATCAAGGCTGAAAAGAAAAACTTGGCTTTTGCAAAATTGAACAATTGTCCAACCTCTCCGAGAAAAATGCGTTTGGTCGCAGATTTGATACGAGGAAAGCAGGCTGAAAGTGCTTTGGCAATCTTAAGGTTCAATCAAAAGGAAGCTTCTCGCAAACTTGAAAAATTGTTGTTGTCAGCATTGGCGAATTGGCAAGCCAAGAATGAAGATTTGAATGTTGAAGATGCTGATTTATTCATTCAAGAGATAAAAGTAGACAGTGGTGCAATGTTGAAGCGCTTACGACCAGCTCCTCAAGGTAGAGCACACAGAATTAGAAAGCGTTCAAACCACGTCACGTTGGTTTTGGGCTCCAAAAATAATATAGAAAGCTAGAATGGGACAGAAAACAAATCCGATAGGAAATCGTCTTGGAATAATCAGAGGATGGGAATCGAACTGGTATGGTGGTAATGACTATGGTGACAAACTAGCAGAAGACAGTAAAATACGAAAGTACATTCATGCGCGCTTGTCTAAGGCAAGTGTTTCAAGAGTGATTATTGAGCGTACTTTGAAGCTGATAACCGTAACGGTAACAACTGCAAGACCTGGTATCATCATTGGTAAAGGGGGTCAAGAAGTTGATAAGTTGAAAGAAGAGCTTAAAAAGATCACGGGCAAAGAAGTTCAGATAAACATCTACGAAATCAAAAGACCAGAAGTTGATGCTAACTTGGTCGCTGCGAGTGTTGCCCGTCAAATTGAAAGTAGAATTTCTTTTAGAAGAGCAATTAAAATGGCGATTGCAGCGGCAATGAGAATGAATGCCGAGGGTATCAAAATACAAATTTCAGGACGTTTGAACGGTGCTGAAATGGCTCGGTCTGAATCGTACAAAGACGGCCGTATTCCGTTGTCAACCTTCAGGGCTGATATTGACTATGCCATGCATGAAGCGCAAACTACCTACGGTAAGTTGGGTATCAAGGTTTGGATCATGAAAGGTGAGGTTTACGGAAAACGCGAATTATCTCCTTTAGTAGGCATGAAAAAAGGTCAAGGCGATAAAGGCGGTAAGAAAGACCGTGGTGGAAAGCAACGTCGTAGAAAGTAATTTTATAAAGAAGTAGAACAATGTTACAACCGAAAAGACAGAAGTTTCGAAAGATGCAGAAGGGCCGAATGAAAGGTATTTCAGGTAGAGGCCATTTACTTTCTAACGGAATGTTCGGATTGAAATCTTTAGATTCCAAATTTATTACAGCAAGGCAAATTGAGGCAGCACGTATCGCAGCCACCAGATATATGAAAAGAGAGGGCCAACTGTGGATTAAAATTTTTCCAGACAAGCCAATTACCAAGAAACCTTTAGAGGTGCGTATGGGTAAAGGTAAAGGTGCCCCTGAATATTTTGTGGCGAGGGTTTTGCCGGGTAGAATAATGTTTGAAGTAGCAGGTGTGCCTATAGATGTTGCTAAAGAAGCATTACGTTTGGCAGCGCAAAAACTGCCGGTAAAAACTAAGTTCATTGTAGCCAGAGACTACGAAGCTTAGTATTAATATAGAATCATGAAAAAACAAGAAATCAAAGAAATGTCGGTTGAAGATCTCAAGTTGAAATTGGGAGAATTCAAAAAACAGCATGCTGATTTAAAAATGGCTCATTTTGTTACCCCATTGGAGAACCCTATGCAGATAAGAAAGGTTCGAAGAACTGTGGCAAGATTGGCAACGGAATTAACTAATAGGGAAAACCAATAATTGGTTCTGCTTTATGGAAGAAAAACGAAATTTAAGAAAGGAAAGAATCGGGGTTGTTACGAGCAACAAAATGGAGAAGTCCATTGTTGTTTCAGAGGTAAAGCGTGTGAAACACCCTATGTACGGTAAGTTTGTCTTGAAGACAAAAAAGTATGTTGCCCATGATGAAAAGAACGATTGCAAAGAAGGTGATACCGTCAAGATTATGGAGACCAGACCTTTGAGCAAGACCAAATGTTGGAGATTAGTAGAAATCTTAGAAAGAGCTAAATAATTATGTTACAGCAAGAATCAAGATTAAAAGTAGCTGATAATACTGGGGCAAAAGAGGTTTTGACCATCCGTGTTCTGGGCGGTACCAAAAGGAGGTATGCCTCAATAGGTGATAAAATTGTTGTTACGGTTAAAGAGGCTACCCCAAATGGAGGTATCAAAAAAGGAGCAGTATCAACGGCGGTTGTTGTGAGAACAAAGAAAGAAGTAAGAAGACCTGATGGTTCTTACATTCGTTTTGATGACAATGCATGTGTTTTATTGAACCCAACAGGTGAAATGAGGGGTACTCGTGTTTTTGGTCCTGTTGCAAGAGAGCTGCGTGATAAACAATTCATGAAAATAGTTTCATTGGCTCCTGAGGTGCTTTAATAGAAAGTAGAGATGAAAAAGTTAAAAATCAAGACTGGAGACAACGTTCGCGTAATCGCTGGAGACCATAAAGGTGCTGAAGGAAAAGTGATGAGCGTTGATAACAATAAAAATAGAGCAATTGTTGAAGGAACCAATATGGTTTCAAAACATGAAAAGCCTAGTGCGAAAAATCCGCAAGGCGGCATAGTAAAAAAAGAAGCTCCAATTCATATTTCCAACTTGTCGCTCATTGATGCAAAGTCAGGCGAAGCAACCCGTGTTGGTTATGAAGTTAGAGATGGAAAAAAAGTACGTTTTTCCAAAAAATCGAATGAAGTAATTTAATTATGGCTTACGTTTCAAGATTAAAGAAAGAATATCAAGAGCGCATTGTTGGTGTCCTCAAAGAAGAATTTGGCTATAGCAATGTTATGCAGGTGCCAAAACTTCAGAAGATTGTGGTGAGTAGAGGTGTTGGTGCTGCTGTGGCTGATAAAAAGCTTATCGATCATGCGGTTGACGAAATGACCATGATAACCGGTCAGAAAGCGGTGGCCACCATGTCTAAAAAAGATGTTGCTGCTTTCAAATTGCGTAAGGGCATGCCCATTGGTGCAAAGGTTACCTTGCGTGGCGAAAACATGTACGAGTTTTTAGACCGATTGGTTACAAGTGCGCTTCCTAGGGTTCGAGATTTTCAAGGCATCAAGGCAACCGGCTTTGACGGTAGAGGAAATTACAGTTTGGGTATTACAGAGCAGATTATATTCCCTGAAATCAACATTGATAAAATCAATAGGATAAATGGAATGGACATCACTTTTGTCACTACCGCGAACACTGATAAAGAAGCAAAATCATTATTAACAGAATTGGGTTTACCCTTCAAAAAGAATTAGGATGGCTAAAGAATCAATGAAGGCCCGCGAGAGAAAAAGGGCACGAACTGTCGCTAAATATGCAGCGAAGCGTAAAGCCTTGAAAGAGGCCGGAGATTATGAGGCTTTGCAGAAGTTACCAAAGAATGCCTCACCAATTCGCATGCACAACCGTTGCAAGCTGACCGGTAGACCAAAAGGATATATGAGAACCTTCGGTATCTCAAGGGTCATGTTCAGGGAAATGGCAAACAAAGGACTTATACCAGGAGTTAAGAAAGCGAGCTGGTAAGTAAAAATAAACTGGTCTCAGGTTCGGCGTTGAAAACCGAAAACCGTTACCAAAACAAATAGAAATGATTACAGATACTATTGCAGATTATTTAACAAGACTTCGAAACGCGAATAGCGCGGGTCATCGAGTTGTTGAAATACCTTCGTCTAAGGTGAAGAATGAGATTACCAAGATATTATTTGATCAAGGGTACATTCTCAGTTACAAATTTGAAGAGGATAAAGTTCAGGGAAAAATTAAAATAGCCTTGAAATATGATAAGTTCACAAAAGATCCGGTAATCAAAAAATTGCAGCGTGTGAGTAAGCCAGGTTTGCGAAAATATGTGGGATCAGCAGATTTACCAAGAGTTTTGAACGGATTGGGTATTGCCATTGTTTCTACATCGCACGGTGTAATGACAAGCAAGCAAGCTAAATTGGAAAATGTAGGTGGTGAAGTATTGTGCTACGTATATTAATTGATAAAAGAAGTAGAAAATGTCTAGAATAGGAAATAATCCGATTGCGATTCCAGAAGGAGTTACCGTTGATATAAATCATACAACTGTCACTGTGAAGGGTAAATTGGGTGAATTGACCCAAGATTACTCTGGAGTTTCGATTAAAATGGAAGATGGCCGGGTTGTGGTAACAAGACCTTCAGATTCAAAAGAGCACAAAGCAAAACACGGTTTGTACAGATCATTGATCATGAACATGACCGAAGGGGTGTCAAAAGGATGGACCAAGGAATTGGAATTGGTTGGTGTAGGATACAGAGCCAGTAATCAAGGTCAAAAATTGGACCTTGCCCTCGGGTTCTCGCACAACATAGTAATGGATTTGGCTCCCGAGGTAAAAGTCGAGACTATTTCTGAAAAAGGTAAAAACCCGATTATAAAATTGACCTCATTTGACAAACAACTGGTGGGTCAGGTTGCCGCGAAAATCAGATCTTTCCGTAAACCAGAGCCTTACAAAGGAAAAGGTATCAAGTTTGTTGGTGAACAACTAAGAAGAAAAGCCGGTAAATCAGCTTAATAAATAGCAAGATGAAATTATCCAAAACACAAAGAAAATCTAGAATCAGAAAGAGAATCCGTAAGGTCTCTTTTGGTACCACTGAAAGACCGAGATTGTCTGTTTTCAGAAGCAATAAAGAAATTTATGCGCAATTGATAGACGACCGTACGGGTACAACATTGGCTGCCGCATCATCTAGAGATAAAGATTTGGCGAAAGTCAAAGGCGATAAATCAGAAATTGCTGCTCTTGTTGGTAAGACGATTGCTGAAAAATCGAAAAAAGCAGGTTTTGAAAAAGTGGCTTTCGATAGAGGTGGAAATCTTTACCATGGTAGAGTAAAGGCATTGGCAGAGGGAGCTAGAGAAGCCGGATTAATTTTCTAAAATAAGCATATGTACCAAAAATATAAAAACATAGAAACGGTAAAGCCTGGAGGACTTGATTTAAAAGATCGCTTAGTGGGCGTTCAAAGAGTAACCAAGGTAACCAAAGGTGGTCGTGCTTTCGGATTTACGGCTATTGTGGTTGTCGGAGATGAAAACGGTGTTGTAGGCCATGGCTTGGGTAAATCAAAAGAAGTTGCTTCAGCAATTGCCAAGGCAATTGAAGATGCCAAAAAGAATCTGATAAGAATTCCTTTGAACAAGGCGACATTGCCGCATGAACAAAAAGGTAAATATGGGGGAGCCCGTGTTTATATTCAACCTGCTTCTCATGGTACAGGAGTTATTGCAGGAGGTGCTGTGAGAGCGGTGTTAGAGGCTGTTGGTGTGCATGATGTATTGTCAAAGTCGCAAGGTTCTTCGAACCCTCACAATGTTGTAAAGGCCACATTTGATGCGCTTTTGCAATTGCGGGATGCCGGTACCGTGGCCAAGCAAAGAGGTGTTTCTTTAGAAAAAGTTTTTAAGGGATAATAGCGTATAAAATGGCAAAAATCAAGGTAAAGCAGGTAAAGAGTAGCATCAAAAAGCCACAAAACCAAAAAAGAACACTAGAGGCTCTTGGTTTAAAAGGCATAGGCCATGTGGTCGAGCACGATGATACCCCCAATATTTTGGGAATGATAAATAAAGTTAAACATTTGGTTTCTACCGAAGCCTAATACTGAATTGTGATGAATTTAAGTAATCTAAAACCAGCAAAAGGATCTGTTAATAGGGCAGGAAAACGATTGGGTCGTGGACAAGGATCCGGCAAGGGTGGTACGGCCGCAAGAGGGCATAAAGGAGCCAAATCAAGATCTGGTTATTCAAAGAAAATAGGTTTTGAAGGTGGTCAGATGCCATTACAGAGACGTGTACCGAAGTTTGGCTTTACCAATATCAATAGAAAAGAGTACCAAGGCATCAATCTTTCAAAATTGCAGGAGTTGGTTGATAAGAAAGTGGTTAAGGATACGATTACTTTTGAAAACTTGATTGAAAACCGTCTTGCGCGCAAGAATGAATTGGTCAAGATTTTAGGAGGTGGTGAATTGAAAGCCAAACTTAAAGTTTCGGCCCATAAATTTACCGCAAGCGCAAAAGCTGCTATTGAATCAGCGGGCGGAGAAGCCATAAGTCTATAAGTAGTAAATAAAACCATGAAGAAGTTTTTAGAGACAATATCGAACATTTGGAAAATTGAAGAGCTAAGAAATCGCATCATGATTACCTTGGGTCTTCTTTTGGTATACCGTTTTGGTTGTCAAATTGTACTTCCGGGCATTGATACAACCCAACTAGGTGGGTTGGTTGATGGTACCGGAGATGGTATATTGGGTCTCTTAAACGCTTTTACCGGTGGTGCGTTTGCAAATGCTTCCATTTTTGCACTGGGTATCATGCCTTATATTTCCGCTTCGATTGTTGTTCAGTTGATGAGCATCGCAATTCCTTATTTACAAAAATTGGACAAGGAAGGTGAAAGTGGAAGAAAGACAAAAACGCAGATCACAAGATGGTTGACCATAGGTATCTGTATTGTTCAAGCACCGGCGTACCTATATAGTTTAGGTACTGTTTTCGGGGTTAGGGATAGTGCCTTCCTAATGGGTAAAGGTCTTGATTTCATGATTCCTGCTGTGATTATACTGGTAACGGGCTGTGTGTTCGCCATGTGGTTGGGAGAGAAGATAACGGATAAAGGTATCGGAAACGGAATATCATTATTGATTATGATCGGTATCATTGCAACAATGCCACAATCGTTCGTTCAAGAAGCAATATCAAGATGGACAGGTGTTGGTGGCCCTATGTTATTATTGGTGGAAATCATTATATGGTTCTTGGTCATTCTGGCATGTGTGCTCTTGGTTATGGCCACGCGTCAGATACCCGTGCAATATGCCAGAAGAACGGCCTCTGGGGGCTATGAAAAAAACATCATGGGTACAAGACAGTACATTCCGTTGAAACTAAATGCATCAGGGGTAATGCCTATCATTTTTGCACAGGCTATTATGTTCGTTCCTGGTTTGATTGGTAGTACATTTAACGAGACTCAATTTGGCCAATGGATGGAGGTTAATTTCGCTGACATGTTCGGCTGGGCTTACAATATTTTATTTGCGTTGTTGATCATAGTGTTCACATTCTTTTACACAGCGATTACCGTACCAACAAATAAAATGGCAGACGATTTGAAAAGAAGTGGTGGTTTTATTCCAGGTATACGTCCAGGTAAAGAAACGGGCGATTTCTTAGATAAGGTAATGTCAATGATAACATTGCCTGGTTCAATATTCTTGGCATTTTTAGCAGTCTTTCCTGCCTTTGTAGTCAAGTTGATGGATGTACAGGCAGGATGGGCATTGTTTTATGGCGGAACATCACTTCTGATTATGGTGGGTGTTGCCATCGATACAGTCCAACAGGTCAATTCGTATTTATTGAACAGACATTACGATGGACTCATGAAAACAGGTAAAAACAGAAAAGTAGCATAATATGGCTAAGCAAGCAGCAATAGAGCAAGACGGATCGATTATTGAAGCATTGTCAAACGCAATGTTCCGAGTTGAGTTGGAAAACGGCCATGTCGTTACAGCCCACATCTCGGGTAAGATGCGTATGCACTATATCAAATTGCTTCCTGGTGACAAAGTAAAATTAGAGATGAGTCCTTACGATTTGACAAAAGCAAGGATTACCTATAGATATTAAGATAAGACTAGAGATGAAAGTTAGAGCATCAGTTAAGAAAAGAAGTGCCGACTGCAAGATTGTTCGCAGAAAAGGCAGATTGTACGTAATCAACAAAAAGAATCCTAGATTTAAACAAAGACAAGGATAATTATGGCAAGAATTGCAGGTATTGATATACCAAAACAAAAAAGAGGCGTCATTGCGCTAACCTATATTTTTGGAATTGGTAACAGCAGAGCTAAAGAGATTTTAGCTACGGCTAAAGTGAGTGAAGATACTAAGGTTTCAGATTGGAATGATGATGAAATTGGTCGTATTCGTGATTCTGTAGCTAATTATACAATAGAAGGTGAATTACGCTCAGAAACACAGATAAATATCAAGCGATTGATGGATATTGGTTGTTATAGAGGAATTCGTCACAGGTCTGGACTTCCGTTAAGAGGACAACGAACAAAGAACAACTCTAGAACAAGAAAAGGTAGAAGAAAAACAGTTGCTAACAAGAAAAAGGCAACTAAATAATTAGCATAGTATGGCA
>CAYSPL010000052.1:0-10056 GCA_964432915.1 uncultured Maribacter sp.
ATGCATCAAGTTCGGGCACTTTGACCTTCGCTGGCACCGATGGCGAGACGCAATCCATTACAGTGGCGATCAATGACGATACCTTGATTGAAACGATGGAGGACTTCCTTTTGGATCTATCGAACCTATCGACCAATCTCATCACTATCAATGATTCACAGGCCACTGTCAACATCACAGACAATGATTTTGAAGTTGACCTTGATTCTGATGATGATGGTATTTTGGATAGTTTTGAGGATTTAAATGAGGATGGAGACAATGACCCATCGACCAACCCAACAAATTCGGACGGAGATGTTTATCCGGACTACCTTGATATCGACAGTGATGATGATGGAATTCCTGATAATGTCGAAGCGCAATCTACGGCTGGTTACATACCACCCAGTTTAATGGATACCAATGACAATGGTTTGGATGACGCCTATGAGTCTGGTACAAATTTCGGATTGATTCCCATTAACACAGACAACCAAGATTTTCCTGATTACTTGGATGACGATTCAGACAATGACAATATTCCAGATAATGTTGAGGGGCAAGACTTTAATGGTGATGGCCTACCCGATATGGCACTAGTGGGATCAGATAAAGATGATGATGGCCTCGATGATGGTTATGAGCGCGCAGATCAGATTGATATTGATGTGAATGATGAAATAGACGATCCCTATGACTATTTACCAAATACTGATGGAGATGATGAGTCGGATTACCGAGATTTCGATGACGATGATGATGGTGTTGACACTAGAGATGAAGACCGCAATAATGATGGTGATTACTCTAAGGATGATGAAGATCGCGACGGTATTCCAGACTATTTAGATCCTGAGGTCATTGAGCAAGACGCTGTTGTCGTTTTTAATGTTGTTACCCCCAATAATGACAATGCACATGATTATCTCAATATTGATGGTTTAGAATCCAGGCCTGATAACGTATTGAAAATCTTCAATAGATGGGGAGTAATGGTGTATTCCACGACATCGTACGATACCATTGGCAATAGGTTTACAGGTATTTCGCAGGCCAGGTCTACCTTCGGTAAAGAGGAAAAATTACCTGTCGGTACATATTTCTATATTCTTGAGTATGTTGACCTTGATGGCCAAAAGAAGACCCTGTCCGGTTATATATATTTAAATTGAAAATAGCTCAAACTTGTTTTCATAACATTCAAATAGTACTTTTAGGTAAGTTTAAAGTGAATGAACCCCAAACCAATTTACTTGATTCTGGCCCTTTTTTGTCTTGCATGTTCGGAAGACAAGCAGGTTTTTCCGCCCCAGACTTCAACCGAAAACAATCAATTATTTCTCTATTCAAGTGACAGGTCAGGTCACAACGAATTATTTCGATTTGACAAAGGTGAAGAGCTTCTGATATTGAGCAATCCGTCTTATGATTATTGGTGGCCAAAGGTATCTCCTGACAAATCAAAGGTTCTTTTTTACAGATCCGTGGCCAATCCAGATAAGAACCATGATGACTATGTGAACGCTGAGCTGATGGTAATGGATATTGATGGAACAGATTCCAAGGTTTTGATATCCATAGGTCAATATGGTTGGCTTGGTCAAGGGGTTTGTAGATGGAATAAAGATGGAACAAAAATATTAATGGCAACGGTTCAAAATACAGACTTTGGCGAACAATGGCGTTTGGTCATCACTGATGCAGCAGGAAGCAATCCGAAAAATCTTTCAGATTGGTGGATAATCGATCCAAATTTTAGTACCACGAATGAAGAAATTGTTTTTATAGCTTTTCCAAACAATGAATTGACCTTTGACTTGACCAAATTGGAGTTGCATAAAGCGGACTATGATGCGGTTGATGATACCATTGTGAACATCGAGAGACTAACCTCAAACGAAACCCGAGATCATGATCCTTCTTTCGATCCAGATGATTCAAAAATCGTTTTTTCGGCTGGTAATCGTGACTATACTGATGTGGATATCGCCATTTATGATATCGGTGAACAAATTGAAACTGAGGTATTGAATGACTCAGGGTCAAACGGAGGTAGTATATGTTGGTCTTTGAAAGGCGAAGAAATATACTTTCACAGTTTGAACTTGGCCAAACACCCTTTTCAGATCAAAAAGGTCGATCTTGATTCTAAAAATGTCAAATCACTGTTGAAATCATCAAGTAACGACTTTGGTTATTTTCATCCTGAAACGTATTGATTCAGGTTACTTTCCTTTTATTTGCACTACTCCCTAGGCTAAAATGAATTATAAAGGTGTTATTTTTGTGATTATCTGATGTGCAACCGGGTAATGCTATTAAAATGAATATTGATTTGGAAGAGGAAAAGGTAATCTTGGTCAATCAAGATGACGAGCAAATTGGCACTATGGCCAAGATGGAAGCCCATGAAAAAGCACTGCTTCATCGCGCTTTCTCTATTTTCATCATGAATGACAAAGGTGAGACCCTGCTGCAACAAAGAGCTGCTCACAAATATCATTCACCGTTATTATGGACCAATACTTGTTGTAGTCATCAACGCGAGGGTGAAAGCAATATTGAGGCGGGTAAAAGACGACTGCAAGAAGAAATGGGTTTTGTGACCAAACTAAGCGAATTGTTCTCCTTTATTTACAAGGCACCTTTTGATAACGGATTGACAGAACATGAACTTGATCATGTTATGGTAGGAAAATACAATAAAGAGCCCATTATCAATACAGATGAGGTTGCGGATTGGAAATGGATGAAACCGGATGAAGTTAGGAAGGATATAGCATTGCATCCTGCTAATTACACGGTTTGGTTTAAGATCATTTTTGAAAAATTTTATGATCACCTTATCAAAAATAAGTAGGTTATGAAAGTCAAGGTCAGTAGAAAAGCGCATTTCAACGCCGCGCATCGCTTGTATCGAAAAGATTGGAGTGATGAAAAAAACAACCAAATTTTCGGCAAGTGCAACAACCCAAACTATCACGGTCACAACTATGAACTGGTGGTCAGTGTTTGCGGAGATATTGATTTGGAGACGGGCTTTGTTATTGATATGAAGGTTCTTAAGAACCTCATAAAGCGTGAAATCGAGGATGCTTTCGATCATAAAAATCTCAATGTTGAAGTCCCCGAATTCAAAGGGTTGAACCCGACGGCAGAAAACATTGCTGTTGTAATTTGGAACAGGTTAAGACCGCATATCGATGATTCTAATGAATTGGAAGTTGTTTTGTACGAAACCCCTCGTAATTTCGTTACTTACGCAGGATAGTAACCTATTTTAGACCATTCCATCAATGTACCCACTGAAATTCAAACCCATACTTAAAGAACGCCTTTGGGGCGGTACCAAACTGAAAGACATTTTGGCAAAACCCATTGAAAGCAAAATAACCGGTGAAAGTTGGGAGGTTTCCTCGGTAAAAGGGGATGTTTCCATAGTTTCAAACGGAGACTTGGCAGGTATATCATTGCAGGAGTTAATTGATCGTGACGCAGAAAAAATATTGGGTAAAAGTGTTGTGGACAGGTTTGGAAATGATTTTCCCATTTTAATCAAATTCATTGATGCGAAGCAAGATCTTTCGATTCAGTTGCATCCAAATGATCAATTGGCCAAAGAACGCCATGATTCCTTCGGTAAAACCGAAATGTGGTACATCATGGATGTAGATAAAGACGCCAACCTCATTATTGGTTTCAACAAAAACGTAACCAAAGAGGAGTACACAGGTAGTTTGGTGAGTGATAATCTTCCATCTCTTTTGAACTACGAGAAGGTTACCAAAGGCGATACTTTCTTTATCAATACTGGTAAGATACATGCCATTGGTGCTGGGGTGCTACTCGCTGAAATTCAGCAGACCTCAGACGTTACCTATCGCGTTTTTGATTTCAATAGGCGTGATAAAAATGGCAATTTGAGAGAACTGCACACCGATCTGGCTTTGGATGCCATTGATTATGAGAAAAAAGACGACTTCAAAGTATCTTACAGCAGTGAGATGAATACATCAAATGAAATGGTTGATTGTCCGTATTTCAAGACAAATTTCATTCATTTGACAAAAGATTTGCACAGAGCGGTTGCGAATAGAGATTCCTTTTCAATTTACATGTGTGTTGACGGTGAGGCGTTTGTTGAAAATGAATTTGGATCCGTTTCCCTCAACAAAGGTGAAACTACTTTGGTGGGTGCGAATTGTAACTCCATTCATTTAAGGTCTTCGGGTGCCAAACTTTTGGAAGTGACCATTTGATATTTTTTTTCATTCCTTTTACGACGGGCATCCAAAAAACCTATTTTTGTAAAAAATAAATTAAAGTAATCATGACATGGCAAATATCAGAGATTTAAAAAAGGACATAAATTATGTGCTGGGCGATATAATTGAGGCCGTTTATATTGTTGAAGCCGCAAACAATAAACAGGGATCGAAGGAAGGAGAAAAAATCATTGATGGCGCTATTGAAACGTTTGACGATTTGATCGCTAAGGTCAATCAGAGGGATGTTGAGAATAGACAGGCCCATTTGAAAGGCGTTCGCCAAGAACTGGAAAAGAAGGGTAAAGACCTCATTGAAAAATTGAATAAATTAGGATAGTTCATCTTTTCTTCTGGAATAACAAAAAAGAGCCTTGATTTAAGGCTCTTTTTTGTTTATTGATTCGAGATGATGCTTTAAGCGCTGACCGTATTTTGATGCGGCTACATCAGGTGATAGCGCATTGTAGATGGAATCCAGATACTTCACATTTGCATCTGGAACTTGATTCACGGCAAGGTAAGGTGCCAAAGGGGAGTCTAAGTTGTTCAATGCAAAATTCAAGGCAAATGCATAACTTTTTTGAGTATTTTTATCACTGAGCCTTTGAAGGGAATCCAGTTCAGCGGTGTTCAAAGGTTGTTCAGAATTCACGGAGGCATTCATGTATTCAAGATTTTTCTTATTGAAATGCGTCATCGTTCGTTGATATTCTTCAAACTTATCATTTATGGTCGATCCTTTGATAACAGGGCTTGCATCAAAGGTATTCCATGAGGTGTGGATGGTAATGGTACCAGGTTCTGCAAAAAAGCTGATTCGATCATTGATCTCATTGTTGTCTTTCTTGTTCAAGTATAAATAAAAGATATCAGGTTCTTCCAGTTCTATTTGGAAAGAAAAACTACCATCGCCATCCACATTCAATGAATCGACCACTACTAAAACAGAATCCGGTACATGTTGCAGGTATAAGGTGCCTTTTTTGAGCCCCTTAACCGTGCCTGAAAGGATCATGGTATCTCCTGTGATACCATCGCCACATGAAGTAAGAAGCATTAAGAGGGAAAGAGCTGAGAATATTTTTTTCATTTGCATAGAATTTCTTGCGCGCAAATATCACGAAACTTTCTGATATCTTAAACTTTAGATGCAACTTCCATCAATAGGGCGCACAAGTAAGCACCTCCGGTGCCCACTACATAGCCAAAAACGGCTAACAGAATACCAACCGAGGTCAAGGAAGGATGAAACTCAGCCGCTACCACGGGCGCAGAAGCAGCACCTCCAACATTGGCTTGACTTCCAACCGCCAAAAAGAAAAATGGGGCTTTTATGAGTTTTGCAACCAAAATCAATAACAGCGCATGTATTGAAATCCAGATTAAACCAATTAAGATAAGTCCGGGGTTTTCCAACACCTTGTTTAGATCCATTTGCATGCCTATGGTGGCCACCAGAATATAAATAAACATACCACCAATTTTACTGGCTCCCGCGCCTTCGTAATTTTTGGCTTTTGTAAAAGAGAGTCCTATTCCGATGACGGTTGCGCAGACCACCATCCATAGAAAAGTGCTTCCTAGCGACGATAAAATCTTGGTTTTATCGCGCACCACTTCAAAAGTTTCTTTTAGCAACTCTGAAAAATTATTTCCAAAGAGATGAGCGATTCCCACGGCAGTGAATGCCAACGCCAACATGATCACATAATCATTCAAAGTGGTTACCCGAGTTATTTTTTCTGTATATGCAGTTACTTTTTCCTTTAATATTTCGATTGAAGAATTATCTGCCTTCAACCATTTATCAATTTGTTTGGTTCTACCGACGCCCAACAAGAGTATGGCCATCCAAATGTTCGCAACAACAATATCAACCAACACCATGCCGCCAAACTTATCAGGATTATATTCAAAAATCTCAAACATGGCAGCCTGATTGGCTCCACCACCAATCCAGCTTCCGGCAATAGTGGAAAGGCCTCTCCATATGGCATCGGGGCCAACGCCTTCGATGGTTTCTGGTGAAATTACCGAAACCATCAAAATTGCCAATGGACCACCAATGATAATACCGACAGTCCCTGTCAGGAACATGATCAATGCTTTTGAACCTAAATTGGCAATGGCTTTCAAATCAATGCTCAAGGTCATTAGCACCAGCGCAGCGGGTAATAAATATCTACTTGCCACGAAATACAACTTTGAGTTTTCATCTGAGATAACCCCTAAACTGGTCAAAATGCCCGGCAATAAGTAGCACATTAAAACTGCAGGTACAATACCATAGAATTTTTTCCAAAAACCGGTTTTAATCGAAGATGTGTAGAAGACAAAACCAAGGCAAAGTGCCAAAAGACCAAATACGACGGTATCATCTGAAACAAGCGGAGCGGACGATATTTCTTCGGTCATAATCGAAAGCTTAATTGATGCTCAAATATACTCAAATTGACCGTCTTTATTGAAAAACCTAAATATTCAACCAATAGGTAAGCTTTAAATTGATTGAGCGAAAACGAGGACTGAATTGATCCACAAAGTAATTGTCATTGTACACAATGAACAAATCTGAAAGTGGAGCAAATCGCCACTGCAATCTTGAATTAATGCCCAAATTGTCATCTTGATTACCATATTGAATCAAAGTGGTCCAAAACAATGACTTGCTGAAAGTAAGTTCAACTCTGGGACTTATGAACCAAATTTTTGCATTTGAGTAAGGACTCGGAAGTTTGATGTCATTATAGTTGAATCGCATCGAAATTACCGCTTTTGGTTGAAGACGCAGAGAAAACTGACCAGAAAAACGAGTGATATCGCCCTCAAAAAAACGTCCTTTTTCTGCTTCCATGGAATAGGAGAAAACCTGGGCCCTATTTGAGTTGTAGCGCGCATTTATCGAATTGGTGTGATAGCCTTTATTGCCAGGTAAAGGAACAGCCCCATCAACGCCTGTAGGGTCAAAATTTTTTGTGAGATAAATGAAGCTGTTACGGTAGCCAATTGCAAACTGTGATTGATTTTTGAGTTCACCACTGAAACTGAAATTATTGTTGAAATCTGAAATGCTATTATTCAGTCCTTCCAATTGATTGTCAAAATCAGGTTGCCAGGTTACGTTGTTAAAGGTCTGAAAGCTGAAATTATTGAAGGTTTCACTTTTAGGCCAAATCAACCATTCCAATGATGTGGCAGATTTGTTGATACCCTTTCTTCGAATAAAGCCTAAATCAGAATTGAAATCTTCATCGACTTGAACAAGATCTACAAAGGCATTAAAATGACGTGAAAACCTACCAGCGAAGGCACCTAGTGATAAATTACCCCTATCATCATCTGGTTGAAATGATTTATGGGCATAAAACTTACCTATCCATTTGTTATCTGCCGATGCCAAATCATAGTCAATACCCACTACACGATTGTATTCATCTTCACGTTCAACAAAATCATAGTCTTTAAGTGACTGGCGATTTATGAAAAACGTGCTAATATTCGAGCGTGAGAACACTTTGCGTTGTAGCACGAACATAGAATTGTTGTTAGATGCAATTTTGTTGTCAAGGTCCTCGTCGGTTTGAATACTGAAGAACCCCAGTCGCCAGTTTTCATCGAGCTTGCCACTCAAACGAACACCGCCCAATATTCTATTTTCAATCGGATTGTCCAAGGTGTCTCTTGCAATTCCGATACGTCTTGAGAAAAAAGGATTGGCATCTCTAGATCCCCCGAAATTTCCGAAAAGGTCACTATTGTCAATAAAGAACTGTCTTCTTTCAGGCAAACCTATTTCAAATCGTGTCAAGTTGGTAATGATATTGTCGACTTCAACGTTTGAAAAATCTGGATTGATGGTCACATCGAGGTTCATGCCATTGCCTATGGCGACTTTTGCATCGCCTCCTACTTTCACGTTTGTATTACCGATATCACTAATAAAGTCTTTTTCAGAGATGGCATTGATGTAAGGTATCAATGCCAAAGGCGTTCTCGATTTACCCAGCGGCTCTTCAAAATGCATATCGCCCATAAAGGCCAAACTGAAGATGAGCTGATTTTGAGGTACAGGAAACCACACACTTCTTTCATTGGTCTGGTTGTCAAAGCGGTAACTTTGAAAGCGCCATTTTTCGGTACCTTCCTTAAATTTGAAAGAAGTCAAGGGTATGGCCATTTCTGCGGTATAGTAGCCATCATATATTTTTGCATCGCCCCTCCATTTAACATCCCACGAAGTGGTAAAGCCTCTTAAGTCTTTTCCACCCCCAGAAATAAGTGCTTCACGTCTGACACCGTAAGGATTGATACCAAACAAGAAAGCATTGGTACCATCATTGAACGTATCGAACATCAAGGTTATACTGTCACTTCCGCCGGCTCTAAAATCTCTTTTGAGCGATGGAATGACCCAATCATTACCCGCACCTTTGACAATCATACCAATATAGAGCGTGGTTTCATCATAGAACATTTTCAGTTCTGTGGTCTGTTCGGCTAGAACACTGTCAGCAGGAAAGTACTGTTGAAAATTGTCTGCACTATCTGAGTTTTCCCAGAAAGATTCATCGAGCACCCCGTCTACGGTTACCGCTTGATTGATTTTTTTGACGGTAAAAGATTTACCATTGTTCTGACAGAAAATCAAAGGAGAACAAAAAATCAAGGCTAGCGCACAAAATACTCTCGTCATGTATTAGCAATGTTATTCGCGGCAAATTTACCGTTTTATTACGTTAACAAAATGCCAAATTTCTTGTGATGATTTTTTATAGATAAATGAGAATACTACCCTGTTCTTAACATCAGTTTAGATTTCGTTTTCTACATTTGGGAAAACCGAATGCGATGCGAAAAATAATATTGACTCTCCTGTTTTTAACCTTCAATAGTTCCTTCGCCAATACGCCTACACCCATCTGGTCAGAAACCGGGCATAGGGCTATTGGTGCCATTGCCCAGGAGCATTTGACCAAAAAAACCAAAAGAGTGATCGCAAAACTACTGGATGGTCGAAATCTTGCATCAGTATCGAATTTTGGCGATGAGATTAAAGCTGATACACTTTATAGAAAATACAGTGCCTGGCACTATGTCAATATCCCTTTTGATAAAAAATACAGTGATATTGAACCCAGTAAATACGGAGACTTGGTGGTTGGTATAGAAAATTGTATTGCAAAAATCAAAGATGCCAAAAACGCTAAAAGTGAAAAGGCTTTTTATTTAAAAATGTTGGTTCATTTGATTGGTGATTTGCATCAACCGATGCACGTTGGCCGTGTTGAAGATAAGGGCGGTAATGATATTCAAGTGCAATGGTTCGGTAATGGCAGCAATTTGCACAAGGTTTGGGATCGAAATCTGATAGAAAAACATGGAATGAGTTACAGTGAACTGGCCGAATCATTGCCCAGTTTAAGTTCAAAACAAAAGGAAGCCATTCAAAAGGGCGACCTACTTCTCTGGGTTCATGAATCACAAGGTATTGCAAAACAATTATACAGATCTGTAGAAAAAGGGGAAAAATTGTATTATTCGTATGGTTATAAGTGGTGGCCCACGCTTGAAAAACAATTACAAAAAGGCGGACTACGATTGGCCAAGGTTTTAAATGATTTGTTTTAAAATGCAATTCAACCGATAAATGTTAATTTTGTCGAAATCAAATACTGCGGCATGAGGTTTGATGTTATTTAAATGAAGTTGGCCGCGAGGAAATTAGTACGTTCGCCCGAATACTAAAGATAGTGACCACTCGTAAAAAGGGTAAAAAAAATGTCTGCCAATTGGCAGACATTTTTTT
>CAYSPL010000053.1:0-8324 GCA_964432915.1 uncultured Maribacter sp.
CATGTTGGTAGATTAAGCTGAAATTTACTTGTTTTTTAGCTCAGTTCTTTGTTAGGCAACGTTTTTATTTTCGTATTTTTTTATTTCGTTCAATTCCGCTTGTTTTTCATCTCGTTCTTCTTCGATGTCGTAATCATCTTGAAGTCCGAGCCAAAATTTGGCCGAGTTTCCAAAATATTTGCTCAATCGAAGAGCCGTGTCCGCAGTGATTCTACGTCGTCCTTTTATGATTTCCGAAATTCTTGTTTGCGGTATTTTCAAGTCCTTTGAAAGTCGGTAAGCCGAGATTTCAAGTGGCTCAAGAAATTCCAAGTTCAAGACTTCGCCAGGATGTACATTTGCCAACTTTTCCATTTTTCTTTTTTAATGATAGTCAATTATTTCCACTTCGCTTGCGTTTCCGCTATTCCATTTAAAAATTATTCGCCATTGTTTGTTAATCCGAATACTGTAAAAGTACTTTAGATTCCCAGAGAGTTTTTCGAGTCGGTTTGAAGGTGGAACTCTCAAGTCCATAATGTCCTGCGAATTGTTCAGCATTCTTAATTTCCGACGTCCAACGTTCTGAATTTCAATCGGCATTTTTTTAACTCGCATTCCATTCCAAGTCATTTCGGTTTCTTTCGAGCCAAATGAAATAATCATACCTTTGTTTTGCGTTACTAACGTCAAAAGTAAGTAAAAAATTTGTTTTGTGCAAATGTTGCCTAACGGATTTGTGTATGAAACGTAGCGTATAAAAGACACTTACTTTTCGGATTAACACAGAGCCGAATTTTTATGTTTTGTTTTTAACTTATCAATTTTAAAAGCCAAATTAAAAATTTGGCGGACTTTCTAAATATACACAAACCTTTTGGTTAAACACTTGTTAGCTATGTTTTATACACCGTGTTAGCACCAGTTTTTATTTCGTTAATTAATTCCGAGTATTTATATTCCTCGTTTTCAGATATTACTTTAATAATTCGGTTAGGTTTAATTTCTTTAAAAAGTAATATTTCATAATCCTCAAATACAAACTCCATAAAATCAGGATTATCAAAAAAATCTTTTTCCGCTTTTTTAGGATTTGACTTAATTAATTTTAGTCCAGATTCTATTATCTTTTTATCATCCGATTTATAAATTCCGTCTTTATCTAAGTAATCAGAATCGTCTATTGTATTTCCTATTCTCCAAATAATAGTTCTTTCATAGTCTTTTTTTAATTCCGTTGAATTATTAAAAACAGAGTTTGGGTTGTCTCTCAATATTTCAGATAGAGAATATCTCCGTTTTTCAATTATATTCAGTTCATCATCTTGTTTCTGATATGTATCAATACACCAATGTGAATGAACTAAAGGAAAGTCAGATTCAGTTAGTTCAAATACAAATCCAATTTGCTCTTTTTTATTGAGCAAAAAATCAACCCACCAACGATTTATGTTGTGGAAAGGTGTTAGAATTGTACAGGAAGTCCAAGTATCAGAGATTTTAATTCCGTTTTCGAGAATACTTTCCTTATTTTCTTTCGATGACCAATGTATCAGTTTCATAGGTTTTTCTCAAATTGGTGCTAACTCTTAATATAATCCTTAAAGATTATTTTATCCGGTTCTATCGTACCCGATAAAAAAACTTTTAAGAGTTTTTTACAAAAGCATTAAAAGTAGGAAATCCTTTAACACTTTAAAAGTGATACTCTGTAGGGGTTGTTTTAGTTTTTAACAGTATATCAACCTAGCTACTGGACAACAAACCCTCTGTCCGCCTGCCGACGGACACCTCCCTTTCACCAAAGGGAGGTGCTTATGCTATTTGTTTATCCGGTCATTGAGCGGTAGGAGGATCCATTTAGAAAATTCAAAATTTATGTGAGTTTCCTCGTGTCTCGGAAAGACAGCATGGCCTTGTTTTTAGAATTAAGCAACCCCCTTCATGTTCATGCCTTGAGAATGATCCCAACTCCCTTTAAATAGAGGAGGAGCCATTGTTTTTTTGAACTTTTTGACTAAAGCCTATCATTTTAAGAAATGAGAATGCCGTTTGATGATTTTGTCGTTTTTTTACAAAATGTTTAAAATCACTTGGCCTTTATTCAGTGACGAGCAAGCATTGCATACCCCGAGCTATGGAAAGTCCGGCTATTTTTAAGGAGATATAGCAAAATCATTGGACTTTTTTGGGCGCAACTGTCCACAGTTGTTTTATTCCGTCATGACAGGCTGTCAAGAAGGTCACGCAGCGGCCGTATCTTCTTGATTTTGCGGTATTGGGATTACAAATCGCAGACCAGATTGTATATAGCATGCTGATATGTCGAGTTGCTCGGCCGTAGTGAAGACTTACCCGTTTTCGTAAGGTCTTAAGTTAATCAATCTTGTTTTTTCATTGGGTACGTTGTTGGCTATAAGTTTTAAGAGCCAAACCTTTCTTTTAAGGCATTGCTGAGAATTTCGTAGCCCTTTAAAAGATCTTTTTTTTCGGCGCCAATTCCGATTCTGAAATGATGGTCCATACCATATACATCACCCGCTAAGATAAAAACGCCTTTTTCCAAACGTAACCAATCTGAAAGTTCTGTTGAATTGATAGGGAATTTGTATTTGATAAAGACCATTCCGCCTGCTTTTGGTGGTACAAACTCTAATAAATCTCCATGCTGATTTGCCCAATCTTGTGTTATTTTAAGATTTTCGTTGAGCATAGAAATATTTCGGTTAAGCACTTCTTTTCTCTTAACGGGTTTTAACACTATCTCACCAATTTTATGACTTAATATTCCTGCGGTTATCGAAGTATAATCGTGATAAGCCCAGGTGTCCGCTATTAGTTCCTCTGGACCTGTTAACCAGCCTAGTCGTAAGCCAGGTAAGGCGTAAGCTTTAGAAAGTCCTCCATTAACCATAACCTTATCGTACATGCCATAAAAACTAGGTTTTTCCACACCATCTAAATCTGCGCCTTTATACACTTCATCACAATAAATCCAAGCATCATGTTTTTTTGCGATATCTACAATGGTTTTCATTTCGTCTTCGGTTAAGACATAACCCGTAGGATTGTTAGGATTACATAAAGCGATCATCTTAGTTTTGGCATTCATTTTAGATGCTAACTCTTCTAAATCTGGTTTCCAATTGTTTTCTTCTCTTAAGTGGAATTTTTTGGGTGTGCAGCCCATTTCCTCAACAATACCCCAAATTTGCATATAGTTGGGAACCATCATTACTACTTCATCACCAGGCTCGAGTATGGTATGGCAAGCAATAAAGTTTGCTTCGGCTGAACCGTTAGTAACTAAAACATTATCTTCATTACAATTTGGATAAAGTTTTGAAATAGTTTGCCTTAATGGAATTGAGCCATTGGTTTGCCCATACCCCAAAACGGTTGAAGTAAGCATTTTTCTTTGGTCTTCGGTTAATAGCTCTTCTAGGGTGTATGGATGAAACCCACTTTCCGTTAAGTTAATTGGAACCGTATTTTCATATAAAGATTGAATACGTTCTAGGTCAAAAATTGGAATATTCATGTTTTATTATTTTTTTAAGTTTAGATATACCGCTTTTGCGATCAAAATGTCTTGTACTGCTACACCTGTTAAGTCAACAATTGAAATTTGATTTTCATTTGTACGCTGTAGCATTTTGTTCTGTAATGCCGTTCCGAGTTCAACAACGACATCTTCACTAATTTGATTGTCCTTCATAGCCCTGTAAATTTCGCCTCTGCTTTTACTTTGTTCAAGACTGTCTGCGATTAGAATATCTGCCTTTTGTAGTAATTTGCTATCTAATTCTTGTTTGTGTGAAGTATCTGAACCAACGGCTGTAATGTGGGTGCCTTTTTGAACGTCTTCTGCCTGTAATAAAGCTATTTGTGACGGTGTAGTCGTTACAATGAGATTACAGTTTTGGGCTAATTCTGAAGGCGTTTGGGCAATAGTAATATCAAAATCTCTGGGCAACTGTTTAACCAAAAGCTGCGTATTTTCTTTTGAACGCCCCCATACCCATATTTTCTTACAGGGCGTATGTTGTTGAAGATGTTGTAATTGTAATTTTGCTTGAATACCAGTTCCTATAATACCGATAGCAGTAATGTTTTTTGGCGCAAAATATTTTGCTGCTAAAGCACCTGCTGCCGCTGTTCGAATATCAGTCAAATAGCCCTCGTCTAGTAAAACCGCTACAGGCACACCTGTTCTTTGGTTGAATACTAACATAAGTCCTTGACTAGAAGATATGCCCAATTTTGTATTATCGTAAAAACCGGAAGCGATTTTAATGACATAATGGTCATCATTTTTGATATATCCATATTTAATATGAACATCTCCCTTTGGCTCTTCAAACAAGAGTTCGCCAATGGGTGGAACTACGGTATTACCCTTGCTATATTGAATAAAAGCTTCTTCCATGGCGGCAACAAGATCAATATCTTGTAGGCTCTTTTCAATTTCTTTACGTCTTATTATTTCTGTCATTTTGTTTACTTGCATTTATTCCTAATTCCCAAAACAAATCACTGAAATCAAAAAACCTCCGCATACCAAATCAACTAGAACTGATTTAAGGTATACGGAGGTTCTCCGTAGAATGGCACTTACTTTTCCAATAGTCTTCCTTAAAGTTAAAAAGCAAGTGAGTAATACCCTGAGTATTACATTTTCAATACATCAAAAATAAGAAATTTTCGCAATATCAATCTAATCTTAAAGTCTCGTCGAAGCGATTGCCTGTCATTAAACTATGGAAGGTTACCAGGAGAAGCAAGAAGTTGTAAGCCAAAAATATTCTCTTACGGTGCATCATTTTCAGAAATCAGAATACCTTTTCCTGCGGTAACCAAAACAATGTATTCGGCTGAGGCATCGAGGTCGGTAACATGTGCTGCGACACGGCGTAGTGTGTTATCTGCGATATCCACCCATGAATTCGTATTAGTTTCTGGAGAATCATTCCGATACAGGGCAATGTCTGAATTGGCAGCATTCAAAGGTTTGGCATACACCAGTAAACGCCCGGTCGGGTCTATGGCCATAGGTCCTGGTTTAGCGGTTGGACAGGATAAATTTGTTGTGTTATTGGAGTTGGAAGCATCATCAATGCGCAGTACCTCTGCCGGAGTAGAGACATACAAGCGGTCATTGGCATGATCATAAGCCAAATACCCTAAATCTTCCCCGGCGGGGGTAGATAAAATGTTGGTCCAGCCGACTCCATAATCTGTGCTTCGCCAAACGCCTGTTTTTCGATCGTATATAAAAATGGTGGATTCTCCGTTGGAAACAACACTGCATCTTAATCCTGCATTTGATTGAGGCCCCATAAAAGCTGTAATGCGGGTTATCCAATTAGACCAACTTGCGTTGGTGCGGTCAATGGTTCGCACACCAGCATCATCAAAAGCGGCAATCAAGCGATCTGTTCCATCAGGTAGAACAATCCATTCAATACCCACGGCCCTTTTTGGGGCGGCTGGGGAATTTATTTCAACAAGACTAGGAGAGTTTGGTGTTTGAGGCGATGAGGCGACTCCGACAGTAGCTGCCGTGGTATTATTATCACGTTCGTTATTTGCAAAAGCCAGTTCAGTACCGTCTGCAGAAAAAGTTACCGCATGTGATACGGTAACATTGTTAAAACCTATCGAGGTCCATTCTGCACCTCCGTCATTTGATACCAAAGCATCATGGTCTACATTGCCCACGGCAATAGCTCCTGTCGGACTAATTTCAACATCACGAAAGGTAAGAATCTGAAACCCATTGGCAGGTTTCCAAGTGGTGCCTGCATTGTCAGTGGTCCAAATAGCAGAGGTGGCGCATACCACCCAAGCGTCGGGATCATGTGGCGATACTTGAATAGCGGCCACATCGCATTTTGAACCACCAAGAGCCCAATTGCCATGTTTTTGAAATACAATCAGGTCTTGGTCACTTCCCCAAGGACTAATGCCAATTCCTGTAGTGGTGGTATTCGTCCAACTCATACCACTGTCTTCAGACATCCAAATATGACCATCGCCTTCGGCGGTACCCACAACGATTCGATCCGTGTTCCAGGTTCTTTCCACACCATGAATGGCCGTAGCCATGACAGCGGTGCCAATAGGTCCTGTTATATTACTCAAATTTCCATTGGAAGGAACATATCTTCTGACGCCAAAACTTCCGCATGCCAAATACAGTCGGTTACCCAACACTGCTATTGATTCCACTACATCAGGAATACCTACGATTTTTGTTGCAGTGGCGTTTCCGTTTAAATTACTTACGGCCCATAGGCCTTTATTTTCTATAGAGGCATCATCGCCCCAAAGTCCGACATAAACCGTATTGGGATCATCTGGAGACATGGCCATTGCCCTGATGTAAACGTCTCCATTGAAAACGTTTAATCTACTCCAGCTGGCTTTATTGTCGGTTGAAATCCAAATACCCTTTTTGTAGGTACCTGCCACCCATGTTGTACCGCTAACCCATTGAATCAAACTTGGGTCGGTTGACCGCGGTCTTCCTGTAGGTAAGGGAGCGCTACTATTTTGGGCTGAAAAAGCGATGTCTGATGAATCATGACTCCAGTTATCACCACCATCGGAAGAAGAAATTACCTCGCCGCCCAAACCCCTGTAACCTGTGCCGCCTACTATAACCGTAGAACCATTTACATCGATTGCATTCAAAACCGCAATTTTTGCATGTGATTCTTCATAACCCAAGCCTCGTGAGGTGGTTTCGAAATCTTTGCCGTAATTGATGGAAGTACCAGTGCCACCAATATCAGAACCAAAATAAATTTTACCGGGAACATTGGGGTCCCAAGTAACCACATTAGGGTACCCACCACCCACAGGACCTTTTTGTGAAAAACCAATGGTGCCACCCGAAACGTTATCTTGATCGGTTTCACCTGAACTATCGTTGACTCCGTCGTTGTTACTATCCGTTCCGTTATCATTGACCCCATCACCATTTACATCAACATCCTCGCCATCAGTGATTCCGTCATCGTCTGTATCAGGATCTGAGGGGTCGGGGTCTAATGAATCAGGTAAATCATCATCATCATTATCAGTTGGATCTAATGCTTCATCATCAATACCATCATCATTGGAGTCTACACCACCAGTTTCGTCAACATCAGAATTATCATTGATGCCATCTTCGTCTGAGTCAGCACCATTATCATTGGTTTCATCGCCATCAGGGTCCGCATCGGGGCCATCAGGAATACCATCGCCATCACTATCTGAATTGTCAGGATTGGGATCCAAGTTGTCAATCAACCCGTCATTGTCATCATCCAGCACCTCAGTGCCCATTGAATCAGGTAGAAGGTTTTCATCCTTTTTACAGCCTAGAGCAATGGTCAGGGCCATGCAGAGCATGAACAATGCTCGAAGAAGATGTTTTATATAGTGGGACATGGAAAGGGTTAATGGGTCTGTATATAAAACGCAAAAGATATGATTTTATTCTAATAAACTTCTTACGAGTTTATGACAGGTAAACGCTTTAGGATGTGCTTTTTAGCTAGTCTGGATTTTTGGTTTCCTTTTCATCAATGGAAAAGGAAAGAAAGTGGTATTTGATTTTTCTTTTTTGCATTGCCCAAAAAAGAAACAAAAAAGTCTAGACTGATTTTCCTCGTCTTGAAATCTGGGAAAAGTTTTCGCCGCACCGACCAGACGTTTTTGCTTCGCAAAAGCCTTTTTGGACGGCTTCCTTCTTCCGCCGGAAAACCTTTCCGGATTTGCCACGACTCATAAAATAGGTCGGACTGCTCCTGTTTTGGAACCGGCCTCACAAAAGGAAACGACAAACTTGCAGTGAAGAGCGCGCATGAATTATCCATTTTGTAATGAATTGAAACATCGTTTCAAGAAATCAGGAGAATTTAGCGATCGAGCCTAAAGTTTTGTTTCGTTTTGTGCAGCCTAGATTTTTGGTTTCCTTTTCATCAATGGAAAAGGAAAGACAAAAGTATTTCACTTTGTACAATATTGTTTAAAAAAGAAGCTAGACACAGTAAGTCCAATTATACATTGTATTTACCAACTATTTTTTCGTCTTATTTGATTTTCTTATTAAATTTCAATGCTGCTATGATAATTTTTATCTCAAAAAAATTATAACATCCTTCAGAACAGCGAATATCCAACAATAAAAGAAACTGTCTTGTAATCAGAATTCCAACTAGTAAATTTATTTAAGACATTTCTGTTGGATTGGTATCTTATTTCCAAACTAAAACTTTTAAAATTATATCCTAATCCTAGCCCCAAATTTGGGGCACTACTCAAATCTAGAATCGTTGTGGAAGGATTGTCTG
>CAYSPL010000054.1:0-7287 GCA_964432915.1 uncultured Maribacter sp.
TTCAATTTTTCTTCGGGTAATTCTGAAATTGATTTTCGCACATGGTTGTACATGTTCTTCAATTCTTTGAGTATATCATCTTTTGGCATTTGAACAGGAAGCTTTACACCTTCGTATGGATTCTTAATTCCAGCCCTTCCGGCCAATTGCCTACACGTATAGATGACACAATGTCGCCATTGTTCCGAGAAGGACATTGCTTCCTTAGTATATTTAAATGTAAAATACTCCTCAGGCATTTGTTCAACATTGGTCATGGTCATTTTTTCAGACTGATGCCACGCGGCTAGCAGTTCTTCGCGAAGTTGGTCGGTTTCTCTTTTGTTTTTAAGTACATCAGAACTTTCTTGACCTGAAACTTTTTTGCTATTCTCGTTGTTTATTCGGCATCCTACGGCAGATAAGAGTCCTATTCCAAAAAGATTCTTTAAAAAACGTGTTCTTTTCATTCAGATAAAACTTCTAAGTTTATTCCATGGCGTAAGCCCGTTCTACAGGCCATTCGTCAACATAGCCGTTTTTCCAAATATCAGATTCAATTTCATTGTCTGTTGCTAGACAGGCATTTAGATGCTTGCGAATGGTCACTTCATCCATATCTTGGCCGATAAAAACAATTTCATTTTTTCGGTCTCCGAATGTAGGGTCCCAATCTTTTTCAATATGCTCTTGATTTTCTAAAAAGGATATAAATTGTGCCCGCTTTTGAAAGGGCATGCTTGACCACCAAACCCCAGCGCTATCCGCTCTCAACGAACCGCCGGCTTGGCCCCAGATTAAAGCCTGTTCTGGCCGAGAAGTGAGCCAAAACAATCCTTTGCTTCGGATTATTGTAGATGGAAATATTTGTTGCACATACTCCCAAAAACGTTCGGCATCAAAGGGTTTTTTACTCCTGTAGACAAAGGAACTTATACCATATTCTTCGGTTTCTGGCGTGTGTTCTTCTTTATTGAGTTCTTCAATCCAACCGGCACTTTGCTCGGCTTCCTCATAATTAAAAAGACCGGTATTGAGAATGGCGCTTGGTTCGACCTTACTAAACTCAGACTCGATTATTGTCGCTGATGCATTTAACTTTTTAATAATGGTCTTTAGCATGCTCAGACTATCTTTTGAAACCAAATCGGTCTTATTTAAGACGATGACATTTGCAAATTCAATTTGATCTGTTAGAAGATTTACAATCGTTCGATAATCCCCTTCCATATCGGTTAAATCGCGGTCCATAAGGGTTTCGGGGCTTCCAAAATCCTTAAAGAAATTAAAGGCATTTACCACGGTTATCATGGTATCTACATAACTGAAACGTGAGAGGTCAATATGGTTTTCTTCATCAACAAATGAAAAGGTTTGGGCAACGGGAATCGGTTCACTGATTCCGGTACTTTCAATGAGCAAATAATCAAATCGATTTTCTTTGGCCAACCGTTCAACTTCTATCATTAAATCTTCGCGTAGGGTGCAACAGATACAACCGTTGCTCATTTCGACCAACTTTTCTTCTGTACGGGAGAGCGTGTTTTCACTTTCAACCAAAGCGGCGTCAACATTCACTTCACTCATATCGTTCACAATAACCGCTACTTTAAGACCTTCTTTATTGTGAAGTACATGGTTGAGCAATGTAGTTTTTCCTGCACCCAAAAAACCACTCAAAACGGTCACGGGCAACTTTTTCTCTAATTCCATTTTGCTCGATTTTAACTGTTGTTAAAAGAATCAATTCTCAAATCAAAAATAGAACAAAACAATTAAACGCAACTAAGTTGCATTTGTGAAATTTTGAACGAAAATTTTCCAGTTTACTTTAGGTATGGAAAGTATTGTCTTTGAGAGAGCATAAGTATGCTGGCAAAGATTAAAAACCAGCAGCCTGCCCGTCTTTACGGCTTTCAGAAGCACCATGATAAACTTTGTTTTCATCATCCCATAAAATGGCTTGGTAGCCACCATAGATGCCGCGGGCTGTTCCTATGCGATGGCCTTTGTCCATAAGTCCGCGAATGGTGGAGTAGGGGATGCCCGATTCCGTTCGAATTAATCCGGTATTCTCAGTGGTAGCCCCCATAGGGCTGGCCCCACCAGTATGGTCCCAACGTGGAGCGTCACCTGCTTCTTGAATATTCATGCCAAAGTCCACAAGGTTCATAACAATTTGAGTGTGACCCATAGGCTGAAAATCGCCACCCATCACGCCAAAACTCATCAACGGTTTTCCATTTTTGGTCATAAAAGCAGGGATTATGGTATGAAAAGGTCGCTTACCGCGTTCATAGGTATTGGCTTGACCACGTTTTAAGCTGAACAATTCCCCGCGGTCTTGCAGCATGAAACCCAACTTTGGTGGGGCCATACCTGAGCCCATACCACGGTAATTACTTTGAATTAAAGATATCATCGTACCCTCGTTATCAGCCACGGTCATATAAATGGTTTCTCCAGCAGAGATTTCTCCCGCGCTGTATGTTCCTGCTTTTTCACCAATCATTTTTCTTCGTTCTTTGGCATAACTGCTCGAAAGTAATTCTTCTACGGGTACGTCAAAGAAGTCCATATCGGCATAGTATTTGGCACGATCTTCAAAAGCCAGTTTTTTGGCTTCTGTAAACAGGTGTAAGTGCTCTGCACTACCGAATTCGATAGTTGAAAAATCGTATCCTTCCAATATTTTTAGCATTTGTAGCGCTGCAATGCCCTGTCCGTTAGGAGGGAGTTCCCAAACGTCGTACCCACGGTAATTTATGGAAACCGGTTCAACCCATTCTGATTGGTGTGCCGCAAAGTCTTTTGCAGATAAAAACCCGCCTTGTTCTTTGATAAATTTTCCAATAGTTTTTGCGATAGAACCTTTGTAAAAAGCATCGCGTCCACCTTCAGCAATTTTTCTATAAGTATTGGCCAGATAAGGATTTTTATAGATTTCACCTTCATTCGGTAGTTCGCCACCATTCTGAGTTTTGTAGGTGTCTTCAATATTTGGAAAGCCTTTGGATTCAAAAAAAGGAACCGTTCGTTGCATATACCACGCAATCAATTCGGTTAGTGGAAACCCTTTTTCAGCATAGTCTATGGCAGGGGCTAAAATTTCGGTCATCGGTTTTGAACCAAATTTTCCTTGCAATTCAAACCAACCATCTACAGCACCGGGCACACTGACCGGTAGGGGACCGTGCGATGGAATTTTGGTCATGCCCTCTTTTTCAAAGTATTCTAAAGTCAATTTCTGGGGTGAACGACCGCTGGCATTCAATCCATAGAGTTTTTTGGTCTTTCCATCCCAGACAATGGCGAACAAGTCTCCACCAATTCCGCAACCTGTAGGTTCCATAAGTCCTAGGGCAGCGTTGGCGGCAATCGCTGCATCAATTGCATTGCCTCCTTTTTTGAGCATGTCCAATCCGATTTGTGTTGCCAGCGGATGACTGGTCGCAACCATTCCGTTTTGCCCTAATACCACCGAACGTGTGGCAAAGGGTTTGCCCGTTATACGGTCTTGGGCAATTGAAATTGAAATGAAAAAAAGAAAACTTAAAATAACTGAAATAACGGTTCTCATTATTAGTTTTTTGGTTATTTGTAATTGTTGATTCTTATATATGAAACACCTCCCTCGATCCCTCCTTTTTAGGAGGGAGGTTAAATTGCCCGTCTATAAAGGGCTTAAGAATTGCGTACTGAATAGGCTGAATACCAAAGGTTTATTCTTCTCCTATTGAAATCATGTCCATTCCATTTTCAGAGACCTTACCATTGATTTTCGAAACATAGTCGTTCATCAAACGCTTTAGGGCCGAGACTTCTGTATTCAGCTCTTTGGTCACTTCAGTAAAGAATTCCTGCGCCTGGTCGGTAGGCGGATAATCCCCACGTTGCGAGTCAACCATCAAAAAGGCCAAGCGATTGTTGATTCGAATGCCATAATTGAGGGGGTCTTGGTAACTCTGGTTCTTGGTCATGTGAATGTTGTTTTCAATGACATCCAATTTTGATTCAAATTCTGAAATCATATCCTTTACATCTTTTTTCACTGTCTTTTTTCCTTTGAGATAGTCCAAGTCTTCCTTCACCGTTCTTATGTCAATAATTGCAGTATTTGCCTTACTTACTTGGTCACGAACGGCCATCAGAAAATCAAACTGCTTTTGATAATCTTCATTGGTATTGGGCATGCGCGGGTCTTTTACAATGGTCAAAATCTCTTCTGAAGTTTGGCCGTTATAGTTCATTTGAACTTTATAATCTCCCGGTACTGCTTTTGGCCCGCGATTGGGCGAAGAATAGAATACCATGCCCTTAAATGCTTTGAATCCTGGATAGCGCATATTCCAAATCAAGCGATTGCCGCCTGATTCTGCTTTAAGGAGTTTGTCGGCACTTGGGTCTAGTTTATCCGCTGTAGCCACATTAGAGAATCTTTGGATTAGCGTACCATCCATTTCCAAAATTTCGATGGAAATAGTATCAGATTCTTTAACATCCTTGACAAAATAATTAATGATGGCTCCATCAGGGTGATTTTCACCGACCAATTTCTTATTGACCCTTCCCCAGCCACCTCCTTGTTGCATTCGATAGGCCTTATCAGGTTTATAAAGGTAAAAGTTCGAGTTTACCATTTCATCAGAAAGTTGATGAAGCGGGGTAAGATCGTCTATCATCCAAAAACTGCGCCCGTGGGTAGCGGCAATCAAATCATTGTCACGTACATGAAGGTCACGTATGGCGGTAATGGGCAAGTTCAATTGAAAAGGGGACCAACTGGTACCATCGTCAAAGGAAACGTACATGCCCCATTCAGTGCCCGCGTACAACAACCCTTCTCGAACCTTATCGGAACGAATGGCTCTGGTATAATGACTGCTTTTAATTCCTTTAGTGATTACTTTCCATGTTTTTCCATAGTCGGTAGTTTTGTAAAGATATGGGGTATAATCGCCAAATTTGTAGGATGTTGCTGCCACATAAGCTGTCCCTTTTTTAAAAGGACTTGGGTCGATACAGTTAATCATATTCAGTTTCGGACTCATTGAAGAGGGAGGGGTAATGTTCTCCCAGTTTTCTCCATTGTCTCTTGAGACATGTATAAGTCCGTCATCGCTACCAACCCAAATGACCCCTTTCTCATTGGGAGATTCATTGATTACAAAAATATTGGAATAAAATTCCGCACCAGTATTATCTTGTGTTATTGGTCCACCAGATGATTTGATGGTTTCTGGCAACCCTCTGGTCAAATCAGGTGAAATGGTCTTCCACGATTGTCCCTCATTGGTCGTCGCATGCAGAAAATTTGACCCGGCGAAAAGTGTTTTATCATCATGGATACTGAACTTGACCGGAAAGTTCCAATTAAAACGGTATTTCATTACCTCGGCACCTGAACCTGCTGGATTATCTGGCCAGACATTAACGGAACGGGTCTGCCCAACGGAATGGTCCTTGCGCATCATGTACCCTTTGTAAGTGCCTCCGTAAACAATATCATTGTTAATTGGGTCGGGTGCCAAATGGGCACTTTCACCACCTGCAGAGGGTTCCCAATCACGCTCTGTTATACTAGAACTGGCATTTCGGTGCGCAATGCGAATCGATGTGTTGTCTTGTTGTGCTCCGTAAATTCGATATGGAAAATGGTTGTCAGTGGTCACACGGTAGAATTGTGCCGTTGGTTGATTGTGATAGGTCGTCCAATTTTCACCTCCGTCATTTGATACTTGGGCACCGCCATCATCGGCAATGACCATTCGATTGTTGTTATTGGGGTCTATCCACAAATCATGATGGTCGCCGTGTGGTGCATTTTTTAATTTGAATGTTTTTCCTCCATCGGTTGATACCCCATAGCTCACATTCATTACATAGACTTTGTCTTTGTTTTGAGTATCGGCATAAATACGACAATAGTACCAGGCTCGCTGTAGCAAAGCACGGTCTGAATTCACTTTTGCCCATGTTTTACCGGCATCATCAGAACGATAAACACCACCTTCTTGAGCTTCGATAATGGCCCAAACTCGGTTTGAATCAACTGGAGAAACCGTAATGCCAACAATGCCCCAAGGGCCACCAGGTAGGCCTTTGTAGTTTGAAATATCCGTCCATGTATCACCGCCATCGGTACTTTTATAGATTTTACTGTCCGAACCGCCGCTGTCCATGCGATAGCCATTTCGTTTCATCTGCCAAGTAGCGGCATACATAATTCGCGCATTGTTTGGGTCAAGAACTAAATCCCCAGCACCTGCTTTATCACTTATATACAATACTTTTTCCCAATTTTTACCACCGTCTTTGGAGCGATAAACACCGCGGGTTTCATTGGGTTTCCAAAGATTGCCAATGGCCGCTACATATACCAAATCAGGATTATTTGGATGTATTCGAATCCTAGCTATATGTTCAGAACCTTTTAGTCCTATAAACTGCCAGGTCACACCGGCATCCATACTTTTCCAAAGACCATTTCCAGAAGAAACATTTCCTCTTAGGGTTTGTTCTCCTTCACCCACATAAATGACATTGGGGTCAGATTCTGAAACTGCCACGGCCCCAATAGATCCTCCGAAAAAACCATCAGAGATGCAACTCCATGTATTGCCAGCATCAGTGGTTTTCCACACACCACCACCTGCGGTGCCCATATAGTAGAGATTAGGATTGCCTACAACACCCGTTGCCGTGCCTGCACGGCCGCCTCGAAAAGGGCCGACCAAACGCCATTCCATGGAATTGTATAAATCTTCTGAATAGTTTTTTGAAGCTGCAGTGTTACTTTTGCTACGTTGGGCAGCTAAATCCATTGTAGATAAAACGAATAATAGTACTAATGGAACAGTAAAAAGAGCTTTCATAATGAGTAGTTATAATTCGTTTTAAATGTAACCAATTTTATAATCAAATCTAAAAAACAAAGGCTTGATTTAGTACCTTCATGGTGCGGTTACATAGGTTATTTTAATTATTATACTTCGATGGAAAATCAAATCAGTTATTTTCAAAGATTTTGTACTTTTTTCTTAATAATATTTTGTTGGCTTGTTGTAGGGTGCATTAATCCGAAGCATCAAAATCATAAACTAACCGTAGCTACCTACACACCTGAACAATTGCACTATCCTAAGGGCGAACAACAGATTTCTACCAAGGTTCAAAAGGAGTTTCAAACAAACTTTTTCATTCCTTGGCAAGAAACCCCCGAAACGCTATTGAGTTCTCTTAAAGCGTTTCCTGGAAAAGAGTTATCGTATTTAAAAAAATATCTAAATGATAATGAATGGTACGGAG
>CAYSPL010000055.1:0-6475 GCA_964432915.1 uncultured Maribacter sp.
GACTCGACCAAGACGGTATCTTTATTGATACTGGCTTTTCAAGAACAACCCTTAACATCAACACTGATGCAAAAATTTCGAATTGGTTAGATATAGGTCAAACCCTATCACTGTCGCACAACAGAACAGTTTCCCCTGAAAGAGATGGTGGTCGTGATCCATTTCAAAATATAATAGGTATGGCTCCCTATATCGAGGTCGGGAATGCCGATAATGGTTTTGGCGGCACCAATTCTGAAGATTTGAACGATTCTAGAAATCAAATTAGAATACAGGAAAGAAGTGATAATTTATCTCGATTTTCATCAGCTATCGGAAGTATTTTCTTGAACGCTAAGATATTTGATGGTCTTTCTTTTCGATCGCAATTTGGATTGAACACAAGTCTTTTATTGCAAGACAATGAACGTAGAGCCTTCGCTGAAACTGGAGGCAGATTCGTGAATCCTATCAATTTTGTGGATAAACAAAGACAAACCATCTCTCAAACTATTTTCACGAACACCTTAGCATTTGATAAAAACTATGGGAAACATTCAGTCAATGCATCTGCCGTTTTAGAACAGACGAAAATTAATTTTGAATCGGCATTGCTCTCTGACAATAATGAAGTCTCACCAAATATACCTGAGGTATTTTCGCCAAACGCTCGATCACTTTCTTTTTCAGTGCCAGAAAACTTAAATTCAATTCTTTTTCTTGCTGGTTATGAATTTGACAATCGCTATTCCATTAGTGGATCTGGACGAAGAGATACATCTTCACGATTTTTTTCACCAGAAAATTCCTCACAATGGTTTTTTTCAGGTGCTTTTGGTTATGACATTTCCAATGAATCTTGGTTTGATTTAGATTTCATCAATAGTTTTAAATTTAGAGGTAGTTATGGAGAAACTGGCAATAACAGAACAGGAAACGTTGTAAATCAGTTTTTACCAACTTTAGGCTTGAATTTACCTGCTGTTTTGAATAATGAGACAGTACCTGGTATCAGTCCGAATAATGCTGCCAATGCTGATTTACGCTGGGAAACACAAATCAAACAAAATTATGGATTCAGTTCGGGATTTCTATATGATCAAATTCAATTCAGTGTAGACTACTTCAAAAACCGCAGCGAAGACTTATTGATTCCAGTTGAATTACCTTCTTCAGCAGGTATACCAGGTAACTCACAAACAGGATCAACAGTCATCAGAAACGTTGGTATTGTCGATGTAGAAGGTCTCGAAATGACATTGGGTTACAATGACTACAAAGGCGAATTTAAATGGAACCTATGGGCCAACGTTACTCGCGCAGAAGCTACAGTAGGCCGTCTTGGATTGACAGGTGAACCTATTGAACGTGCACGATTAAATCCGCCTTTTGCATCTGCCTTAAACAGATTGGCTGTTGGTGAAGCTCCGTTTCACTTTTTCGGTTTAGTTGCCGAAGGGGTATTTTCGACTCAGGCTGAGATTGATGAAGCACTCCCGAATAACTCAACGTTGGCCGTTCCTGTACAACCAGGTGATGTAAGATACCGTGATATCAATGGAGATGGTCTCATAGATTTGGGAGATCGAGCCGTAATTGGTAACCCAAATCCTGATTTTACCTATGCCCTCAATTTGAGAGCGGAGTATCGAGGATGGGATTTTGACGTACTTTTCAATGGGGTGCAAGGCGTAGATATATTGAACAGTAATGTTTTTTACTTAGAAGGTTTAGACAATGGATTGAACTACGGAACCCAAGTATTACGCAGGTGGCAAAACCCTGGTGACATTACAGACATTCCAAGATTCAGGTTTGGTAGCAATATCAACAATGAAATATCATCAAGATATATTGAAGATGGTTCATTTCTTAGATTGCGTAACGTGACCGTGGGATATACCTTCCCAAATTCAACAATCAATAAATCAGGCAATGGATTTCTCAAAAAATTCAGAATTTACGCCCAAGGACAAAATTTGTTGACCTTTACAAATTATTCGGGTCTCGATCCCGAAGTTGCTCCTTTCTATAACGCCATGGGTCTTGTTGATGGTCTTGGTATCGATAGAAGTGCACAACCAAGACCGCTTACCGTTGTTACAGGAATTCAATTAGAGTTTTAATAAAAAAGTGTGAGAAAGATGAAAAAAATCAATGTTAATCTATTAAAGTGTATACCCCTTGTAGCTCTCCTTTTTATGGTTGGCTGCGATGACGAGGTGCCTGTTGAGAACACCAACGCGCTGAATCCAGAAATTTTCTTTGAATCATTGAGCCAGGTCGAAGCGTCGGTCAATGCCGGTTACAATCAGTTTCAGGCGCTGTATCAAAGAAATGGATATATTTTACAAGATGTGATTTCAGATGAAGTACTTTCAAGTGGAGATCCCAACTATGCACCATTTAATCGATTTGAATTTAATCCAACTTTAGAAAACATTGCTCAATATTGGACGGCATGTTTTAATGGTGTAGGTGCCTGTAATTTTGTAATTGGCAACGAAGAAAGAATGCGCACCAATGCAGCCACAAGTAATTTTACCGAATCAGATGTTGATAATGCCTTGGGGCAAGCGTACTTTCTTAGAGCTTTATACTACTACCATTTAGTGAAACGATTCGGAGGCGTACCCCTAAAGACAGTATTAGAAGAAGCTACCGTAGATTCACCTAGAGCCACAGCAGATGAGATTTATGCCCAAATAATCTCAGATTTACAGCGTTCGACACAATTGACCTTTCCAAAAGGGGTAACAGAAACTGGTAGGGTTACCAGAGAAGCTGCCTATGCCTTATTGGGTAAAGTATATCTGCATAGAGAATTGTATACAGAAGCCCAACAAGCCTTTAACAATGTAACCAATCACAGTTTATTGCCATTGGAAGACTACGATGATAATTTTAGTGCCTCAGGCGAGTATAATGACGAATCGATGTTCGAGATAGGTTATAATGGCGAAGTAGGCACTGATTCAGAACGTTGGGCACAAACAGGTATAGGTACCTCAGAAGTTACCTTCCGCTCACAAGATTATACCGGTTGGGCCAACGCTCGACCTTCTAATAAAGTTATAGAAGAATTTGAAGAAGATGATCCCCGACTTCAGTTTGCTATTTTGGTGGATAATGAAAATACATTTTACGGTCCTGATTTCTCACTTGAATTTCCGTGTCCCGGTTGCGTAGGTGCTCCTGTATGGTACAAATTCTCACAATTATATGACAATACAGATGTATCTGAAAATAGTGGCGTAAATGTTCGCATAATGCGCTATGCCGATGTTGTTTTAATGCGTGCTGAAGTAGAATTGAACTTGGGTAACACACAAGGCGCAGTAGATTTATTGAATGAAATTAGAGATCGCGCAGAAATGCCACAATATGGCACAGCAACAATGGATGCCAGAGGCTTCCCGGTTAACACGCCAGATCAAGTATTTGATGCTCTAGTGCATGAACGATTTGTTGAACTTTGTGGGGAGCAACAGCGATTTGATGATCTTGTTCGATGGAATCTTGATAGCCAAGAGCTTTCATTTTTTCCAGATGCCAATTTCAACAACCCAGACGAATCATTACGTAACGTTCGCGTTTATAATCCAAATGTACATAGGGTAATGCCTATACCACAAAATGAAATTGACGCCAACACTGCAATGAGTGAGGCCGATCAAAACCCTGGCTATTAAAGTTTTTCAGTTAGTTTAATTATAGTTCTTATCAATGAGCGAGAAATAAAAGTTCTCGCTCATTTATTTTTACGTGTTCATTAGCTTTAATTCCAATGTACTATTTTTAACTAGCTTTTATAATTATTGGATATGGGGAGCACTACCATTAAAACACAGTAATTTTCAAAAAATTCTTTAGTAATTTCAATAATATTTTGATTCGTAGAAGATGAAATTCACAAAAATAAAAATCTACTTACCTATCGTATTTATTGTATTGGTTCTTTTGGCGTGTACCAACAAAAATGAACAGCATAAAACCAAAACAAAAAAACCAGACAACCCAATTTTCACCAAACTAAAGGCCGACTCAACGGGTATTGATTTTGAAAATAGATTGACTGAAAATGATACCATAAATTATTTCACCTATCCCTATATCTACATGGGTGGTGGTGTTGCTGCCGGCGATATAAATAATGACGGTTTTACAGATTTGTTCTTTACCGGTAATATGGTCCCAAACCGCCTTTATCTTAATAATGGCAATCTTGGTTTTACAGATATCAGTGAGCGTTCTTTGGTTCAAGGAGATGAACGATGGTACACAGGCACTACAATGGTCGATATCAATGGTGATGGTTTATTGGACATTTACTGCTTGGTTGCCGGTCAATCTGGCAACAAACAAAACCAATTATTCATTAATAAAGGGGATAACACCTTTGAAGAGCAAGCTGAAGTCTATGGCCTGAACGATTCTGGAAACAGTGTTGATGCGACCTTCTTTGACTTTGATAATGATGGCGACCTTGATGTATACGTGGCCAACTACCCTATTACACCTTTTGAATACACTAGCTTCAACTACAAAATGCGCATGGATCGGGTGACCGATACCGAAACTGACAACCTCTATAGAAATGATGGTACGCACTTCACTAAAATAACAGAGCCATCAGGTGTCAAACAATACAGTCTTTCACTCAGTGTCACAGCATCAGATATCAATCAAGACGGATGGACTGACTTGTTTATTTCGAATGATTTTAGCACTCCTGATTGCTTGTACATCAATCAAAAAGATGGTACGTTCAAAAATGAAATAAAAACAGCGACAGCACATACCTCATTTTATGGAATGGGAGCCGACATTGCTGATTTTAATAATGATGGTTTGTTGGATATTGTTCAAATGGATATGGATGCAGCATCGAACCGCAGGTCCAAAGCAAATATGGCAAGCATGAACCCTGAACTATTTGCCAATATGGAGCGGGTCGGATTCCAGTACCAGTACATGCAGAATACTTTACAGTTGAATACTGGATACTCAGAAGGTACTATCCCGAAACTTAAAGATATCTCCCGCTTGGCAGGAATTTCATCTACAGATTGGAGCTGGGCGCCTCTATTGGCCGATTTTGATAATGACGGTTATAAAGACCTATTCGTGTCGAATGGTACCCGTCGTGAAATCAACAATAAAGATTACTTTGAAAGTCTTAGGGGTGAAAAAAAACATGAAGATAGTTTACTGATAAAAAGTCTGCGCATACCTTCTGAACCTATCGACAACTATATTTTTAAAAATAATGGCGATTTGACCTTTTCCAAAAACAATAAGGATTGGGGCATAACCGATAAGGGGTTTTCAAATGGTGCCGTTTATGTGGATTTAGATAATGATGGTGACTTAGAACTGGTTGTGAATAATATTGATAAGAAGGCTTCCATTTTCAATAATGAAAGTTCTACAATGAATAATTATCTAACCATACAACTTCGTGGTTCTTCTCAAAACAAACTTGGTTTAGGAACCAAAGTTCACCTCTATCATAACACAAAACACCAATTTCAAGAACTGACTTTAAGCCGAGGCTTTCAATCTTCAGTCGCACCAAGAATACATTTTGGTTTAGGCAAGGATGAACGTATTGACAGTCTTTTAGTTGTTTGGCCCAACAATAAAAGTCAAACGATGGTTGATGTCACTGTGAATCAATTAGTAACGGTAGATATTAATAATGCAAAAAAGAACTTCAAACCAGAAAAAATCAATCCGTCATTATTTTCAAATGTCGACTCTCCTCCTGCACTATATAAGCACAAAGAAAATAATTATGATGATTTTAAAAAGGAAATTCTCTTGCCCCATAAAACCTCACAATTTGGGCCAGGTTTATCGGTAGGGGATTTAAATGGTGATGGTTTGGATGATTTTTATGTCGGTGCTGCAAATAAATATCCTGGGGGGCTATTCTATCAAAAACAAGACGGTTCATTTGAGCAACAAAAATTCAAATTATTGTTGGAAGATAGAATGCACGAAGATATAGGCTCCTTAATCTTTGATGCCAATAACGATGGTCATAATGACATCTATATCGTGAGTGGCGGAAATGAGTTCAAACCAGGATCACCATTACTACAAGACCGTTTGTACATGAATCAAGGGGATGGAACTTTTATAAAAAATAAAAGTGCTTTGCCTCGAATCACAGAAAGCGGCAGCAGGGTCTACGCGGCTGACTTTGATAAGGATGGGGATAAGGATCTTTTTGTGGGCGGCCGATTAATACCCGGTAATTATCCTTATCCAGCAAATAGCTACCTATTGGAAAATATTAGTAACGGTAAAAATGTCAGATTCATCAATAGTACATCAAAAAGAGCCCCTGAACTAAGTAGAATCGGTTTGGTTACATCAGCACAATGGGCAGACTTTGATAAAGATGGCTGGCAAGACCTTGCCATTACCGGAGAATGGATGGGAATTAAAGTCTTCAAGAATGATAAAGGGAATGGTTTTAAAGAAGTAA
>CAYSPL010000056.1:0-6300 GCA_964432915.1 uncultured Maribacter sp.
TGTTCAATCCCTCCGTCTCCACCATTGGCGGATCTACCTCCCTTCGCTAAAGGGAGGAGCTTTTATTTAGTAGTAATTTTAAATTTTAGTTCAAATTTGGCTCCCCTCTTCGGATGAAGAGGGGAATGAATCGCGGCAATGGCGCGAGAAAGGGGAGATTGATCTTTAAAGATTTCATTGAATTATTCTTCAACAATTCCGCTAAGTACGGTCAAAGGGAGGGGCTCTTTTCTAATAAAACTCAGGGTTTTTAGCTCTTAATTCTTCCCGAACCAAAAGCCCTGATTGGGTAAGCATGCTATCGGGCCAACCTCCGTTTCCGCTGGCACCGGGTTTTACCGCTGCTGAACTTTCCTCCTTATCGGCAATGGACCAATTGAGCCATGATATTTTGTTCGCATCGAGAAAATCCCACCAAACATGGGCTTCCTCCACATCCACAAAACCATCCCCTGTATATTCAGTGACTCCAAATTCCGTCACGAAAATAGGAATGCCTTCATTCAAGGCGTATTGGGCGATATCGCGTAATTCTTGTTTGTGCGAAGCAGCATAATAATGAAGGGTATACATGACGTTGGGGTCATCAATTCGATTACCCACAACTTCATCAAGACGTGTAGACCACGAACGGCTACCGGCAATGATGATATTGTCCGAATCATATTTTCGAATTTCGTCAATAACGCCTTCATGATAGGGTTTGATAACCTCATTCCAAGAGGCTGTATCCAATGGTTCATTGTAGATTTCATAGATAAGATTGGGCTGGTCTCCATACTTTTGGGCCACCTCGGCAAAAAATTCTTTTGCTTCCTCATGGTAATCTTCGGCATGATGACTGTGCCAATCAACCAAAACATAGATTCCTTCGGCAATGGCGGCATCAATGACGGTAAAAACATAGGCCTTGTGTCGTGCCTTATCCTCTAAATATCCTCCCGCTTCATCAATTCCCATGGAGGCCCTGACCACGGTAACATTGAAGTCTTCTTTCAACCAGCTTACCACTCCCGCTGTATAAAATTGTGGCCACCAGTTGGTCCATGATAAAGACATGCCCCTTAGTTGAATTGGATTGCCGTTTTTATCCACCAAGTTAGTCCCGGAAATACTGAGTTGGCCGTAGGTGTCAACAACGGTAGTTGTCGAATTATCATTGTCAACATCATTGTTGTTCTGGCCATTTTGATCTACTTGATCCATATCATCTGTCAGGTTCGGGCTGGGTTCAGCATCTGAACTGGAACAAGTCAGACATAAAAGAAGTACGAGTACTGAAAGTTGAAAAAACGATTTTTTCATAGCGGGGTTTCTATCAAGAACTGTTTTTTTACAATTCTTATTGTAAAAATATGTCTTAAGTTGACCAAAAAAACTCGCCTAAATCGGGCTTATATGATTCTAAATCAATGTGTTAGTTTGCTATGCCGGTTACTTCTAAATCAAATACCAAATCTGACTTTGGTGGTATGGGTCCACTGCCTTGATCCCCGTACCCCAAATGCGAAGGGATGAACACACGTATTTTATCACCTACCACCATTGACAAAAGGGCTTCCCTGAATCCGGAAATCAATCTGGCCTCTGTACTATAGGTCATGGGTATGGGCTCATAGCCACGAGCCTGCTCGCGATTCCAATCATATTTATTGTATTTGGTGGCCACTTCCTTGTCATTGCTATCGAACATGCTTCCATCCTCTAAATAACCCGCATAGATGACATTTACTTTTTGACCTATCTTGGGTTGCTCACCTATACCTTTTTGCAAACTCAAGATTTTCAGACCTGAAGGTAGTTCTTTGGCCTTGGGCTTGTCACTGGCAATTACCGCAGCCATTTTTTCCTTCGATTTCAAAGCTGTGGCCTCCCTTTCCGCTCTTTCCTTTGCTTTTGCCGCGAGTCGATCTTCTTCTCCATCAAAATATTCTGTCATTACCGCGACAGCATCGAATTTTTTGGCTTCCTTACCATTTCGAATGATATTGACCTTGTTCATGACCACAGGGGTCAATGGTTTATTGCCGGTACCCACTTTGACATTTGCTATGGAGTCCACAACAGCCATACCTTCAACTACCTCCCCAAAAACAGAGTGCTTTCTATCAAGCCAAGGGGTTGGGGCATGGGTAATGAAGAATTGGCTTCCGTTGGCATTTGGACCGGGGTTTGCCATGGAAAGAATACCTTTTCTGTCATGGATCAAGGAGTCATTGAACTCGTCAATGAATTTATAGCCGGGGCCCCCAGAGCCCGTTGCTTTTGGATCACCACCTTGTATCATGAAATCTTTCATGACCCTATGAAAGATGATGCCTTCATAGTAGGGTTTGTTTTTATAATCATCACTTACAAAAGGACTCACACCTTCGGCCAGTGATACAAAATTAGCGACCGTGACCGGTGTTTTTTCATGTTCTAGTTTGACCACGATATCTCCTTTGGTGGTTTTGATATCGGCAAAAATGCCATCTCCCAAATCAGGTCTTTGACTTGATTTACAGCTTGATAAGATGAGCGCAAAAGTGAAGAGTATTAAGTACGTTTTTTTCATTGTTGTAAAATTTAATTCTGTAGAATATCTAATTGTTTTTCTATTTTAAGAATGGTCAAGGTTGATTTTAAAGGTACGTTGACACCTATTTTTTGGTCATCACCATGGTAACCGTAGGCTAACGATGATGGAAATAAAAAGGTCGCCGTTTCATTTTCCTTGAGCAAGGGCACGGCACTTCTGAGACCCGGAAACAAATCCAATTTGTCAACCTTGTAGCGAAGTACCCCTATATCTATCATTTTGTAAATGGTGTCATTTGAGAAATCGACAATATTATAAGTAAGCGTGACCACATCATTGGGTTCCATGGCGGGTAGTTCTTTCTCATTTTTGACATTGTAATAATACCAAGATCCGGCCGCATTTTGCAAATAGGTTTTTGTGGTGTCTGAGGACATGATGTTTTGAATCAACTTTTCCTCCTTTTTCAACAGCGCCTTGCTTCTTTCAATGGAGGCCTTATATGTACTTCCAGAATTTACCTTGACCGGTTTTCTGGGTTCAGGGCCTTGGCAACCCAAAACCAATAGAATCAAAACCACGCTGAAAAACTGTTTCATGAATTCAATTGCGCTTTATATTGGTCTAAAAGTGAAACAAATCTTTTGGTGGTTTCCGCCATAGTGAGCTCACTTTTTCCACCGGCGGCATTGGTATGACCTCCGCCATTGTAATGATGGCGTGCAAATTCATTCACGGAAAAATTTCCTTCTGAACGGAATGAGATTTTGATAATGCCCTCTTCCTTATTTTCAATAAAAATAACGGCAAACCGAATATTCTCCAAGGTAAGTCCGTAGTTGACAAAACCTTCGGTATCTCCCTTTTGAAAATCGTGTTTATCCAATTCGTCTTGAGACAGCGTGATATAAGCGGCGCTGTACTCTTGAAGAATGACCATATTGTTCAAAGCACAACCCAACAGATGCAAACGGCTGGGCGAATTGGTATCGAAGATATAATTATGAATTTTCGTGTTCGCTGCGCCTTTTTCAATCAAACTGGCCGCCACTTGATGGGTTTTGGCCGTGGTTGAAGGGTATTTGAAAGAACCTGTATCGGTCATGATACCCGTATACAGACAATTGGCCATCTCATGGGTTATTTTGTCGCCATCACCCAAGAAACCAATGAAGTTATACACCATCTCACAGGTAGAACTCATTGCCGTGTCAGAGTACATGATATTCGCATAATCTGAAGGTGCTTGATGATGATCGATCATCACAAAATCGGCTTTTTTTTCTTCCAGTATTTCCTGCATTTGTCCCACACGACCCAAATGATTGAAATCTAAGGTGAACAATACCGTCGCTTGGTCTATGGCCGCTTTGGCCTGTTTGTTTTCCCGCTCATAATTGAGAATGTGCTCATTACCGGGCATCCATTTCAAAAACTTCGGATAATCATTGGGCGTAATGATGACGGCCTCTTGCCCAGAATTTTTCAGATAATGCCAAAGCCCGAGGGTAGAACCTATAGCATCGCCATCAGGATTTTTATGCGGAACGATCACGATTTTTTGCGGTTTCGACAACAACTCTTTCACAGCAGAAATATGGGCTGAATTCATGCCCTCAAAGATACAACAATATACAAAAGCCCTAAACCATAAATGTCTATTTTTGTTCTAATACAACGTGATTTGATATGCGAAAGTTAGTTCTGATTTGCGGTGCTTTTTATATATTATTAGGATGTAAATCAGTATCGAAAACAATCGAGGCGAAATCGAAAAATGATGGTTTTACCATCGCCGTTGGCTCGTGCAATCGGGTGGATCTTCAAAATCTGTTATGGGATGATGTTTTACATACGGATCCATCCGTATGGATATGGGGTGGCGACAATGTCTATGCCGATACCGATGATATGGAGAAACTGAGGAAAATGTACACCGCACAGAACCAGATTGATGCCTATGCTGCACTAAAAGAGGAAGTACCTATTATTGGCACTTGGGATGACCATGATTACGGACTCAATGATGGGGGCGAGGAATTTGCGGCTAAAAAGGGAAGTCAGCAAGAATTCTTGAATTTTCTTGATGTACCCGAAGATAGCCCAAGGAGAAACCGTGAAGGAATTTATAACAAACATTTCTATTCAACGCCCATAGGAAGTATCGCCGTTTTTGTTTTGGATACCCGATACTTCAGAACAGCCGTGACTCCTGATACCGAAACCAACAAAAGGCTGAAACCCAATGAATATGGCCAAGGCACCATACTGGGCGAAGCCCAATGGCAGTGGTTGCAAAATGAATTGAGCATTTCATCTGCTGATTTCAATGTCCTGGTAAGCAGTATTCAGGTTTTATCGAATGAACATGGCTTTGAAACATGGGGCAACTTTCCGCATGAGGTAGATCGCTTAAAAAATCTTATTGCTGACTCGAAGGCAAAAGGAGTCATGGTTTTATCGGGGGATCGCCATATTTCAGAATTTTCACGAACCAAAATAGACGGACTCGATTATCCTTTGATTGATTTCACAAGTAGCGGACTCACACATGCGTATTCGAAATTCACGGGCGAACCCAATCCGTATCGGGTGGGGAAGGTGGTTTCTACCGAAAGTTTTGGACTGCTAAAATTTGACTTTACCACTAAAAAGGTCGTTTTGAGCATGTTGGGCGATGGGGGCGAGGTGCTCGGAACCCTCGAACAAACCTATGAATAGTTGCCGATTCTCAAATAAAGCCTATTTTTGCACAAAATTTTTATAAATGACGACAAACAGAACTTTTACGATGATTAAGCCTGATGCTGTTGAAAATGGACACATTGGTGGAATTTTGGATAAAATTACATCCGCTGGCTTTAAGATCGTTGCCATGAAATACACCCAATTGAGCAAAAGGGACGCCGAGGCATTTTATGCCATTCACAAAGAACGTCCGTTTTTTGGCGATTTGGTACAATTCATGACCCGTGGCCCCATTGTCGCGGCCATCTTGGAAAAAGACAATGCGGTCGAAGATTTTCGTGCCTTGATTGGCGCGACCAACCCAGCTGAAGCAGCCGAAGGCACGATACGTAAGTTATATGCCAAAGACATTGGCGAAAATGCAGTACATGGTTCAGACAGCGATGAAAATGCTGCCATTGAAGGTGCATTTCATTTTTCAGGTAGAGAGGTATATTGACTTGATACTTCTTAATGATATAGGCCTAGCAATTTTGCTAGGCTTTTTTATGCGGTTTAATCTTACGAATAATTGTAAATTACGTTTAAAATAGAAATAGACTTACCCAAGTACGTTTAGACAATTGTTGTAAAACATTTTGAAAATGCACAAATTCCTCATTGTTATCGCTATTTTATTTGTGTCATCAAGTCTTTTCTCTCAAGAAGATTATGTCAAATTGCCACAGGCTAAAACTAAAAACCCAAGCTATCTTTTCAATATAAATATTATCGGAAATGAATACTTGATTAAAAGTTTGGGAACTTCAAAAGAAGAAGTAAAGGAAAAAGTCAAGGAAACATCTGGGCTTTAGCAAAAGATGAAAGATATCGGGAAGAAACTCACTAGGCGGAAAAAACGTTTTACAAAAAAAACCTATAAACTAGACGGGCATAGATTTTAAAGGCCAAGGTTTGCGTATTTTTATGAGGTTACGAAATCTTTGGCCCCAAAGCGTCGCGGTTGTTTTGACACAAAAAAGAAAAAGTAAAACTCGCCCGTACTCAGTTGTAATTCTAAATTTCAGTTCAAATATGGCTCCCCTCCTTGG
>CAYSPL010000057.1:0-5838 GCA_964432915.1 uncultured Maribacter sp.
CGTCAGAGTCAGCTTCGTTTTGATTTACATCAGCTTGAACTGCGGCAATGGCTGCGTCTGCATCGGCTTCGTTTTGGTCTACATCGGCCTGCACTGCGGCAATGGCTGCATCGGCATCGGCTTCGTTTTGATTGACATCAGCTTGAATCGCAGAATCGGCGGAATCAACATAATTTTTTGTTGCAGCATCTTGTGCCGAAATTGGGTCCGCGACATTTGTCAATGCATTTGAACCTAGATCAACATCTGAAATGGCTGATCCGAAACCACTTAATGGAATGTTTGTCTTATCAAGATCATCATTGGCTATGGTTCCATCCAAAATATCTTCAGATAAAACGGTTTCATTTAAAATTTTGGCCGATGTAACTGCATTGTTGATGAGTTCGGCTGTATTTACTGAATTATCGGCCATTTTGATATTGGTAATCCCATCTGTTGCAACTTGAATATCCGTGTCTATTATTGTTGCTCCAGTACCATTGTTTATGGTGATTGAGCCATCGGCCGGGGTCAAGTCTTTGGCATCAATGTTCGCTGCGGCGATGAGTCCCCATTCCACCATTCCAAGGGCATCGGTTTTGAGCACTTCATTGGGCACACCGGCGTTTATTTTTATGGGGGTAATAACACCATCAGCTATATCTTCCGTTAGAATTGAACTATTTAAAATGTTTTCAGAGCGAACGGCATTATCTGCGATTTTGGCATTGTTTATGGCATCATCTGCTACGTCTAACTGAACATCTTCAAGAAGGGCATTTGTAGGGGTGCCTGAAAGTGTTAGGGTATTTTGCGGCGAGCTAATATTTCCATCCCCTGAAAGTACCGAGACGTCAACTTCCAATGAACCGGAAGCGTTTTGCGTCAAGCCGTTTCCTGCAACATCAGCGTTGATTTTTGTGGCATTGACCGCGTCATCCTCGATATCCACCGTTTTTATTTCCCCGTCAAGAATTTTCGTTGAGGTAACCGCATTATTGGCCAGTTTTGAATTTCCTATTGAGGCATTCTGTACCTTAAAAGGGTCTGCCAATGTTCCGAGTCCGGTTATAGTAATTCCATCGATATTAGCAGTGGACTTTAATTCGTCCAGCGCATCTTGAACATTCGTCGCTGCAATACCAGAACTTGAATTTTCATAAGGAATGGAGGAAGCATTGGTATCAAGAATCAAAGTGGAACCACCATTGGAAAAAGTATAGGTGCCATCACCATTGTTAACCAGACTAGATTTGGAAATAATGGTATTCGAGTTTGTTTCGTTGGTATAGGTAACAGTACCGTCAAGATTGTCGATCAAGGTAGTAACGGTCTGTCCTCCCACCACATCAACACATAGGCTATTCCAGGTATTGTCTCGAAACTGAAAAAGACAATCCTCATCAATATTGTAAACCAAAGCACCATTTAAAGGGGTAATGGCATTCATTTGCACCGTGGTCAAGCGCGTTACGACAAAGACTTTGGTGGAGCTTTCCAACTCCATAATGGAAGAAGAATTGATGACATCAATATTATCTCCGACTTTAACTTGGCTCCAAATAGAATTTACCCCGAAAATGAGGAGTATCCATAAAAACTTATGCATAACATATGGTAAAGTGAAGGGGCAAAGTAGTATGGAGAGCAGCAATTACATAGAAATTGTTGTATAAGTAGGTAAAAGGGATGCCTGTATAGAGAATATTGTTGTAAGAAAAATACTATATATGAATATTTATATACTTACATATTTGATGCCTAGTATCACTTGGTCAAGTAAAGGAACCCTTGGAAGTCAAGGTTCAGGTCATACATTTTTGACTAGGAAAAAATACACCCCTTCAGGAAGACTTTTTTTCTTATCGTACAATACGTTTTTGGTGTTTGCAAACTCCTAAATGATTTGGAGAAGCCCATTAATCGGATAGATAGAAAAAACTTTGATATTCGAGACCTACATCAAACATTTTTACAATGAAAAAATACACTCCAGGAGGAAGGCCTTTTCCTCTGCCATACACTATAAAACCCTTATTGGCATATCCTTCAAATTCATTGGTGTAATTTTCCTTTTCAAATACTTTCATACCAAAGCGATCAAAAATCAATAATGAATTATTTGGTGATTGTTCCAATTCCGGAATTACCAATGGTTCATTGGCATTTACATAAACACTTGGCAAAGAAATTGGTAGCATTGTTGATTCTTCCATTGAGGCGGCGAGGGTAAGCACTTCATAATCATTTGGGATAAATGTTCCGGAGGACACAAATCCTTGATTTGAATCACCTGAGGCGGATACTTCACTCAATCTTTCCCACTGATTGGTTGTTTTGCTCCATCCTGCAATTGCCACTGTGGTGGGGTCCTCCGTTAATTCAGCAATGCCGCTTCTTGCATTCCAACTCAGTTGTACCGTAGAAGGTACACTACCTTCCAAACGCCAAAATTCACGGGTACTGATTGGGCCCAGTTTATTGGCCTTTACTGCCGTATCAAAACCACCGGGAAAAGTCGAGGCCAAATTCGGATTTTCAAAGAAATAGGCGCATTTGGCATTCATATTAACCGATTCAGATGATAAAATCAAGGGTCGCAATTGTGTTTCATCGCCTACGGGAAAGATGAAATTTGGCTTTTGGTTGATTTGCACATAACCATCAACCTTTGAAATATCATTACTGCTAGTGGATATTGCATTTTCGAGAAAATTCAAATAATTATCCATTTGATCACGAGGGGTCACGAAATTACCTAAGATAAAAATGGTGTTGTTTGAAGAATTGAGTGCGGTATTTAGCAATACACTCTCAGGATTTGCAATTTCAAGATTGTAAAATGTTGCTACAAACGCACCTGATACGGTCAAAAGTTGATCGCCATAAAACCCGGCCTGACCCAAATTATCATCCAACACACCATCATTGATCAGGTTGGTGTGCATACCCAATTGACCATTTTGATGTATTTGCATGTTGCCTGAATTATACAAGGCAGACTGAGCGTTCGCCCAAAAAACAAATAAGCAATAGAATATGCTTAGATAACTTTTCATTGCTTTATAGACTATTTATCTTTTAAAAGAGCTTTGATTTCTTCCATTTCTTTTTTCAATTCTTCCAACTCTTTTGATATAACGTTTTTATCCGATTCCAATTGTTTGATTTTCTTCTCTTGGTTGATGGTATGTAGGTATAGCTCTTCAATCTTTTCCAAGTTTTGAAGGTTTGATTTGCTCAAATTCCATAACCCATCTTCTTCTACTTCTTTGGCCGATTTGATGCCTGGTAAATGGTGGTTTTTCTTTAGGAAGGATTCAATTTCTTCTAAAGATGAAAAAGTATAGTTTTTGTTCAGAGCTGAATGACCTAAAAAGTATTTTTCAAATACGTAGTCGGGTACTTGAATTGCTGGATTATTCGAAATAAAATTACCCTCAGCCCGAATATTTCCATCTACGTGAAGTTTTTCAAGCGGAGTGATTCCATTACCTATGCCTACATTTTGGTTTTGATTAATTTCCAATGCCAATATTCCATTAGTTGAAAACCCTATACGGTCAACACCAATTCTATACATCCCCATATCAGTGTCGTTATTTGTGTAAAAACCATAAGCAGGATTTCCTGCATTTCCTTGAGTAGAGGCAAAACCTTGTCTAGCCTGAATTTGTCCATCCACATCAAGTTTGCTATCTGGATTTACAGAGCCAATGGCTATTCTTCCAGAACCACCAAATATTAGATTATTGCCATCGAGGTCATGGGTTCTGTTTGCTGACATGGTAAGATTCTCACTAAGCAAGTTGCTATCAGGAAGGGTTATCGTATTTCCACCAGTTCCGGAAATGGTAAGTTCGTTTCCAGCGAGTGAAAGGGTCTGTATTTCGTTGGTGGCACTCAAATCTTGATCATTGGTATTATGGTCAGCGATGGCTGTTGCATTTGTAGTTATTGCAGTTGTATTGGCCGTAATATCTGTAGATTCCTCTAGAGCTGAGAGATCGGCGCTAAAGGAAGTCCCTCCTTCAGCAACGGCAAGGTTAGTTCCATCAAAAGTAACCCCTGTTATATCATCATCAGTAGCTGCTGCAAGTTCATCATCAGTTGCGAAGGTGTTGTCAAGATTCACACCTGTGGCTCCCGCTACGGGATTGGTCAATTGAATTGTGGTGCCCACCAGTTCAACGTCAGATAGTTCATTGGTATCACTAGTATCTCCATCATTAGCAATTGCAGTTGAATTGGCAGCAATAGCCGTTGAATTGTTTGCAATAGCCGCATCTGCATCTGCTTCATTAGCGTCTACATCAGCTTGCACCAAAGCAATGTCAGCAGATTCTTCTAATGCAGAAAGGTTGGCACTGAAAGAGGTAGTAGGACCTTCTTCAACGGTTAAATCAACACCATCAAAAGTGACTGCTGAAATATCATCGTCTGTAGCTGCTAATAAATCAGCATCAGTAGCGAAAGTTGCATCAAGATCTACTCCCGTAGCCCCTGCTGCTCCATTTGTTAGTTGAATTGTGGTGCCAGAAAGCGCAATATCAGAAAGTTCGTTCGTGTCATCGGCATCACCATCAGCCGCAGGTGCAGCCCACTGCGTACCCGAGGCAGTATTGGTGAGAACATCACCAACGTTTGGTGCCGTGCCTGTTTTATCTTCAATATTTCCTGTTAAGATTACGTCGCCATCATTCTCTATGGTCAGTACGGTTTCATTAATTGTCGGGCGAGTTGCAGCAGAAGTATTACTTGAAATAAAATGAAAATTTCCTTGGCCTAAAGTACCCTGTCTATCATATAGAATGGCACCTTTTCCTGGATTAGTACCGCTGTAATCTACCTTAAATAAAATACCTACACCGCTGCCATTGAAATTTGCCTCATTATGTAACTGTAGCGGAAAAGAGTGTACGAAATTTGGATTGCCAGGAATATCATATCTTTCTGTAAGAATAAGTTTTGAGTGATTGCCAACGGTGCTTAGAGGACCATTGCTTAAATCATTATTCCCATTTAACTTCAACCCTAAATACATCGCCCCAGTTTGAAATCTTTTTGTTCCATCCCAAAAGAAACCTCCGTTATCTTTAAGGGTAGGGGTGGCCTGGGTATCCGTGGGATTTCCTTCGTCATCTGCAAAAAAGATGTTTTTGGGTTCGCCTTTATAATTATCTACAATTTCATCAATTGCTGCCTGCGTATCGGTTGCGGTAAGTCCTGATGCTGCTGGGTCATATTCAACCTCGGCTGCATTTTGATTTAAACTTGATAAATCAACGGTATCATTATCATTGTTCTCATTTAAATAGGTCAGTTCATCAGTTGAATCATCAAAAGATAAAGTGGTATTGGTTTCCTCTGCTGACTCAGGAATTTCAATGAAGAGGGCGCCATCGGCTCCAACTTCCAAATCATTATTGGCATCTGTGCTAATAAGTGTGACCGTTGATGGTGCAAGGGCATCTTCCTCAAGAGAGATATTGAGTGTCCCGCCCACTATTGTAAACTCATCAATGGTTTGATCATCGGTGTTGGCCAAACTTGAAAGATTGATGACCTCGCCTGCTCCACCCTCTATTCCTATGGTCAGTTCGGTTCCATTGAGTCCGGATCCTGAGATGTTCTGGTCATCCGATCCACCAGCCAAAGCAGTAAAATCAGCAGTCGCGGTGCCCCCATCCTCCAACTCAATGGTCAGGGTGTTTGTGGCAGCATCAAAAACCGTGTTGGCATCATTTAACTGTTGATCGTCGGTATTGTCCAAAAATGGAGCCAGGTCAACCGTTCCGCCGTCTTCAAGTGTCAATACGTTGGATGCATCTATGGTCAGAGCTTGATCATCGGTGT
>CAYSPL010000058.1:0-5190 GCA_964432915.1 uncultured Maribacter sp.
TACCATTTATAAACCCTTTAAAAACTCCCTTCGCACTTACATAAAGTCGCGCCTCGACAATTTTTGAATCGACCTTAAAGTGCTTTCTTAGGTGTTGTGGCGTATGCAGAAGGATGTTGTTTTCACCTTTGATACTATCTTTCCTAGTATCCAGCCCAATCCATTTGGCTTGCCAGTCTGAATTCTGTAATAATCCTAGCTCCATCTGCGCTACCTCGCTCCATGCCGAAGGTTCGTCCACGGCATTCCAAAAACGCACTTTCCAATACAACTTATCACGCGATGACAAGGGTTTTCCTTCATAGGAAACATATAAGGATTGACTTGAACTGACTTTGCCTGTATCCCATAAATCTGGGGCTTTATATAATAGTTCTGGTAAAGAGGCCACAACCACATGATATGCCGTTTGTTTTTCAACACCTTCGGGTAATTTCCACGAAAAGGATGGGGTATTGTCATAAAAGCCTAAAGGATTTTCAAAACCCTCATTTAATGACAATCCTCGAGCCGGTTCAAGGCCTTCTTGCTTTAAACAACTACTAAATGAAAGTAATAGACTTAAAATAAAAGCTTGGGCAAGTATTATCTTTTTCTGACTACTCAAAATAGTGCTGAATCTCTGAAAAATTTTAGAAAGTGATTTCATAATTCATTTATTTCTGGAAATAAATACGTTATATAGGCTATGAGTTCAGCCAAAAATATCGCTCTAAATACCAATTCCAATACTACGTAAGAATTGAATTTCGTCCATCCTGCTGTATATGGTCGTTTGATAGCCCCAAATGGTATACTTCCCTCAACCATAGGACAGCTATTCTTTATAAATTAAATGTGATGATGATATGTCGCAAAGGGTGATTAATCAATTTTTGATACACTTAACCTTACATAGGAAGCGCCTGAGTTCTTCGAAGGCTCCAATAATTCAACTTGGGTTTCTAGAAAAACAACCCACACTTTTCATATAGGTTCCAAGTAAATCGCAACTATTAAAACCGTCTGGAATCTCTTACCTCTTAAAATTGAATGCAAAGATTTCAAATACCTAACATCATAGTACAGGATAATTTAAACGATCACAATTGGTAGCTTGTTCCCTAACCTGTTAATATCAGTTAGATGAACAACCAAAAAATGACCCTGGGTGAATTTATTTTTTACAATCAATCAGCTTTTCCTTATTCCACTGGAGAGTTATCAAAACTCATCAATGCCATTCGCCTTGCGGCAAAGATTACCAACCACGAAGTCAACAAAGCTGGGCTTGTCGATATTTTAGGGGATGCTGGTAATACGAACGTGCAAGGGGAAGACCAACAAAAACTGGATGTATACGCCAATAAGAAATTCATTCAAACCCTAAAGCAACGTGGTATTGTTTGTGGGATAGCTTCTGAAGAAGAGGAAGATTTTATACCTGTAAATAGTATGGACGGACAAAACAACAACAAGTACGTTGTCTTGATCGATCCATTGGACGGATCCTCAAATATTGATGTCAATGCTTCGGTGGGTACAATATTCTCTATATATAGAAGAATAACTCCAACGGGAAACCCGGTTGAACTAAAGGATTTTCTCCAGCTTGGCAAGAACCAAGTTGCTGCTGGGTATATAATGTACGGCACATCTACCATGTTGGTCTTTAGTACCGGTGAGGGTGTCAATGGTTTCACTCTAAACCCAGCACTAGGCACATTCTATCACTCCCATCCTAACATGCAATTTCCTGAAACCGGGAATATTTACTCTGTGAATGAGGGTAATTATGTTCATTTTGCCAAGGGCGTGAAGTCTTACATAAAATATTGTCAAAAAGAGGAAGAAAATAGGCCATATGCTTCAAGATATATTGGTTCATTGGTTTCAGATTTTCATAGGAACCTTATTAAGGGTGGTATATACATGTACCCAAGAATAGGGCCTAAGCAAAGAGGTAAATTGCGACTGACCTACGAATGTAATCCTATCGCATTTTTAACGGAACAAGCAAATGGAACTGCCACAGATGGTAAGCAGAGAATCCTTGATATTAAGCCGAATGAACTTCATCAACGAGAAGCACTTTTTTGTGGCAGTAGGTCGATGGTCTCCAAATTAATGCAATTTGTAGCCGACCAAGACGTATAGCTTGAGTTGGTTGTTAAATATTTTCAGATTTTTAGAATTAGTGCTATTGTTGGATTAAAGAAAATCAAGAATTACCATCCATGATATTTATGAAATCATTCGGAAAGGGAATTACGTTTCTGCTTATTGCAGCTCTTGTTCACTTAGTTTCCACCAATAGTCAAAAATTTGAGTACGATGACTGGGTAGCTGTGCTCCCCTTTTATTCATTTCTATAAGTACTCGTTCTCCCCATTAAAGGTCGGCAAAATTGGTTTTCTTCTTTGATTTTACCCGAAATTCAAGGGTTGCACCAGCTTCTTTATAGCCTTCATGACCAAACGCCTGAAAAAGACGATCGCAAAATACCTGTGCCTCTCCTTTTTCATCTCCATCCAAGGTTGAGGCATATTTGATAAAGCGGTTTATTTTTTCAATCAATGTATTTTAATTTTAGGTATATCGATAGTGTACTTTATTGTACATTTTCAAAAGACTTGATAACATGAGTTGGTATAAAAAGTACTAAGGGAGGGTTAATGCCACCCTAAAATAAGAATCCGCCCCTAGAATTAAAAATGGGAATTAACATTTAAGGTTTTCCCATAGAAAAACTGTGGTATTTACGCAAAAAAGCTACTCCAAAGCGACTGCTTGTTTTTGTCCTTTGTCTTCTGCATTAAATCCGCTCAATAAGTTCTGCCCGTATACGCTCAAAAGCTTCCTTCTTCTGGTCATAATCTATATTTGGGCGCAATATGGCGTATATGTCTCCAACAAAATCAGGGTCTTCCAATTTTTCTTCCATATTCAACAGGAATTCTTTTTGTGATGGCGATTTTCCCCTTGAGACATCCATATACCTCTTATACACTGATATGAGTTTATCAGCATCTACCTTTACGTTGGATACCCCATAGTATAAATCAAACAGATCGCGACCTTTTCGACGTTGATACAATGCCCTTAATTTAGTGGCCAATAATTCTTCAATGGAAAAACAGTTCATAGTACAGCTTCCAGAAAACCAACCGTTTTCCATGCTATGTTCCAACTCTTTATAGCCCATAACCGTGAAATGCTCACGAGTATTGATTTCAATCTTCAATTTTAAAGGGGTGATGGGCGGTATCTCCGATTCAAAACGATAGGTAGCTGTATTCATGTTTGCATTTTGTTTAATGCTCCGTTTTGTTCCCAGAAAATCAAGTTGTTTTCTGATAGCCTCTAAAATTGGTTTTATGTGACCTTCCTTGATTTGGACCAGGTCAATATCTTCCGAATACCGCACCTGAGTTTTCAAATACATCTTATGTAAAGCAGTACCCCCTCGAAAGGCTACATGCTCCTTTAAAAAAGGATTGGAAAATAACGCGATTATGGCACGCTATATGACCAAATCCGGTTCCACTTGGGCATCGGTTGGCCAAGGGGCATTTACTTTCCATTCTATGATATACCGTCTTGGAATCATGGCGTGTCAAGATTTTGATTCACTAATACACTCCATCTACTATCAATGTTCTCGTTTCTTTTTTTGTGCGATAGCGAGAGAGGTGTTTTTAATAGCTTTTTTCCTTTGAGAAAACGGTATACGGTATCTGCAATATCCGTTTCCTCTAGAAAATCCAGTAGATACCCAAAGCGTTGTACCGTTGGCATTGGAGTGATTGCCAGTATTTTTGTTAGTTTGGAGCGGTTGATGTTCTCAATAAGTTCTTCCAAAATAACTAGGACTCGGTTAAGGCCTCCAATTTTTTTATGATATTGTACTAAATCCAGAGCTGTCAATTCAGGGGTCGATACCCAAAAATAACCTGCATCCGTTTTCATTTGCATTAAGCCTTCGGTATTCCATTTAGATTTTGTGTAAAACTTAATAGTAAGCTTTTCATTTCGTATGGTCCGTAATGCTGGCTTTTGCACCATTACCTGTGATAACATGGGTTGCTGATGCGCCGCCCCATGAATTGCTGCTGCAGATAAAAGTCCTAAATAATAGGGTCTTTCAAGGAATCGCATCATATCATCCAAAAAAAAGGTAGTCGGCAAAAAACCTTGAACAGAATATTGAATAGGTACTATCAAATAAAATTCACGTCGTATCTGGGTAATTTTACCCTTTCTTTTAAGTCGCAATAAGGCTTGGAATATGGCTTTATCTGAAATAGGAACATTTTGTTTAATATCAGATAAACTTACCGTGTAGCTTCCTCTAGATTCTACTTTCTTTATATATTCGGAAACCGTATTCAATTAAAAATTATTTGCGTAAAGCTACGAAAATCGTATAATAACGCAAATTATTATTTACCCTTATTTTCTTTCCATGATTTATATTTAGCTTCAACCTTTGGATTGCCTTGAAAAAAACATCCAAATGTTGTTCATATGCTTGTATACCTAGAGTGTAGGCTTCCCGTTCCGCATTTTCTATTTGCTCGACTTTAGTGTACCCAAAAAAGAGTGCCGCAAAAGTCAATAGTAATGAAATTATGAATGTTATCTGTCTGGAGCATAGAAATTCGCTTTTGTCTAATACGCCATATCATTAGTGTTTTTATAACGACTAGGAGGAAAACCAATACAAAAAAAGCATTGACGTATATGGAAATATCAATTTGATATAAGAGGAGGGTAATATATACGAACGCCCCGCTGTAATAAAAAAGTATTGATACAAGCTGAGAAGATTCGTCTTTCAAAAAACGGTTTAGCCATTTTTCTTTCCAATAATCTTATTCTCAAGTGCAAGTAGCCTGTCCAGAAAGGCGTTTAGTGCTTTTTTCATAACTCAATTTATGAAAACTTATCCTTAAATTAGTGTTGTACCTATATTGTACCCAAGGGAAAGAAAAAAGGCTCCCGATTTCTCGGAAGCCTTGTGTTTACTGGTGCGGTCTGGACGGGATTGCCACCTCGCTAACCGCTCGGTGTCGGCCTAATAGGGTTGGCCTGCTTAAATAAAAATCTTAAGTCGCTTCAACGCGACTTCGTTTTTTTATTGGTTTACATTCATAAGTGAGCTTCCGATGCAAGCCAATAAAAAAATCCTTTCCAAAAAATGGAAAGGAT
>CAYSPL010000059.1:0-5091 GCA_964432915.1 uncultured Maribacter sp.
TTTCAGCAACAAATTGCAGAGAAGATAAATCCCGCATTACACCATCATCAAACTCACTTCCATCACTTTCAAGATCTTCACCATAAACACTAACATCCACTTCTACCGTATTGTCATTACTGTTGCTATCATTACTGTTGTTATCATTACTGTTGTTATCATTACCATTGTCACCATTATTATCAACAGTTTCCTCTGTAGATTCTGTGTTGGGCACTGTGACTACCTCTACCGAATCAGAACTGCATGAAAAGAAAAAAACAACGGATAGTACTACTAAAGCATAATTCCTCATAAAATCAATTTTTTAAGTAAATATAACCTCTATGTAAATGACTTCAAATCATAAATGATGTAAAAGGTAGAAGAAATGTTGCATAGTCCATATGAATGTAAATTATTATTTTATTTAATCTGTGTTAAAACTATCCAACTATCTTTCCGCAATCTGGACGGGGCTCGTACTTTTCTCGAAAATGCCCTGTACCAAAGGGCTGCCAAGGGGTCGTTTTTTGGGCGCACCGCGAGGCTCGCTTTTTAACATAAGTTTAATGTTTGTTGTCATGGAACTCATACTTTCGTATGAATTTAAATTAATTGAATGGTTTAATTTTTCACTTCCATTTTTTAATAATTATTACTTCAACTGAGCCAAATAATTTTATTTTTCAACTCATCTTTTTACCATTTTTGAGCCGAATAAGTATTCTAATCGGCCCATGAAATACAACTGGCAACAAAAAGACTGGCCCAATTTTCAATACAAAACAGATACTATTGAGGGTCAACTCTATGATTTTGCCTAGAGAACTGGACGAATCAGTGGCGTCTTGGAAGGGCTTTCGGAAACTGAGCAAACCGAAGCCAAGATAAACCTAATGTTTTCCGAAGCTATTAAAACCTCGGAGATTGAAGGTGAGTATTTGAGTCGAAAAGATGTGATGTCCTCCATTAGAAGAAATTTGGAACTAAACCCTGAACTTCCCATATCCAAAGATAAAAGAGTGGAGGGCATAACAGAATTGATGCCAGCCATCCGTAAACATTTCAAAGTTCCACTTACTGAAAAAATACTATTTGATGGCAGTAAAGGAATACAAGTAGGTCAATGGCGTTCTCATGAAGAACCTATGCAAATTGTTTCTGGTGCAATCGGGAGAGAGGTAGTTCATTTTGAAGCCCCACCATCGAGTAAAGTGCCGTCAGAAATGAATCGATTTATCACATGGTTCAATCAATCTAAAAAAAGCATCAAAAAACCTATCACAAGGTCAGCTATCGCCCATTTGTATTTTGAAACCATACACCCCTTTGAAGATGGGAATGGTAGAATCGGCAGAGCGATAGCGGAAAAAGCACTTTCTCATAGTATTGGCAGACCTGTTTTGTTCAGTCTATCCAAATCCATAGAGAACAATAGAAATAATTATTATGATGCTTTAAAAGCCGCTCAGCGTTCCAATGAAATAATTGTATGGATAAATTACTTTGTTCAAACAGTTTTGGATGCTCAAATTGATGCAGAGCAAGAGATTGAATTTACTTTAAAGAAAAGCAGGTCCTTCGCCTAAAACTATTGTTGGAGATTTGATTCCTTAAACCGAAAATCGCTCAATGAAGTTGAATTCATTTTTTATTTCAGCCCTATTGTTCGATAAGATCATTTCAGCCGCTTGTTCTCCCATTTTTTTGAAATTTGTGCTAATGACCGTAATTCCCAGAAGTTCCTTCAATGGCGTGTCATTATAAGATATAATTCCGATATCGACACCCATTTTATACTTTTTATCCCTTGTCTGTCTCACCAAATTGACCAAGTCGGTTTCTTCAATAATGATATACAAATCTCCCAGTTGAAGTTCCATGTTATCATAAATTTCATCAAGCACCTCGTAGTCAAGATCATGTTGAATACAATAACGTTTGAAACCTGTAACAATTCCTTTTGGATAGGGGTAAACGGACTTGTTCGGATACACCAATATTATTTTTTTATACTTTTTCAATTTATCAAATCCCTTGGTAAGGGCGCCATGAATATCTTCCGTAAAATCTTGATAAACGCGTCCTGCCTCTCTAGATAAGCTTCTTAAATTTCTATCCAACACTATCAATTTACCCTGTGGGATTGAAAGAATGGATTTTAAGATATCATCGGTACAACCCATATGCTGCATATTTTCATTTTTAAAATGCGGCATGATCACATAATGGTCGTAAAGATTTTTTTTCTTTTCCAAAATCTTACTGAACAGCAGGGGCTCACAGTGATAAATATCCAAATCGACTTTGGCATTCCCTTCCAACTTATTTACAAACGCATTAAAAATGCGCATTTTATAAGTGCTTAACTTGTTAATAAGGAATAATACGTTTGTTCGAATCGAAAGGTCGGTTTTGGCGATATAATACCCTTTTCCTTTCACCGATTCAATGATATTCTGATTTTTTAATATACTATAAGCCTTTTCAACCGTATCTCTTGAAAGCAAGTGCTCTTCACTAAGTTCATTAATCGAAGGAATTTTTTGTCCTAGCTGTAGATTTCCATTATTTATATTCCGAAGAATAGAATCCATGACCTGCTTGTACTTCGGAATTCTGGAATTATTGTCTATTGTAATATTTTCTTGTGAATTCAATGCCAAGTCAGTTTAAGAATTAATAACTACAGTTGTAAAATCATTATAAATCTAATATATTAAATGTCCGCCAATTTTAAGAAACTAGAAAAGTATCTAATCAGCATAGTACAGGATGCCTGCTCTTTCTTTGAATCATACTTTCGTTTCAAACGAAATTAAATTAAGAAATATGTCTGTCAAAACCTATCAATATGTAAATTATCTCTGGGACGACGCCAAAGCACTTAGTTTAGGGGATAACCAAGTTGAATTATTTCTTTATCGCTCTAATATTTTGGGAGCGGATTTAAGAATAACCAATTACGGTGGAGGCAATACCAGTTGCAAAACGATGGAGAAAGATCCTTTGACCAATGAAGAGGTAGAAGTGATGTGGATCAAAGGCTCAGGAGGCGATATAGGAACCTTGACCAAAAAAGGAATTGCTGGATTGTATACTGACCGTTTACGCAACCTTAAGAATGTGTATGGCGGACTTGATGATGAAGATCGAATGGTTGGGCTTTTCAATCATTGTATTTATGACCTTGAAAGTAAGGCACCCTCTATTGATACGCCTTTGCACGGACTTTTACCATTTAAACATATCGACCATTTACATCCAGACGCTTTGATTGCAGTGGCTGCGGCCAAAGACAGCGAAAAAGTGACCAAAGAAATCTGGGGAGATACCATGGGCTGGGTACCATGGCAAAGACCAGGTTTTGACCTTGGCCTTCAATTAGAGAAATGCCTGAACGACAACCCCGGTATTCGTGGTATCGTTTTAGGCAGTCACGGACTTTTTACTTGGGGAGATACTTCATACGACTGTTACCTGAACAGCCTTGAGGTCATTGAAATGGCCTCGGAGTACATTGATAAAAAAATAAAGGAAAATGGCAGTGTTTTTGGCGGACAAAAAATAGAAAGCCTACCAAAAGAACAGCGTTCTGAAAAGGCAGCGCAATTAATGCCCTTGTTAAGAGGACTTTGCTCGTCCGAAAACAGAATGATCGGTCATTTTACGGATAGTGATGTAGTGATGCAGTACATCAACAGTAATGATTTGGAACGTTTGGCGCCTATGGGCACTTCTTGCCCAGATCACTTTCTACGTACCAAAATACAACCATTGGTATTAACGTTGGATACTTCCGAAGACCTTTCCGATTCTAGCAAGGTCTTGAAAAAACTAAAGCCTGCGTTTGAGCAATACCGTCAAGAATACAAAGCGTATTACGACACCTGCAAGCGCGATAATAGTCCTGCGATGCGAGATCCCAATCCGGTAATTATAATCTACCCCGGAGTGGGGATGTTCAGTTTTGCCAAGAATAAGCAAACTACACGTGTTGCCAGTGAATTTTACATTAACGCAATTAATGTAATGCGCGGTGCAGAAGCCATTACAGCATATACCTCCTTACCGCGTCAGGAAGCCTTCGATATTGAATATTGGCTTTTGGAAGAAGCTAAGTTACAGCGCATGCCCAAAGAAAAGCCACTATCTAGAAAAGTAGCGGTAGTAACTGGTGCAGGTGGTGGTATTGGCAAAGCTATTGCCGATAAACTTGCAGAACATGGCGCCAATGTGGTGCTGACTGACATTGCCGAAGATCGTTTACAAGCGGCCAACGAAGGCTATCCACGTGATGTCTCTTCGTATGCTGCCTGTGATGTTACCGATAGTGCATCCATAGCCAATGCCTATAACAAGGCCTGTCTTGAATTTGGTGGGGTTGATATCGTGGTGCACAGTGCCGGTCTTGCTATATCCAAACCATTGGAAGAAACCACCGAAAAAGACTGGGACATCCTTCAAAACGTATTGGTAAAAGGTCAATTTGAATTGGCCAAACAAGCCGTCGCCATTATGCGCGACCAAGGTTTGGGAGGGGATTTTATCAGTATTGCGAGTAAGAACGGATTGGTTTCCGGCCCCAACAATGTGGGTTATGGCACCTCAAAAGCTGCCCAACAACATATGTCCAGATTACTTGCTGCAGAATTGGGTAAAGATAAAATTCGGGTCAATGTGGTCAATCCTGATGGTGTTATCGTGGGTAGTAAAATATGGGAAGGCGACTGGGCCGAAGGCCGGGCAAAGGCTTATGGTATCACCGTAGAAGAGTTACCTGCTCATTACGCGAAAAGAAATTTATTAAACGAAATTATTTATCCGGAAGATATTGCCAATGGGGTTTTTGCCTGTGTAGGCCTTCTTGATAAAACTACAGGAAATATCATCAATGTAGACGGCGGCATGGCCAATGCATTTGTACGATAGTAGTTCAGTTAATTAAATTCAAGCTTCTACGATTTCAAAGCCGTAGGAGCTTATTTTAACTTTAGCACATTAATAACCAATCATGAAGCTGACCGATACCCATATAGAAACAAGCAACAAAGCATTTGCTGCATTACACAAAAACCGTTTTAACGCTTTGGCTGAAACACTCGCAAG
>CAYSPL010000060.1:0-5026 GCA_964432915.1 uncultured Maribacter sp.
GACTAAAGTAAGCTGAGTATTTTCTTTTCTACCACCTCATGCTCCCAAATGGATTCAATATCTGGTATTTTCATTACTTTCTGCATGATTTTTTCTTGTTCATCACCTATGGCTAAAGCTTCTGAATATGGTCTATCAGAAAAAGTCACCCTAGAATATACTGGCATCCATTTTTCAGGATGCTTCCTAGCGAAAGATTTCTCTATTTTCTTCTGCAACAAGAATTTCGGATCAGCGGTTTTGCTACTCATCTCTATAAAATTGCGATAACTTAATTCGGCTATGGCGTCAGCATTCGGTTTGCGTTCTTTTTGGTATTCTTGAAAGATTGCCTCCCAATCATCACCATGTTTTGCGATGATTTGATTCAAAACATAAATATCTTCGAAGCCTGCATTCATCCCCTGACCATAAAACGGTACCACGGCATGTGCTGAATCACCAACTAGAGCGACTTTATCCCAATACGTCCATGGGTAACATTTCATGGTAACCATGGCACTCGTAGGATTTTTAAAGAAATCTTCTAACAAGTCATCCATAACCTGCATGACATTTGGAAAATAGGATAAAAAGAATGTTTTGGCCTGTTCTTTGGTTTTTATATTCTCAAAAGATACCTCCCCTTCAAATGGCATAAAGAGTGTACAAGTAAAGCTACCATCTAAATTGGGCATGGCAATCAGCATAAATTTACCTCTTGGCCAAATGTGAAATGAATTTTTATCAAGCTTATGCGTACCATCTTCATTGGCTGGAATTGTTAGTTCTTTATAACCAACATCAATAAAATCTTGTGAATAATCAAAACGACTACGTCTTTGCATTTTATGCCGTACCCGTGAAAAAGCGCCATCACAACCAAAAATAAGATCATATTGATATTCCTTCCACTCCCCTTTCTCAGTTTCTCCCGTGTATAGTCGAGCTTCAGGCAAATCAACATCCCATACTTTTTCCTCAAATTTGAAATTCACACCAGCACCTTCAGCTAAATCAATCATTTTTCGATTTAGCACACCACGTGAAATTGACCATATCGCTTCACCGTCTTTTCCATACTTTTGATAATATTCAGGTTGACCAATAACATGCATAGCACGTTTATCTAAAGGAATTGCGATCTTTTTAACATCACTTTCAATATCAACCGCTCGCAGTGATTTCCAGCCTCTATTACTCATCGCTAAGTTAATGGAACGACCAGAAAACTCAATATTTCGAATATCAGGTCTACGATCAAAAACTGTAATCTTATGACCTAATTTTCTTAAATAGATAGCTAAAAGTGAACCTACTAGGCCAGAACCGATGATGGCGATGTTTTTTGAAGTTTGTATCATAAAATCTATTCGCAATTGGATGAACAGGGTTTAAAGTTAGTAAAAATCGGTATTTCTACCTTAGTGCTAAAAGCTTTAAAATCAATCGCGATTATTATTGCTTTAGATGACGTCTAAAATGATCATTTAATACGTATATCCTTTGCATTCCGCGAGAGCGTCTATATATAAAAAGTCCTTCACAAGCATATTTGTGAAGGACTTTTCCTTTTACATCACTCAATTTGAAGTAAAAAAATCTTTGTTATGCTTTCTTACTCTTTCGTTCACAGATAGTAATATACCATTCAACGAAACGCCATTAAAAAGCAGTATTGCCGCTTGTCTAAAAATTCCTACGCCTAAACGAATATTCTGTCAATTACCTGAAAAATAGATGGTTTCAACTTTTTTTTAACAATAATGATGTCTTTCCTCCGTTCTTTGACTTATCACTTTAACCTAAAACTATAAAACCAAATCTAAACCTAACCAACATACTTCAACCACAGATTTTATAATTTCTTTACAACTTTTTGAGAAGTTATTTCTCTATGCTTTGTTGAATACGGTTTCTAAAGGCATGCTTATGCAGAATATTACCCCAAACACCAAAACATTTCAATTACTCTTCTTTTTTGGAGTTTTTTCACTTATAGCTTTTAGTGGCTTAGCTCAAGTACAAACCACTTTCACTCCTCGCTTTTCTGAGGCGGTAAATGGAGATGTTACAATGATAGCTAATAACGTTTTATCAGAACATCCTACGAACAATTATACTGGAGGAAGTGACAACAATAATATTTTTTCTCAATTTGTAGACATTGATTCCGATGGAACTACTTTTAATTCAAGTAGTGCTAATCTATCCAATCCTTCCCCATCGAGCACATGTCTTACGTTTCAAAAAGTCTATTTATATTGGGCTGCCGCAAATAAAGAAAACGGTCCAGACAATAATGGGAATATGACGGGTAATGGCAATCCTGAAGTAAACTGGCAATATGACCAGGTTAAACTTATGCTTCCGGGTTCTAGTAGCTATAATACCTTAACTGCAGATGAGGTAATTTACAATGGTCGCGCAGACCACTTTGTTAATGATCCATATGTATGTGTTAAGGATATCACTTCAGAAGTACAAGCTCTAGCCAACCCCTACGGTAAATTTCAAGTTGCCAATGTTAAAGCAACTGTTGGAGCTCTCTATGAGCATATCGCTTTTGGTTCTATAAATACCGGTACCTCGGGGGGATGGCAAATCGTATTTGTTTATGAAAGTCCAGAACTTGAAAGAAGAAACATTACCCTATTTGATGGTTATGCCAATGTTACCCAAACCAATAATTCATATGATGTCTTGTTTGATGGTTTTCAAACCGTACCAAACGGACCTGTTAACGCTAACATGATCATAGGATCAACCGAGGGTGATAGAGGTATTTCAGGCGATCAACTTCAAATTTTCGATACTACTGGAAATTGGACTTCAATTGATACCAATGAACGTGGTGAAACTAACTTTTTCAATAGTAAAATTACCATTGATGAAGCTCCTTTTTTAGATCGAAACCCTGCTAGTACAAACACCTTAGGTTACGATGCTGCTTTATTTGAATTAAAGAATAACGGAAGAAGATTAATAGATAATAATCAAACGTCAGCCACTTTCCGAATGACCTCGAATCAAGAGACATACGGACTCTATTTAATGGGTCTTAGTGTAGAGATTTTCGAACCAAGTTTAGGAGCCCTAAACTTTACTACCAATGTCATTGGTTCTACCTTTAGTCCAGGTGACACTGCACCTGTTGAAATACGAATTAAGAATGTTGGTAATGACAATATTCAAAATCTTGAAATTGCTACAGTTTTACCAGAACAAGTAGAGTTTGTAAGCACAGATCCCTTGCCTGCAGGGGTAACTTATAATTTTGACACAGGTACTAGAGAGCTTCGCTTTTATGTACAAGATGGGTATACAGATATCAACGACCCAGAATATGAATTAGATTTTAATTTATTGGTTAACAATACTTGTACCTCTTGCAGTGCAGATATCGCATTACAAGCATTGGCTACATTTACTGGTGAAACAAATACGAATATGGTAGGCACCTTAAGTTCTGGTACCGTTGATCCATGTGGCATTGGAAATCATGACCCAACTTATTTAACGGTTATACCAAATGTTACTATCAATGATGCATCTGCTGATGAAGGTCAGAACATAATATTTACTATTTCATCGTCTCATCAGGTAACAGCTGACACTACGTTTAATATCATTTACACAGATGGAACCGCTAACAGTGCAGATTATGGCAGCGGACCAACCACAGTTACCATACCAAGTGGATCTAGTAGTGTTTCTTTTAACGTTGCTGCTATTGACGACAATTGGGTAGAGCCAACGCAACAAGATTTTACAGTTACTATTAGTAACCCTAGTGGTTTAGTAACTATCACTGACGCTGACGGGGTAGGAACTGTAGTTGATACAGACGTTGCTTATATTGTTGGAGGTAATTACGATATTACCGAAGGCGGAACTATTCAATATCGTTTATTTTTATCTTCGGATACTAATGGAGGTGGTCAACAATACGTTGGTATTGAAGAGGCTTACAATGTAGATTTTAGCGTTGAAAATGCAACGGTAGCGGATAGCTACGCTACGGAGGGTTTAGACTTTAATGGATTTAGTACAACCGTTACTTTTCCTGCAGGATCGGTTGCCGGAACTGAAATATTTATTCCTGTACCCACCATAGATGATACCTTAGTAGAACCTTCCGAAAAATTTGATGGTGTAAAATCTAGGAATGCTGCCGAAGCCACAAAATATGGTTCAGGACCTTCTAGAGTAGGTATAAATACCGAAAGGTCAGCGTTGAGAATTCATGATAATGATACCGCAACAGTTAGTTTAGAAGATATTACGGTTAACGAGAATGTGGGTACCACATCATATAGTTTCACGCTTTCAGGAGAAACTCAAAATGCCTTCGATATTTCATATAGTTCTAACAATGCATCTGCTGTTGCCCCTGGAGATTATACATCAACAACAGGATCAGTTACTTTTAATGGAAACGATTTGGAAACTGAGACCATAACTTTGACCATTACAAACGATCTTTTAATTGAACCATTAGAAAATTTTACAATTACGCCAAGTTATAATCCTGCCTCATTACCGATGGCAAATTATCAACCTCAAAATATTGTTTTCGCAAACGATCCAGGGACTGTTACCATTACCGATGACGATGCCGTGGGTGCAGGAGTATCATTCGCTAATACAAACGTAATCGTTACTGAAGGTACTGATGCCTTTGCAGTCTATACCGTAACACTTACTGGTGCAATCGCAGAGAATGTAACTGTTGATTATACTACCGTAGATGGTACAGCTGTGAATCCTGGTGATATTACAACTACATCTGGTACAATCACATTTACACCAACAGTAAACTCTTTTGATATTCAAGTACCGATTATTGACGATGCTGTAATCGAACCAACTGAGAACTTTACTGTCGTACTTTCAAATGTACAGTCCAATCTTGGTCTTGGAATCGTAGGTCCTGATACTGCTAACGGTACCATCAATGATGATGATGCTAATGCTGGTGATGGTATTGCTTTCGCTAATACAAACGTAATCGTTACTGAAGGTACTGATGCCTTTGCAGTCTATA
>CAYSPL010000061.1:0-4428 GCA_964432915.1 uncultured Maribacter sp.
ATGACCAGATTCGGCCTTATTAGCACGCTTTTCTGCCTTGTCATCGAAACCGAGTTGAAGGGCACTATACCCGTCTACCTCTTCGGTTCTGACTTGGGTAACTACGCATGGACCGGCCTGAATGACGGTGCAAGGAATATTCTTTCCGTTTTCGTCAAAAATGCTCGTCATGCCTACTTTTTTTCCTATTAACCCAGACATTTGATTTTAGATTTTGGATTTCAACTTTCAACTGAAAATCTACATCCGTTTATATTCAATTTTTATTTAACTACTTTACAAAAAAACAGGGCCAAAATTCAACCCTGTTTGAATTTTTTCCGTTTTTCCCTCGCTCGCGGCTCAGGACATGTTCACCCATCAATGAAGATGGATTCAGATTATACTTTTATCTCTACCTCAACCCCACTTGGAAGCTCCAATTTCATCAAAGCATCAATGGTTTTTGAAGATGAAGAGTAAATATCCAACAGCCTTTTGTAAGAAGACAATTGAAATTGTTCTCTTGACTTTTTATTCACGTGCGGTGAACGCAATACGGTAAATATTTTTTTATGAGTTGGTAAGGGTATTGGGCCCGTTACCACCGCGCCGGTCGTCTTTACCGTCTTTACGATTTTCTCGGCAGACTTGTCTACCAAGTTATGATCGTAAGACTTTAATTTTATTCTAATTTTTTGACTCATTTTCTTAAAATTAAGCGGTTAGCCCCTTTGCGGTTTTAATTACTTCTTCAGATATGTTGGATGGAGTTTCAGCATAGTGTGAAAATTCCATCGTTGAGGTTGCTCTACCTGATGATAGGGTTCTCAACGAGGTCACATAGCCAAACATTTCAGATAGGGGAACCGTTGCTTTGACCACCTTCGCTCCTGCTCTATCAGACATATCACTTACCTGGCCTCTTCTTCGGTTCAAATCACCTACTATATCACCCATGTTCTCTTCAGGTGTTATAACCTCCAACTTCATAATGGGCTCCATTAAAACAGCTTTTGCAGCCTTGGCAGCTTCTTTGTATCCTATTTTGGCTGCTAGTTCGAAGGATAGTGAATCAGAATCCACCGCATGGAACGAACCATCTTTCAAGGTGATTTTCATACTATCCATTTCAAAACCGGCCAAAGGACCGTTCTTCATGGCCTCTTTGAAACCTTTTTCGACAGAAGGAATGAATTCTCTTGGAATATTACCTCCCTTGATTTCATTGACAAATTCCAAACCGGCTTCGCCTTCCGCGGCAGGCTCCATTATAAAAACAATATCAGCGAACTTACCTCGACCACCTGATTGTTTCTTGTACACCTCTCTATGGTTGGCAACTTGTGTAAGGGCCTCTTTGTACTCTACCTGTGGTTGACCTTGATTGACTTCAACTTTGAATTCACGCTTCAAGCGATCAACAATAATATCCAAATGCAGTTCGCCCATACCAGAAATAATGGTCTGACCAGAAGCCTCGTCTGTCTTGACCTGAAAGGTGGGATCTTCTTCAGATAATTTACCCAAAGCCATACCCAATTTATCAACGTCAGCCTTGGTTTTTGGTTCGACGGCTATACCAATTACTGGATCAGGAAAATCCATACTTTCCAGTACAATAGGATGTTTTTCGGAAGACATGGTATCTCCTGTTTTAATATCCTTGAATCCAACCGCAGCTCCAATATCTCCCGCCTCAATATAATCGATGGCATTTTGTTTATTGGAATGCATTTGGTAAATACGTGAAATACGTTCTTTTTTTCCTGAACGGTTGTTCAATATATACGAACCGGCATCCAGACGCCCTGAGTAGGTTCTGAAAAATGCCAAACGACCAACAAAAGGATCTGTGGCAATTTTAAACGCCAAAGCCGAAAAAGGCTCTTTAACATCAGGCTTTCTGCTTATTTCTTCTCCCGTTTGAGGGTCTGTACCTACAATCGCATCTTTGTCGATAGGTGATGGCAAGTATCTACAGACGGCATCCAACAAAAACTGAACACCTTTATTTTTAAAGGAAGAGCCGCAAATCATAGGAATGATTGCACGATCCATTACAGCAGCTCTTAAAGCAGCGTGCACCTCTTCTTCAGTAATGGAATTTTCATCTTCAAAGAACTTTTCCATCAATGCCTCATCATATTCGGCAACAGCTTCAATCAAGGCAGCTCTATACTCCTTGACTTCAGCTTTCATTTCTTCAGGAATGTCAATTACGTCAAAAGTAGAACCAAAACCTTCTTCATGCCATACAATGGCGCGGTTCTTGGCCAAGTCAACAATACCTTTGAAATCAGCCTCTTCACCGATGGGCAATACAATCGGAACCGCATTTGAACCCAACATGTCTTTAACTTGTTTACAAACCATCAAGAAATTCGATCCTTGACGGTCCATTTTATTTACGAAGCCAATACGCGGCACCTTGTAGTTATCTGCAAGTCTCCAGTTTGTCTCTGATTGAGGTTCAACCCCATCAACCGCACTGAAAAGAAAAACCAAACCATCAAGAACACGCAAAGATCTATTTACTTCAACCGTAAAATCAACGTGACCTGGGGTATCGATGATATTAAAATGGTATCCTTTGGCATCAGCTGTAGGCTTTCCGTTTTCCGTCGGAAATTGCCATTCACAGGTTGTTGCCGCCGAAGTAATCGTGATTCCTCGCTCTTGCTCTTGCTCCATCCAGTCCATGGTGGCAGCACCATCATGAACTTCACCTATTTTATGACTTACCCCTGTGTAAAAAAGGATACGTTCGGTCGTTGTTGTTTTACCTGCGTCAATATGCGCAGCAATACCAATATTTCTTGTGTATTTTAAATCTCTTGCCATTTTCGCTTAAAATCTAAAGTGAGAGAATGCTTTGTTTGCTTCAGCCATTTTGTGAGTGTCCACTCTTTTCTTAACAGCTGCACCTTCTTCTTTGGAAGCGGCTAAAATTTCAGCTGCCAACTTGCTGGACATTCCTTTTTCATTTCTTTTTCGGGCATAGCTGATAAGCCATTTCATTGCCGTCGAAATCTTGCGATCTGGTCTGATTTGCATTGGAATTTGAAACGTTGCTCCACCGACCCTTCTACTTCTTACCTCAACATGGGGCATGACATTGGACAAAGCGTCTTTCCATAGTTCCAAAGACGATTTTTCATCATCGGACTTTTTCTCTTCAACAATATCCATGGCATCGTAGAACACCTTGAATGCCACCGATTTTTTACCATCCCACATCATCATGTTGACAAAACGGGTCACCAATTGATCGTTAAATCTGGGATCCGGCAATATCGGTCTCTTTTTTGCCTGTTTTTTTCTCATTGCTTCTTCTTAAAAAAGTTTGATTACTTCTTTGGGCGTTTCGCACCGTATTTGGATCTTCGCTGAGTTCGACCTGCAACACCTGCTGTGTCTAGAGCCCCTCTTACGATATGATACCTTACACCTGGCAAATCTTTTACCCTTCCACCTCTTACTAATACTATCGAGTGCTCTTGTAAATTATGTCCTTCTCCAGGTATATACGCGTTGACTTCTTTACCATTGGTCAACCTAACCCTAGCCACTTTTCTCATGGCAGAGTTTGGTTTCTTTGGCGTAGTAGTATAAACACGCGTGCAAACACCCCTTCTTTGAGGACACGAATCCAAAGCAGCCGATTTACTCTTCTTAGTAATGGTCACTCTTCCTTTTCGTACTAATTGTGATATCGTTGGCATACTATATTAATGTGTATCTAAAACTGACCCCCTGTTTAAGGGCTGGCAAATGTAATACTATTTCATTATAATTCAAACACCCTATCATTATATTTTCATGATTTTTTTAGATCGACAAAATCGTTCTTCTTATTCAATACTTTTTTGACAATTAATGGCTCTTATTTTCATGCTTGTTTGTTTTAACTCATACGGCACTCCAAAACTTTGGCCAACTGCCTTTCAATCCAAAACAAGGCGTGATGCAAATTAAAGGCATCAACCTTTTGACAATAATGTGGGTTCAAATCAATTGATAATTTGCGCCTCAAGAAAAAAAACAGTGTTGTAATTGACACCTTATTTGAGTCCTCATACTTAGGTAGATATAGTTTAAAAAGGTTTAGGTAATTAAACCTCATACTCCAACTTGTTGGAAATTTTAAATCCCGGTCAGGACTTTGCGTCCATGGCTACTTTATAGATATAACTCATTCAAAATGAGACCTGTTAAATATTCGCCTAATAATCGTCTAGAGTGTTTTATTCCTAACTCAATTAGAAAATTTACGGGTTCTTAAAGTTTTATTAATTTTATTTTGGATAATTAACATGAAATTAGCACATTTGCGCTTAGCTAATTCAAATAATTAAAAAATGAGAACAAAACTAAATGGAATCTTAACGCTATTATTGGCGTTTGTTGTGCATTTATCTTTTGCACAAGACAAGACGATTACCGGTA
>CAYSPL010000062.1:0-3896 GCA_964432915.1 uncultured Maribacter sp.
GGCGTCTGGCTCCGCCGCCGCCGCCGCCGATAGCACCAGCTCTAATATGGGTTACGTTTGCAGGTACCGTAAAAGTACTTGTGCCCGAGCCATAATTCTGTGTTGCTGTTCTGAACGAGGTACAATTGACCCTATCCACAGCTACAACCGCGGAAACATTAGCTGGATTTGCTTGCTCACGCACTTGAATATTCAAGACCGTAGTTGCTGAAGAATTCAATAACTTATCTGAAATAGGTGATGTACTTCCTGAAGCTAAAACAGTTCCATTGTCGCTATTAATAACTTCAACAGTACCTGTAAGGGTGGCATCATCCCAATATACTTCATACCAAAAGTCTGGTCCTGCACAATATCCATGCAGCGTTGTAATGATATTTTTATTGATATTATTATCGACAATTTCAATTGTTTGCGCTGTCGCTTGGATGGCGCCAGAAATAAGTATCAAGAAAAAGATTTTATTTAATGTAGAATTAAAACGATATTTAAAACAGTTGCGCAAGAATAGTTTGTTGAAAATCATCAAAATAGAATTAGTTCGCAATTACTTAAATATTGTACATAAATTCTTACAATTGTTGTAATACTAGTAATGATTGTTGTATAACTCACCTTTTTTGTTGTCTTACAATTTAAAGAGTTGTTAACTGGTTTATATCCTAAAAGTAATTTCAAAATTTTATCATAAGGTAAAAACACTATTTTCGCTTTAAAGTATTGATTGTCAGTTTCTTTATCATTAAGAATCGATTTGATTTAAATAAAAAAAAGCCTTGCTTAAGAGCAAGGCTTATACATGCAAAGCATGTTCAACTAACCTAAAATATGGCCCAAGCGCGTCCCTTCACTTAGGCCAAAATTGTAATTTTTTACATTTTCAGTTTCATGAATATTTCATGGGTACCCATTGACTGTGAAGCTACTGGACTATTGGAAGCAACCTCATAACCGTAACCCAAATCGATCCAACCTGCAGCATTGAAAATGAAAAGTCCGCCAATTCCTTCTCCGATTCTGTATGTAGGGCCGAGCTGTATTTTGTTATTAAAGTCCAATAAAGTGTTGAATTCCATTGAAAGGGGAGTGGCTTCAACATATCTGGCAATACCGGCGGCTCTTAAAGTCATGGAACCACCCAGGGAAAAGTCATAGCCTCCCGCGAAGTAAAAATGTGGTCTGCTCTGGCCTAATCTTGCCGTACCATCATTATCTTCCAATCGCTCAGAGGTAATGAAATTTGGTGTGGATAAGGACACAAAATAATGCGCTCCTTTCAAAAGGGCACCTGCACCTACGGTTGGATTAAATCCACCATTGATATTGTTCAACGATGGGTCGCTTCCAAATCCGAAGGTGGTCAATCCGGCGAGGTTGGCATTGTAGGATGTTGCCCCTGCTTTGATGCCTAGATAAACGTAGTTATAGTCATCCAATTTTAGTTTATAAGAAAAATCAACAGCTATGGAAGTTTGATTTTCAATGAACGTACGGTCATTGACCACAGATACCCCGAGGCCAACGTTTTTACCCATATTACTTGAGAAAAAGACGCTCTGTGTTTCCGGTGCTCCCTCAACACCGGCCCATTGACTTCTGAAATCGATTCCGATTTCAGATTTGTTACCCAGGTTTGACCGTTGGCTATCCACAAAGGCATTTTGACTGCCCGCGAAGGCCGGGTTTACAAGATTCATTGCTTGTTTGAAAAAGGCACGATTTGTGTCTTGTTGCCCAAAAGCTGTTACCGATATGGTCATAGCCGCTGTGCAAACGATATTTTTGATTAGTTTCATTTGATACTTTTTTTAATTTTTGTTTTTAATAGTTGATGAAGATCCAGCCATCGATTGGTGCTGAGCCGTCGCCTAGATCTATCACATAGTAATAAGATCCCGCAGGCAGTTTTTCATTGTTCGTTTTATAAAATCCTTCCCAATCGTTTTGGTATCCCCGTGCAGCGAAAACCTCACGCCCGGAACGATTGAATACTCTAATTTGATTGTTGGGGTAATCAAGAATTCCGTCAATTGTCCATGCCTCATTGATACCGTCTCCGTTTGGTGTAAAGGCTTGTGCCGAGGTCACTTTCAATGGGATGTTGTTCACCCTATCAATGATGGCTTGCAATTCTTCCAGTGAACGCGGCTTTGGATTTGCATTGGCGATAGCCTCTTCATAAAGGTCCCCTCTTTCAGAATCCACATCAATGATACCCAAACCGATAAGATCGGAAATTGAAGGATTGCCTTCCGCAGGGCTATTGGCCCCTTCAATAAGTTCGATCAGCGTATTAGCATTATCAATCACTTCTTGAATTTCTTCAATTTTCGGAGGGTTGCTGAAACCCGTTTCAGCGCTGATGGCAAGTTGATAGGCATCCTCATTTTCTGGGTTTATTCCCGTTAAGCCGGGAATCTGCGCCAATTGCTCCACCGTCACTGAAGTACCATTGGAATTGTTTTCCCCATTCTCTGAATTTGAATCTTCCAAGATTTCCGCTAAAGCTTCATTGATTCCGTTTTCAACCGCATTGACGGCATCTACGATCATCTGCAGTTCTTCCAAAGAATTTGGAGCAGGATCTGCATTGGAAATAGCCTCTTCATATTCATCAATAAATACGGGATCAATGTTCACCATACCAATTTGTGTCAAGGTGGTTGCTGATGGATTACCATCTGCAGGGTCGTCACTGAATCCAACGATGATAGCGACAGTATTAACCTCGTCAATCATGTTTTGAACTTCCTCGATAGTTGCCGGAGCACTAAATACCTCTGGGTTTGAATCGATGAACTGTCGGTATAAAGTTTCATTCGCAGGATCAGTACCTGAAAGTCCTATTATGGTATTCAATTGTGATACGGTTACCAAAGATTCCACCTCATTCGGTTCGTCACCTTCATTTCCGATTTGGGTCAAAATGCCTTCCGATATATTGACCGCTGTTACCATGGCCTGTACTTCTGCCAATGTTGCTGGTTCAGAGAAGCTATTTGGATTCTCATCAATGTATTCTTGATATCCTGATTCGTTACCCGGAACCAATCCTAAAATTTCAGGGTTGATGGTGCCTAATTGTGCAACAGTAATGACAGAGGCTATTGCGTCAGGATCATCACCTTCGTTGCCAATTTGGGTCAATATGGATTGAGATGTGTTTACAGTATCAATCATGACCTGAACTTCAATGGCAGTTGCAGGAGATGAGAAGTTGCTTCCATTTTGATCGATGAAATCCTGATAATACCCCTCATTGGAAGAAATGGCACCTGTAACACCAACAATGTTGTTCAATTCCGTTGCGGTTGCATTGGTGCTGGTCGCAGTACCATCATCCTCATCAATTCCAATTTCAACCAACAGATTTTGCGCTTCATTGACTGAATCGATCATAGTCTGTACCTCTGCTTGGGTAGCCGGATCAGAGAAAGAATTTGGATTCGTATCAATATACTCTTGATAGGCTTCTTCATTGCCTGGCTCAATTCCTGATAACTCAGGAACGATGCTTTCTAACTGTTCTGTTGTTACCACAGACTCCACCGAATCGGGATCATCAGCCTCCCCGCCGATCTGTGCCAATACGCCCTGTGATGCATTCACGGCATCGATCATTGCTTGCACCTCGGGCTGTGTGGCAGGACTTGAGAAAGCGCCCGGATTATTCGCTATGTACTCTTGATATTTTGTGGAGTTTGCCGTTATAACGCCATTTAACACCGGAACAATGGAATTAAGCTCTGCAATACTCACATCAGATGAACCATTATCGGCATCTATACCAATTTCTGCAAGTATGTTCGAAGAGGTATTGACGACATTTACCATTGTTTGTACCTCTGCTTGGGTAGCCGGATCAGAGAAAGAATTTGGATTCGCATCAATATAAT
>CAYSPL010000063.1:0-3568 GCA_964432915.1 uncultured Maribacter sp.
GTATGAAAAAGTTATTTACAAATCCAATTGCGAAATGGTTTTTTCGTTGGATGCACCCTGACATAGGTGTAAAAGTGGCCCAATACTTTTCAGTTAAGAACAAAATGATTTCGGGCGACGAAGACACCCAATTCTTAGGGGAAGAAAAAGAGTGGTTGGTTCAGTACGCCAAAAGAAAATTGGAAACAGAGCATTATGACCATTTCATATTCGGACATCGCCACCTGCCGCTTGAAATCGCGCTTAACGAAAAATCAAAATATACCAACCTTGGCGATTGGATCTCATACTACACCTATGCGGTCTATGATGGCAATCAATTGAGCTTGGAAAAGTACCTCAGTGATTAGAAGCTTCATGAGCTTCAACTTCTTCGGTTAAATCAAGTTTTCTAAATGTTGGCGATATGAACGCTGTGAAACCAACAGTCAATAACGTCATTGTTCCTCCAAAAACCACGGCAGTAACAGTACCCATCAGTTTCGCGGTTGCCCCACTTTCAAAAGCACCCAGTTCATTTGAAGATCCCACGAAAATTGAATTTACAGAAGCCACCCTACCTCGCATATGATCCGGTGTCTTCAATTGCAGTATGGTTTGACGAATGACCATTGAAATTCCGTCCAGAGCACCACTTATTAAAAGCGCTGCCACTGATAACCAAAAAGAAGTTGAAATTCCGAAAACGATAATGCACAGACCAAACCCAAAAACAGCATAAAGCAATTTTTTACCAGCGTTGCGATGTATTGGAAAGTGTGTTGAACTGACCATGGTAATAATTGCTCCTACTGCCGGGGCGGCCCTTAAAATCCCAAATCCCTCAGAACCAACCTGAAGTATGTCTTGGGCAAAAACCGGCAACAAAGCAACGGCGCCACCAAAAAGAACGGCGATCATGTCTAGTGTCAGTGCTCCAAAAATAGCCTTTGAATTGAACACGAACTTGAGGCCTTGTGCCAAACTCTCGAATACAGGTTCTCCGATATTCGGATTCAGAATAGGTTTTTTGGCAATGCCCAATCCTGCAATAAAAGCACAACTGGATATGATTACGATGATGAGAAGTGAGGTGTGAATTCCAAACCAGCCGATGGCAAACCCAGCTGCTGCCGGCCCCAAAACCGATGCTGTTTGCCATGTGGTGCTGCTCCAAGTCGCTGCATTTGGATAAATTCTTTTGGGTACTATCAACGCTATCAATGAAAAAATAATGGGGCCAAGAAAGGCACGGGTAATACCGCCCAAAAAAACCAAAAAATATATAGCATATAAAATCGAATTCGTAGACCAACTTGACTTAACTTTTTCGGTACTTAATAACAGTAAGCCCACACCAATGATGGTAAACCCGAAAATACAAGTCAAGAGAAGGTTTCGCTTTTCTTTTTGGTCTACAATGTGCCCTGCGAAAAGAGCCATCGAGGCAGCGGGAATAAATTCCATCAGCCCAATAATGCCCAATGTCCAAGGGTCTTTTGTTATGGTGTACACTTGCCATTCAATGACAATGAATTGCATTGACCAAGCAAACACCATGAAAAATCGAGCAAGAAGATACGTCTTGAATTCTGGAAATCTTAGGGCGGCATATGGATCTAAAGACGTTGACATTAAAAGTTCTTTATCTAATGTCTTTCAACTTTAATTGCAAACTCACGTTGCCCTGCCATTCATTTTCATCAATGGTAAAAACGGCATCAAAGGGTTTTCTCGAAATAACACTTGGCAATTTATCGCCCATATTGAACCCAATTCCGCCGAGAGGGCCATACCCATCTTGCGTAACCGCCATCTTTAGGTGAGCCCCGTCTTGCCCCACTCCTTTGGCATAGCCAGAATCTTGCACTTTTTCAGCCATGAAAACCGGCATCATATTACCAGGGCCAAAAGGTGCAAATTGCTTTAAAATCCGCATGAGTTTCGGGTTGATTTCCTTTATGGTTATGGGCATATCCACCTTGACTTCCGGTATCAATAAATTTGCATCGATTGATTCAGAAACCACTTTTTCAAAATGCTCTTTGAAACCTTCATAGTGCTCTGGAAAGAGGGTTAAACCGGCGGCATATTTATGCCCGCCAAATTGCTCTATAAAATCCACACATCCCGATAGAGCGTTGTAAACATCAAAACCTTTGACAGATCTGGCCGATGCTGCCAACTTATCGCCACTCTTTGTGAAAACCAAGGTAGGCCGGTAAAAGGTCTCGGTCAATCTCGAAGCAACGATTCCGATAACCCCCTTGTGCCAAGTCTCATTATAAACCACCGATGTAAAACGTTCTTCTTCTTTATTTTCCTGAATTTGCAGTAAGGCCTCTTGGGTAATTTTCTTATCAAGATTCTTGCGGTCAATGTTGAACTTCTCAATTTCAATCGCAATTTTTTCAGCTCGCTTCAAATCTGATTCAACCATAAGGCTTACCGCATGTTGACCATGTTTCATTCTGCCCGCCGCATTGATTCGCGGGGCGATGATAAAAACGACATCGGTAATGGTCAAAACCCTCTTTTTGATTTGATTTATGATGGCTTTAAAACCAATTCTCGGGTCAGAATTAATGGCCTTTAAACCGTAATAGGCCAGAACACGATTTTCCCCTGTTATAGGAACAATATCAGCGCCTATGGCGGTTGCCACCAAATCTAAATACGGAGTCAAATCATTAATGGTTTGACCTTTTTGAATGGCCAAGGCCTGAACTAGTTTGAAGCCAACCCCGCATCCGCATAATTCATCAAAGGGGTAATCGCAATCTTCCCTTTTTGGATCGAGAACAGCTATGGCATTGGGCAGTTCTTTTCCGGGTCTGTGATGGTCACAAATAATAAAATCAATGTTTTTCTCTTTTGCATAGGCTACTTTTTCTATGGCTTTTACACCACAATCCAAAGCTATTATCAAAGAAAAACCGTTGTCCTCGGCAAAATCGATTCCCTTATAAGAAACACCATATCCTTCATCATAGCGGTCGGGTATATAGGTCGCTACATTGGGGTAGGAGGTCAGTAGATAGGAAGATACCAGAGCTACCGCAGTAGTTCCGTCAACATCATAATCACCATAAACCAAAATGTTTTCGTTGTTGGAAATCGCCTGCGCTATTCTTGAGACGGCCAGATCCATATCTTTCATCAAAAACGGATCATGTAAATCTGAGAGCTGAGGGCGAAAGAATTTTTTGGCTTCCCCGTAGTTGGTGATTCCTCTTTGCAATAATAAATGCGCCACCAACTTATCAACCTTCAGCTCCCCCGCCAATTGTTCGATTTTTGACTCTTCCGGTCTCGGCTTAATGGTCCAGCGCATTTCTGAAATTAAGTCCTAGGTGTGATGAAAAATTGTTTTTATGTCAAGTTCCGCGAACCGCCGAAACATTTCCATGACCCCGCAGTACTTTTCTATGGAGAGGTCAACGGCTTTTTGAAGTTTTTTCTCTTCTAAATTTTTACCGTGAAAATGGTATTCAATAGTGACCTTGTCATAATACTTCGGATGTTCATCTGTAAGATTGGCAATGGTTTCTATGATAAATTCATCGACCTCCAATTTCATTTTCTTCAT
>CAYSPL010000064.1:0-2861 GCA_964432915.1 uncultured Maribacter sp.
TAAATTCATCGACCTCCAATTTCATTTTCTTCATCAATGATGCTACGTCAAGACCTGAGCATCCGGCAAGTGATGATAACATTAGGGCCTTAGGGCGCATTCCGCTGCTATCTCCACCATCTTCTTTGGCAATATCAATTTTAAAATTATGCCCCGAAGGATTGTTACTTTCAAAGGCCATATTTCCTAACCATTTGGTTGTAATATGATTTGTTGCTCCCATAAATTTTTGTTTCTTGTAAGAGATAAATGTACGATAAATTAGAGCCTTAGAAAATGGTTCATTTCTGATTTCGTACCTCGTCTTTTTAACTTCTAACTTTATAATATGCCATTAGTAAACCCACTTGACCCCAGTCATAGTCCTGAAACAGCAGAACTAGCAAAATTCTTCAATGAAACCCTTGGTTTTTGTCCGAATTCGGTTTTAACCATGCAACATCGTCCTGCCATTTCTAAAGCGTTTATCAATTTAAATAAAGCAGTAATGGCCAATGAAGGGCGTGTTACTTCTGCCTTAAAAAGAATGATTGCGTGGGTTAGTAGTAATGCCACAGGTTGCCGTTACTGCCAGGCTCATGCCATTAGAGCTGCGGAACGTTATGGTGCCGAACAAGAGCAATTAGATAATATTTGGGAATATAGAACTCATCCTGCTTTTTCAAACGCTGAACGTGCGGCCTTAGATTTTTCGTTGCAAGCTTCTCAAGTACCAAATGCAGTTGATGCCGAAATAAAAGAACGTTTATATAAACATTGGAATGAAGGTGAAATAGTTGAAATGTTGGGTGTGATTTCTTTATTCGGATACCTTAACCGTTGGAATGACTCAATGGGTACTTCAATCGAAGAGGGAGCCGTGGAAAGTGGTAATCAATATTTAGGAAAACACGGTTGGATAAAGGGAAAACATGCAGATAATCGAAATTAACACCCTTTTTATCAAAAGAAAGAGTACTTTATCGAACTAATTGGTAACGATATGAATTGTCCGCTCTGTGATTCAGAATCAAAATTTGCTTTTAAGTCAAATGGTATTGACATACTTGATTGTCAAGCATGTAACCATCGCTTTGCAAACGTAGACGCAAATGAAGAGCACGTAAATCAAGTCTATGATGACACCTACTTTAATGAAGGTGGTGCGGGATATGATGACTATTTATTAGAATCACAACTACTTTATAATCGAGGAAGAAATTATGCCAAAAAGCTAGAACCTTTTATCAAGGGTAAAGGCAAAATGCTTGATGTTGGTGCCGCCGCTGGTTGTATATTAAAAGGTTATGTTGATGAAGGCTGGGATGGTATTGGTATTGAGCCCAACTCACGTATGGCAGAATTTGGGCGAAAAGAGTATGCCTTGAATATTGAAGAAGGTGCTTTTGAAAGCTATACCTCAGATAGTGAATTTGATCTCATCTCAATGATTCAAGTTGTTCCTCACTTTTATCAACAGCGAAAAGCTTTCGAAAATGCCGCTAAATTATTGAAAGACGGTGGATTGCTACTTATTGAATCATGGAATCGCCAAAGTATTTCAGCGCAGGTTTTTGGTAAAAACTGGCATGAATATGCCCCGCCAAGTGTATTGCACTGGTATTCTATTAACGGACTCACCAAGTTTTTAGAGGAATTCGGATTCGAAAAAGTAACACACGGCAGGCCTTCAAAAAAAATATCGGGCAAGCATGTTAAGTCATTACTCAAATACAAACTGGGCGATAACTTTTTAGTAAATATGATTCCTGAAAAGGTTAACTTTCCCTACCCTGCAGAGGATCTTTTTTGGGCACTTTTTAGAAAAGTTGGAAATAGTAATAGTTAGATTTTCAGCCCTTTCACACTAGAGAAACATTCTTATTTTAAATTCTTAGAAACTAATTTCTGTAACTCTTTCACAACCCCATCATCAAACCAAGGATTTTTCTTTAACCAAAATCGATTTCTAGGAGATGGGTGGGGTAAGGGAAAATATTTAGGTAGATACTTCTGAAAAGACTTAACAGTTTCTGTCAGGTTCTTTTCCATTTCCGTTTTCAAATAATATTTCTGAGCATAAGTACCAATGAGAATAATCAATTCCAGATTGGGCATGCTGTCCCAAAGTTTTTGGTGCCATAATGGTGCGCATTCGGTACGAGGTGGCAAATCGCCACCTTTTCCTTTCCCAGGGTAGCAGAAACCCATGGGTACAAGAGCAATCTTAGTTTCGTCATAAAAAATAGCATCTGAAACGCCCAACCATTTTCGCAATTGTCTTCCACTTGGGTCGTCCCAGGGCACGCCTGTTTCATGAACTTTGGTGCCAGGTGCTTGACCTATGATGATAATTTTGGCATCCGAGTGAGCCGCAACAATTGGTCTTGGACCCAAAGGCAAATGGTCTTTACAGACTTCGCAGACCCGTATGTTTTTTAGGAGCTTTTTCATTACTTCTTACCTCCAACCACTAGTACAATTTCCCCTTTTGGGGGTTTCTCGGTATAATACTTTAAAACCTCTTCAGCACTACCTCGAATGGTTTCTTCGTACAATTTGGTCAATTCACGTGAAACGGAAACAGGTCGATCTGCGCCAAAATATTCTACGAAATTTCCTAAGGTTTTGAGCAGCTTATGCGGAGATTCATAAAAAACCATAGTGCGCGTTTCTTCAGCTAAAAGTTTTAATCTGGTTTGTCTTCCTTTTTTAACAGGAAGAAATCCTTCGAAAACAAACTTATCATTGGGTAATCCACTATTTACTAAAGCAGGAACAAATGCCGTTGCACCAGGAAGACATTCTACTTCGATTCTGTTTTCTACACAAGCGCGTGTCAATAAAAACCCAGGATCTGAAATTGCCGGAGTACCTGCATC
>CAYSPL010000065.1:0-2822 GCA_964432915.1 uncultured Maribacter sp.
GAATAACTTGGGTATTGGCACCCATTCGCACCATTCGTAGATAATCGTTGGCATTGAAAAATACCTCTCCTTTATGGTCATTGGTATTTATCACAAAACCTCGGGGAATTACGTGACGACCTTGTTGGTCTCGTAGTCCATGTTTGATTTGCGAAAAACCTAGGAAGGTCCCGAAAAATAATAGTACGATTGTAATTCCAATTCTCATGATAAGACCTATAAAGGAATATTCTACAAGTTAGTATGCTAAGCTATGGAGTCTATCCCGTTCCATCCTGCTTATTTGATTTATGCGGCTTTCCTGAATTTATGATCAATTTAGTTGGTGGAAACGGAACCATTGACCAGATAAAAAGCTATAAAAAATGGGGCAAATACTATATTTGCCCCATTTTCAAAACTAACTCAAACTAACAATTTTTGATTTCGTTAAATTCTAAATCTTTACAGTTAATGGTTATCTATAGCCATTATTTGTTGGATCAGACTCTAACAAAGCGGGGTTCTGTTCCAATTCTTGTAATGGAATTGGCAACAAAACGTGCCATGGTCTAATATTCTGGGCAGGGTTCCAAAACCTGTATTCAATATTTTCCATTACGTCAAACAAAATCCCCCAACGTATAAGATCATATCTTCGATGCGCCTCTGCTGCGAGTTCCCACTTACGTTCATCGTAAATGGCCTCCCTGAACTCTTGTTGACTTAAGCCAACCAATTCCCACTCGGCTTGTGTAGCATAAGCACGTTGCCGTATAGGTTCTATGTATTGATATGCTCCACCTGGTCCATTCAATTCATTTTCACATTCAGCAGCCATTAAATACACATCGCCCATACGAAACACCATACGATTATCTTCATGATTAAAGCGTGGTGAAGTCGCCAAATCTAAATTCCAGAATTTAGGCATGTACGGAAAATTGAGCTGAAACCCTAGGTAATTATCAACAATATTCAATGGTCTTCTTAAATCATTCAACGGAAACTTTTCAGCAAAATCTTTAGAGGCTACTTGTAGGCCTGTACCATTAAACGCCTCTCCTCTATCACTAAGTGCTTGCCTTAAAGCTCCTCTTTCATCTGAATTAGCAGGCTCATCTCGTAAACGAGGATTGAACATACTAGGTCTCCAATTACTATTACCAGCAAAAGCCCTACCGGGAAAAGCGGGGTCAAATTGGCCTGTAATGTCCCTAGCAAAATCCAACGACCAGATAATTTCAGCATTATATTCATTAAATGGGTCAAAAACTTCAGCATACGTTGGCAACAACACATGAGGCGATTCATTGATGATTTCAAGGCATTTGTTCAGCCCAGCTTGCCAGTTCTGTTGTTTCATGTAAATTTTTGCTTCAATGATGGCAGCTGCCCATTTTGAAGCACGACCTCTTTGGTCATCTGGATATGAATCTGGCAAAATGGATTGGGCAAATTGCAAATCTTCAATGACACCGTCAATGATAATGTTTTCATCCGTTCTGCCCAATACTCGTACTTCGTCAAGTGTCAAAGCCTCGGTATAATATGGTGCATCACTCCAAAGATTTGTAATATGCCAATAGGCCAAGGCTCTTAAAAATCTAGATTCAGCAATAACTTCTGTACGTACTTCTTCGGTAATGGCTTCATTATCGGTTACCCTATCAATAATGAAGTTTGAATTGAAGACCACTCTGTACAAATCTTTCCAGGTATCAGACACACTCATTTTTTGAACGGATACATCAGCTAGAGCCTCGTCTAAACTATATTCACCAATGGGTTGTACAAAATTGGCAGGACGGTTCGGTTCTATAATATCTGCACCATTGTCATAAAAATGGTCGAGGCCAACCTGACCATAAATGGAATTGTTCTTTAAAATGGCATAGGTACCCTGTATGGCTTGTCGCGCATCATTATCAGAGGCAAAGAAGCTTTCTGGAGCAATGATAGCTCTTGGGTCTTCTTCTAAGAACTTTTCACAACTGAGAAATGTGAAAGTCATAAAGACCAATATATATATATTCTGTGTTTTCATATCTATTTTTTTAAAAAGTTACATTTAGACCTAAAGTAATAACCCTTGGATTGGGATAATTCGCATCTAAGAATCCAAGCGCAATGTTACCAAATTGATTATTTCCTTCATTAAAGTTATTGGCTTCAGGCTCAATCAATCTAGTTTTGGAAAATAATAACAAGTTCGTTCCAGATAAATAAATGGTTGCATTTTTCACACCATCCAACCAATTTTTTTCAGTTGGCAAATTATAAGCCAACCGTACTGCTTTAAGACGTATGTGTGAACCATCTTCTACATACTCTGAGTTTATCGGTGTGTTTGTCACAGAATCTCCGCCTGCTCGTGGAATATTGGAAGTTGGATTGTCGAGAGTCCAACGTTCTCGTAAATCCCCGAATTTCACCGTCTCACCACGATTAAAATAGTGATTTCGCATTCTTAAGTTAAACACCTCATTGCCCGTAGTACCTTGAAAGAAAAAAGTAAAATCAAGATTCTTGTACGAAAATGAGTTTTCTAAACCAAAAATCAAATCTGGAAAAGGACTACCCAAAACTACGTTGTCTTCAGTCGAGATAATACCGTCCCCGTTCAAATCTTCAAATCTTGGCCCGCCAACAACTTGTGATGTTAAACCAGAAGCATCAATTTCCTCCTGACTTTTCCAAGTACCTAAATAATTTACTCCCGTGAAAACAGGAACCGATTCACCCACAATCAATCTCGTATTACCTGAACCTATAATAGGGTCTACTACAAGATCGATAAATTCTTGGCCACCTAGATCTAATATTTCATTCTTATTTCTTGC
>CAYSPL010000066.1:0-2739 GCA_964432915.1 uncultured Maribacter sp.
CTTTTCTTACCCAGGTATGGGCTATTTTTTATCACCAAGTGCACATTTAAAATATTTAACTAATTTTGAATGTGAAGGAAACCCCTAGTCCTGTCCATACCATGCCAAAGCTACTCTTTCTAGTTACCCTCTTCTTATTGGCCAGTTGTGGTATCAAAAAGAAAACCACCTATAGCCAATCAAAAGACTTTGAAAATACTCGAAAAGTTACTGTTGTGGGCGCAGAACAAGAGGCGAGCTCAGCTCCCAGAGAAAGAAAAAGGAGAAGAAGAAAAGTCTCCGTGGCAGCCTCTAGGGAAAAAATCAATACCAGTACAAGAAAAAATAAATCAGAAAATCGATACCTGACCAAAGCTGATAAAATCATCAATACCGCATTGACCTTTTCTGGCACCAAATACAAATGGGGGGGCAATACCAAAAAAGGTATCGACTGCTCTGGGTTATTATATGTTTCCTTCAGAGAACATGATGTTCAACTACCCCGTGTCTCATATCATATGGCTGAAGAGGGGCGTCGTGTAAAACTGAAAAATGTGGAAAAAGGCGATCTGATCTTCTTTAGAATTAAAAAAGGGAAAAGAATCAATCATGTAGGTATGGTGGTCGCCATTGAAGATGATGAGATCAAGTTCATACACGCCTCTTCTTCGAGAGGGGTCATTGTGTCTTCTTTAAGAGAGGGCTACTGGAATTCAGCATTTGTAAAGGCCACGCGCGTACTTTAAGATGAACTTGCTCAAGTTCATACCCATCAAACTGACCCTCTTTCTCATCTTGGGAATTTTAACAGGAAAAACCTTTAATCTTTCTATTCTTACTGCTTCAATTTTTACTATTTCACTACTGTTTATTCTAGCATTTTTGTTTTACAAACGTACTTCTCGAAAGTCCATTTCTTTTGGTATTTGCACCGTGCTAACCATGGTCAGCATAGGTATTTTAGCCGTTAGTCTATGGCAACCCAAAAACCATAAAGACCATTATTCGCATTTCAAAAATGGGCAGGCGAATGCTTTTGAAATTAAGGTTCGTGAGGTATTAAAAACTACTGCCTATTCGCAGCGCTATATTGGGGAGGTTCAAAAAATGAATGGCAGAACCACTTCTGGCAAGGTTCTGCTAAGTATGCCTAAAGATAGTTTACAGACCCCTTTTAAGGTAGATCACCAGCTTCTCATTTATGGTCGGTTAGCCAAAATCAAACCGCCTCTGAATCCGCATCAATTCGATTATCAAAAATATATGGAGGGATTGGGCATTTACCATCAATTACGATTGAGTAAAAACAACTTTTCACAATCCAAATTTTATACCTCCACTATTTATGGCATCGCCGCTTCTATTAGAACAAAAATCATCTCGAAACTACGGGAAGCCCATTTTCCGGAGGAGGTATTGAGTATTGTTCAGGCGCTTCTTTTGGGCGAACGCAATGACATTTCTGAACACACCTATAACAACTATAAAAATGCAGGAGCAGTTCACATACTTGCTGTATCAGGGTTACACATTGGTATTTTGCTACTGCTATTACAATTCATATTGAGACCCTTAGAATTTTTGCCTAAAGGGAAAGAAATCAAGCTCGCTTTTATCGTTTTAATTCTTTGGGGATTTGCTCTTTTGGCGGGCTTTTCTGCTTCGGTGGTCAGGGCCGTGACCATGTTTTCTTTTGTCGCCTATGCCCTGTATTTGAATCGCCCGAATAATACGTTCAATATATTGGCGCTCTCAATGTTTTTTATCCTGTTACTTATCAATCCGATGCTACTTTTTCAAGCGGGATTTCAAATGAGTTACACAGCGGTTCTCGCTATTGTTTGGATCTACCCCATGCTGCAAAAATTATGGTTTCCGAAGAATATCATTCTTAAAAAAATATGGCAATTGTTTTCGGTAAGTGTTGCTGCTCAATTGGGAGTCTTACCTATCAGTCTTTTCTATTTTCATCAGTTTCCGGGTTTATTTTTTATATCAAATCTTTTGATTGTTCCTTTTTTAGGATTGATTCTCAGTATCGGAATCGTGGTCATTGCCTTAGCACTTGCAAATACGTTACCAGACCTCTTGGTCATCGGCTATTCGAAAATGATACAGTTGATGAATTCCACGATAGCATGGGTCGCACAGCAAGAAGCTTTTATATTCAAAAACATTTCTTTTGATGGTTTTCAATTGGTTTTGACCTATGCGCTAATTATTGGTTTACTGGTTGGTCTGACAAAAGTCACTTTTAGGCGCGTGGTTTTCTTTTTAAGTGCACTGCTACTTCTTCAATTGTACACTTATCATGCGCGTTACACTTCAAGCAAGTGTCAGCAACTAGTGCTTCTTCATCAAATTAAGAACAGTATTTTACTTCATAAAAACGGAGCGATTTTGAATGTTTATTCTAAAAACCAAATCCCAACTGAACGTTTGGTTACTGATTATCAAGTAGCAGAGCGCATTTCCAAAATATATTATGATAGCTTACAAAACAGTTATTCACTATCGAAAAAGAAAATACATATCATTGATAGTTTGGGAATACTTCCAACAGCCAATGACGTTGATTACCTCATTTTGACCCAATCGCCCAAAATAAACTTAGAACGCTTGTTAGATTCTGTTCAACCCGCCCTACTTATCGCCGACGGAAGTAATTTTAAAAGTCATATTTATCGATGGCGAAAAACCTGTTTAAAAAGAAAACTCCCTTTTCACTATACCGGCGAAAAGGGAGCGTTTTATTTT
>CAYSPL010000067.1:0-2595 GCA_964432915.1 uncultured Maribacter sp.
ATTTCGATTTGAAAGATGTTATTGCAACCTATACCAAGCATTGGAAGTGGTTCGTATTCTCTGGAATTTTAGCGCTGATTTTGGCAACCATATATTTGCGTTACGCGACACCTCGTTATGCTGCAATGGCAAAAATTCAAATAGTTGAAGAAAGTAGTGGAGCTGGTGCCGATGTTCTGCAAGATCTTAGTGTTTTCGGTGAAGCCAAAAATAACATAAGTGATGAAATACAAATAATTGGGTCTCGATCTAATTTTATTGAATTGGTAAGAGACCTAAGGCTAAATACCACTGTTAAAGTTCTTGGAAACGTCAAGAGTACCGAATTGTATCGTAATCCGCCAATTAATGTGAATTTTATAGCAGCTGATTCTACGATAAACAATGCGAATTATGATTTTTATATTACCCTTTCTTCTGCTACCACTTTTGGTTTTAGTGAAGAAGAGGATAAACCGGGCAAGGTATATTCTTTTGGAAAAGACATTCCAACACCAATTGGTAATGTGGTTATCACTCCCAATTTAGGCAATTTCGAGAAATTTATTGAAAAAAAGCTTCTTGTTTCTGTAAGACCAATAGATGTTGTAGCACTAGGCTACAAAGCAAAAACGATGATTACTAACGTTGATAAAAAATCTAATATTCTTGATATACGATTGGAGGATCCACTTAAAGAAAAAGCAATGAATGTGGTTAATGCCTTGATACGTATTTATAATAAAAATGCTATTGAGGACAAGCAGATTATTGCCGATCGCACCTCAAAATTTATAAACGAAAGAATCTTGGAAATTTCTTCTAGTTTGTCATCTGTTGATCAAGATGCTCAAGATTTCAAAACAAGAACGGGTACTACCGATATCCCGACCGAAACAAGTAACTATCTAAGTGCAGGATTAGGTAATCAGCAACAACTGGCTGCGGCCACCAATGAATTGAATATGGCGGCCCAATTGGCTGACATGGTAGAAAATCAAAAAACCTATGATGTATTGCCTGCAGCCATAGGAGATGGTGCAACCTCCAGTACGATAGCGCAATACAATCAATTGGTTTTGGAGAGAAAAAGATTATTGAAGAGTTCTGGAGAACAGAACCCAATGATATTAAATTTAAATCAGCAGATAAATGGACTTAAAAATAGTTTGACCTCTAGTTTGAATAGTCGTGTCGATCAATTGAGCACTACGGTGAATTCACTAAGCGGTCAACAAGCAAGATTCAATTCTAAGATATATTCATCACCTGCTAAAGAAAGACAGTTGCGAGATATTACCAGACAACAGCAAACCACAGAGCAGCTTTATCTTTATTTGTTGACCAAAAGAGAAGAATCTCAGATTGCCGTCGCGTCTCAGGCCCCAAAGTCCAAAACCATCGATATGGCATACAGTGTTAGTCGAATACCAGTATCTCCCAAGAAAAATATTGTTTATTTGGCCTCATTGATACTCGGACTTTTGGTTCCTTTTTCTGTGATTTATGCAAAAGATCTCTTGGACAATAAGATTCACAATATGAGTAGTCTTGAGAAAGTGACCACTGATACACCTATCATTGGCGAAATTCCTAAGTTGAGTGGAAAAGATGAGAAGATGGTGGTCAATGAAGATCGCTCTGTTTTGGCAGAATCTTTACGTATAATCCGAACAAATTTGGATTATTTGATTAATTCCAAAAAATCGCAAGGAGCAAAGAATAATTTGATTTTTATTACATCCAGTGTCTCAGGGGAGGGAAAAACGTTTCTTTCTTCCAATTTATCAATGATTTTGGCTAGTACCAATAAGAAGGTATTGCTCATTGGTGCTGATATTCGTAACCCGAAAATTTACACCTTTTTTACGGGAAGTAATGTCGATAAAATGAAAAAACCAAGTAGAAATAAAGATGCTGGCTTGACTGAGTATTTGCATGACAACACATTAACTTCCAAAGATATTATCAATCCAATGTTGGTGCATCATAATACAATCGATGTCATTTATTCAGGAAGAATTCCACCCAATCCAGCGGAACTATTATTGAATAAGAGGATTAAGGATTTGTTCGAAGAAGTAGCCTATAAGTATGATTATGTAATTGTAGACACAGCCCCTCTAATGGTGGTTACAGATACCTTGCTAATTACTGAATATGCTGACCATCTTATTTATGTTACTCGTGCAGGCGTAACAGAAACCAATGCCGTTGGCTACCCTTTGAAATTACAAGAAGAAGGAAAAATTAAAGGACTCTGTTTTGTGGTCAATGATGTTAAGAGCACTGATTTAGGTTACGGCGGTAAATACGGCTATGGCTATGGTAAGAGCCAGAAAAAATGGTGGAAATTTTAATTTTGTAATTTTAAATATTTACATGTTAAGTTTGTTATGTCCAATTTCTTCAATAAATACAATTAATTCTACGTATTTCACCCATTTTGTCAGGCTTCAAATAGTGCTATATTCCCGATATAATACGCGCTTGTCGATTTTTAAAGCTTTAAAACGATAATCCCTGAAATTTAGACGAAAAGCCTTAGGGTAATTACTTCTTTAGTTGTTATTAGATTATCTTTGAGTTTATTTTCGAACTGCTATTTCGAGGATT
>CAYSPL010000068.1:0-2559 GCA_964432915.1 uncultured Maribacter sp.
GGGCATAGATTGAGGCCGCTTGTTTGGTCTCTTTCAAATTTCGGTAGCTATTGGCTATATCTAAATAGCTCTGTGCATAATTCGGTCGTAGAATAAAAACTTCTTTATAAACTTCATTCGATTCTTCAAAACGACCCTGTTTCTCATAGATATAGGCCAAGGCCTTTAAGAGAACTGCGTTGTTGCGAAATGCATTAAATTTAGTATCTATAACTTCATCTGCGAAAGAAATGTCATTCCATTCATCATAAAAATATTCATAGGAATCCAAATAGAAATAAGGACTGCTGCCATATTGATTGTCATATTTTTCGAAAACAGCTTTTGCAGCCTCACGAGAAGTTGTCGCTTGTAACTCTCTCAGATAGGTAGGCATATTAGCCTCCACCTCTGCGGTAGTCAGCACCTTGCTATTCAAAAAATTGTTTCGAAGCCTTGCACGGTCAACTACCTTCTCAATTTGGGGATTTCCATTAATAGTATTGATTACAATGATGCCCCCAGCACCAAAATTACCGTAGCGAGATGACATAGCCAGACCAGGAAATATGGCTATTCTTTTAATGGCAGGAAGTGGCAACCAAACTGGGGCGTCATTGAACAATTGACCGTCAATATCAAACGAATAACCTCTAGGTTGTGTAAGTGAACCAAATCGTCTTGAAACTACCGAACCGCCTTGCGTACAATTACCAATTATGCTAATTCCTGGAAATCGATTTCGGAGTAAATCAAGTATACACAATCTTACCGGATTAATATCTGTTTCGCTCATCAACCACACTTGGCCCGGAGATTTGGTTACATCAACATAGCCCCATGCTGTTTTGATAATATTTTCGTTTATCGGGTAATCCTCTTCGAGATCTCTTTGAGATCGACGTTTACTCTTTGTTACCACAACCTCATCCAATTCGGTCACATCAGGAATCATAACCGGATTCAATATACGGGTAACATCTTCTATTTTGATTGAAATGGTTTTCATACCGGTATAAGAGAATTGTAATTTATCGCCAACCGTGACCATAATTTCATATTTTCCGTCAGCATCTGTTGTGGTCGCAGCATTACCTTCGGAGACAAAGATGGCCACATTTGACATTGGGTTCTTTCCATCCGTAACCTTACCAAACACCCTTTGGGCTTCCTGTGCACTGGTCATACCTAAAAAAAGGCACATAATCGCTGTAAAAAAAGTTTTCATATAGTTATTTTTTTAAAGAATATTACTACAAAAATCATGCCGTTCATCGATTTTTTGAGAGATAATTTTCAATTTCCTCGGTGGTCTTTAATTCTTGGAATCAACAACAATTCTGTTTGGCGCCCATTGACATATCGAAACCCGTTTTCGCTATAAAAACCAGCTTCTTCCAACATAATTCGAATGTCCCTGTTCCATTCGGAAATTGTTATTGTCGTGTTCAATTCAATCGCATAAACCGTATTTGGATTCAAAGGATAATTTTCGCCATCATCTTTCATAACTCCACCCTGTGAATCCCACATACCAATTGTGGTTCCGGCAGAATGCCCGTACATACCCAATGGGTGCGTATAGATTGCAGGGCGCAACCCAACTGATTTTGCATCACTTAAGGCCTTGGCCAAAATCTCATTTCCGGTTCTTCCTTTAATCATGTTTTTTGTCAAAAAATCTTGCACGCGATTGCCGTCCTTCAAACCATTGATCAAAAATTCAGGGGCCGAATTTTCCTTGGGTTTTAACACATAGGCCAATTCTTGGCAGTCTGTATTCAGGCGTAGGTAGGTAATACCAAAATCACAGTGCAATAAATCTCCTGGCAAAATAACCATATCATCAGGTCTACCAGAAAAAGAATACAAATGACTGACCAATTCTTCTTTTGAACGCTGCACATCAACTGTTGGATGAAACCAAGTTTTCAAACCCAGATCCGTTACTTTTTGCCGCATCCACCACTCTACCTCGGTGGTCGTGGTTATACCCGGAGTGATCACTTTTTCTGAAAAAGCCTCTGCGATGATATCATGGGTAATATCCACAAGTTGGTTGTAAATAACCATTTCCCTTTCGGTTCGCGTTTCAATCCACCGCACTGCCAATTGTTCTGCTGAGACCACTTTTTTATGATATTTCTGCGGAAGATTTTTCATAAACTCCTCATAGTCCGTTTTATCCAAGCCATCTGCAATGTTGTGATCTTTAGAAAAGTTCAATCCTATTTTCTTCGGATTTCGTTCTTCTATCAATTGCATCAAACGTTTCCATTGATTGGGTTCTTTTTCCTTATCCCAAGCCGATTCAATGTTGGCACCAACATTATATCTGGCAACTGCTAATTTTTCAATGGTGTTTTTGCCCTTGTCTCTGTAAAATAACAGAATCGTACGTCGCCTAGCATTTAACCACTTTGCGGGAAGCATGGTTCGCAACACCGGATCCTCATTGTACTCGCGTGAGATGAGAATCCACATATCAAGATCCGTGGTATCCATTAATTGAGGCAAGAGGTTATTGAAGCGATCTGCCAATAACTCGTCAACAACACGCGCACGTTCTTTTTCTGGGAG
>CAYSPL010000069.1:0-2352 GCA_964432915.1 uncultured Maribacter sp.
TCCGTTTCCATGACCATGAACGGTGCGGTATTGCCCATTATGGCCTTTTATATCGTTGCCGCTGAAGAACAAGGTGTGGGCCAATCGCTATTGGCCGGAACCATTCAAAATGACATTCTTAAGGAATTCATGGTTCGCAACACCTATATCTATCCGCCAAAACCTTCTATGCAATTGGTGGCTGATATTTTTGAATACACAAGCCAATTCATGCCAAAATTCAATAGCATAAGTATTTCGGGTTATCATATGCACGAGGCAGGAGCATCTGCAGATATTGAGTTGGCATATACCTTGGCCGATGGATTGGAATATATCAAAACCGGACTGAAATCCGGATTGGAAATCGATGATTTCGCCCCTAGATTATCGTTTTTCTGGGGAATAGGCATGAACCATTTCATGGAAATCGCCAAAATGAGGGCTGCCAGAATGTTATGGGCAAAATTGGTCAAACAGTTCAATCCGAAAAACCCAAAATCCCTGGCATTGCGTACACACTGTCAAACCAGTGGATGGAGTTTGACCGAACAAGACCCCTTCAATAATGTCGCCAGAACTACCATTGAGGCCATGGCAGCAACTTTGGGAGGTACACAAAGTTTGCACACCAATGCTTTGGATGAAGCTATCGCCCTACCCACGGATTTTTCAGCGCGAATTGCCCGAGAAACACAACTACTTATTCAAGAGGAAACCAAAATCACAAAAACCGTGGATCCCTGGGCCGGTAGTTTTTATATGGAATATCTTACCGACCAACTCGCTCAAAAATCTTGGGCTTTGTTAAAAGAGGTTGAGGAATTAGGTGGTATGACCAAAGCCATTGAGGCAGGAATTCCGAAGATGCGAATTGAGCAAGCCGCGGCAAGAAAACAGGCGCGAATAGATAGTGGTCAAGATGTGATCGTTGGTGTGAACAAATTTCAATTGAAAGCGGAAGATGAACTCAGCATTCTCGAAGTTGATAATCAAGAAGTACGACGCAAGCAATTAGAACGGTTGGCTTCGATTAAAAAATCAAGAGATGAGAAGGAGGTTCGAAGGGCATTGACCAAGTTAACTGAGGCGGCAAAAATAAAAATGAGCAAAGAAAAGTTAGACCCTGATAGCCATCAGGGAAATAATTTGTTAGCTTTAGCGGTAAGTGCGGCACGGCACCGAGCAACCTTAGGCGAGATTAGCCTAGCTTTAGAAAAAGTGTTTGGCCGTCACAAGGCAGTGATCAATTCATTTTCAGGGGTGTATTCAAAAGAAATCAAAGACGATAAAAGTTTCAACAAAGCCAAGGCCATGACGGATCAATTTGCGGAGCAAGATGGCCGTCGTCCTCGTATTATGATCGCTAAAATGGGGCAAGATGGTCACGATCGTGGTGCCAAGGTAGTGGCCACTGGTTATGCCGATTTAGGTTTTGATGTTGATATCGGCCCCTTATTTCAAACGCCCCAAGAGGCTGCTAAACAAGCGGTGGAAAACGACGTGCATATTTTAGGGGTTTCCTCTCTGGCTGCTGGACATAAAACTCTGGTGCCAGCGGTAATCGAAGCTTTAAAAAGCTATGGCCGTGAAGATATCATGGTTATTGTGGGGGGCGTGATTCCGAAACAAGACTATCAATTTCTGTATGATGCTGGGGCAGTAGCCGTTTTTGGCCCAGGAACAAAAATCAGTGACGCTGCCATTGAATTGTTGGACATTTTGATTGAAGCGTAGTTGAATAGTTGGTGAAGACTTAAAAAAATCTAAACAAAAAAGCTCCCAATGTATTGGGAGCTTTCTTTTGCGGTCTGAACGGCCCTCGTACCTTTTTCTAAAACACCCTATTTTGAAGACTTCCCAATGGGTTATACTTTGGGGGCACTATTAAAAATAGGTTTATCCAAATATTCTTCTAACGCATTTAGCGCGACTTCCACTAGCCTGTAAAGTAAAAAAGTACGGCCACCACAATCACAATTAGCATAACCGATAGCACCACATCAATAACAGAAATATTTTCTTTTGAAATTTTTCGCTGCTCTTCGGTTAGTGTGCCCAGTGACAATCCCTTTATAGCGCTATACTGCGGAGGATTAGTTGCCAAACTCACAGATACACATACCAGCACAGAAAAAATGAACATGAAGATGGCCATATGTGCAAAGTTTATGGTAGCAAAACTCAAAAACACCCCTGAAAGATCTGCTTGGTAGATTTCTGCACAAATTCTAAGTGCGGCAACCACAAGACCTGAGAACAGGGTTACAATAGCTGCTTGCGAATTCACACGTTTCCATAGGATTCCTAAGAGAAAGACCGCAGTAATCGGAGGTGCGATGTACGATTGTACACTCTGCAAGTATTGGTAGA
>CAYSPL010000070.1:0-2316 GCA_964432915.1 uncultured Maribacter sp.
CATTTGCTGCATTACACAAAAACCGTTTTAACGCTTTGGCTGAAACACTCGCAAGCGAGGGTATAGATGTTAATGCATTAATAAAAAAACTAGAAGCTTTTCAAGTGGCCATTCCCAGTTGGGCTTTAGGTGCCGGTGGAACCAGATTTGGTCGATTCGGATTTAAGGGAGAACCCAGCAGACTCGAAGAAAAAATGGATGATGTTGGCATATTGCACAAACTGACTCAAACGGCGGGAGCAATTTCATTACATATTCCATGGGATGTGCCAGAAGATTACAATACCATTAAAGAACTGGCTCAGTCGCACAACATTGTTTTTGACGCCGTAAACTCCAACACCTTCCAAGATCAGGCCAATGCCGAAGCAAGTTATAAATTTGGTTCGTTGTCCAATACAAGTAAAGTATCTCGTGATCAAGCAGTGCAACATAATATTGATGTCATCAATATAGGTAATAAGCTGGGTTCAAAAAGTTTGACTGTTTGGTTGGCCGATGGAGCAAATTTTCCGGGACAGACCAATTTTCAACACGCATTACAACATACCGAGGATAGTCTAAAATCAATTTACAAAGCTTTACCAGATGATTGGAAACTTTTTATAGAGTACAAACCCTATGAACCAAACTTCTACAGCACGGTCATACAAGATTGGGGCACGTCATTTATGTTGGCCAATGCCTGCGGAGATAAGGCATACACTTTGGTCGATTTAGGTCATCACCTGCCTAACACCAATATCGAACAAATCGTTTCTACGCTCATGATGAAAGGTAAACTGGGCGGTTTTCATTTTAATGACAGTAAATATGGTGATGATGATTTAACAGTCGGGAGTGTCAAGCCTTATGCTTTATTTCTCATATTCAATTCGCTGGTCTACGGAATGGAGAACAATCCGCAGAATCCCTATCCCGCCTGGATGATTGATGCCAGCCATAACATCAAAGATCCTTTGGAAGATTTGATTCAATCATTGGAGGCTATTCAAGAAGCGTATGCCAAAGCATTGCTCGTTGACCAAAGAGAACTGGCCGCAGCGCAACAGAATCAAGACGTGGTCAAATGCCAAGAGATTTTGCAGCATGCCTATCGTACTGATGTTAGACCCTTGTTAGAAAAATCAAGATTGAACGCAGGAGGTGCCCTAAGGCCAATTGAAGCTTATCGTAAGCTTGACATAAGAAAGCAATTAATTAATGAACGTGGTGAAAATTCCGTTGCATCAGGTCTTTAAAGGATTATTATGAAAGACGAGGTAACGGCAATATTTGACATTGGAAAAACGAACAAAAAATTCTTTCTCTTCGATAAAGATTATCAAGAAATTTATAGGGAATACACCTCTTTCGACCTAGTTAAGGATGAAGACGGTTACCCGACTGAAGACTTAGAGTCTTTGCAATCTTGGATCAAAGAGGTTTTTGACCGAATTCTGACCACCAAAAAACACAATATTACCGCCATAAATTTTTCGACCTATGGTGCCAGTTTTGTGCATTTGGATGAATACGGTAAAGTCCTCACCCCATTGTACAATTACACAAAACCTTTTGATGAAAAGCTAAGACAACAGTTTTATGATACCTATGGCCCACAAGCCGAGTTTGCAAAAACTACAGGATCTTCAGATGATGGCATGCTCAATTCAGGACTACAACTCTATTGGTTGAAACATACCAAGCCAGAGGTGTTCAAAAAAATGAAGTATTCGCTTCATTTACCGCAATACCTCAGCTATATTTTTACGGGTATTCCCCTAAGTGAGTACACTAGCATTGGCTGCCATACAGCACTTTGGGACTATTCTAAAAAAGATTACCATAACTGGGTTTATACTGAAGAAATCCATAAAATTTTACCGCGTATTGTCCCTACGGAAACAAGCATTAATATGAACTATAATGGCAAGCGAATTAAGATTGGCGTAGGTATCCATGATAGTTCAGCAGCTTTACTGCCCTATGTTAGAAGCATTAAAAAGAAATTTATACTCGTTTCTACAGGGACATGGAGTATTGCCTTGAATCCGTTCTCCGAGAAGCCATTGATAGATGAAGATATCAAAAATAATTGCCTAAGCTACATGCGTATCAATGGTAAACCCGTAAAGGCAAGCCGTATCTTTTTAGGCAATGAATACGGTATTCAGGTCAAAAAATTAGCTGACCACTTTGATTTACCTGAAGATTATCACAAAACGGTCAAATTTGATTACGATACTTTCTTTGCCATTATTAAAGATTTTGAATATTGTTTTCATTGGGAAAGCCTAGAGGATGAAAATATGCCAGAAGAGACGCACTTTGACT
>CAYSPL010000071.1:0-2291 GCA_964432915.1 uncultured Maribacter sp.
TTTGCTTATGCAACTTTTAGAATAGAATATGCATTAGAATTAATAAAAAATCCTCCATGTAGCTTTAAGTTACATGGAGGAAATTAAACTAACTCACTTTTACTTAATTAATTCGGTGGGTTATAAATTTGATTTTCTACAGGTGGCAATCAGATTATTATCCCAAATCATTACTATAAAATTTCAACGTGTATCCAATATTACACTACCTTAACAACCAACTCTTTTACTCAAAAAGTACCCTATTTAAATTCAATTCTTGTAAGGATTGAATAAGTAAAGACTTAGCAATGATAAAAACTCAAAATATGAAAAGCATCCTGTACTGTATGGTACTGCCTACTAGGTAATTGTGCAAAATATTTTTACTAAAGTACAATTGAAAATAGGATTCAATGTCTAGCAGTTTTTAAAGTTTAATTTAGGAGATTTGATTCCTTAAACCGAAAATCGTTCAATGAAGTTGAATTCATTTTTTATTTCAACCCTGTTTTCATCGAGTATCATTTGAGCAGCTTCTTCCCCCATCTTTTTGAAATTTGTACTGATAACCGTAATTCCTAGCAGTTCTTTTAAAGGAGTGTCATTGTAAGAAATAATGCCAATATCGGTGCCCAATTTGTACTTTTTATCTCGCGCTTGTCTGACGAGATTCACTAAATCGGTTTCTTCGATGGTAATATACAAATCACCCAATTGAAGCTCCATATTATCGTAAATTTCATCAAGCACTTCGTAGTCAAGATCATGTTGTATGCCAAAACGCTTGAAACCTGTTACAATTCCTTTAGGATAGGGATATACCGATTTGTTAGGATACACCAATATAATTTTTTTATATTTTTTCAATTTGTCAAAGCCCTTGGTCAAGGCACTATGAATATCTTCGGTAAAGTCTTGATAAACACGTCCTGCTTCTCGAGATAAGCTTCTTAAATTTCTATCTAACACAATTAATTTGCCATGCGGAATTGACAGAATCGATTTCAAGATTTCATCAGTACAGCCCATATGTTGCATGTTTTCATTTTTAAAATGTGGCATGATAACAAAGTGATCGTATAGATTTTTTTTCTTTTCCAAAATTTTACTGAACAGCAACGGCTCACAGTGATAAATATCCAAATCAACTTTAGCATGGCCCTCCAATTTATTAACAAAAGCATTAAAAATCCGCATTTTGTAGGCACTTAATTTATTGATCAGAAAAAGCACATTAGCTCGAATCGTGAGATCAGTTTTGGCAATGTAATATCCTTTTCCCTTTACCGATTCAATGATATGCTGTTTTTTTAAAAGGGTATAGGCCTTCTCAACAGTGTCTCTCGAGAGCAAGTGCTCTTCACTAAGCTCATTAATTGATGGAATTTTTTCACCAAGGCGCAGATTACCATTATTGATATTTCGAAGAATAGAATCCATAACCTGCTTATATTTTGGAATTCTTGAATTGTTATCTATGAAAATATTTTCTTGTGAAATCAAGGTCAAGTCAGTTTAAGAATTAATACAACATATTGTAAGATCATTATAAATCTAATATATTAAAAGTCTGTCTAATTTGAGATAATAGAAAAATATCTTATCAGCATAGTACAGGATGGCTCCTCATTCTATGAATTCTATTTTCGTTTCAAATAGTATTAAATTAAGAAATATGTCTGTCAAAACCTATCAATATGTAAATTATCTCTGGGACGACGCCAAAGCACTTAGTTTAGGGGATAACCAAGTTGAATTATTTCTTTATCGCTCTAATATTTTGGGAGCGGATTTAAGAATAACCAATTACGGTGGAGGCAATACCAGTTGCAAAACGATGGAGAAAGATCCTTTGACCAATGAAGAGGTAGAAGTGATGTGGATCAAAGGCTCAGGAGGCGATATAGGAACCTTGACCAAAAAAGGAATTGCTGGATTGTATACTGACCGTTTACGCAACCTTAAGAATGTGTATGGCGGACTTGATGATGAAGATCGAATGGTCGGGCTTTTCAACCATTGTATTTATGACCTTGATAGTAAAGCGCCATCAATTGACACACCTTTGCACGGTCTTTTACCTTTCAAACATATCGATCATTTACATCCAGACGCTTTGATTGCGGTAGCAGCTGCTAAAGACAGTGAGAAAGTGACCAAAGAAATATGGGGTGATACCATGGGCTGGGTACCATGGCAACGACCAGGTTTTGACCTTGGCCTTCAATTGGAGAAATGTTTGAATGATAATCCTGGTATTCGTGGTATCGTTTTAGGCAGTCACGGACTTTTTACTTGGGGAGATACTT
>CAYSPL010000072.1:0-2275 GCA_964432915.1 uncultured Maribacter sp.
TTAACTACTTTACCTACTTCTTTTGCCATTGTTTAAAATTAAATTGAAAGTGTGTTCTTGGAAGCAACACAACTTTAACTATGTAACAATTTATTTTCAATTACTTCAAATTGCCTCTCACCAGACAATCAAAAGTCATATTTTTTCAACTTGCATATAACTGAGTTCCAAGGGTGTTTTTCTTCCGAAAATCTTCACCATGACCTCAAGTTTGCGTTTTTCTTCATTTATTTTCTCTACCGTACCGTTAAAACCATTGAATGGCCCGTCGATAACTTTCACGGTTTCCCCAAAAACAAAAGGTATGGCCACACTATCAGTATTGACAGCCAATTCATCAACCTTACCTAACATTCTATTCACTTCGGACTTTCTCAATGGTACAGGATCACCGCCTTTGGTTTCTCCTAAAAACCCAATTACATTGGTAATTGAACGAATAATGTGAATCATTTCTCCACCAAGGTTGGCCTTGACCATGATATAACCGGGAAAATAAACCTTTTCTTTACTTATTTTTTTTCCATTACGTATTTGCACCACTTTTTCAGTTGGCACCAATATGTCTTCCAAATAATCAGAGAAACCAAGGCGTGCAACCTCACTTTCAATGTAGCCTTTGATCTTGTTCTCTTGACCGCTTACGGCCCGAACCACATACCATTTTTTCTCTAATACTTCTGACATAGGGCTAGAACTTAATTAAGTACGTTTTCAAAATACAATTTGATTACTTCACTGAAAACCGTATCGACACCCCAGGTCGCTAAAGCGAACAAAATTGAAAATACAGCAACAACAACCATAAGGTTAGACGATTCTGCCCTTGGCGGTAAAGTCACATGATTTTTAAGCTCTTCAATAGATTCCTTTATATATGTCAACATATCAAAACGTATTTTTCGTAATTAGAAATTTACCCTCATCGTACAGTGCATAAATCACATTTTCATTGTGATTCAACCTGTTTCCAAAATTTCTGCACGGGAGGAGAGACTCGAACTCCCGACACCTGGTTTTGGAGACCAGTGCTCTACCAACTGAGCTACACCCGTATTCGGCATCACTCGTTCTGAACCGAATCAGATGGCGAGCTCAACCCGTTTGTAATTACATTGAAAGGTATCCGCCATGGGCGGACACCTTATATGCAATAGTCAATCTTAAAAATCTTAATCTAAAATCTTGGTAACCTGACCAGCTCCGACTGTTCTACCTCCTTCACGGATAGCAAAACGAAGTCCTTCGCTCAATGCGATAGGAGATAAAAGATCGACGGTAATAGTTAGGTTATCACCTGGCATTACCATTTCAACTCCGCTAGGAAGGTTAATAGTACCAGTTACGTCTGTGGTTCTTACATAGAACTGTGGACGGTAGTTATTGTGAAATGGTGTGTGACGACCACCTTCCTCTTTTTTAAGGATATACACCTCAGCTTCGAATTTGGCATGTGGCTTAACAGAACCTGGCTTACAAATTACCATTCCTCTTTTGATATCAGATTTTTCAATACCTCTTAAAAGAATACCAGCATTATCACCAGCTTCACCTCTATCCAATATCTTACGGAACATCTCAACACCAGTAACAGTTGAAGACAACTTCTCGGCACCCATACCAATGATATCAACGGCATCACCTGTATTGGCCACACCAGTTTCAATACGACCAGTAGCAACAGTACCACGACCAGTAATTGTAAATACATCTTCAACAGGCATTAAGAAATCTTTATCAACATCTCTTTTTGGAAGTTCGATCCACTCATCAACAGCCTTCATCAATTCCATAACCGTGTCGACCCACTTTTGCTCTCCGTTCAAAGCACCTAGTGCAGAACCAGCAACAACAGGACCGTTGTCTCCATCATACTCATAGAAAGAAAGCAATTCTCTGATTTCCATTTCCACAAGTTCCAACAATTCCTCATCATCAACCATATCAACTTTGTTCATGAAAACAACAATTCTAGGAATACCAACTTGGCGACCTAAAAGGATGTGCTCACGAGTTTGTGGCATTGGTCCATCAGTAGCAGCAACAACAAGAATAGCACCGTCCATTTGGGCAGCACCAGTTACCATGTTCTTTACGTAATCCGCGTGACCAGGACAATCAACGTGTGCATAGTGACGATTAGCGGTAGAATATTCTACGTGAGATGTATTAATAGTAATACCTCTTTCTTTCTCCTCAGGAGCGTTGTCAATAGATTCAAAACTTCTAAGTTCTGATAATCCTGCGTTAGCCAATACTGTAGTAATAGCTGCAG
>CAYSPL010000073.1:0-2265 GCA_964432915.1 uncultured Maribacter sp.
AATCTTCGTTGAGCGGCAGTTCAAGTAGTGGCAATGAATCAGCAAAGGCATCCTAGACTTCTCTAGTCCATAAAAACACTTTAATTGCCATGCCTTTAGGTGTGGCAATTTTTATTTTGGGTAATTTTACCAACCATTAAACACCCATGATTTATGTCTAAACCCAAAAACCAAAAGAAGTATTGGCTGAGTTTAACAGGTATAGCAGTTCAAATGGGAGTTATCATCTATTTGGGTTCTTGGTTCGGAGGGTGGCTTGATGAGAAGTATGAAAAGCACAATAATATGTTCACCATTATTTTGACGTTGTTTGCTGTTGTTGTTTCAATGTACTTGGTGATAAAGCAAACTAAAAAACTAAACCCCTGATTTTGGATAAGAAAATAATGTACTTCGCAATTCATTTGTTTGGGGCGCTTCTCTTTTTAGCGTTGCTGCACTTAGCATATTTTTACGTTCGCAATACTAAGGTTCCCTATTATTTGATTGTACAGGGATATGTTGTGAATTATGCTATGGCTCTGGTAATTTATTATGTAATGGTCCAATTAGCCAATAATCAAAATAAAAACTTAGGATTTTTTTTCCTGCTCGGCAGCACCTTGAAATTTGTGGTTTACTTCTTAATTTTCAATCCCCTTTTCATGCAAGATGGCCATCTTTCTCACGTGGAATTCTTTACCTTTTTTCTGCCATATATTGCATGCTTGATTCTAGAGACTTCTGCTCTCGTTAAGTTACTTAAAGACATGGACTAAATATGTGTTTTAGGGATATCTTTTGCCAAAAAATAAAACCTGAAATGCTTTTTTCTTTTTAGGATATTGCCGTACATTTGCAGCGATTTTTAGGGAACCAAAAAATGGAGTTCTACGACAGATATTTTTCGTGATATGCAAAAATCGTTTTTGACCAATTTTATGTTTTTTTCTTTGTTTTTAATCGGGCTTGGAGCCTATGGAAACGCTGAAGAAATTGGGAATCAAGGTAAAGACTTGAAGTCTGAGATTACAGAGTACATTGACCATCACCTGAAAGACTCACATGATTTTTCTTTGTTTTCCATCAAACAAGAGGATGGCACAAAAAAATATATTGGTTTTCCACTTCCCGTTATTTTGTGGGATGACGGACTTAAGGTTTTCTCTTCTTCCAAATTCAACCATGGAGAAACGGTTGCTGAAGTAGACGGTAAATATTACAAGCTCTACCATAGCAAAATATATAAAACCGATGCAGATGGCACCATCAATTATGATGAAAAACATCATGCAACCAATGCAAAACCTTTAGATTTGTCAATAACCAAAGGAGTGGTAATGATTTTCATTACGGGTCTTTTGATGTTCCTTTTATTTAGAGGTTTGGCAAAATCATATGTGAAAAACGGAAGCATTCCAAAAGGTATCGGTCGTTTCTTTGAACCTATTGTACTCTACATAAGGGATGATATTGCAATTTCAAATATTGGCGAAAAGAGATACAAGAAATACATGCCTTTTTTGTTGACAGTGTTTTTCTTCATTTGGTTTTTGAACATGTTCGGATTGACTCCCTTAGGCGTAAACGTAACAGGCAATATTGCGGTGACAGCGGCTTTGGCAATCGTAACTTTTTTGTTGACGAATTTGACGGGCACAAAAGATTACTGGAAGCATTTATTTGACCCCTTAGGAGATTCAATGCCTTGGTATGGAAAGCTGCCCTTATACGTCATTCTCATTCCAATCGAAATTTTAGGGATTTTCATAAAACCTTTCTCGTTGTTGATTCGTCTTTACGCGAACATGCAGGCAGGGCACATTGTAGTAATGAGTTTGATAGGATTGATGTTCATATTCAAAAGCTGGATTGGTAGTCCATTGTCTTTTGGGTTGGCATTTGCCATTTCATTGATAGAGATTTTGGTGGCGCTTTTACAAGCCTATATATTTACCATGCTTTCTGCATTGTATTTTGGTTTTGCTTCTGAGGAGCATGATCATGCAGAAGCGCACTAGGTTGCTTAGCGTTGCCCTAGTAAAATTGAATGTTTAATTTTAATACATATATGTTATGACAATTCCAAGAATTGTAGGCGCAGGACTAATTGTAATTGGTGTTGGTGTTGGTATCGGAAAAATCGGTGGCCAAGCTATGGAAGCAATTGCTCGTCAGCCTGAAGCTTACGGAAAAATTCAAACAGCGATGTTGATTGCAGCAGCGCTTATTGAAGGTATTGGGTTTGCTGCTTTGTTCGCAACTGCAGAAGCTTAAAACAAGTGA
>CAYSPL010000074.1:0-2079 GCA_964432915.1 uncultured Maribacter sp.
TGGGTATCGTTATTTTTGATTTAAAGATTTTAAAAATTCATCTGCAGTCATAACAGGTAATAAGGATTTTTTAAAGTCCTTGCCGTTTCGTGAAATTATAATTTCACATTCCGATTCTGTTGCACTAAAATATTGTAATGCATCTTCAAAATCCTTAATCGAAGAATTGAGTCCTTTTTCGATTGTTTGTTCATCTAGTGAGCATATTTCACAGATTATCTTAAACTTTCTTAGTTTTTCCCTCGCAACTTTTCCATTCTCAAATTTTGAAATAAAATAGTTTACAGTTGCAAATGAAATAGGCGAAACAACCATTGTGAGTTTTTCCTTTTCGGCCAACGTTGCAATTTTTGCAATTGGTTCATAAAATGGTTTACGCTCTCCTAAAAAGTCAAGCATAACATTAGTATCTATAAAAATCCTTTTGCTCATCTATATTTCTCAATTAGAGAATCAGAATATTCTTTTTTATAGTCTAAATCAGCTGGAATCTCAGTTCCAGATGAAATACTTTTCACAAAAGGTGAAATTTCAAATTCAGAGGTGTCATTTTCAGAAGTCAAGGATTGTAAATAAGCCTCAACAATTCGTGATAGACTCATTTTCTTATGAGAAGCATATTCTTTAGCTTTTTCAATAACTTTTTGATTAAGCTTTAGAGTTAGTTTCGTATCCATAATCAACTATTTAATACGTACAAATATAAAACTATAATCCGTATGCGATTTGGTAATGACTTTAAGTACACTTAATTAAAGTGAGTTCGCGTTAAATCTAGTTGATATGTAATTGATTATCAAGAATATTGATTTAATCAGGTCGAGCGAAGTCGAGACCTCATTGAACGTTCTATTTTTGAGATTTCTCGACTGCGCTCGAAATGACATCAGTTGTAATTATCAAACTCATGTCAACTAGAACCAAAATTATTTTACCCTAAAGGTTGTTGTTTTTAAGTCTTCCGCTCTTGAAGATGAACCCACGGATATTGTAAACGTTCCCGGCTCTACTACTTTTTTAAGTTCGGCATTTAAAATGGCAAGTTCATCAAAACTCAAGTCAAATGATACGGTCTTGGTTTCGCCAGGTTCCAGCGTAATCCGTTTAAAACCCTTTAAAAGCTTCAAATACCTACCAACAGAAGCGAAATCATCGCGTACGTAGAGCTGTACCACCTCATCGCCACTTCTTGACCCGGTGTTGGTTACTTCAACGGCAACGGTAGCGTTGCCATTAGGCGTTATTTCGTTAGCTGATAATCTTGGTGCTGAATAATCAAAAGTCGTATAGCTTAATCCGTAGCCAAAAGGAAATAAAGGGGATTTATCGTTGTCTTTGTACAAGCCCTTACCTGAGCCGATAAAATCTGGTCGTTCTAAATAAGTCACTGGTAACTGACCCACGGACCGCGGAAAGGAAACCGTTAATTTACCACCAGGGTTCACGTCTCCGAATAGCGCATCAGCAATGGCATCACCAGAATGCATACCCAGGTACCAGGTCTCTAGAATGGATGGAATATTATCCGCAATATAATTGATGGTCAATGGGCGACCGTTTATTAAGACTACTATGACAGGTGTTCCTGGTTTGTGGATGACTTCAACCAACTCCTACTGCACTCCAAATAAATCCAAATCTGAGCGGTCTACCCCTTCGCCACCCGTTTTGCGTGAACCTCCGACAACCAATACAACAGCATCAGATTTTTTGGCAGCCGCAATGGCTTCGGCGAACCCTTCTTTAGAATTACTTAATAAATCACAGCCTTTGGCGTAGTTAATTTTAATGTCGTCACCGACTTTGTTTTGAATTCCCTCCAATGCAGATACATAATAAGGGGGCAGTCCAGAATAACCGCCTAAAAGCGAGTACGTTCCTTTTTTCGGGCGTTCTTCGGTGGCATTAGGCCCAATAACCGCCAGTGAAGAAATCTTTGACTTGTCTAAAGGCAATAGATTGTTTTCATTTTTTAATAAGATGATGGATTTTTGTGCCATTTCATAGGCAAAATCTTGATGTTCTTTTTTACCAACATCAATAGTCTTAGGGTCAATCGTTTTTGGCTCCGCATCAAAC
>CAYSPL010000075.1:0-1885 GCA_964432915.1 uncultured Maribacter sp.
CTGCGGATAGCTGGCAAAATTATGGTACTGGAGCTTTTTTATTGGCAGGTAGTGAGTTGTTAAAAATGGAGTAGCACCAGAAGTACGATTAAAGAAAGTTTGTAAATTCAATAAACTTGTTGGGTTCTATTAGTAATAAAAATACTAGTAGCTTATAAAGTACACCAGCCATTTAGCACCTAACTGTTTGCGCAAACCATAGAGAAAAGTCGGGCCTTGAACTTGAAAGTATGAATAAATCCAAAATAAAAAAAGACCAAAAAAGTAATAGTGTTTCTAGGAGAAAATTTATAAGAAACACGGCCTTTGCAGCGGGGCTTATCAGTATAGTACCGCGCCATGTTCTCGGTAGGGGCTTTACCGCTCCTAACGATAAAATCAATTTGGGTTATATCGGTCTTGGGAAACAGGGTGGTATTTTGGCGAACAAGTTCTTGACCCATACCGAAGTACAAATTGTTGCTGGAGCCGAGGTTTGGGAATCAAAACAATTAGGGTTTAAAAAATTGGTAGAAGGTTTTTATGCGGAAAAACGAAATGTAGCTAACTACAATGGAGTTGCCACTTATTTGCAATACGAAGTACTTTTAGAACGCAAAGATATTGATGCCTTGGTCATCGCCACCCCTGACCATTGGCATGCCAAACAAGCCATTGACGCCATGAAAGCTGGCAAGGATGTCTTTTGTGAAAAGCCTATGACCAATACCATCAAAGACGGCAGGGATATGGTCAATGCCCTAAAGAAATACGACCGTGTGCTTCAAGTGGGGAGTATGCAACGTTCTTGGGCCAAATTTATCAAGGCGAATGAAATCGTAAAATCGGGAAAATTAGGAGAAATCAAAAAAGTACTGGTCAATGTGGGTGACCCTTACCGCAGCTACGACCTACCATTTCAAGCAACGCCTGTTGGTATAGATTGGAATCTATGGTGTGGTCCAGCTCCTTTGTTAAGCTATCATGAGAGCATTGCACCAGAAATTGTAAAAACCTACCCAGCATGGCGCGATTTTAAAGAAATTGGTGGCGGTCGCTTGGCCGATTGGGGTACCCATATGTTTGATATTGCACAGTGGTGCCTAGGTATGGATCGCACTGGCCCCGTTTCGTTTATCCCGCCAAAAGACCCAAAAGCCACAAGGGGCCTACGAATGTTTTATGAAAACGGCATTGAACTGGTACACGAAGATTTTGGCCGTGGGTGGGCGGTTCGATTTATCGGTAGTGAAGGAAGTTTGGATGTAAGCCGAAGTTTTTTGGAGACCACGCCAAGTTCAATTTTGATGCCTAATGATGAAGACCCAGCAGAACTTTTCCAAGACCAAGGCAACCACTACCAAAATTGGTTGGATGCCATTAAAACCAGACAACAACCCATTTGTGATGTTGAAATTGGCCATCGGTCTGCCAGTCTTTGCCATATTGCAAATATCGCTTATGAATTAAATCGACCGTTAACTTGGAATCCCGAAAAAGAAAAATTCATAGGGGATGCTAAGGCCAATAGAATGCGGAAGCGCAAGAAGCGGAAATATGCATGACCATTACCTTTAAAATGCTCTAATCATGAAACGACTCGCTTTTAAAATGAAGTTAAATCCAGGTCAAAAAAAAATCTATACTGAACGCCACAACCAACTTTGGCCAGAACTAAAGGCCCTTTTAAAAGAATCTGGGGTAAGTGAATATTCCATTTTTTTTGATGAGGAAACCGATACACTTTTTGCTTTTCAAAAGGTATCAGGTGAAGGTGGCTCCCAAGATTTGGCCAACAATCCCATAGTACAAAAATGGTGGACCTTTATGGCGGATATTATGGAAACCAATCCGGACAACTCTCCTATTTCAACCACACTGGAAGAGGTGTTTTACATGGAATAGG
>CAYSPL010000076.1:0-1533 GCA_964432915.1 uncultured Maribacter sp.
AAGCCATAACCGAAGATGTGCGAACAGAGGTTATCGCAGAATCTAGATTTTTGCGCGCATTGGCCTATTGGCATATTACCAATCTTTGGGGCAATGCACCTTACTATACAGAGGCTTTGACACTTGACGAAGTACGAGTATTGGGCAGAACGGATGAAAACATCATCATCGACGGTGTAATTGAAGATTTACAATTTGCACAATCCATTTTACCAGATTCATATCCCGATGACCAAAGAGGTCGGGCTTCAAAATGGGCAGCCGCCATAATTGAAGCGAAAATTTATATGAAACAACAAAACTGGCAGGCCGGGCTGAACAAATGCCTCGAAATCATCAATGAATCGCCGCATGTGTTGTTGCCCACCTATGCCGAAGTTTTTGACCCAGCTAATGAATATAACGCAGAAATCATTTGGTCCTTAGATTTTGCAAGAGATATCGAAGGTATATTCGATCCTGCTTTCCCCGGAAGAGCCTTTGCTGGAAATAACAGTTGGAGGCCAAGTATGTTCAACCCTCGTTTACGGGATGAACCAGCCAATTCGGACGAAAGGAGTGCTCTAGGTGCTGCCCTTGCAGAAAGAGGGGAGGCTTTTAATGGAACAGGCTTACAAGTAGCCTCGCAAGATTTTGCAGAGAACTTTCCGTTGAACGATTTAAGAAGACCATTGAATATAGTGGATAACTACTTAGGGTTTGAGCTTAATTTCCCCTACATGCCAAAATTCTGGAATTTAGATTTGGCAACTTCACCACGCTTTAATCATGAAGATAATCGTATGGTGTTTCGATTGGGCGATGTGTATTTAATGGCTGCTGAATGTGAAAATGAATTGAACGGACCAGCAGGTGCATTTCAGTATCTTAATCCAATACGACAACGTGCTTATGAAACGCAAGAAGAATGGGATTTGACAGGATTAGATCAACAGGGTTTCAGGGAAGCTATTTACGACGAACGTAAATGGGAACTGGCTGCTGAAGCACATAGACGATATGACTTGATTCGTTGGGGGATTTTGTTTGACGTAATGGAAAATATTGAGTACAGGTTTTGGAATCCTGCCCAGAATATTAGACCATGGCACGTTTTGTTACCCATTCCGTTACAAGAATTGGAACAAAACCCAGCTTTGTTAGAGTCTGACCCAACCAACAACGGATATCGTTAATCAATACAAAAAAACATAATCAGTTTTTGAGTTTAGTTTTTAAAAGGGATAAAGTTTAGTCTTTATCCCTTTTTTATTTCCTATATGAGGCAGGATGCCACGGGATAGATTTTTTACACTCCAAACCTATATTTCAAAATATTTATAAGTATGCGACTTTATCCACTATTTTTTGTAACTATTCTATTTTCATCAGCACTGTTTGGGCAAATAAAACATGGCCTTCGCGATACTGATGGTCGTCATGTTATTCCACGTGGTTTCGTTGTGAATACCAATGATCATAAGGGTGAAGTTTTCTTTAATGCCAACGATTATCTACGAATGGTGCGAATGGGTGCCAATACCCAAGTTATTC